>CAVONS010000006.1:0-112620 GCA_963697345.1 uncultured Actinomycetes bacterium | reverse complement strand
GTGGGGACCCCCACGCCCACCCCCCACGCCCCACGACGACTCGTGCTTCGGTTGCCGGTTCGTGCTCCCGTTCAGCCGGAAGCAGCGCGCCCGAATCGAAGCACCAACGGAGAGCCACCTGGGCGCCGGCCGCGTGGGCGTCGACACCATCGGGCCCGACGCGGGGCCAGTGGCCGGGCGCGACGCGGGGCCACGGGGAGGGCGTGACGCGACCCCCTGCCCCGCGGGTGCGGGGAGAGGGGGTCGCGGTCGAACTGTTGCGTCGTTTGCGGCGTCAGCCGCCCAGGCCCTCCAGGCCACCGGCCGCCATGGCCGCAGCGAGGTCGGCATTGAGCGCCTCCAGGTCCACCTCAACGCCCGCGGGGTCGACGATCTTCGCCTTCTCCATCACGAACGCCAGCGACTTGGCGCGGCGCACCTCGGTCACGGCCATCTGGACCTGACCGGCCTGCACCAGCTCGTTGGCGAACTGGTCGGGGGTCATCCCGTAGCGCGGCGCCTGCTGCATGAGCCAGGCGGACAGCTCCTCCTGGGCCACCGTGAGCTCGTTCTCCTCAGCGATGCGGTCCAGCAGGATCGCGCTCTTGATCCGGCCGCGGGCCTCGGACTCGAACTCGGCCTTGTGATCGTCGTCGCCGTGGCCGTCGTGGAAGTGCTCCTCGAGCTCGCGGGCGAGCAGCGACTCGGGCAGCGGGAAGTCCACCGACTCCACGAGCTGATCGTGCAGCTTCGTGCGGGCCTGGACGCCCTGCTCGACGCGCTTCATCCGGATGGTGCGGTTGCGCACGTCCTCGGTCAGCTCGTCCATGGTGTCGAACTCGCTGGCCATCAGCGCGAAGTCGTCATCGGCCGCGGGCAGCTCGCGCTCGCGCACCGTGGTGACCGTCACTGTGACGTCGATGTCCTTGCCCTCGTACTGGCCGGCCTCGGCCGGGAACGAGAACGTGCGGACCTCGTCGGCCACGGCACCGCGCACCGCCTCGTCGAAGCCGGGCAGCGGCTCCTCCTTGCCACCCACCTCGAAGCTGAGCGCTGAGGCGTTGAGGTCCTCGACCTCCTCGCCCTCACAGGATCCGGCGAGGTCGACCAGCAGGACGTCGCCGTCCTGGGCCGCGCGCTCAACATCGGTCAGGGTCGCGAAGCGGGCACGAAGGGCGTCGACCTGCTCGGCGACCTCCTCATCGCTCGGCTCAGCCGAATCGACCTCGACCGTGATGTTCTCGAGGTCGGGCAGGTCGAACTCAGGACGCACGTCCACCTCGACGGTGAACGCCAGGTTCTCGCCGTCGTTGAGCTCCTTGACGTCGAACTCCGGGGTGCCCAGGGGCTTGAGGTTGTTCTCCGCGACGGCCTTGTCGAAGGCCGCCGGGACGGCCTCATTGACGGCCTCCTCGAGCACCAGGCCCCGGCCGAAGCGCTGATCGATCACCCGGGAGGGGACCTTGCCCTTGCGGAATCCGGGGACGGTCACCTGCGAGGCGATGCGCTTGTAGGCAGCGTCCAGCTGCGGGGCAAGCTCCTCGAAGGGCATGTCCACGGTCAGCTTGACGCGGGTGGGCGAGAGGGTCTCGACGTCGCTCTTCACAGCGGCGCACTCCTAGGCAATCAGAGGGATGGGACGGTCACACGGTCGGGGCGGGGAGACTCGAACTCCCGATCTCCTGCCCCCAAAGCAGGCGCGCTAGCCACTACGCTACGCCCCGTGGCTGCCGATGCAGTCTAGTCCACATCTGGGGGTACCCTGTCCCCCGTAGTCCTCCACGGGCCTTCGGTCCACACCATGGGTCCAACGGGGATCACGCGGGTGTAGCTCAATGGTAGAGCCCCAGCCTTCCAAGCTGGCCATGCCGGTTCGATCCCGGTCACCCGCTCCACTCCACTGGAAGACAGCCCCTGACCTGCTCAAACGCCGGCCAGAACTGCCCTCCGGGAACTTCCGGGGGAAGGCCCCCGACGTCGGAGCCCCGCTGCTGCGGGACTACCCCGCGAACTGGCTGGCCGGGCGCAGCGACCTCAAACCCCGCACCGCCGCCCTATGCGTCTCCCTGCTGCTCGATCGCCACAGCCTGCCCACCCTCGGCGACCCGAACGCACCGCCCCCACCCTGACCCAGATCCATGCCCTGGCCGACGAGGTCCCCGACCGCTACCGGGCGATGGTCCTCCTCGCCGCCCACGGCGGCCTGAGGTTCGGCGAACTCACCGCCCTCACCCGAGCCGACCTCACCATCCCCGATGACGGTCTGCCCATCGTCACCATGCGCCGCGCCATGCACCGCATCAACGGCAGTCCCCAGACGTGTGGAGCATGCCTCCGGTACTCAACCGCAAGCCGGATTGTCGGTCTGCTATTGATCGGGGGCCTGGGACTGTACTCCGTTTGGGCGTTCGTGAACTGGTCGGCCAGCGGAGGATGAGAGGCGCCGACTGACATCAACCAGACCTTAGGACTGCCAAGCCCGGACTTGCTAGGGCGGGACACCGACTCCCTCCTAGACCGCGATTCGGTGGGTGGGTCGGAGTAGCGTCACAACTGGTGATGGGGGGTCGACATGACAGGCGAGACCGCCGACCGGCATCCCGGTGAGCACGCGGGTCCGGGCTCTCCGCCTGGCTGGTACGCGGACCCGGTCAGGAAGTCCTCGATCAGGCGGTGGGACGGGGCGCACTGGACCGCCGACGTCGAGCCATGGCCGACGCCTCTGGGGGCGGGGAGCAACATGAGCGAGAGTGGACACGGCACTTTCGACAAGGACGACGTCAAGGGCTGCTTCTTGGTCACCGGCTTGGCAGCCGGCATGATCGTTCTGCTCGCGGCCATGTTTCTGGCAATGTTTGCGGCCTTGCTCTTCTGGGCGTTTTCCCAAGCCGACTGAGTCCGACGCGACGGATTGGACCTAAGTGTGCCAACCGGGACCTTGCCAGCTCGAACCCCTCCCACGCCTTCCACGGCTACCAGAGCGGGGACGAAAGCCTCTGGCTCCAGCCGTTGACCGAACGTAGCGTGGCTGGTGTGGGCCGGGAGAGGCCTCGGCCCGGAAGGGTGGGTCGTCATGAGTGTGGAGCACGCCCCTGAGAGCGTGGGGTCACTCGAATCAACTCAGCGCAGGAACCGCGGGCTGACGATCGCGGTGGTGGTCCTGACCGTGATCACGTTGGGCCTGGCCGGGTGGCTGGCCTACGTGATGCTGGCTCCCGAGGAGAACGCACTGTCTGATGACGTCGCCCAGGTCGTCGAGGAATACGGCGACGCTTGGAACAATTACGACGGTGCGGCGTTCTTGGGCCTGGTGACCGCCGGCTACCAGTTCCACAACCCCGTGGGACTGCCCGCAGACAACGCCGAGGACACAGCCGCCATGATCAGCACCGACTTGGAGAGCAACGGCTGGGCCGTCGAGCCGCAGGGCTCCGTTCAGATGATCGGTGATGAGTACACGGTCCAGGTCAGCCAACTCGGTGTCACCAGCAACTACGGCGTGGTCGAGGACGAGGGCGTCTCGGTGATCACGTTGGTCAATGAGGATGGCGCCTGGAAGGTCCAGCAGCACGTCTGGGTCGCCGGTGGGTGAAGGCCGGGGGGCCTGGACTCACCGGAGTCTCGACCCTCTGGACGAGGTGATCGCCCAATCGCACATCGCCCGGTCCGGGCTGACCTGCTGAATCCAGGTGTGTCGTGGCCGATGCAGGCGGTGTCGCGGTCCCCGTCGGACCGCTGCGCAACCCCCGTTCTGCTGGTCGGGCTGGGCCAGGACCGCGGAGGTGCGCACGGAAGCAGCCCCGGCATACTTCCGCGGCGGAGCCGTAGTCGGCTGGCGCTCGTGCAGGTCAGAGCTGGCGGATGACCCTGGCCGGGTTGCCGACGGCCAGGACGCGCGCGGGCAGGTCCTTGGTGACCACCGCGCCGGCGCCGACCACCGTGTGCTCGCCGATGGTCACCCCGGCCACGACGATGACGCCCCCGCCGAGCCAGACGTTGTCACCGATCGTGATCGGGAGTCCCGTCTCCCATCCCTCGAGGCGTTCTTCGGGATCCACGGGATGGGTCGGGGTGAGCAGCTGGACATTCGGACCGATCTGGACATCGGCACCGATCGTGATCCGGGCCACGTCCAGGGCGGTGAGGCCCGAGTTCACGAACGTCCGCGCTCCGATGCTGATGTGAGCCCCGTAGTCGACGGCGATCGGCTGGCGGATGTGGACACCTTCGCCCACCGACCCGAGGAGCTCGACGAGGATGCGGTCCAGAGCGGGCTCGTCCTCGCCGGGCGCATCGTTGTACGCCTTCACCAGTCGTCGTCCCTTCAGGTGGAGCTCACCCAGCTCGGCGTCAGGAGCCCAGATGCGTGGCTCGCCGGCCAGCATCCGCTCCCGAGCCGTCCGGGGGGCTGAGGCCGCTGCGCCATCACTCGAGGGGATCGTCGCGCTCATCGCACAACCGTATCGGGGCGAGCGAGTCGAGCGACACCGCCCGCTCGCAGCGATCGGGCGCCTGAACTGCAGCATCTGCGACGCCAGCGATTGCGAGTTGGTTCCCGCGGATCAACGGCCGGGAGGTGCGCTGCCCGCGGCACGCCTCCATGACCCGCAGCACCGGGACTGTGAGGGCATGGTGGCCGGCTTGTTGCCCTTGCCGACCAGGTGCAGTACCCGGTAGCCCCGCAGGGTGTCGGCGTAGTACTCGATCCGCACCCCGGCGGCTTCCGACGCGCGCAGGACGTTGATCCCGAGCAGGAACGGCGACTCCCCCAGCAAGGTGCGCGATGGGCGGCGGACTGACTCACCGGGCTTCGCCCGCCCAGTGCTGGAGTTCGCGGATCAGCCGGTACCCGCGCACTTCCCACTGAGGCACCGATCAACTCTCCCGGGCAAATTGACTTGAGGCACTGCGTCACTCGTCGCCGGCGAAGGGATCCGGCCACCCGGTCGGGTCCAGGAAGCCCCGCGATAGCCCGGGCCAGCCAGGCGCGGAGCGGGAGCCCGCGGGGACGGCGGCGAGGTCCGATCCCCGGCCCCCTGGCGCGAGCGAGACCACGGACCTGTTCCCCTCTCCGGCGGCCAGGTGGATCGTGGGGGTTGAGGGGGTTCCGGAGTCCGACACCCACCGCGAGGGCAGGTATCCGGGGTCGGCCACTCCCACGTCGATGCTCACGGAGTACTCGCCGGGTGGAACCGGCCCGACGATCAACTGGATCGAGTCCGCGGGAGGTCTGCTGGCGCCCGGGTCCTGCACGTCCACGGAATCCCCAGCCGGGGGCTCAGCCACCGACCGGTCGTTGAAGTACTGGCTGTAGGTCCGTCCCGTGGTGGTCAACCGCACGATCGCCCTCAGCGGGTCGACCCGGTCAGCCCCGAGCACGTCCAGGCTGACGAACGCAGGCCGGGTCAGGGTGAAGTCCACGGGCTCGACGACCTCGCCCTCACCGACTGCGAGGTCGGTCACGCGAGCCGTGGCCTCCCGGGTCGGGTACCACGGCCCCAGCAGCCCCCAAGCGGGCTGCGCGACCACGCTCAGGCGCGCCCCGGGGGCGACGCCCACGAGTCGGTACCGCCCCGTGGGATCGGTGCTCGCATGCGGCGGGCACGTCGACGTGCAGCCGACCAGCCTGACATCGGCGCCGACAACGGGGGCACCCGCGTCATCTCGCACCGACCCGGTGATCACGGCCGACCGGAGCAGGCCGATGGTCAGTCCGGTCGTGCTCGCGCCGCCATCGAGGCGCACGGATCGCTCGGCGCCGGATCGCCCGGCGACGAACTCGAGGTACGGGCTGTCCTGCGGGAGGGAGACCGAGAGTTCCACTGGGACCGGTGGCAACGCTCCCAGCGAGAACCGGCCCGGCCCAGTGGTTGGACGCGCGCTTCCGACACTTCCTGAC
This sequence comes from uncultured Actinomycetes bacterium, assembly GCA_963697345.1. Lineage (GTDB taxonomy): Bacteria > Actinomycetota > Actinomycetes > S36-B12 > CAIYMF01 > Prado023. Next base: position 106,742 of record CAVONS010000006.1, on the reverse strand, counting down.
GAGTGATCGCCTGCGATGGTGGCCGTCACGCGTGCCCCCACGACGGGTAGCGTCGTGCGCACATCGACGACCTGCCCCTGGGCCGAGCCGCCCTCCGGGAGGTCGAGGTCAGCCCGCACCGTCCCCGTTGAGACCTCGATCGGCGTGGCACCGTCCCGGGTGTACGCCTTCGGCCAGTAGATGTCGACCAACGTCCCTGAGAGCGGGGCCCTGGCATGCAGCGTCACCGGCCCGGCCGGCAGTGCCGGGAACTCGTAGCGCCCTGTCGCATCCGTGAACGTCTGCTGGGTGCGTCCTGTTGGCCGCCCCCGGCTGTCAAGAGGCGTGAGGGTCACCCAGGTGTTGGCCAGGGCCACCCCGTTGCCGGTGACTGTGCCCAGCACAGTCCCACCGGGCTCATCGCCCGTAGCTGTGCTCGCCGGCCCCAGGGCGGCAACGAGACCCAGCAGGGCGCCGACGGCCGCGCGGCGGGTATGGCTATCCATCGACGGGCGTGGCGCGGATGACCTCGGCGATGGGCTCGTCAAGGATCGTCTGACGAAGGGTCTGGATGCCCCGGCTCATGTCGTTCATTGTGCGCCCGAGGCACCGTCTCGGCACCCTGACTCATGCTTCTGCCGCGAGTAGGGCGTTCGTGGTCGTGCCGCGAGTAGCGCGATTCGCGGAGGCGGGCAGGTCGTCCAACGGTCGAGACGGGCGTCATGCAGAGCGGTTGGCACGAGGGCCCGTGACGGGTGAGCGGCGGCGGCTCAGTCCGAGCAGTCCACGGCGATGGCGAGGGCAGCGCAGATCTGACGCATCCGATGGTCGGCCACCCGGCCCAGGCGTTCGACGAGGATCGCGATCGGGACGCTTTCGACCGAGTCCAGGTTGACTGCCGAGCGAAGCGGGACCGGGTCCTCACCGGGTTCCAGAAGGACTTCGCTGGGCACCCCTGACTCCAGGACGACCGAGGACCCCGCCCGGCCCGCAACCCGGTCAGACACCTCCACGATCCGCCCGTCCCGAACCGTCACCACCCCCGGGCCGGAGAAACCCCCACCGGGCAGCATCGACGGCGTGGCGATCGACAGCTGTTCATCGAGCGCCCTCTCGCATCGGGCCGTGGCCCCCGAGGGTCACCACGACCCGGACCTCGCTCCCGGCCGGCCGGGCGGGGATCGGCAGGGTCGGGTCGTGGTCCACACCGTCGACGGTGATCCTGGCCACGCCCTTGGACACATGGTCGGGGTTGCGCACCTCGATCAGGTAGGTCGCCCCGCGCCATACGCGGCGGACCTCGAAGCCGTCCCAGTCCCGCGGGATGCACGGGTCGACGACGAGCCCGTCGACGGTGAGGCGCACGCCGAGGATCCACTTGGTGACCGCGGTGTACATCCAGCCCGCCGTGCCGGTCAGCCACGGGTTCTGGGCCTTGCCGAACCACTCGTGGTCGCGGCCGTAGATGAACTGCACGTACGCGTAGGGCTCCGCGCCCCGGACGTCGATGTTGTCGTTCTGGTGGTAGGGCAGGATCGAGTCGTAGAAGGCCACCGCCTGGTCCCCCCGGCCCAGGACCGCCTCGGCGATGATCGGCCACGCGTTGGGGTGGCTGAAGATGGCCGCGTTCTCCTTGATGCCCGGGTAGACCCGTGTCACGAAGCCCACCGCGTCGTCCACGGTGGTGAACGCCGGCCAGTTCAGGTGGGTGCCGTACTCGGAGCCGAGCAGCTCCCGCACGGAGTCCATCGAGGCCTCGCCCCGCTCCTGGGTGGTGATCCCGGCGATCACCGGCCACGCCTGGTGCTCCAGGAAGATGCGTCCCTCGGCGTTCTCGCGCGACCCGATCTTCACCCCGTCCCGGGTGAAGCCGCGGATCCACCAGGCGCCATCCCAGAGCTGCTCGTCAGCGACCCGCTCGATGCGGGCGAGCTCCGCCGTGTAGCGCGCAACGTCCTCGACGCGGCCCAGCGGCTCGGCCACCTCGAGGAACTCCCGGATCGCCCATGCGTGCAGGAAGGTCACCAGGGCGGTCTCGCCGCCGCCGAGGTTCAGGCAGTCATTCCAGTCCGCGCGCAAGCCCAGTGCCACACCGTTGGCGCCGACCTGGGAGGCAGAGAAGTCCAGCGCTGCCTTGAGGTGGTCATACACCGTTGCTGGGGTGCCCTCGGCGAAGGGCACCTCGAGGTCGAGGAACGCCAGGTCACCGGTCTCCTTGACGTACTCAACGACCGAGGGGACCAGCCACAGGTGCGAGTCCGAAGAGGTGTCCTCCAGCCCATGGATCAGCGAGGATCCAGCAGGCGTGGGCACGACGGTCGGCGAGGGGATGTCGGGCAACGGCTCGGCGTCCGGATCGAACGCCTTGGGATCGAACAGGTGCAGCCCGTAGCCGGCCTCGGTCTGGGCCCGCAGCAGTTCCATGATCCGTGCGCGCGTCTTGACGGGGTTGGAGTGGATGACACTCATCACGTCCTGGGCGGTGTCTCGGTAGCCGAGGCCGGTACGACCACCCACCTCGACGAAGGACGCGAACCGCGACCACTGCACGCACGTCTCGGCCTGCAGGAGCGTCCACGTGTTGATCATGGTGTTCATGCCCTCGTGCGGCGTGCGGATGCGCAGGGCGTCCTGCTTGGCTCGCCAGTGGGCGCGCAGCCGAGCGAACTCAGCATCGGTGGTCGCGAGGTCGGCGTACTTGGCCTGCATATCCCGACCCACCTCGTCACGCGATCCATGGCCGAGGACGTAGGTCAGCCGTGCGGTCTCGCCCGGGGCGAGGGTCACCGTGTGGAACAGCGATCCGCAGTGGTTCTGCGTGGTCGAGCTCCGGTTGGACCCGTGGCCACGCTCCACGGCGATCGGGTCCGTCTCGGACCGGTAGGGGCCGAAGAAGTTATCCCTGAGGGAGTCGTAGGAGTCCGGCTGCCTGCTGGCCGCGAAGAAGTGCGCGGTCCACGGCTCGTAGTGGAAGTCGTACTCGATGATCCCGTCGGCGTAGGACGACCCGGAGGCGTACAGCGACATCTGCAGGTTCTGGTTGTCGATCGTGATGGTGTGGAAGCTGAACTCCACGTACGTCGCCAGGGTCAGGGTCCGCTCGGTGTCGCCGGTGTTGGTGACCCGGACGTCCCAGACCTCGGCGGCGTCGTCGAGGGGGACGAAGATCGTCTGCGTGGCGTCGATCCCCTTGTACGAGGCCTCGAACCGGGAGTAGCCCATGCCGTGGGCCGCGGTGTACTGAGCGCCGCCCTCGACCCCGTCGGCAGCCAGCGGCTTCCCCACCGGCTGCCAGGACAACGACCAGTAGTCGCCGTCGGCGTCATCACGCAGGTAGACGTAGTGACCGGGGCGGTCCAGCGGGACCCCGTTCGGGCGGAATCTCGTGACCCGTCCGCTCTGTGGCGAGCGGTAGTAGGAGTACCCGCCGGCGTTGTGCGACAGCACCACGCAGTAATCCCTGGTGCCGAGGTAGTTGGTGAACGAGACGGGGACGTCCGGGCGGTCGATGACGTACTCGTCGTTGGCGGTGTCGAAGTGCCCGTAGCGCATGGCTGGTCCTCGGTCGTGTGTCGGTCGGTTCGGAGCGGTCGATCGTCGGGCGTGGGCTCAGCCCGCGGTCACGAAGCCGCGGAGCCAGGCGAGAAGCTCCTCGGCCTTCTCCGGGGAGTCAGCCTCGACGAACAGGCGCAGCGCGGGCTCGGTGCCGGAGAAGCGCAGGAGCGCCCAGTTGTCGTTGTCGAGCAGGATCTTCGTTCCGTCCAGGTGCGAGACGCCGACCACCGGGTACGGCCCGATGTGGGTCAGCGGCTCGGACTCCAGGCGCCGGGGCACGGCCAGGCGCATCTCCGGGGTCGCGGCCACGCTCTCGTCCAAGGCATACAGCCTCCCGGTGATCGCGTAGACCATCTCGCGCAACTCGCTGATCCGCTTGCCCGTACGTGCCAACATCTCGACCACCAGGGCGCATGCGAAGATGCCGTCCTTGCCCTTGATCCACCCACGGACCGTCAGCCCGCCGGACGACTCGCCACCGAGCACCGCGCCGATCTCGTCCATCCCCGCGGTGACGTACTTGAAGCCCACCCGGCACTCCCGGGACTCCTCGCCGAAGTGCGCAGCCAGCCGGTCGAGCAGGTGGGTGGTGGCCAGGTTGCGGACCACGCCACCCTTCTGGCCACGGACCTCGTGCAGGTACCAGTACAGGAGCAGGAGCAGGTCGTTGGTGGTGACGTACTCGCCGGTCTCGTCGACGATGCCGATCCGGTCGGAGTCACCGTCGGTGGCCAGCCCGAGGTCGTAGCGGCCCTTGCCGTGGGTGATCATCCCGATCAGGGCGGACAGCCGCTCCAGGTCGGGGGCGGGGGCGATGCCGCCGAACAGCGGGTTGTGCGCGGCGTGGATGAACTCCGTGCGCACCCGCATGTCGTTGAGGATCATCCCGAGGGTCAGCTGGCTGGTGCCGTACATCGGGTCGACGATCACGTGCAGGTCCGCGTCACGCGCGGCGTCCACGTCGATGATCACCTCGATCGCGTCCACGTACGGCGTGGTCAATGGGCGCTCCACGACCATCCCGGAGCGCCGCGCGAGCTCGATGTCCAACGTGATGACGTCGTCGACGGTCATCGCGTTGGCCTCGTCCTGGAATCGGTCGGTCTCCTCGTCCAGGGGCAGCGAGCCGTCGGCGCGGAACACCTTCATGCCGTTCCACTCCGGCGGGTTGTGGCTGGAGGTGACGATCACCCCGTAGGCCGCGCTCAGGTGGGGGGCGGCGAACGTGACCAGCGGGGTGGGGACGTCGTCGGGCAGCAGCACGACCGGGATGTTGTTGCCGGCGAACACCTCGGCGGCGGCGATCGCGGAGTCGCGGGAGAGGAACCGCCGGTCCCCGCCGATCACGATCGGCTGGGAGTCCAGCTCCTGGCGGATGGTCTCGTTGGCGATCGCCTGACAGAGCCGCCGGACATTGGCCAGGGTGTACCCCTCGCCGATCACTGCACGCCAGCCCCCCGTGCCGAACACGATCTTCGTGTCGGTGTTCTTCCGGGGGACGAACAACCGCTTGAGGACGATGTCCTCGGCCAGCGCCAGCTCCTCGGGGCTGTTGATGCCCTGGACCTCGTCGGGGTCGTGGATCTGGTAGCTGTGCACCCGCCCGCCGGAGTTGATCACCCGACGGGCGAGGTCGGTCAGGCGGTGCTCCCCGGCCCCCGCCATGGTCGCCAGCGTGCCGAGGAACAGGCCCGGGGTTGCCACGTAGGACCCGACATTGACCTCATGGATGTCCTTGTGCTCGGCGGTCAGGTCCGACCCCTCGATGATCGCGGTGATGCGGCCGCCCTCGCGCAGGACCCGCCCGTACGAGGGGTCCGGGTCATCGATCACCGCGGTGAGGACCGACAGGTCTGCACCCTTCAGCCGGTGCCGGGTGAACAGACCCAGAAGCGAGTCGGGGCGCAGCAGCGGGGTGTCGGCGTAGGTCACCAGCACCTGGTCGCTGTCCGACAGCAGGTACCCGAGGCCCAGCAGCGCCGCGTCACCGGTGCCCACGGGCTCGTCCTGGAGCACATAGGTCAGCTCCGGGCCCAGCAGGTCACGTATCACGGTGTCCTGGCGCGCGACCACGACCACGATCCGGTTGGCATCTACCACCGTGCGGACGTTGTCCACCGCGAGCTGGACGACGGTGGAGTCCCCGAGGGGCTGGGTCAGCAGGGCCCGCGATGCGGGATCCGAGCCGGCGGCCAGGACGACCGCCGACCGGGACCCCCTCCCACGCGTGGGGCGTGGGGTCATCCCTTCACGCCACCTTCGAGGGCCCCGGACTGGATCCGGCCCTGGACGATGACGAAGAAGATGATCACCGGCAGCGCGAACAGCACGGATCCGGCCATGAGGCCGCCCCAGTCCGTCTCCTTCATGCCGCCCTGGAACGAGGTCAGCCAGACCGGCAGGGTCTGCTTGTTCTGGTCGAGCAGGATCACGTTGGCCAGGATGAACTCGTTCCACGCCATGATGAAGGCGAACACCGACGTGCTCACCAGTCCGGGGGCGATCAGCGGGAACAGGATCTTGCGGAATGCCTGGCCCTGGGAGCAGCCGTCGATCATCGCGGCCTCCTCGAGGTCCTTGGGCACGTTGGCGATGAACCCGCGCAGGGTCCAGATCGTGAACGGCAGCACGATGGCCAGGTAGGAGATCATCACGCCGGTGAGCTTGTTGACCTGGTTGACGCTGTCGAGCAGCAGGTACATGGAGATCAGCAGGGCCTCGAACGGGACCATCTGCACGGCCAGCAGCATCACGATGTAGGCCTTGCGGCCCCGGAAGTTGAACCGGCCGACCGCGGTCGCGGCCAGGAACGCCACCAACATCGACAGGACGACGACCACGACCGTGACGGTCAACGAGTTCCTGGCGAAGGTGAAGAAGTCCTTGTCGGCGATGACGCGCTGGTAGTTGGACAGCGTGGCCGGGATCGGCAGGAACTTCGGGGTCTCGAGGAAGAAGTCCTCGCGGGGCTTGAGTGAGGAGATGACCATCCAGTAGACCGGGAAGACCATCCCGATGAACAGCAGGACACCCAGGGTGTTGGCGGCGAGGCCGCCCTTCTTGTTGATCATCTATGCCTCATCCAACTGCTTGATCATCTGACGGATGTAGAACACGGACACGATCAGCAGCATCAGCACCATCATCACGCCGATCGCTGAGCCCATTCCGAAGTCGTTGCCGGAGAACCCCACCCGGTAGGAGTAGATGCCGAGCAGGTCGGTGTCCTTGGCGATGCCACCGGACTTCTGCAGGATGAAGACCTGGGTGAACACCCGGAAGTCCCAGATGGTGGACAGCGCCACCAGGATCAGGAAGATCGGGGCCAGCTGGGGCACCGTGAGCTTCCAGAACTGGGTCCACTTGGACGCCCCGTCCAACGAGGCCGCCTCGTAGATCTCGTTCGGGACCTGGGACATGCCGGCGAACAGGGTCAGGGCCACGAACGGGATCGCCCCCCACACCACGATGATCGCCGCTAGGGCCAGCAGGCTCACCGGCTCCGCCAGCCACGAGTACCCCTCGAACTGATCGAAGCCGAGCTCGACGAGCGCCCAGTTCACGACGCCGAACTGCGTGTCGAACAGGAACTGCCAGGTCTGGGTCGCCGTGACGGCCGGGGTGGCCCACGCCAGGAGCAGGCCCACCAGGACGAACAGCCGCATCTTGGTGCCGAGCTTGTTCAGCAGCAGGGCGACCAGCGTTCCCAGGATCATCGTCGCCATGACACAGACCACGGTGAAGGCCAGGGTGCGGACCACGACCTCCCAGAAGTACGGGTCGCCGAGGATCTTGGTGTAGTTCTCGAAGTTGTTCCAGGACTGGGTGCCCCGGGTGATGTTGCGCAGCTTGGCCTCCTGCAGGGACAGGATGACCATGTTCACGATCGGGTAGCCGAGCACCACGACCAGCAGTACGGTCGCCGGGATCAGCAGCCAGAACGCGAGCTTGTTGCGCTTGGGCTCCAGGTCCTGCGCGCTCGGCGGCGCCTGGCCCGGCGCCTTGGTCACAGCGGGTGCAGTCGTACTCATCTTCCCCATCGCCTCCTTCGGTTGGGTGCCGTCCGGACGCTAGCGCTCCCGGGTCGAGCCAGTCCTGCTGGTGCGGGGCTGCCTCATGTGCGCTCCGCCCTGACTCTGATGGCCCGGGATCCTGTGGAACCCCGGGCCATCAGCGCTGTGCTCGCAGCCTGGGTCAGCAGCCGTTGAGCGTGTCGGTGATCGCGGTGGAGGCCTCGGTGGTGGCCTCGTCGATCGTCGCGGACTCGGTGAAGATCTTCACCAGCATGTCCTGCAGCACGCCCGAGCTCTCCACGTTGCCCCAGCACGGAGACACCGGGGTGAACTTCGAGACCGTGGAGGCCTGGTCGGCGACCGTCAGGAACTCATTGCCCTCATGCCCGACGAATGCGCCCTCCTGGTTGGGGATGACCCCACCCTCCTCGGCCAGCTGGGTCTGGGTCGCCAGGTTCGTCAGGATCTTGACCCACTCGCCGGCAAGGCCCTGCTGGGCGCTCCTGGCCGACACGGCCAGGTCCGAGCCACCGAAGAACACCGGGGCCGTCGTCTCAGCGGTGGTGCCCGGCAGGGCGAACACGCCGATGTCACCGGCAAACTTCGAGTCCGGGGCGTCAAGCACGCCCGGGGCCCACCAGGAGTCGATCATCATGCCGACGTTGCCGGTGTTGAAGGCATCGAGGTTCTTGGTCTCGTCGCCGTCCTTGGGCGCCTTCGAGTAGTTCTGGACCAGGTTGTTCAGCGTGGTCAGCCCGGCGCGGGACTCCGCGGAGTCGAGCTTGCCGGCCCACTGGTCGCCTTCCGGGAGCGCGATGTCGCCGCCGGCGTCCCAGACGAACGGGACGGCGCCGTACCAGTACTTGCCCGGGAAGTAGAACGACGAGTACTTGGAGTTGTCGGCGTTGGCCTCCTGCAGCTTGCCGGCCACGGTGTTCAGCTCGTCAAGGGTCGTGGGGACCTCGACACCGGCCTTCTCGAAGTCGCTCTTCTTGTAGACCACGATCCGCACGCCACCGTAGTAGGGGATGCCGTAGCGGACACCGTCGAGCTCACCGGACGGCTGCAGGCCGGGGAGCATCCCGTCCACGCCGAAGGTGGCGGCATCCTGCTCGGCGAGCAGGCCGGCATCGGCGTACTTGGCGGTCAGGCTGTTGCCGATCTCCACGACGTCCGGGGTCGAGTCGGTGCCCAGCGACGTGGTCAGCTTGTCCTGGATGCCGCCCCACTGCTGCAGCTCGACCTGCACGTCGACGTTCGGGTAGGCCTTCTTGAACTCGGCGTTGACGGTGTCGACCACCGTCTGCGGCTGGCTGCCATCCATCAGCCACACCTTCAGGGTGCCGCTCGCGTCGGAAGCGGGGGCCGAAGGCACCTCGGTAGCAGTGTCGGAGCCGCTCGAGCAGGCGGTGAGGGTCAGGCCCGCGGCGGCCAGCGCCACGATTCCAGTGCGGAACTTCATCGAATCCCCTTCGGGTGTCAGTTGTTGTGTGGGCTTCCTACGCTTGCCGGCCAGGTCGTCGGGGCGTCACCTCGAATTCAAGCCGATCGCAGACCAGCGAGGCGTTCGAGTCAGCAACAGAACAATCACGAATGCGCACGGTAGATAACGGTTTGGTAACGGCGGACGAAACGGCCTTGGACAATACGGATCTTCCTCCGAAACCAACACCAGGGCGGGACGACCGCACGCCTCCGCTCTCAACGAGAGGCCGTAGCCAGACCAACATGCCGGCCTGCGCCCCAGGCGGGATCTCCTAGGAACCACGGTGGCAAGCTGGTGTCCTCGTCGGCGTCCTCGAAGTCATCGCCGACTGTCGGCCCGCTGCCTGATGGGGGTTGCTGCAACGCGAGACCATCTGCCCCGTCAGGTCTGCGGTCCTGCCGGGCGCCGTGCCCGTGTGTGGCTGAAGAGGGGTCTGCCCAACTCGTAGTAGCAGTGCCCGCCCGGCGTCAACCAACCGGACGAAGTCGGGAAGGCGAAGCTCAGCCACAACCCGGACCCGCACCCACGACGCGCCGCGACGTGACGCAGGTGCTGCGCGAGCGCATCGAACCCGAGTTCGTCCCGCCCTGGGCCTAAGGACCGTGGACGCCCATCCAAGCCCACGAGACGATGGAGGTGTGAGGAACAGCGACCTTCCCGGTGTCACAGGGGGGTTGGGTTTCCGGCTGCTTCGCTGGTGGCGCCGGGTGCGCACCAAGGTCGCCCTGATGGCCTGGATCCTGCTGATGGTCGTCGCCTGCCAGGCGATCACCCACGGGCAGTACACATGGGATCGGGGTCCGCAGGCGGTGGGTGACCCGATCGTCGGTGCGGTGCCTTGGTGGAACGGTGCGGTGTTCTACGAGGTCTTCGTACGCAGCTTTCAGGACAGCGACGGCGACGGCAATGGGGACCTGCGCGGGCTGATCAGCAGGCTCGACTACCTCAACGACGGCAACCCAGGCACCACCGACGACCTCGGGGTGACGGGACTGTGGCTCATGCCGGTCGTGCAGTCGCCCAGCTACCACGGATACGACACGACCGACTACTACGCGGTCGAGGACGACTACGGGACCGACGACGACTTCCGCGAACTCGTGGAGCAGGCTCACGCTCGCGGGGTGCGCGTGGTCGTGGACCTGATGCTCAACCACACCTCCGTTGAGCACCCCTGGTTCGTGGACTCAGCCAGCGGCCCCGACTCGGCGATGCGCGACTGGTATGTCTGGCGCGACGAGGATCCGCAGCACCGCCTGCCGTGGGCCGAGGAAGTCTGGTTCCCGCACGAGGGTTCCTGGTACCACAGCATCTTTGGGCATACGTTCGCCGACCTGAACTACCGGAATCCCGAGGTGACGGCCCGGATGTACGACGTGGCCAGGTTCTGGGTGGAGGACATGGGGGTGGACGGGTTCCGGCTCGACGCGGTCCGGCACCTCGTCGAGGACGGGACGGACTACGAGGACTCCCTGCCCACCCACCGGTGGCTGCAGGCCTGGGACGACCACCTCGACGCCCTGGACCCGACGCTGTTCACGGTCGGCGAGGCGTGGGCGGGCAGCCGGGCCCAGGCGTCCTACGTGATCGGCGACGAGGTCGACGCGGTGTTCGAGTTCCCCCTGGCCGACGGCATCCTGAGCAGCCTCCGGTATCAGGCCGCCGGACCCTTCGCCCGCAGCTTGGGGACCGCCCTGGCGCTCTACCCGCCGGGACAGTTCGCGCCGTTCCTGTCCAACCACGACCAGCCGCGCATGATGTCGATGCTGGATGGCGACGTAGCCTCGGCGAAGCTTGCGGCCACCACGCTGCTGACTCTGCCCGGGGTGCCGTTCGTCTACTACGGCGAGGAGATCGGGATGACCGGGATGGGTCCGGACCCGATGATCCGGACCCCGATGCAGTGGACCTCCGGGGAGAACGCCGGCTTCAGCAGCACCCGGTGGTGGCTGCGACCCAACTGGGACGCGGTCGCGGTCAACGTCGCTGACGAGGACCGTGACTCCGACTCTCTGCTGAGCCACTACCGCAAGCTCATCGGACTGCGCGCCGCCCACCCAGCGCTCACTGTCGGGGGCCTGCGATCACTGCCGGTCACGTGTCGGCCGGTCTACGCCCACCTCCGATCGACCGCCGACGCAAGCGACGCGCTCCTCGTCGTGCTCAACTTCGCCGATGCCGACCAGCGCGACTGCGCCCTGTCGCTTCCCTCCAGCGACCTGCCCGCCGGCCGGTACGACGTCATCGACCTGATATCCGGTGAGTCGGGCCCCCTGCTGGTCGTCGGGCCGGGCGGCGCGTTCGGCGGGTACGTGCCAGAACCGACCCTCGGGCCGCGCGATGCTGTGGTCCTGCGGCTGACCCCCCAGCGCTGAGGGCGGCCGAGCGACACCCTCCCGCTGGGTGCCTGATCTGCTACCTGTCCGATACCGGTCGATGACCTCTCGAATCTCGTCGATCCAGAAGCGAAAGCACCCACCCCGTGGGCTTCGCGGCGCTTGCCATCCTTGCCTGACCAGTCGCAACGACCGCCGCCAACTCGCGCTCACACGAACCTGAGCCCCATGCGATGCTTCGAATCACATGCGCGCCTGGGCCACTTCAGGGCGCTTCAGGCCGTTCAGTATTTGCGTCCTTCTGGGCTGCCGGAAACGACGCACCAGCCGCGTGACCCGGGAGTCGGTCGGGGCGGTGTGTGGGCGCCGGCGCACGTCGTCGCGACCAAGCCTCAGATCGCGTCCACAGGCGGCTACTAGACGATTCCCTTCAGGATCGGTGTCTGGCCAGACTCGGTCCAGGTGCCCGGCGGGACGCTCTCCATGCGGCTGCCCACCAGCGTGACCGGTGTGGCTCATTTTCGGTCTGCGGTCCCGTCGGGCGCCGTGCCGGTGTGTGGCTGAAGAGGGGTCTGCCCAGCTCGTAGTAGCAGTGCCCACCCGGCGTCAACCAACCGACGACGGGAAGGCGAAGCTCATGTCGAGAGTGTTCATCGGGGTTGATCCCCACAAGCTGTCGGCGACCATCGAGGTGGTCGATGACCGGGAGGCAGTGCTGGCGACCGGGCGGTTCGCCACGGACAAGGCCGGGTACGCCGCGATGCGCCGGCACGTGGCGTCCTACCCGGATCGGGTGTGGGCGGTCGAGGGCAGCAACGGCGCCGGGCGCCCGCTGGCCCAGCGGCTGCTGGCCGACGGGGAGACGGTGGTGGACGTGCCGGCGAAGCTGTCGGCCCGGGCGCGGATGTTCGACACCGGCCACAACCGCAAGACCGACCCGCACGACGCGCACGCGGTTGCGGTGGTCGCGGTGCGCACCACGGGCCTGCGGGTGCTGGCCTACGACGAGCAACTCGAGGCCCTGCGGCTGCTGGTCGACCGCCGCGCCGAGCTGACCAGGGCCCGGATCCAGTGCGTGAACCGGGTCCACCGGCTGCTCTCCGAACTCGTTCCGGGCCAGTCCAAGCGCAAGATGAGCACCGCTCAGGCCAAGCGGATCCTGGCAACGGTCAGGCCGCGCGACCTGGCCGGGAAGACCCGCCGCCGGCTCGCCGCGGAGCAGATCGCCGAGCTGGTGGTCATCGAGCAGAAGGCCAAGGCCATCACCCGCGAGCTCAAGGCGATGGTCGCCGCGACCGGGTCAACCCTGATGGAACTACCCGGTGTCGGCCCCGTCGTGGCCGCCCGCACCCTGGCCGACACCGGCGACGTCACCCGGTTCACCGACCGCAACCGGTACGCGTCCTGGACCGGCACCGCACCCATCGAAGCGTCCTCCGGAGAGATCGTGCGCCACCGGCTGTCCCGGGCGGGGAACCGGCGGATGAACCACATGATCCACATCGCCGCGACCAGCCAACTGCGCCACGACACCGAAGGCCGGGCCTACTACCGGCGCAAGCTCGCCGCCGGCAAGACCAAGGCCGAAGCCATGCGCTGCCTCAAACGGCGCATCTCCGACGCCCTCTACCGCCAACTCGTCAACGACGCCAAGGCAGCTGCGGCGGCCGACATGAACGCGGGTCCGGGAGGGCACAGCGGGGCGGCACTTCAATCCAGCGCGGCCGGCTCACACCCGCACACCGGCACTTCGGATCAGCCACAACCCGGACCCGCGAAAGAGACGCTACCCGCGCCAACCCCGGCACGGAAGACCACGCCATCGAGAAGGATGAAATCTGCCTCTTGACATCAGAGGGGTGCCGAAAGGAATCAACTCACTTCGCCCGCGCAGGCGAAGTCCTTGAAGAAGCTGGCCGTCAGCCCGCCGCCCCGGGCGCCCGGGGGGTCGCATCCCTGCTTCACCGTCGGAGGCACCCGATGGCGCTGGCTGCCCGCAGCTCTTCGGACCTGTTACGAGCCCTGCGGAACCACGGCGGCGTACGCCGTGAGCACGGCATCGAGGTCCGAGGTCAGGGAGATGGACACGTTGGTGTCGGCACCAGTTCCCACGAGTGCCGAGTTGATCAGCTGACTGCCGTCGCACGGGATGTCACCGGAACTGACCTCGGCACCGTCGACCTCGAGGCCGTATCCAATCGTGACGTCAGCGACGTCAGCGACGTCAGCGACGCATCGGGCGGTCACGACGTAGCCAGTGCCCTTGGCCAGGCGGCTCTGGGAACCGATGGACTCCGATCGGCCCGTCGCCCGGTCATAGCCTGCCAGTGCGATCGTCGTGCTGCCGGGCTCCTCAGGCATGGCGGGGAACACCAGAGGCGTCGAGGACGGCGCGATGGCCGACGGCGCCGGTATCCCCGGGGCCGGGCTACTCGACACGAGCTGAGTCGCCGACCCCGAGGTGCACCCGGCCAGAGCAACCACAGCAGCAGCCACCGAAACCCAGCCAACCAGGCGCCTACGCATCGGAATCACGACCTCCCGTCACCCAGATCCCGCGCCCACGGTACTCGGCGTGTCTGCCTGACCTGGGTGCAAAGGCTCGAAGTCGACTGACAGAAGCCCGAAGCCTTCTGAACGCGCCCCACAGCGCGCGTTTCGCGGTAAGCAGCGGGTCATGGCGCCAGTTGCTGGGACGGCGAGCGCGGGTCCCCAGGCTCCTCAGCTGCGGCGGGACTTGGCCTTCACAGTGGCGTGGACAGCAGCCGTCGAAGCAACGCCGGCGGCGATCGCCGCGAAACAACTCTGGGTCACCCCGTATGTCGCGCCGAGCGCCACACATCCGAGCAATACAGAGGCGCCGCCCGGATACCGTTCCCCAGTTGAACCCTGTTCGGCCGACGGCGTCACCACGGCAGCGACCCTGCAACAGGCACTACCGACGAGATGCCCCAGCAGCGGCCACTCCCGGCATAGTCACCGCACGGATCCCGAGACTCCATCCCTCCACTCCCGACGGTGCGTCCGCACGCGGCGAAGTGGGGCACCTTGGTGCCTGGGCAGGGCTGGTCAGCGGGGTCGGTAGATGTCTCGCCGATGGCCAACCGCCACGACGAGGACCAGGAGTACGTCGTCGTGGATCTCATAGACGATGCGGTAGTCGCCGGTGCGGACCCGCCATTCGCCGTCTCCGCCCACAAGCTTCTTGGCGCCGCTGGGCCGCGGCTGTTCGGCGAGGAGCTCGATCGCTGCCTGGATCCGTCGCCTCGCCGCGGGGTCGAGCTTGCGGAGCTGACGCACCGCGGCGGGGGCTACTTCGACGCGGTGCGTCATGCCAGGCCGAGGTCGGCCTTGACGTCCTCCCACGGGATCGCGGACCGCCCGCCGGCCATCTCCTCGCGAGCAGCCCGTGCCGCCTCGAGGTCGGCCAGGTCCTCCGCGGCAGCGATCAACCTGTCGAGGTCCTCGGCGTCGATGACCGCCGCCACTCGCTGGCCACGGCGGGTCAGGTAGACCGGGTCATGCCGCACCCGCGCGGCATCCACCACATCCGCCAGCCGTGCCCGAGCGTCGCTGACCGTCATTTCGCTCATGGGATCACGGTACCGCTCAAGCAGCGCATTTGTACAATACCGCGCGACCGCGCGTGACCCTTCAGCGGCGGGCATGGCCTGCGGCACATGCGCGATAGGCGACGATGTGGGTCACCTTGGCGCGATGGCCGGGATGGTCCGGTCGCGTCCCCTCGAGTGGTGTAACTCGGGTTCCTGATCGGTGACCGGTTCGTGTGGGTCCGGCTGATCGAGGGGACGCGTCCCTCAGCCAGCACGCCCGGAATCGGCCTTGATCAGCGCTTACCTTAGGGGACGACCGTGCTCGCGTCACGCATGTAGTCATAGGTCACCAGGCCATGCCGGCGCAGCCAGCCGTGGATGTAGCCCATATGTGTCCTCTCGATGGCCTCGTGGAACTCGCGCGTGCGGAGCTCACCGGATCGGTAGAGGGGCCACCACTGGCGGATCTCATCCACGCTGACGGCCCACCGCACAACGTTCGCGGCCAGGGCGAACCAGACCAGGTCCCGGTCCCCGCGGAACGCGAACCAGATCGGTAGCGCGACGAACCAGCCCATGTGCTGGGCGAAGAGCACGTCTCTCACGACGTAGATCCCAACCGCCTGGCCCAGCACGATCGTCGCCGGGATTGCCAGGGGGTCGATGACGAGGAGGCTGCCGAGCAGCACCGATGAGCCTCGGCCGCCCTGGAATCCGTGGTAGACGGGCCGGTTGTGACCGACCATCACAGCCACAGCACACACAAGGTCGTACTGCTCATCGGGGGCGGCTCGGCGAAGGATCGCTACCGGCACGGCGGCTTTGGCGATGTCGAGAATGGAGGCAAGGACGCCCAGCCGGCGCCCGGCGGTGACCTCCAGCGTCGTTGCGGAGACGTCGTCGGAGCTGATCCCGACGCCCTCGCGCCAGCTCAGCGGGGTGGCGTCCAAGGTCAGATCAGGCCTGGCCAGACGTCCGACAACCCGCGTGAACGACACAGAGCCGATCAGGTAGCCGGCCCCCGCCACTGCGAGTGCACTCAGCGCGGATCGGCCGGTCATCGACACAGCCCGCCCGCCGCGGGGACGGGCCCGAAGGCCGCCAGGGCGGCTGGCAGCAGGGGTGGACGCATCGACCACAAATGTAGTCGACGACCACCGCGACGGGCACCTCGCGGGCTAGGTCGTAGCTTTCGCCCCGCGTGGGGGCCTGATTCGCCCCGGGCTTGCGCGGTGTTGCGGGAACCTCGCAGGCTGGTTAGCGTGCCTGTTGCATGACCGCTCCGGAGATCCAGGCGCAGGACCTCAGACGCATGTTCGGCGTGACCAAAGCCGTGGACGGGGTCGACTTGTCCGTCGAGCGTGGTGAGATCTACGGCTTCCTCGGCCCCAACGGCGCCGGCAAGTCGACGGTCACCAAGGTGCTGTGCACGCTCATCTCCCCCAGCGGGGGTCACGCCCGCGTTGCGGGCTTCGATGTGGAGAACGCGCCGGACCAGGTCCGTCTGCGCATCGGTGTCGCGCTCCAGGACGCCGCGTTGGACCCGAAGCAGACCGGTGTCGAGATGTTGCGGCTGCAGGGCCGCTTCTACGGCCTGTCGAAGTCCGACACGGAGCGTCGACTTGCTGACCTGCGTGGACTCATCGACATTGGCCCGGCGCTCGAAGACCGGGTCGCCACCTACTCCGGTGGGATGAAGCGGCGGTTGGATCTCGCCCTGGCGCTGGTGCACAACCCGCGAGTCCTGTTCCTGGATGAGCCGACCACCGGCCTGGACCCGGTCAGCCGGGCGAAGGTGTGGGAGGAGGTCCGTCGATTGAATGCCGACCTGGGCATGACCGTGTTCCTTACCACCCAGTACCTCGAGGAGGCAGACGAGCTCGCCGACCGGGTTGGGATCATCGACCACGGTCGCATCGTCGCTGAGGGCACTCCCGAGGCGCTCAAGCGCTCCATCGGGACCGACCTCGTCGTGGCTCTGGTCGATGGAGACCCCGAGGTGGCACGGCAGGCTTTGCACCCCCTTGCGGAGGTTGAGAGGGTCGATGTGAACGGATCCGAGGTGACTGCGGCGGTGGTCGACGGCCCGGCAGCCATCAGTCCTGTCGCCTTGGCGCTGGCCGAGGCGGGTAATGGTCTTCGGGTCCGCGAGCTCTCTCTGCGCACCCCCACACTGGATGACGTGTTCCTCTCGGTCACAGGCGCGCGAATTGCCGATAGGGGTACCGACACCGACCAGCCACTTCCCGCAGAGGAGTCCGAATGAGCAGCTCATTGGTAAGCACTGCTCCCGCGTCGGACCCGCATGCCGGGGACGTCATCGCCCAGCACGCCGGGTTCAGGCGCGACCTGGTCTCCGTGGCGATCCGGGCGTTGCGCCAGATCCCTCGCGAGCCCGAGGCCATCATCCCGGCGCTGATCATCCCGGTGTTCTTCTACGTGGTGAACGTTGGAGCGTTGTCTCCGGTGGCCGAGGCAGCTGGGGTCGCCGACTTCAAGGCGTTCCAACTGCCGGTTGCGATCATCTTCGCTGTGACCGGCGTCTCGCGTGCCAGTGCATTGGTCAGCGACATCAACGACGGCTACTTCGACCGGCTCCTGCTGACGCCGATGAGCAGGCCCGCGCTGCTCCTCGGTCTCATGGTGGCCGACTTCGCGCTGGTCATCGCGTTGTCGATCCCAGTCATCATCCTGGGCGCCGTTGTCGGGGTGCAGTTCATCACCGGAATTCTGGGCATCTTGGTGTTCCTGCTCCTGGCCGGAATGTGGGGACTGGCATTCACCGGGTTCCCCTACGCGATCGCCCTCAAGACGGGCAATCCGGCCGCCGTGAACTCCAGCTTCCTGCTGTTCTTCCCATTCGCGTTCCTGACCACCGCCTTCCTGCCACAGGAGGCCCTGACCGGTTGGCTGTCCACCCTGGCCACCTACAACCCCGTCACCTACGTCCTTGCAGCGTTGAGGTCGCTGCTGACCGAGGGATGGGACGGGACAGCCTTGACGCAGGGGGTCATCGCCATCTTGGGTGTGGCTGCTGTGAGTCACACGCTCGCGTTCATGGCTCTCAGGGGGCGCGTCTCCCGCAAGTGAGCGCAGGCTGGGTTCGCCCAACCCGACGGGGCCCGTCCCCGGGCCGCGGTTCCTCCGCCATGAGGTGGGGGGATCGGATGACGCCAGTGCTGCCCGGACGTCCCGTCCCACCATCGCAACTGGCCGGGGGTCGCTGGGTCGGGGATCCTCGCCATACTGGAGGCAGCGGGACGCCCGCGTCCCCTGGACCTGGAAGGGCTGATGCACTTGGCTGCCCATCGGCGCGGCGGACTGGTCGTGGTCGGCGCCGGTGTCGTCGCGGGCTACGTCGGGTACCACCGGTGGCAGGTGCGTTGGGGCGCGACCGCGCAGGAGGTGACCGAGCCCCTGCCCGGTGACGATGTCGTGGACCGGGCGTGGTGGTCAGCGACTCGGGCCATCACCATCAACGCCGCACCGGGGCAGGTGTGGCCGTGGCTGGTCCAGATGGGCGGATACACCCGCGCAGGCTGGTACAGCTATGACTGGATCGACAACGCCGGGCGGCCCAGCGCGGACAGGATCGTGCCCGAGCTGCAGGACCTGGCCGTTGGGGAGGTCCTGCCCATGTCGCCCGACGGCTCGGGGTTCCGGGTCCAAGAACTCGACCCGGGCCGCTGCTTGGTGCTGGTCATTGCGGACCCCGACGTGGCGGTGAGCTCGGTGTTCGTGCTGCGCGAAGCGGGGCCGAACCGCACCCGGCTGTTGAGCCGGCTGCGGATCGGGGGACGGCCCACGGTCAGGGCCCTGGCGTTCACCGCCGCGATGGACGCCGGCGACTTCGTCATGTTCCGCCGCACCCTGCTCGGCATCCGCGACCGCGCCGAGCGGCGCGCCCGACGCGCTCCCGGGGCTGCCGAACCGCAGGACCTCGCGCCCGGTCGGCCGCTGGAGTTCGACCTGGCCGTCGAGATCTGCCGACCGCCCGAGGACGTCTACGCGTTCCTCCTCGCCAAGGAGCAGCACCCCCAACCCCCCGGGTCCCCGGTGCTCCGCCTTGACCGGCTCACCCCAGGGCCCGCGCAGGTGGGCACCCGATGGATCGAGGTGGTCCGAGTGGGACCCGGGATGTCGATGACGGTCCGGTCACACGCCGATCAGGTCGAGCCCGGCATCGCCCTCGGGGAGCGGTTCACCAGCTCCTGGTTCACCGGCCGGCTGGCCTACACGCTCGAACCCATCCCCGCTGGCTCCCGACTCCGGCAGAAGGAGACCCTGCGACCCCGAGGCCCCCTCGCCCTGCTCGACAAACCCATCGACGCCGCCCTCCGCCCACGGCTGCTCGACCGCCTCGCCGACATCCGCGACATCCTCGAGGACCCGCTCGGCCGCCAATTGCCCTGACCAGCGATCGCGGGCCGTGTCACCGGAGCCCGGTCTTCCTCGGTCGACGGGGTCGGCCCTGCCTGGAAGGTGCCGGTACCCCGCACTACGGCTTCAGGCCGCGGGCCAGGCGCAGATCGCGGCCGAACGGCCCCACCAGCTTGGCGAACAGCCGGTTCGTGGCGGTGTTCTCGCCCCACGGTACGTACTGGATGGTCACGTCGGCGAAGCCAGCCTGCTCGACCATCTCTCGCACGTCGTCCTCGGCCCACACCCACGCGGTGCCGTTCAGGATCCGGTGGGTCTGCGTGCCTGGATCGACCCGCTCGCCAATGTTGAGCACAGCGCGTCCGCCCGGGCGCAGCACCCGGAACACCTCGGCCACCGCCCGGGGCGGGTCCGGGAACGCCTCGAACACCGACATGCAGGTGACCACCGTGAACGAGGCATCCGGCCACGGCAGCGCCGCCGCGTCCCCGTGGACGATCTCGGCGCTGCCGGCAGCGATCCGCTCGCCCAGCCGCTTGCGGGCCAAGCCGACCTGGATGTCGGACAGGTCGATGCCCGCCACCCGATGCACCCGATCCGCCTGCCCGGCCAAGAACCCGCCCGACCCGCAGCCCAGTTCGAGCAGGCTGTCGTCCGGGCCCAACTGCAGCGCGTCGGCCACGGCCGGGTACGAGTCCGAGCCCGCGATGAGCACCGTGTGAGCGCTGATCCAGCCCAGTGGTCCGCTCGGCACCCCCGCCCAATCCTGGAAGGCCCGCGCGAACAGCGCGCTTGCTGCGGCCCTCGGCTGCGCCGTCAGCGTCACCGCCGACTGCGACGCTATGTGATTGCCCATCGCAGTCCACATCCTCACGCCCCTGCCTCGATGCTAGGCAGGTCGCCGCACGCCACAACAGGGCCGAATGACCCCGCGCGAGACGACCCCCGGTCATGGCTGGCCGCGCGCCTGCAGCGTCCGTGGCCAAGAGGGGATGAGGCGGCGATGTGGGGCAGGTTCGCTTGGGCGGCTATGGCGCTGCAGTGGAGCGTCGGCTCCGGCCTCAGTAGCCGGGTACTTTCGCCTCTCGCGGTCCTCACCAGTGCGGCATACGGTCGAAGTGGGAGGTGCACCATGACCGTCTCATCGCCCAGTTCTGTCAGGCTCCGCGAGTGTCTGGCCACCCCGGCCCATGTGCTTGCTACCGAGGTGGGACCGATCCAGTACGCGGAGCGCGGTGAGGGCCCGCCAGCACTGATCGTGCACGGCACGCCCGGCGGCTATGACCAGGGCCTGGTCGGCCTCGAGTTCGCCAGCAGCGCGCTACGACTCATCGCACCATCGCGGCCGGGCTACCTGGGCACCCCGCTGAGCACGGGGCGAACCCCCACCCAGCAGGGCGATGCCTTGGCCGCCCTGCTCGACGCCCTGGGTATCGACCGGATCCCCGTCGTCGGAGCATCCGGCGGGGGGCCGTCGACCTACCTGCTGGCGGCCCGGCATCCTGACCGGGTCAGCTGCCTGGTCGAGATCGACTCGATCTGCCTGGCCGATCCCAAGCCCAGCTGGCTGGCCATCAGACTGGACTACTGCCCGACGAATCTGCGCCTGAGTCAAGTCCTTGTCGACCGCTACCCCCGGGCCACGATGAGGGCCCTACTGGCCAGAACCAGCACCCTGAGCGCCCCGGCCAGATCCGAAGAGGCTCGGAGGATCGCCGAGGACCCCGACCTCGTCGCCCTGGTGAGCGCCCTGACGGCCACCACCAGCCGCCACGCCGCACAGCGCCAGGACGGGCTCCGCAACGACTTCACCCAGGTCGCCGACATCGGCCACCTGCCCCTATCGGATATCTCCTGCCCCACGCTCATCGTGCATGGAACGGCCGACAAGGACGTGCCCACGACCCACGCCACCCACGCGCACGACAGCATCCCGCACTCCGTACTGCGCTGGATCCCCGACGGCTCCCACTTCGGATTCTGGGTCAACGACGATGCCGCGACCCACCAGGGCTACGCCCTCGACTGGCTGCTGGCGCACAGGTAGCGGCGCGGTAGACGAACGGCGTACCGCGCCAAGACCCTCGGCCCTGATGACGGCGCCTCACAGTGGGCGATAGCGACGCAGGCGCAGCCGAGACCGTCCTTCCTCTCGTCGAAGTGCGTCCACTGGCGGCGTTGTCCGCTGCCACGACCGCACCGCGGACCGGACGTGCCCGCGCCCGTCGAGAACGAGTTCGGCGAAGAGAGTCGCAGCGGCTCCGGCGGGATCTGACCTCGGCGGCCAAGATCGCCGAGGAGATGGCCAGGTCCAAGGCTTTCGGCTCTGTTGTTGCGCTTCCGCACGTGACTAGCGTTGTTCATGACGAAAGGGGATCGTCATGAAGTGGCTGTGTTCACGAACGTTGGCCTCGCTGGGAGCAGTCGCCCTCGGCCTGGCGCTGGTCACTGGGTGCGGCGGAAGTGTGGCGTCGTCCTCTGGGCCGACCGGAAACAACGAGATCGAAGCAGTCGACGTCACCGGAACCGGCTCCCTCGAGTTGACGGCGGATGGCACTTGGAGCGGCACCTCCATGCCCAACGCATCAGGGGTGCCCTCCTCCATCGAGACAGGCAACCTGTACCGCGTGACTATGGAGTCCTCAGACGACCGCGTGACGTACACCGGCGAGGTGACGCTTGAGCGCTGTGAGTTCACCTTCGATGAGGCGGAAGGCAGAACCGTCGGTCAGTGCACGTCAACCACGACCATCACCAATGAGGGTGGAGGCTGGGAGGGCACTGACACCGGCACCACCAGCTGGACCACAACGGAACCCGAGCACATGCACGTCTTCGATTTCGACTACGTCGGCACCGGGGGTTACGACGGTCTCCGCTACTTCGGCATCACCACTTTCGGGGACGGCGCTGTCACCCAAACCGGTCAGATCGTGCCGATGGAGCAGACCCCATAGAGCCAGAACTGCCACGACGAGGACCATCAGTCCGTCGTCGTGAACCTCGTAGAGAGTGCGGAAGTCGCCTGTGCGAACCCGCCACTCACCGTCGCCGCCGACGAGATCCTTGGCGCCGCTGGGGGCTACTTCGACGCGGTGGGACATGCCAGGCCGAGGTCTGCCTTGACGTCCTCCCATGGGATCGCAGGCTGCCCACCGTCGATCTCTTCGCAGGCCGTTCGCGCGACTTCGATGTCAGTGAGATCCTCCGCGGCGGCGATGAGCCGGTCCAGATCCTCGGCGTCGATGACTGCCGCGACTCGCTGCCCCCGCCGGGTCAGGTGGACCGGGCCGTGCTGCACGGTCGCACGCGGCGATAGACGCAGGTTCCTCGCGAGCCGATCACGGCATGCGCGAACTCAAACTCGGTCTTGCGGGTCCAGGCGGCTGAGCACCGCTCACCGAGCGGCTTCCCCCTCGTGGCTCGTTCAGTTCGAGTCAGCCTTGCCGTGGTCCGGAAGGGCCCGGCTCCGAGACCTCGGCCGCGGCGGCGCGATCGCTGCGCGACTTCAGGTAGACGACCACCGCCCAGAGCGACAGCTGTGCCACCACGGCGGCGGGCGACCCCTCGAACAGCAGGACGATCGTCAGCGGGACGGTGTTGAACAGGGCGTGGATCACGATGCTCAGGAAGACGCTGCGGGTTCGTTCGTAGAACCAGGCCTGGAGGATCGCCATCGCGACCGTGCCGATGGTGAACCCTGCCAGCGACCCGAGGATCTGGGCGAGCCCCATGCCTTGCTGGACCCAGATCATCACCACGATCGGGAAGTGCCACACCGCCCACACGGGGCCGACCGCCCACCCGGCGTCCCACCATCCACGGCCCGGTAGCAGCTTCTCGGTCAAGTACCCCCGCCAGCCCACCTCCTCGGTGCCGGAAGTGACCAGTTGCACGGCGAAGAACACAAGGAGGAACGCCGGGATCGAACCGACGCTGGGACCGCCGGTGGCTCGTCCCGTCGTGGCTGCCGTGATCAGCAGCGCCGGCAGGGTGACGAGCGCGAGGATGACCAGCACCGCGCCGTACGTCCGCGCTCCCACATTCACTCGGGCCACGCGTCGTCGCAGGTCTCCCGAGGGAATGGCGGGATCCCGCCTGGACATCACGACACCGGCGATCAGGGGACCGTACACACCCACGAGCGACAGCAGCGAGACGGTCAGCGTCGTGGTCGACACCTGGCGGTCGAAGACCGCGTCCCAGACGAGATCCTCATTGAACAGCACATCTGCGGAGCCCAGGGTCCGGCTGGTGATCCATGCACCGACCCAGAAGACCCAGCTGAAGGAATACGCGATGACGAGGTACCGAACGTGGGGCGCGTCCCAGAGCCCAGCCCGAGCCGGCCGATCGGCGGCGATATGGGTGGTGGACTCACCCGCGCCGTTGGGGCCCACGAACCCGGTCACCTGACCGGGACGAACCGTGAACGACACGTCATCAACGGCCGTCGTGGAGCGGTACCTCTTGGCGAGGTGCTTCAACTGGATCATCGGTTCCTCCTCGTTGCGGAATACCCACGACGCTAGACACCCGCGCCCGCCACGGGGACCTCCCGACGAATGATCATTGGCCCCCGGGATGTACTACCTACGGAGGACCCCTGGAGGACAGGGGTCCTACCTGCCGAGAAGGCGCCGTGCCAGGGACGCGGTGTCCCCGGCGAAGTCCCACCACTACTTGGGAGCCCGTTCGATCTTGGCGCTCAGCTCGCTGCCCGGGGGTTACCAGGACGCGTGCGTCGCGGGGCCCTTGCGAGAACGCCCGGCTGCCGGCTCGGGCGTCCGGTGGTCAGTGCACCACCTTGAGCCCAACTACCCCGCCAACGATCATGGCGAGGAACGCGATCTTGAGTGCGGACACCGGCTCCAGGCCGGTGGCCATGGAGTAGACCACGGTGAGCGAGGCACCGATCCCCACCCAGACGGCGTAGGACGTGCCAACGGGGAGTTCCCGCATGGCGTAGGCGAGACCGCCCATGGAGACCACGAGAGCCAACGCAGCGCCGTTGACCGGGCCGGGACGCGGCGGATAGGCGAGAGTTGGCCCATCGGGGCTGAGTGGTTGTTCGCGCGGCTGCTCCGATTGCGGATCGGCATCCGCGGCGCGAGACGGTCGACTCCGTATCGGGCCGAGGCCGTAGGGTCGCAGGATCGACGGGAAGGGTGCGGCTATGGAGTTCACACGGTTGGGGCGGTCGGGGCTGCGGGTCAGTCGCGTGGGTCTGGGGTGCATGAGTTACGGTGACGCCGCCTCCGGAATGCACCAGTGGACTCTGGACGAGGAATCGGCCGCGCCGTTCTTCCGTCAGGCCATCGAGTTGGGCGTCACCTTCTGGGACACCGCCAACGTCTACCAGGGCGGCACCTCGGAAGAGATCGTCGGACGTGCCGTGCGCCGGTACTCCCGACGGGAGGACATCGTCCTGACCACCAAGGTCCACGGGAAGATGCATGACGGCCCAGGCGGGGGCGGTCTGTCGCGCAAAGCGGTCCTGGAACAGTTGGACGCCTCACTGCGCCGGCTCGGGACTGACTACGTCGACGTGTACTACATCCACCGCTTCGACGACCAGGTGCCGGTCGAGGAGACCATGGAGGTCCTCCACGATGTCGTCAGGGCCGGCAAGGTCCGCTACCTCGGGGCCTCGTCGATGTGGGCGTGGCAATTCGCGAAGATGCAACACGCCGCACGGTCACATGCGTGGACACCCTTCACCGCCATGCAGGACCAGTACAACGTGCTCAAGCGCGAAGAAGAGCGCGACATGATTCCGCTGTGCCTGGACCAGGGCGTCGGGCTCACCCCGTACTCACCACTGGCAAAGGGGCGCGCCGCCCGGCCCTGGGGCGAACAGACGTCCCGCTCCTCCAGCGACACCGTCGCCAGCGCCTTCGACCGTGACGCCGATCGACCGGTCGTGGACGCCATTGCCCAGGTCGCGGCGGACCGCGGTGTGCCGATGGCCCAGGTCGCTCTGGCCTGGGTGCTGTCCAAGCCGGTCGTGGCCACCCCGATCGTCGGGGCCACCAAGCTCCACCACCTCCAGGACGCTGCAGCGGCGCTCGAGGTCAAACTCAGCACCGAGGAGACGAGCCAGGCTCGGAACAGGCCTACACCACCCAGGACAACTACTGGTGGTGACCCGGGACCGGGACCTCCTACGACACGAGGAACTGGGCGGTGACGCGGGCCTCACAGCGCCGCCGCTACACCGTGCCCGGCGCGTCCAACAGGGCGGTGGCTACGCACGCCCGCTAGCGGCGGGAGGGGGCAGGTGGCGGGGCAGGGTCAGGGGGCGAGGAGCCCGAGGGGCACTACGCCGATTCCGTCGGGTCGTCGGTAGGCCTGCGGGCCGGTGTTGATGATCAGGGAGTCGAGGAGGTCTGCGCCCATCTGGCGTGCCAACCAGTGCAGGTGTCGGGTGTCCCGGTCGTCGATGGTGCCCGCGAGCTTGACCTCGATGGCAACGACCTTGCCGTCGTCGCGGATGAGGACCAGGTCGATCTCGTGGTCGCCGTTGCGGGTGCGCAGGTGTCCGATTCGAGCTTCAGCGGCCTGGGCCGGGACTCGAAGGCACAGAGTGGCCAACGACTCGAAGAGGTGGCCCAGCAGGCTTCCCGCTTGGGGTCCGATGGCCGCTCCGTCACCAGCCAACAGAGCATCGACGTCCAGGCCGAGCAGTCGGGCGGCCAGCGCGGGATCGACCAGGTGGTGCTTGGGGGCTTGCCCCAGCCGGGTCAGGGCGCTGCCGGTTGGCCACCATGCTGGGACGGGGTCGAGCAGCCACAGTTGGGTCAATACATCGCGGTAGGCGATGCTGGTGGATCGGGCTGGTTTGTCACTCTGGCCCGGGGTGGCCGCGTCAAGGATCTGCGAGTAGCTGGCTGTCGTGGCGGTGGCGGCCGCGTAGGCGCGCAGCCACGCCAGCATTACCTCGGGTCGGCGCACGGCCAAGCCCTGCTCGTGGACGTCGCGGTCCACGGCATTGCGCAGGTAGGAGTCCAGTTGGAAGCGGCGCGCCCGCGGCGAGAGGTCACGAAGGGCGGGGAAGCCGGAGGCGACGATCTGCTCCACGTAGTCCGCCAGACGCAGGCTGCACTCGCCCGCCAATGTCGGTCGGCGCCCCGTCAACAGGGCGCCCAGGCTGACTGTGGGTTGACCGATCCCACGTTCGGACAGTGTCATCGGCCGCATGCGCAGCCGCCCGATCCTGCCCGCCCCGGAATGCGCGGTGGCACCGGGCGCAGGTGATGCGCTGCCGGTCAGCAGGAACTGGCCGCCGGCCGGATCTTCGTCGACCGCCCTTCGCACGACGTCCCACACAGCGGGGACCTTCTGCCACTCGTCGATCAGGAGGGGGCGGGCCAGCCGGAGCAGTGACTGGGGATCGGCTTGGACAGCCTCGCGCCTGGCCTTGGAGTCGAGCTTGAGCAGCCCGTGCACATGCTGCTCGGCGGTGGTGGTCTTGCCCACCGCCTTGGGACCGTCGATCGCGATCGCCGGTACCTGTCCGAACAGGTCGTCCAACTCCTCGTCGAGGATCCGCCGCACATAGTCCACCGCTGAATCCTACAGTTCGCAGCAGGTGAATCAGTCAATTCGCATGCAAGGAGTCGGGCGAGAAGCAGGTGGGATCCAAGCATCCACTCGGCGGCGAAGTGGGGCAGTTGCGGAATCCACGCGATCGAGCGGGTGCCCGCAAGGAAGGTGATCCTCGTCGGGCCGATAGTGAGTAGCCTCGTTTCCATGTCCAGCAAGTCGGAGCGACGGGATGCGCGTGCGGTGGTTGCGGAATATCACGGCGCACAGCTGGGTGCGCTTGTGGCTCGCGTCGGGGAGGCCGTCGATCGCTACCGGGCCGGTGAACTCGATGCCTTCGAGGTCGATCGGGCTCTCTTCCAGTACTCCCGAGCGGCGAAGGAGCTGTGGAAGTTCTGCAACTACCTTCAAGTGGAGGTCGCAGCGGCGATGATCATCGAGCAGCCACCCCACGACTGGTGGGAGCGCGGAGCTCCGAAAGGGCGGTGACGTCGTGCGGCTCCACGGCCTGGGATACGGATCTCCGCAGGCCAGAAGCCACCGCGGACGCGGCAGTGTGGCGCGGACGCGGCAGTGTGGCGCAGCCGCGACACCGGGACGGTACGCGGCGGAGTGCAGCAACTGTTCGGGCGCTCGTGCAGTGGCCTCCCTAGGCCCCGAAGCCGAGGAATACGAGCAGTCGCCGCTCGAACTCGACCAGTGTCGTTGCTTCGAGCCGTCCGAGCACCGTTCGGGCGTTGCTCCTGCGCACGCTGGTGATCTTGTCGATCATCAGGTAGCTGTCCTGGCCCAGACCGTTGGCCTCGTTGGCGATCACCGGGAGCCGCAACAGGGGGGCGTCGACCTCGGTGGTGGTGAAGGGGCAGACGGTCACGGAGTCGGTCGCATCGAACCGGTCGTCTTGAACGACGAGGGCCGGCCGCGGTTTGCTCGCGTAGACGCCGCCGGCGACGGTGACGATGTCCCCGCGTCTCATGCGTCCCAGTCGACCGAGACGGCCTCAACGAAGTCCATGTCGTCACTGTCGCGATCCGCAGCCGCAACGAGCGCGGACTGGCGGTGGGCCTCAGCGGCGAACTCCGGGGAGCGCACGTCGGGCACCCAGATCTGGACCGGTCGCAGGCCCTGGGCTCGCATCCTGGTCCGGTATGCGCTCACGCGCTCACGTACAGCCATGCGGCAAGGTTACATGTAACGCCGGGGATCCGTCCAGAGGCGGCACCACCGCCCAGACCGGGCTGCCAGCACCCGGGACGTCACCCCCACGCGCGCTTTGCGGCGGATAGACCCATGAGGTCACGAACCCTCTCAGGGGCGAGTTCTGTCCCTTGAATGCCCTGCCGCGCGGGTGTTCCTGGGCCGTCTGCGACCTGGTCCGGGTGCCGAGCTCAGGCCCGGAGCTGTTGCCAGTGCCCTTCGGAGACGACGTCGACGTTGCCGTCGACCACCGTGATGGCGGTCTGGTCGTCGATCGCATAGGCGGGGTTCGGGATGCCGGCTGCCCACTGCTGTGCATCGGCCATGGAATTGCCCGGCTGGCCGTCGGCGGCCAGGTGCGGACAGATCGAGAAGTCCACGACGCCCAGCGTGGTCTCGTCGCCGGTGGGGGGTCGCCACTGGATGAAGTCGTCCCCGACCGTGGGGGTCAGCACCATGCTCCCGGCGCTGAGCCCCACCCACACGATCTCGGGCAACGACCTCAGCAGGTCGGCCAGCCCGGACTCGCGCATCCAGTGGCACAGGTAGAGGACGTCGCCGCCCGCGACGAGCAGGGCATCAGCCTGCTGGACCAGCGGCACCCACGACTCGTTGTCGAGGCTGGGCAGCGCGGTCAGCTCCAGCACGCCGACAGCCCTCCAGCCCAGGTCAACCATGGGGTTCGGGGACTTGCCGCTGATGAACTGCCAAGCGTTGACCCCCGGGCCGACCATTGGATGCCCGTACTGGGCGGTGGGGATGCACAGCGCGGTGGACTCTGCGATCGGCTTGCCCAGCAGCTCGACGAGCGCATCGCGGATGCTGGCGTTCGTCACGCCCGCCGAGGTGAGTAGAAGCTTCATGCCCTGTCTCCTGGCGGTGAAGGTGGCCGATGCGCAACGGCGACCGCGGCGGTCGCCCACACAGACCATGCACGGTCTCGCGAGCGGACACATCTGACCAGATTCCTCCGAGGACGTCCACCCCCCGGCGCGAGCCAGGACGCTGCATGGCGGGGTGGATCAGTCGTCGATATGTGCTGCGCCCCGCCGCTTCAGCTCCTCAATGGCGTCCCGCATGGCCCGCAGCTTCCCCGTTGGATGGCCGACCCAGTCGACCAGTTCACCGGCGACACGCAGGGGTGCGCGGCTGCGGAAGGACCGCGTCGGGTTCCCAGGGAACCGCTTGTCGGTGACGTTGGGGTCGTCCTCGAACTCACCAGTCGGCTCCACGAGATAGATGCGCCCCCGCCCCTCACCGGCAGCAAGCTCAGCTCCCCACACCGCGGCATCCAGCGTGGCGGTGAAGTACACGTAGTTCATCGTGCGGCCGTCCTCAAAGTTCGACTCCCGGCCGGGAACAAGCAGCTCACCCACCTCGAGACTCGCCTTCGTGCCGTGCAGGTACACACCGGCCTCGTAGACCTCGAACGGCACCGGTTCCCGCTGCAAGTCCACCCGTCGAGAGTAGCCCCCGGGGCGGGTCCGGTGGCAGCCACAAGCGGCAGGTGGCCGGCATCGATCTGCGTCCACAGGCGCCGAAGTGACTGAGTCCGCAATCCACGCGACCGAGCGGGTGCGAACGTCGTAGCTCCGGTGTCGACGGTGACGTCGGCGGTCGTCCCCGTGGCGGCAGGGCTGGCCATGGGCGAGCAGCCCGGGGCAATCGTGCTGGTGGGTGTGGGCCTGCCAGTGGTGGCCGGCGTGCTGATCGGCGTGGAGCCACCGGAGGCTGCGGAGCCCACCCCCTCGGCCAGCTGTCAGGCAGTCCTCACCGCAGTGGGCGCGGGACTGGGAATCGGCATGTCGCTGGTCCTCCTCGAGCAGGCTGATCCTGCGACGGCAAGCCTCTGGACGGGAGCCTCGAATCGGCTGACGGCCAGCGTCACGGGCCTGCGCGTGGCGCTGCTCCTGGGCGCTTCGCGCGCCCCTCGCGTGAGGCCCGTCCGCTGGCGATGATGGCCGGGGTGGCCGACGCCAGGGGCATCATCGCCGTTGCTGGCATCGCCCGCTGCGGCGCGCCGCCACCGCGGACAGCACGGTCGACATGCGGCGATGGGAAACTGGTCGTCGCTTCCGAGATCGTCCGGTCTACTCGGCCGCTCGCGCGTCAGGCGACCTCGTCAAGGCGGCGCACCTTCGGAACCCCGGCCGCGCGTTCGGCGGTCAGCACTTGCCGTCCGGAGCGCCGGCGCCGGGGACTGTTCGCTTCGGCGTCGGGGCTTCAGGTTGACCAGATCCGATGTGACGCAGATCGAGCCGCTGCCGCGCGCAGTCTGACCGAATCGCTCGGGCTACTTTGTCAGCGTCTCGCGTGCCGGACCTTCAGCCGGCCGTACTCCATGGTTCCGAAGATCCGGATCGTGGACCCGCCGGTCCACGCCCCCTGGGGCGCCCGGTACCTGGGCTGCTTCCACACGGTTGTCAGGCCGTCCAGGTCGACGACAGCGTCTGCGGGCACGGTGATCCGCGCGCTGCCGTAGGTGAGCTGGAGCTTGATGTCGACCGATGGCTCCTCGAGGATCGCCCGGGACAGGTCCAGGTCCACCTTCCCGTACTCGGACTCGACCGTGATGGCACCGGGCACCCGCCAGACCCCGTCGCGGCGGAACCACCCGTTCATGCCCGTCAGGGCCAGCGCCCTCCCCGCACCAGGTTCCGGGAGCGCGGCGAGCACCGGCACCAGGTCGGCGGAGGTGCGTGCGGTCAGCACGATATCCAGGTGGGCGACCAAATCCTCGTGGGAGATCTGGCCAGTGGCGAACGCCTCCTGCGCCTGATGGACGACGAGGTCGCGATCGCCCTCAGTGAGCGGTGATGATCCGTCGGTCGACATTGCGGTCTCCTGGGAATCCATCGTGGGCTGGCGTAGCTGAGTATCGCGGATCACGCAGTCAGGGCTCGGTAGGAGTGGCACCTGGGCGTCGGGCTACTCTGGCGCGACGCCGTCGTGATCCGGACCGAGGACGCCGTCATTGCGTGCGGCGCGAGGCGCCGCATCAGCCGGAGCAAGTAGCAGCCGGTTCGGCGTCCACCTCGGCGATGACGCTGGCCCCAACGTGCGCGACAGGCGGCGAATAGACGTGAGTCACTCGTTCGCCGGTGGCGGCTTGTGTTGAGCGTGCCTCCAGGAATATGAGGCTCCTGAGTCCTTCGGCCGGCGGACGCGGCCGGATTGCTGCGACCACCGGCACGGGAAGCGGGAGCCGTCGTCGGTGACAGCCAATGGACTCATCGACAACGGACCCGAAGGGCATCCGTCGGGGCAACACGGATCCCATGAGTTGTCCTTCGCGACGGTGAGGCTGCGGCCGCGGGTCCCCGCGGGGCGCGGGCGTGACGACGACGTTCAGGTTGGTCGAGTCGGCACGAACCACATGGCCGGCGGAAAAGGAACCGGACCTGATCGCCCCGGTGCGCGCCGACGCGATGACCGGGTAGGGACAACTCTTCGAGCGAACCGACCACATCGGCGCCGCTTGAGTACCGCTGGAAGGCGCACGCCGGACCGCCGGGTCCGCGGTGCTCAGCCGGCCGATTCCGGGCTTGTCGCCGGGCCCTTCGGCTCTTGTCAGCCCGAGCCCAGGGGTCCACGGTGGAGGTGAGCCCGCGGGGGGGCTGTGGATCCTCAGGGGCGGGAGAAGGAGGACTCCGATGGAGAGGATGCGCAAGGCGGCAGCGGTCGCCATGGTCGCCCTGGCCGGGGCACTGATGATGGGCGGCTGCACCAGTGACAGTGACACCGGCGCGGTGGAGCCAAGCGGTACCCCAGCGGCCGAGGCAATCGTCGGCACCTGGTCCCACGAGAATGAAGACGGGTACACGACCGTCGAGTACCTGGACGACGGGACGTGGGCGGCCTACGACGCGGACACCGTGGATACCTCCGGCACGCCGAAAGACTTCGGCGAGTACGCCGTGGAGGGCGACACCCTCACCCTGGGACCGGACGATTACTGCGGGGAGAGGCTGGGGACCTACACCCTCACATTCACCGGTGACCAGATGGAACTCACCCTGGTGAGCGACGACTGCACGATCCGCCAGGCGGACATTGTGGAGAAGACCCCTATGACGAGGGTCACGGAGTAGCCAAGCCCGTCAGGAGCACAAAGAAGTGCGTCCACAGGCGGCGGTAGGCAGCGGCTCATGGCGCCAGTTGCTGGGACGGCGAGCGCGGGTCGCCAGGCTCCTCAGCTGCGGCGGGACTTGGCCTTCACAGTGGCGTGGACAGCAGCCGTCGAAGCAACGCCGGCGGAGATCGCCGCGAACCAACTCTGGGTGACCCCGTATGTCGCGCCGAGCGCCACACATCCGAGCACTACAGAGGCGCCGACCGGATGCCGTTCCCCCGTTGATTCCTGTTCGGCTGACGGCGTCACCACGGCAGCGACCGTACAACGGGCACTACCGACGAGATGCCCCAGCAGCGGCCACTCCGGGCGTAGTCACCGCACGGATCCCGAGACTCCATCCCTCCACTCCCGACGGTGCGTCCGCACGCGGCGATGTGGGGCAGATTGCCCGTGATCCGCGGAGCTTCCCCGATTCTCTTTCGTACGGTCGTCCGTGTTGCCCCCACGGCCTTGTAGGGTCTCACGACTCGAGCAGCCGGTAGCCCATGCCGCGGACGGTCTCGATTCGCTCGGGGCCGATCTTCTGGCGCAGGTAGCGGATGTAGACGTCGACGACGTTGGAGCCGGGGTCGAAGTCGAAGCCCCAGACGCGGTCGAGGAGCTGTTCCCGGGTGAGGACGTGGCCGGGGTTGCGCAGGAGGACGGTGGCCAGGGAGAACTCGCGGGCTGACAGCTCGACGCGGTGGCCGTCCACGGTGGCCAGCCGGGTGTCGAGGTCGAGGACGAGTCCCCCGCAGCGCAGCACTGAGTTGGCCGCGCTGGCCGGCTCTGTGCGCAGCCGTAGCCGGATGCGGGCCAGGAGCTCGTCGAAGCTGAAGGGTTTGACCATGTAGTCGTCGGCGCCGCCCCCCAGGCCGGTGAGCTTGTCGGGCACGGAGTCGCGTGCGGTCAGGATGATGACCGGGACGGTGCTGCCAGCGGCCCGCAACCGGGCCAGCACCTCGAACCCATCGAGGATGGGCAGTCCGATGTCGAGGATGACGAGGTCGACCGTTGGTGACTGGGCAAGGTCCAGCGCGCTGGCCCCGTCGGTCGCGGTCACTGTCGCGAAGCCGTTCCCGCGCAGGCCCTTCTGGATGAACGAGGCGATGCGTTCCTCGTCCTCGGCGATCAGGATCTGGCTCATGGCTGCTCCATGGGTGAATCGTGCACCTGGTCCAGCGGGAGGTGGACCTCGACCTGGGCGCCGCCGCCGTCGGCGTGCCGCGCCGTGGCCGTGCCGCCGTGCGCCTGGGCGATCGAGCGCACGATGGCCAGCCCCAGACCGGTGCCCTCCCCGCGGGGACGGTTGCCGCGGGCGAACCGCTCGAAGAGCGCGTCGAGGTCCTGGTCGCCGAAACCGTTTCCGGTGTCGGCCACCCACACGACCGCGAAGCGGGGCTCACGACGCCAGCCGAAGGTGATCGTGTCGCCCGGTGAGGTGTGTCGGATGGCGTTGGTCGCCAGCTGCAACAGGGTCTGGGTGAGCCGTTCGGGGTCGGCGTGAAGGGCCAGGGAGGGCCCGGGCTGCACGACCCACTCCCGGGCGGCCAGGCCTCGCGCCTTGTCCAGGGCGCTGGGCACGAGTCGGGCGAGGTCGACCTGCTGCGGCCGCACGAAGTCCGGCCGCTCGGCCCTGGCCAGCACGATCAGGTCGTCGACCAACCGGCTCATCCGGTCGACTTCGTCGAGCACGAGGTCGCGGGAGTCAGCCACGTCGGCGGGGTCCTCGATGTCCATGACCTGCAGGTGACCCGACACGATCGTCAGGGGCGTGCGCAGCTCGTGCCCCGCATCGTCGATGAGGCGACGCTGGTCGCTGAACGCGGCCTCGAGCCGGTCGAGCATCCTGTTGAACGTCTCGGACAGGTCGCTGATCTCGTCGGACCCCTCGACGTCGAGGCGCTGGCTCAGGTCGGTCTCGCTGATGCGCTCAGCGGTGTCGCGCAGGTCACGCAACGGGCGCAGCAGCCGCCCTGCGACGAACCATCCGACCAGCCCGACCACGGCCAGCGTGATGACGCTGGCTGCCGCATAGGTGCGCATCGGCTCCCAGACGGCCGCACGCTGGGGTGCGACGTCGACCACCGCGAGCAGCAGGCCGGCTCGGGAGTCGCCCTGGACCGTCACCGGAAGCGCGGCCCACCGAAGCGGTCCGTCCTTGCCCTCGACCTGCCCGGAGGCCGGTTCGCTGATTCCAGCCGCTGCGGCGAGGAGTGCCGGCTCGTCCTCGATCTGCGGCGGCTCGGACTCACGTGGTCGGTAGGTGACGACGCCGTCGACCAGGCCGGCGACGTCCTGGAAGCGGTTGGGCACCTGGCGCTGCACCCCGGCTGCCACGGCGCTGGGCACATCACTCCATGGCTCGCCGGTCGCCGGGTCCCCATCCACGAGGATTCCGCGGAACTCCGCGACCTGCGTGGTCAGGGCATCGGTGATGGCATCGTCCACCCGGGCCAGCTGGGCCACCGTGAGCTCGATGCCGGTCAGGGTCATGGCGAGCACCAGCAGGCCGAGCATGGCAGCCAGGACCCGCGCGCGCACCGAGCGCCGGCCGTACGTCCGGCGACTGCGGGATGGCATCGGCGCACCGGCCATCTCACCGGTGGGGTCGGAGGATGTCAGGGTCGATCACCCGCGCTGCCACCGCTCGTCCGGGTCACGACCGTGTCGCCGAGGGGGCCGTGGCGGCGCTGGGGCGCGACGCGACCGTTGCCGACCCGTCGACCGAGTCACCTGTGGTGGTGTCCCCGACACGGGTGATCCACGAGGCCCTGCCGTCGGTGACCGGGGTGCCGTCCGCGCTGCCGTCACCATCCCCATCACCGCTGTCGTCCTCCTCGGTGACCAGCGCCGTGGCACTGCCGTCACGCCGTGCGTCGGGATCGCTGCCGGTGGGCACGATGACCACCGACTCACCGAGGTCGGGCGTGCCCGGCCGTGCACCGGCAGTGCTCAGGGCCACGGCTCCCGCCGCGATCAGCCCAGCCATGAGGGTCACAAGTACTCTCCACATGATTCTCTGGATCCTTCCACGTGATCGGTGCGTCTGCCAGCGGCATCCGCTCAGCGGCGCCCGGGACGGAAGCCGCCCAGGACAGGCTTCGGGAGACCGGCCAGCAAGGGTCCCAGCGATTCGGCGAGCTCGGCCGCCGTCGGCCGGTTGGCCGGGTCGCGCTCCAGGCAGGCCAGGACGGGCTTGGCCAGCTCGTCGGGCGTCGTGTCCGGCAGTGGCCGCGGGTCGAGCAGCAGCTGGGGCCAGCGCTCGGCCGGCGGATCGTCGGGATCGGTCGAGCCGTCCTCATACGGTCGGTACCCGGCGTGCGCCTCGAACAGGGTGGCCCCCAGCCCGAAGATGTCAGCCGGCGGGCCCGGGACCCCGGAGTGCGGCGGATCTGCCTGCTCCGGCGCCAGGTAGCGATCGGTGCCCACCGTGTAGTCCAACCTCGCCGCAGCCTCGACCGGGCGGGCGATCGACAGGTCGATCAACCGGGGCGGAGCGCCCATGATGATGTTGGAGGGCTTCACGTCTAGGTGCACCACGCCCTCGCGGTGCAGGTAGTGCAACGCCGAGGCCACCTCGATCCCCAACGGGAGGAGCTGGTGCGGGGGCAGCGGGCCGTGCCGCCGCACCAGCGAGGACAACCGCGGACCGTCGAGGTGCTCCAGCACCAGGTGCGGCCGCGGCCCGTCCTCGACCAGGTCGAACGCCCGCACCAGCACCGGGTGGTCCAGCGACCGGGCCAGCCGGTACTCCCGCCGCAGGCCGCGCAACGCACCCTCGGCAGCGATCTGGTCCGGGCGGAGCACCTTCACCACCACCGGGCAGTAGCGGTGGTCGTCGAAGGCCAGGTACGCCTCGAACCGCTCACCACCACCCAACAGTCGCACCGCAGTCAGCGTGTCGCTGATCTGGTCTCCCTCGCTGAACTCCCATGCCTGGCGTGTCATCTGACCGGTCCCGTCCTCCCGCTCCAGCGCCTTAGCGCCGGCCCCACCGGGTGTCGTTGCGGCTGTTGTCGTTCGTGCTGTTCGCGGTGCGGTCCCGGGTGTACTCGCCACCATCCATCGTCCAGTCACGGGTCTTGTCGAACCGTGAGATGTCCCGATCCCGACTCGCCCGCGTCACCCGGCTGTTCGTCTTGTCCCGGGTGTTGCGCGACTTCTTGCTCGCGGTGGCATCCCGGCTGTCCCGCGACACCCGGCTCTTCACGGACGACCGCGACGCCCGGCTCGGGGCCGACGCCCGCGACGCGGAGAACGGCGTGAGCTTCTCCCTCTCGTCATCGTCGTCATCCACCGTCGCCAGCACCATGACGCGCTCGTCACGCTTGATGTAGGCCGGGTCCGCCGCATTCGCAGCCGTCCCCGGCGCGAACGCCAGGACGCTCACCGCGAACAAGCCGGAGAACGATGCGATGCCGCCACGGATCAGGGTGTCCCTCATGATGACTCCTCCTTGCTCTGGGTCGCTCCTCTCGTGAGCGACCGTTGGGAAGAGACTCACCCACTTGCATGAGACCACCATGAGACCCACATGAGACGACCTCTCATCTGGCCACGGCGGCCAAACCCCTCTCGTCGAGGCGCGTCCACAGGTCGGAAGGACGCGGTGTTGGTCCCCGGCGCGCCATCTGCGTCAAGCAGGCCCCAGTACGCTCCGAGTCGGCACCGCAAGGTAGGACGTCGTGCTGACAGAGGACCTCACCAGCGGTCAGTCGTCACGCTCCTGGGAGATGATCGCCCCCGAGTCGGCATTCACGTAGACCTCCACCAGGCCCGAGGGGGCAAAGCCTCGTCTCGTCGGTGCGCCGGATCGGCGTGGGGCCGCCGCACGATCTGCACGCCTGCGCAGCTCTCGACACAGTGCGTCCACTCGCGGCGGGGTGACCGTAGCGCCTCGGAGCGTCAGTGGTGCCGGGGCTATCGGATGGATTCCCGCACCGGGCTGTCCTGCTGGTGATCGTCGTAGCCGCGAGGGAATGTCGACCAGACTGCGGGCAGCACTGCGATCGCGATGCAGATGACCGCGTACGTGAGACGCTGGATCGCGCTGAGGATGAGGTCGTCAACCATGACGCTGGGTTGAGTCATCTGGGTTGCGGTGTGCGCATCGATCACCGCGATCCACAGGAATGGCACCGACGCCAACCCGAACAAGACACTCACCCATCGAAGCCACACTGGAACAACCCGCATGACGCCACTTCTCCATTCCGTATGAAGCTGGCTGCCAACTTAGCCCCGAGCAACGCTCGATGCCGCTTCCATCGTGGTGCCCGGCAATCAGACCGTGGCCCCCGCGATCACGTTCGCCGACGCGGGGCTGTCCGACTGAAGCCACCGGCCCATCATGAACATGGTCGCCGCTGCGAGCAGCGTCCCCAGCGAGAACCCGATCACGTACACCCACTCGATGCTGTTGCCGTCATCGAACGTTCGCGTCACCGCATTGACGAACTGGCTCACCGGACCGATCAGCCACGCCACCGGCATCGCCCAGTCCCACAACGACCTGTGTCCCGCGATACCCAGTCCCTGCTCGCGCGGGTGTCCCGCGAGCAGCACCATCGCCACAGCAAGCGTGGTGCCGTATCCGGGGCGACCCGCGGAGGCGACGAGGACCTCGCCGGCGAGCGACTCCATCCTGAGGGCCTGCGGACGTCGGACCCACGCCCGCACCGAGACCGACCCGTCATCGAACCCGAACCGCACCGAGCGCCACAACCACGGCGACGACCGGGCCAACGGCCGAAACCGCGAAACCCCGTCCACGATCCCCAGACCCGCACCAGACCCCCGCGTGACGCGCTCTGGGCATGGCGCCCTTCCTTCCGGGCATGGACAAGCCCACTCCGTTCTGGTCATACTTAGGACCATGTCCACGATGTCTTTGGCCGAGGCGAAGGCCCACCTGTCCGAGGTCGTCAACAGGGTGAGCACCCAGCACGAGCGGGTGACCGTCACCGTGCACGGGCGCGCGTCAGCCGTGCTCCTGGCACCCGAGGACCTGGAACGACTCGAGGAGACCATCGCCGTCCTGGCCGACAACGACCTGCTGCGCCAGCTGGCCGAGGCGGACGTCGACGTGGCGTCCGGACGGGTCGAGACCGCCGACGAACTGGATCAGGCGATGCGCCAGCGCCGCACCACGGCGTGAGCTCCGAGCAGCCCTATCGGTTGGTAATCACTGCGACCGCGCGACGGCAACTCGCAGAACAGCTCCCAGAAGCCATCGCATTCGCCGCGCATGAGTTCATCAACGGACCCCTGCTGGCCAACCCGCACCGCGTCGGCAAGCGGTTGATGCCCCCGCTCGACGATCGCCACAGCGCACGCCGGGGGACCTACCGCGTCATCTACCGAATCGACGACCGCTCCCGCATCGTGACCGTGCTCGCGGTGGCACCCCGATCCGACGTCTACCGACTGCAGTAGCCCAGCGACCGCGCATCGCGCCGGTGGGCCTCCTGACCCGAGGACCCCCATGTTCGGACGACGCCGGGTGCTTCGATCGGGCCGCCCCAGCCTTCCCTGCCGCGTCCTTCCGGGCGGAATGGGCGCCCTCATCGCCTAGCTTCCCTGGGGAGGTCTATGCAGGGTTGGGCAGGCTCGTCGAGTAGCGTCCCCTATAGGTTGCCAATTGGCCGCTCTTGGTTGACATTCGACCCATGGATCTGTCCGCTCCGACCGCACCGCTGCTTCGGGACGGCACGTCCGCCGTGCTGGGAGTGCTCGCCGGGACGTCCGCGGGACTCACCGGGCGCACGGTTGCGCGGCTTGCGGGGCTCAGCCACACCGGAGCCGGCAAGGTCCTCACCCAGCTGGTGCAGCATCGGATGGTCCTGGTCGAGCCGGTCGGTGCGGCCAACGCCTACCGGCTCAACCGTGAGCATCTGCTCGTCGGCCCGGCACTGGAGATGCTGCACGGCCTCGAACGACTCGAGACCCAGCTCGGACAGACGGTCGGAGGCTGGTCCACGTCGTGCGCCGGGTGCGCGCTGTTCGGATCCGCTGCACGGCGCGACGGCACCTCCCGCAGCGACCTCGACGTACTTGTCCTGCGACCTGACGCGATCGCGGTCGACGACCACGCGTGGCGGGTCCAGCTTGACGACACCGCTGGCCAGGTCGAGCGCTGGACCGGCAATCCCCTGTCTTGGATCGAGTTCGACGTGACCACGTTCACTGCGATGATCTCGGTCGACGTCCCGCTGATGGGCGAGCTGCGCCGCGACGCCCACTGGCTGATCGCACCTACTCCCCCGGTCAGCACAGCCCTGGCCACGGCGGCGAGGTCCGCGTGAGCCGGCGGACCTCGTGTGGACCCACCGATGCGCGGGCACGCGTCGAGTACGCCCGCGAGCAGCTCACGCTGGCCAAGATCGGCCACCCCTGGCCGACAACTGCAGCCCGAAGGGCCTCCGGCGCCGCAGCGGTGCTGGCCGGGATCGCCACACCGCGGTCCTGCGCGCCGCCACAACCCTGGCCACCGCCGCGCAGCACATGATGCCCCCGGCGCCCTGAACCGCCCCGACGGAGTTCGACCACACGACCGCCACGCCACCGCTCTCTGCAGGGGCACGGACCAACTCGTCGCCGACGTCATCCCGGTCTTCGCGACGCGTCACCGCGAGGCTCCAACGCTCGATCTATGGGTTCCGCTCCGCCCCCGTCGTGCTCGTCGTGGTCCATCTGCGTCCGGCGGTGGGCAGGGTCATCGCCTACTGTCGGCCGCGTGACCACGAGTGTGCGCACCTTCTGCCGGATCTGCGAGGTCTACTGCGGTCTGGTCGCGGAGGTCCAGGATGGCCGGGTGACAGCTGTGCGCCCCGATCGCAACCACCCCGTCTCGCGTGGATACGCGTGCGTCAAGGGGCTCGGTCTCGGGGCGCTGCACGATGACCCGCACCGGCTCGACCATCCGCTCAAGCGGGTCGGGGACGACTACCAGAGGATCAGCTGGGACCAGGCCATCGCCGAGATCGGGGCACGGGTGCGCACGCTCGTGGACGCGAACGGACCGCGAGCGGTTGCCCTCTACCAGGGCAACCCCACGTTCTTCAGCTTCCAGCACGTGCTCATGTCGTCGGCGTTCGTCGAGGCTCTCGGCTCGCCGAATGTCTTCGCGTCGCACTCGGTCGACACCAACAACAAGTTCCACGTGTCGACCGCGATGTACGGCCTCTCGCTGGTGCATCCGGTGCCCGACCTCGACCGCGTGCGTTTCGTCATGTGCCTGGGCACCAACCCCACCGTGAGCCAGATGTCGGTGCTCACGGTCACCGATGCGACGGCCGCCCTGCGTGGGGTCGTCGATCGCGGCGGACGTGTCGTGGTCGTCGACCCGCGGCGCACCGAGACCGTGCGCAAGGTGGGCGAGCACGTGCCGATCCGGCCCGGCACCGACGCCTACCTGCTCGCCGCGATGCTTCAGGTCCTCACCGCCGAGCTCGGTGCGGACCTCGACTCCGCGCGGGTGGTCGCGACCGGGGTCGCGGAGGTCGTGGCCGTGGTGGCGCCGTGGACTCCGGAGCGCGCAGCCGCGGTGACCGGCGTTCCTGCAGAGACCATCCGCGAGCTGGCGACCGCGTACGCGTCGTCCGGTGGTTCCGCGCTCTACATGTCCACGGGCGTCAACATGGGTCCGTTCGGTTCGGTCGCCTACTGGCTGCTGCAGTCGCTGAACCTGATCAGTGGCAACCTCGACCGCGCCGGAGGGCTTCTCGTGCCGGAGGGGGCGTTCGACGTCCTGCGCCTGAGCGCCGCCCTGGGCCTGGGCACGTTCGATGAGCACAGGACCACGGATGGGCGCTGGCACCGGGTGGCCGGCGCGTTCCCGGTGGCTGCGCTCGCCGACGAGATCACCACCGACCATCCGGACCGCATCCGGGCATTGTTCGTCACCGCCGGCAACCCGGTGCACTCGGTGCCCGGCGGGAACCGGCGCCTCGCCGACGCGATGCGCCAGCTCGACCTCGTGGTGAGCATCGACATCCACCGCAACGAGACCGCGGCCCTCGCCGACTACGTGCTGCCGGCGACCGACATGCTCGAGCGCAGCGACTTCACCATCACCCACCAGGTGCTCCAGGTCGTTCCGCACGCTCAGTGGACGCCGGCCGTCGTTCCTCCCGCACACGAGCGCCGCGAGGAGTGGCGCATCTTCTCCGACCTCGCCGAGGCCAGCGGCGTGCCACTCCTGGGACCGACGGCCGCGAACGTGCTCCCGCGGCTCAACCGCCTGCTTCGCCGGTTGCCCGGCCGGCCCGAGGTCACGCCGGACCGCATCCTCGCGCTGCTGCTGCACTGGGGACGCCGCACCACCATGCGCGAGCTTCGCCGGCGCCCCGAGGGCGTACTCCTACCGGCGTCTGAGCCCGGGTCCTTCCTCGGCCGACGGGTGCGTACGCCCGACGGGTTCGTGCACCTTGCGCCGCCCGAACTCGTCGCCGACGCCGCGCGGCTCGACGACCTCGAGGCCGAGTTGTCTCGCACCGACGTGCTCCGCCTCATCGGACGCCGAGACCGCCGATCGCACAACAGCTGGATGCACGGCAACCCCCGCATCAGCCAGCCGCCCGGCGGGAACGTGGCGCTGCTCCACCCTCAGGATGCCGCGGAGCGCGGGATCGCCGACGGCGACCAGATCGAGGTCTCCTCCCAGACAGGCACCATTCGGCTGCCGTGCTCCCTGACCGACGACGTGGCCCGGGGCGTCGTCGTCGTGCCGCACGGGTGGGGGCACGCGACGTCGGGGCACCTGGGAGCGCGCTCGCTGCCGGGCGCCAACGTCAACGACGTGATCCCCGGCGGCCCCACGCAGATGGACCCCGTGAGTGGTCAGGCCGTGATGCTCGCGCACGTCGTCGAGGTACGCTCCGTCGAGGCGGACCCCGTCGCCGCGGACCATGTCGCACCGGCGCCCGACGACGTGGACCTCCCGACCTAGGTGTGTCCCCTCGCCGCCGAACAGCACATCCGGACGCAGCTACGAGGTGTGCCAGAGGTCGCCTTCGTCCCAGAACGGGCAGACCACAGGATCCGCCCTGCGAGCGCAGCCCACCTCAGCCGATGTGGGATCCGAAGTTGTCCCTGGCCTCGGCTGTTCCCTTGATCCCGGGGCTGTCCTGGTGCCACACCATGGCGGGTCCGGGTGTCCCGTCCGGGGTGCCCTGGGCCCCTGTCACGATCCCGGGCCGGTCGAGTCCGTCAACTGTGCCCACTTGGTACGCGCACAGGAACCACATGTGGGTGCCCCCGCTGAGCGGCAGGGCATTGGACTTCGGGCACCGGCCCGACCACTCCGGCCAGCGCACGGCAGCGGCTCCCAGTCCCTTGCTGGTCCCGAGCAGGACATCTCGCCCGACCCGCAGATCGACGTTCCCATCCCCAGTCAGGTCCCCGGCATCGGTGGAGGCGTCCCAGAGTTGCGGGTCCGCAGCCAGCTCCGTGGTCCCGTCGGAGCCCGATTGGCCCACGGGGCCCAGCGGACGCGGACGAAGGCCGCCGGCGCGCCCGTGGAGCAGCGCGACCGTGAAGCCGCTAGTGAGCCCTGAGTCGTAGGCGGCCAGGGCCAGGTCGTCGCGGCCGTCACCGTCGAAGTCATCGAGGGTGATCATCCGCTCCCCGAGGAAGTGGTCGGGCATGCCAAGGTCGGCCAGGTCGAACAGCTGGCTGCCGGACGCAGTCAGCCCCTTGGCGCCGCCCAGGATCACGTGCAACTGGCCGCTCTCCCAGTCACCTCT
The DNA here is from genome assembly GCA_963697345.1 of uncultured Actinomycetes bacterium. Taxonomy (GTDB): domain Bacteria; phylum Actinomycetota; class Actinomycetes; order S36-B12; family CAIYMF01; genus Prado023. The sequence continues at coordinate 63,835 of CAVONS010000006.1, read as the reverse complement.
GACCACCAGGTCATCTCGGTCGTCGCCGTTGACATCCCCAGTGGCCAGATGTGCCCCGAACTGCACGTAGCGGGCCAACTGGCTGCCCAAGCCGGGCGACCCCTGGTCCCAGGACTGCACGCCGGCCGATGTCAGGCCCGAGGCCGAGCCACGCAGGACCACGACCCGACCCGCGTACTTCTTCCCGCGGACTTCCTTGGCTCCGATACCGATGACGAGGTCGGAGTACCCGTCGCCCTGGAAGTCACCCACCTCGAGGGAGTAGCCGAGGTAGTCGCCGTCCTGATTCGTGCCGGGCACGCCGGGCGATCCCTGGTGCCACACCTGGTCCCCGGCGGCGGTCAGCCCGGCCGCGCTGCCGTACAGGACCTGCACGGCACCTGTGTTCTCCTTGCCCCCGATGTCCTCAGAGGGGATGCCGATGGCCAGGTCGGCGAACCCGTCTCCGTCGAAGTCCCCGGACGTGAGCCGCTGGCCGAAGTTGTCCCCGCGCTCCAGTGCGCCCTTCACACCCTTGCGGCCCTGGTGCCACACCTGATCGTGGGCCGTGGGCCCGGACGCCGATCCGTAGATCACTTGCACCGCGCCGGCGTTGGACTTGCCCCGCAGGTCCTCACCCTTGATCCCGATCGCCATGTCGGCGAAGCCGTCACCATCGAAGTCGAACGGAATCGCCGCACGCGTAGCCGCCGAAGCGGGCTCAACTCCGCTCGGGGTCACCGCAGGACAGACCACGCCACCAACGAGGACCAGCCCTGTCCCGACCACCACTGCACGCCTCATGACCCGCCACCCCATCCCACGTCGAGATTCCTGCGTCTCCACGCTAGCCGGGGCGACCGGGACCCAGAAGAGCCGAACGACCCGCCGGACCGGCGACGGTGTGGAGCCAGGACAGCCCCGGGATCAGGGACGTCACCGAGGAGGGCGACTTCTTCGGCCTCAGCCTCGGAGGGGTCCGCGGCGGCTGATACCCCCGCAACGATCGGGCGACACCTCTAGGACTTGGGGGCAATCCGGGAGTCCCACCAACTGCGCTCCTCGAGGAACATGTCATCCCCATCGAACTCCATGCAGCAGGACCCGATGACTCCGTAGCAGTCCTCGCACAGCCAGGTTGCCCCGAATCCGAGCACGGCCTGACCATGGCATCGGGAACAGATGTGGTCGACGACTTCCATGCCCACCTCCCTGGAGGCGATGATCGTCTCACCGCAGGGTCGCGGCGGCAATGACGTGGAGGGGACGTGCTGGCGCAGGACGCGTGGCCGGCGGGTCGCGCCGGGCGCCATTGCCCGGCTCAGGAGTCGATCTTCTCCCAACCGCGGCGGGTGGCTCGTGAACCGGGGTCGTGGTCGCCGCGGTCGCGGTAGACCACATACGGGCGGAACAGGTAGGCCAGCGGCGCGGAGAAGGCGTGCACCAACCGCGTGAACGGCCAGATCATGAACACCAGCAGGCCTGCGATCGCATGGATCTGGAACGAGGGTGGCGCTCCGGCCATGAGCTCGGCCTGTGGTTGGAACGTGAGGATCGAGCGGAACCAGACCGAGACGTCCTCCCGGTAGTTGTGCCCGTCTCCGATCACCCCCGCACCGACCATGGTCGTGATGAGCCCGAGGCAGATTGCTGCGACCAGGAAGACGTACATCGTCTTGTCGTTCTTCGTGGTGGCTGCGAACACCGGCCCCACGGTCCGCCGACGATAGACCAGCAGCACGATCCCGACGAGCGTGGCGGCCCCGGCGAAGAATCCGAGGCTGACGGCCATGAAGTGGTACATCGTCTCGGAGATGCCGACGGCATCGGTCCACGCCTCAGGGATCAGCAGCCCGACGATGTGCCCGACGAGCACCGCGAGGATGCCGATGTGGAACAGGGGGCTGGCGATCCGGATCAGCTTTCGCTCGTACAGCTGGCTCGAGCGGGTCGTCCAGCCGAACTTGTCGTACCGGTAGCGCCAGAGGGTGCCCACCACGAACGTCGTGACCGCAACATAGGGCAGGACGATCCAGAGCAGGATCTCCGAGGCGCTCATCGACGGGCTCCTGAGGGGGCGACCGCGGTCGGGAACGGTTCGAGGCCGACGTCCTCGACTGGCGGCCCGGAGGCGGCCATGGCCGACATCCGTTCGACCAGCGCGGGCGTCACCTCAGGAAGAGTGGCCGCAACGGTGTCCAGGATGTGCCTGTACGGGGATCCCAGATCATGGAGTGCCTCACGCAGCAGCCCGATGGGCGCGCTGTGCTCGGCCAGCAGGGCATCACCCGCGTCGCGATCGCCGACAGCGGCGAACTCCAGCACGACCGCCAGATGGTCGGGCAGCTCCTGGCTGCCGATCGTGAACCCCGCCGCCTCGTAGGCCTGCTTGAAGTGCAGGATCGCGACGCCGCGGTTGCGGGTGTCACCGTGGGTCCAGTAGGTCAGGAACGGGCACGCCCGGCGCTTCATGTCGAAGATCTCGACGTAGTGACGGCCCACCTCCCCCGCCGACGTCCCGGCCATGTGGCCGAGGAACTCCTGCAGCGGGGCGCGCACGGGCTCGGGCAGCTCTGCCACCGCACGGGTGAGCACGTCGAGCCGTTCGTCCAGCACGTCGTCGGGGTAGGCCAGCAGCCAGGAGCACGCCAGCCGCGCAGCCGCGACATCGTGGGCGGACAGGCCGCGGACCCGCAGGTCATCGACCGGCGACTTGGGCTTGCGCAGCCGCAGGGGGAAGCCGAGGAACTCAGCGGCCTCGCGGGTGGCGACCCGGGTGAGCGGTGTCATGGCGTGTCCTCCTCGTCGCGTCGGACTGTGGGCATCCCGAGCGGGACCGCGCCGTCCCAGTTGAGCAGGTTGACCCGACCGGCAGCGTCCTCGGTCGGCACGTAGCCCTGCGCGGACTGGCGCACCTTGAGCGCGTGGAAGTTCTCCACCGCGACCGGCACGGGTCGCCCGGAGGCCTCACCGAACGGACCTGACGCGCTGAACTGGCCCGGTCCCCCGTCATAGTCCAGGGAGCAGCCGAGCTCCTCGAGCTCCCGGCCGACCTCCGAGTGCGCCTTGGGGATCACGTAGCGGTCCTCATACTTGGCGATCGCCAGCAGGCGGTAGAGGGCGTACATCTGGTCCTCGGTCAGTCCCACGGCCGCGGGGATCGACGGGTCGCCGTCCTGGCCCAGGTTGCGGTCGCGCATGTAGGAGCGCATGGCCGCCAGGGTGGCCAGGGAACCCAGGACCGGACCCGGGTCACCGGCGGTGAACAGCTCGGCGAGGTACTCGATGGGGATCCGCAGGCTGGTCAGCGCGCCGAACAGCGTGTCGGCGTCCTCAGCATCGTGGCCGGTGTCGCGCAGGGAATCGACCACCGGCGACAGCGGAGGGATGTACCAGACCATCGGCATGGTGCGGTACTCCGGGTGCAGCGGCAGTGCCACCCGGTACTCCTTGGCCAACTTGTAGACCGGGGAGTTCCGCGCTGCGTCCATCCAATCGGGCGGGATGCCCTCGCGCTGGGCTGCGGCGATGACCTCGGGGTCGTCGGGGTCGAGCAGGAGATCCAGCTGGGCCTCGTAGAGGTCCTTCTCCTCGGGCGTCGCGGCCGCGGTGGTGACCCGATCGGCGTCGTAGAGCAAGACCCCGAGGTAGCGCAGCCGGCCCACGCAGGTCTCCGAGCACACGGTCGGCAGGCCCACCTCGATGCGCGGGTAGCACATCGTGCACTTCTCGGCCTTGCCCGTGCGGTGGTTGAAGTAGACCTTCTTGTACGGGCAGCCCGTGACACACATGCGCCAGCCGCGGCAGGCGTCCTGGTCGACCAGGACGATCCCGTCCTCGCTGCGCTTGTACATCGCCCCACTCGGGCAGGCCGCGACGCACGCGGGGTTCAGGCAGTGCTCGCAGATGCGCGGCAGGTAGAACATGAACGCCTGCTCGAACTCCATCTTCACGCGATCGCCGACCTGGTCGCGGATCTTGACCACGATCGGGTCCTTGGGCGCCAACTCGGGCCCGCCGCCGAGGTCGTCGTCCCAGTTGGCCGACCACCGGATCTGCATCGGCTTGCCCGAGATCAGCGACTTCGGCCGGGCGACCGGGGTGTGCTCCCCCAGCGGTGCGGAGATCAGGTTGTCGTACTCGTAGGTCCAGGGCTCGTAGTAGTCGCTGAGCTCCGGGAGCACCGGGTTGGAGAAGATCTTGGTCAGCCTGGCCAGCCGGGACCCCGAGCGCAGCTGGAGCTTGCCGCGCTTGAGCACCCAGCCGCCCTGCCACTTCTCCTGGTCCTGGTAGGTCCTCGGGTAACCCTGGCCGGGCCGGGTCTCCACGTTGTTGAACCAGACGTACTCGACGCCGGCACGGTTGGTCCACGCCTGCTTGCAGGTCACCGAGCAGGTGTGGCACCCGATGCACTTGTCGAGGTTCATCACCATGCCCACCTGGGCCATGACCTTCATGTCAGTACTCCACGTCCTGCGAGCGGCGACGGATGACCGTCACCTCGTCGCGCTGGTTGCCTGTCGGGCCGAGGTAGTTGAAGGCGAAGGACAGCTGCGCGTACCCGCCGATGATGTGGCTCGGCTTGATCATCAACCGGGTCAGCGAGTTGTGGATGCCGCCGCGCAGCCCCGAGGTCTCGGTCCGCGGGACGTCCACGGTGCGGTCCTTGGCGTGGTACATGTAGACCGTTCCGGCAGGCATCCGGTGGGACACGACGGCCCTGGCCACGACCACGCCGTTGCGGTTGTAGGCCTCGATCCACTCGTTGTCCTTGACGCCGATCGTCTCGGCGTCCTGCGGGGACATCCAGATCTCGGGGCCGCCACGCGACAGCGACAGCATGAAGAGGTTGTCCTGGTACTCGGAGTGGATCGACCACTTGGAGTGCGGGGTCAGGTAGCGCACGGTCACCTCCTTGCCCACGCCGGAGGTCTGGTCACCGAAGATCCGGTGCATGTTCAGCGGGGGGCGGAAGATCGGCAGGTTCTCGCCGAGTTCGCTCATCCAGTCGTGGTCGAGGAAGAAGTGCTGCCGTCCGGTGAGCGTGTGCCACGGCTTGAGCCGCTCCACGTTGATCGTGAACGCCGTGTAGCGCCGCCCGCCGTGCTCCGAGCCGGACCACTCCGGACTCGTGATCACCGGGACCGGCCGAGCCTGCGTGTCGGCGAACCGGATGCGCTTGCCCTCCTCGTCCTCGGCGAGGTCGGCCAGCCGCTGCCCGGTGCGCTTCTCCACGTCGCGGAAGCCGTCGACCGCGATCCGACCGTTGGTGGTGCCCGACAGCGCGAGGATCGTCTCGCACGCGTGCACGTCGGTGACCAGGGACGGCCGTCCCGCGGCGGGACCGTCGGGGATGACCCCGTTGATCCGGCCGAGCGCGGCGACCTCCTCGGTCGGGTCCATCTTCACGCCCTTGGTCAGCGTGCCCAGCTTCTCCACGAGCGGCCCGAGGGCCGACATCTGGGCGCCGATTGCCGTGTAGTCGCGCTCGACGGCCACGAACTTCGGTGCGGTCCGCCCGGGGATCAGGTCCACCTCGCCCGTCCTCCAGTCGCGGACCACGCCGCCGGGAACCGCCAGCTCGTCGGGGGTGTCGTGCTGCAGCGGGACGGTGACGACGTCCGTGCGCGTGTCCAGGACCCCCGCCGACAGGGCGGCGACCCCACGACCGAGGGCCTGGAAGATCTCGTAGTCGCTCTTGGTCTCCCACGGCGGGTCGATGGCGGGGGTGAACGCGTGGATGAACGGGTGCATGTCCGTGCTGGACAGGTCGTGCTTCTCGTACCAGGTGGCCGCCGGCAGCAGGATGTCGCCGAACAGGCCGGTCGAGGTCATCCGGAAGTCGATGCTGACCAGGAGGTCGAGCTTGCCCTCGGGCGCATCGTCACGCCAGGTGACGTCCTGCGGTCGGGATTCCTGCGGGGTCTCCTCAGCGCGCACGGCGTTGGACGTGCCCAGCAGGTGCTTGAGGAAGAACTCGTTGCCCTTGGACGAGGAACCCAGCAGGTTGGCCCGCCAGATGGTGAGCACCCTGGGCCAGTTCTCCGGAGCATCAGGATCCTCGACCGCGAACTTCAGGTCACCGGACTTGAGCTGCTCGGTGACGTAGGCAGCCGGTTCCACACCCGCGGCCCTGGCCTCCTCGGCGATGGTCAGGGGGTTGCGGTTCAGGCTCGGGAAGCTGGGCATCCAACCCGAGCGCGCGGACTGCGCCAGGGTGTCGATCATCGAACGCCCGGCGAACCGGCCCTCGCCCAGCGGTGAGGCCAGTCCGTCGGCGCCCAGCGCGTCGTAGCGCCACTGGTCGGTGTTCACGTACCAGAAGGCCGTGCCGATCATCTGCCGCGGCGGGCGGACCCAGTCCAGCCCGAAGGCAAGCTGCGCCCAGCCGGTGACCGGACGGCACTTCTCCTGGCCGACGTAGTGCGCCCAGCCGCCTCCGTTGACGCCCTGGCAGCCGGTGAGCGTGGTCAGGGCCAGGAATGTGCGGTAGATGGCATCGGAGTGGAACCAGTGGTTGGTGCCCGCTCCGAGGATGATCATCGACCGGCCACCGGACTTCTCTGCGTTGTCCGCGAACTCCCGGCCGATCCGCTCGGCCATGCTGGCCGGGACGCCGGTGATGGTCTCCTGCCAGGCCGGGGTGTACGGGCTGGGGTCGTCGTAGCCGGTCGGCCACTGGCCGGGCAGACCGTCGCGACCGACCCCGTACTGGGCCAGCATCAGGTCGAACACGGTCGTCACCAGGCGGGTGCCGGCAGCCGTCTCGAGCGCAACAGCGGGAACCCCGCGGTGGTGGACGCCACCACCCTCGTTGTTCTCCTGGGCGAGGTCGAAGCGCGGCAGCAGCACCTCGGCGGTGGTGCTGCCCTGCGCCCCGTGCAGGCTCAGCGCCGGGTCCACTCCCTCGAGGTCGAGGTTCCACTTGCCCTCGCCCTCCTTGCCGTAGCGGAAGCCCATCGAGCCGTTCGGGATGTGCGGGCGGCCCGTCGAGGAGTCGACGAGCACGGTCTTGAAGTTGGCGTTCTCGCTGGTGTCGCCGAGGTCCGCCGCGGTCACGAACTTGTCGGGGACGTAGGCGCCATCCTTCTCGCGCAACGAGACCAGGAACGGCAGGTCGGAGTAGGACTTGACGTAGTCCAGGAAGCGCGGCACCTGGCGGTCGACGAAGAACTCCTTGAGGATGACGTGTCCCATGGCCATCCCGAGGGCACCGTCGGTGCCCGGGTGCGGGCTCATCCACTCGTCGGCGAACTTCGTGTTGTCGGCGTAGTCCGGGCTGACGGTCACGACCTTCTGCCCCCGATAGCGGGCCTCAGCCATGAAGTGCGCGTCGGGCGTGCGGGTCTGCGGAACGTTGGCGCCCCACATGATCAGGTAGGAGGCGTTCCACCAGTCGGCGGACTCCGGCACGTCGGTCTGGTCGCCGAACACCTGCGGGCTGGCCACCGGCAGGTCGGCGTACCAGTCGTAGAACGACAGCATGGCTCCGCCCATCAGGGAGATGAACCGCGCGCCCGCTGCATGGCTGGCCATCGACATCGCCGGGATCGGCGAGAAGCCGAAGACGCGGTCGGGCCCGTACGTGTCGATGGTGGACACGTGCGCCGCCGAGATGATCTCGACCGTCTCGGACCACGAGGCACGCACGAGGCCTCCCTTGCCGCGGGCACGGTGGTAGCGGGAGCGGGTCTCCGGGTCGTTGACGACTGCCCGCCAGGCCTTCACGGGATCATTGCCGTTGGCCTTCTTGGCGGCGCGGTAGGCGTCGAGCAGGACGCCGCGGATGTAGGGGTAGCGCACGCGCGTGGGTGAGTAGGTGTACCAGCTGAACGCCGCGCCCCGGGGGCAGCCGCGGGGCTCGTACTCCGGCGAGTCGGCACCCACCGAGGGGTAGTCGGTCTGCTGGGTCTCCCACGTGATGATCCCGTCCTTGACGTAGACCTTCCACGAGCACGAGCCGGTGCAGTTGACCCCGTGGGTGGAGCGCACGACCTTGTCATGGCTCCAGCGGTCACGGTAGAAGGAGTCGGCGTCGCGCCCACCGTGCTTGGTGACGGTGCGCAGGTCGTCGGACACCTCCCCGCGGGACAGGAATCGGCCGGCGCGGACCAGGAACTCGTCAGTGGCACTCGTGGGCATGGCTCACTTCTTCTTCCGTCGGGACGGGGGTGTCTTGGCCGGTTCCTGAGGGGCCGGGGCGGCCTGGACGACCCATTCGGGCTCAGCATCCGGGCGGCGCAGGTGGGCCACGCACAGGCCGGGGCGGGGGAACACGTCCATCTGGCTCATCGAGACCGGCTGGCCAGTGCGCGCCAGGACCTCACCGAGGAGCTCGGCGTGGATGTCGCAGATCACCGGGTGGTCGGCGACGAGTTCGGCGTAGGGGCACGAGCGCAGCGTCAGCTGGTCGCCCACTGGATTGCGTACCGCATCGAAGCCGAAGTCCATCAGGGCTGCAGTGGCCGCGTCCACGGCCTCGTCGATCGTGCTGGCGCGGCCGACATCCGGGCCCGCTTCGGCCCACGTGGCCGCCGCCAGACGGGCCAGGTCCGGGGCACTGGCACTGTCCAGCTCCCGGTCGAGCGCGCGGGCCAGCTCGCGCACCGACGCCGAGGCCGTGGCCGTGTACAGCCAGTGCGGACGACCCCGGGTGGAGCGCTGGTCGGGCACCCGCGAGATCCGGCCGGAGGCCAGCAGCGCATCGAGGTGACCCCGGACGGTGTTCGCGTGCAGGCCGACAGCCTCAGCGATCTCCTCCACTCGGACGGCGTCCTCGGCGGATTCGACGAAGGTCAGGATCGTCGCACGCGAGTCGCCGCCGGCCTCAGTGGGACCGGGCCGACGCCCATGCAGCGAACCGATCCTGGCGAGAGCACGTCCCACCGACTGCAGCGGGACCGTGGTGGCGTTCACGAGGCAGTTCTATCACATAAACACGGACATCGGAATAAAACCGGGATCTATGTTTGACAGTAGTGATCAAAGGTGTAGCCTTCAGCCGTCACCACAGGATCTGGAGGCCCCATGACCACCGCAGTAGTCACGCCGGACAGCGCACCGGTTGCTGCCGAGGAACCCGGGAAGGGACGGGTGCTGGGCATCTCGACGGTCGCCTTCACCCTGATGTTCGCGGTGTGGCTGATGTTCGGTGTCCTGGGGATCCCGATCCGCGACGAGTTCGGGCTCAGTGACGTCCAGCTCTCCTGGATCAGCGCCGTGGCGATCCTCAACGGTGCCATCTGGCGACTGCCCGCCGGCATCGTCGCCGACAAGCTGGGCGGCCGCAAGGTGATGGCAGCGATGCTCGCCCTGACCGCGATCCCCGCCTACCTCGTCTCCACCGTCACCAACTTCCAGGCACTGCTGTTCTACGCGTTCCTCGTCGGGTTCGCCGGCAACTCGTTCAGTGTCGGCATCGCCTGGGTGTCGGCATGGTGGCCACCGCGGCACCAGGGCCTGGCCCTGGGTGTCTTCGGGGCCGGCAACGTCGGCGCCTCGGTCACGAAGTTCATCGGCCCTGCGCTGATCGTCGCGGTTCCGGCGGCTGGGTTCCTCGGTGGGGCGATCCCCGGCGGCTGGCGCTTCGTGCCCTTCCTGTACGCGGTGCTGCTGCTGGGCATGGCCGCGCTGACGTGGTTCGGCTCCCCGCGGCACGACCACAAGCCAGGATCCGGACGCAGCACCGCGGAGCTGCTTCGGCCACTCAAGCAGGCACGCGTCTGGCGCTTCAGCCTCTACTACGTCGTCACGTTCGGGGCCTACGTCGCGCTGGCTGCCTGGCTTCCCAAGTACTACGTGGACGTCTACGACCAGCCGCTGTCCCGCGCCGCGCTGCTCACCGCCCTGTTCATCTTCCCGGCCTCGCTGCTGCGCCCCGTGGGTGGCTGGATGAGCGACCGGATCGGTGCCCGGCGGGTCATGTACGGGACCTTCATCACGATGCTGATCGCCTCGGGGATCCTGATGATGCCCTACGGCTACATCGTCCTGAACAATCCGGACGGCACCACCAGCGAGGTGCTGCCGTGGAGTGTGGGACTGACCCTGTTCGTGGCCCTCGTCTTCGTCATCGGGTGCGCGATGGGAATCGGCAAGGCAGCCGTGTACAAGCACATCCCCGAGTACTTCCCCCGCGACGTGGGTGCGGTGGGGGGTCTCGTCGGCTCGCTCGGCGCCCTCGGCGGGTTCTTCCTGCCGCCGCTGTTCGCCTACGCGACGAGGTGGTCCGGGATGCCGCAGTCCACGTTCTTCGTCCTCTGGGTCGTCACCGCACTCGCACTGCTCTGGATGCACCTGACGGTCCACCGGATGCTGCACTCCGCCAGCCCACAGCTGGCCAACAAGTTCGAGAACGACCCCGAGGCCGATCCGGCCACGGGCACCACCCTCACTGCCGAGCCCGTCGCGGTCGGCGCCTCCTCCGACAGGACGGTTGACTGACATGTCCACCCCCACCTCACCCCAGGCGGCCCCCACCGCCCGATCAGGCGCTGACTGGCTCGATTCGTGGACCCCCGAGGATCCCGAGCACTGGGACTCCCCGCGCGCATGGAAGACCCTCTGGGTCACCACGTTCAACCTGACGCTGGCCTTCATCGTCTGGTTCCTGGTCTCGGCGTTGGCCCCGAAGCTGAACAACATCGGGTTCGACCTGTCGAAGAGCCAGCTCTACTGGTTGACGGCCATGCCGGGCCTGGCTGGTGGCAGCCTGCGCCTGATCTGGACGTTCCTGCCCCCGATCATGGGGACACGCAAACTGGTGACGATCACCTCCGCGCTGTTCCTGCTCCCGGCGATCGGGTGGGGCATGGCGGTCCAGGATCCGACCACGCCCTACGGGGTCCTGCTCTTCCTCGCCGCCCTGGCCGGGCTGGGCGGCGGCGCCTTCTCGGGCTTCATGCCCTCGACCTCCTACTTCTTCCCCAAGGCCAAGCAGGGAACGGCCCTGGGCCTGCAGGCCGGCCTGGGCAACTTCGGCGTGAGCATCGTGCAGTTCGTGACCCCATGGGTCGTGGGCCTGAGCATCATGGGCGCCTCCCAGCAGTTCGTCGATACCCAGAAGGGCATCGACAAGGACGTCTGGTACCAGAACGCCGGCTTCATCTGGGTGCCGTTCATCATCCTCGGCGTGGTCCTCGCCTGGACGCTGCTGCGCAGCGTGCCGGTCCAGGCTCGTGGGCTCACGGACCAGTTCGACATCTTCGGCAACAAGCACACCTGGCTGATGACCATCCTCTACGTGATCACGTTCGGCACGTTCTCCGGCCTGGCCGCGCAGTTCGGCCTCCTCATCAAGGACCTCTTCGGCGGTGACGCCTTCGGGGCCAGCGGGGTGGACCCCGTGAAGTACGCGTTCTACGGCGCCCTCGTCGGCTCGGCCGCGCGCATCATCGCCGGGCCGTTCGCAGATCGCCTCGGTGGTGCCAAGGTCACCCTGATCGCGACCATCGGGATCGCGGTCTCGGCCGCCTACACCGCGACCACGGTCAACCCGCAGTCCTCCGATGACTTCAGCGCATTCTTCTGGGGCATGATCGTCATCTTCTTCTTCACGGGCGTCGGCAACGCCTCGACCTTCAAGCAGATGCCGATGATCTTCCAGCCACGCCAGGCTGGTGGCGTGATCGGCTGGACTGCTGCCATCGCCGCCTACGGCCCATTCTTCTTCGGGATGTTCCTGGCAACGGTGGCGCCCGGGCCGTTCTTCATCGGCCTGGCCATCTTCGCGGCCATCGGCACGGGGATCACGTGGTACTTCTACGCCCGCCCGGGCGCGGAGATGCCCAGCTGACGCAGTCATCCCCGGGCGGGGTGGTGCCGATCAGCTCGGCAGCGGGAGCCAGCGCACTGTGGCCCCGGCCGCCACCCCGCCCGGGGGCAGCACGGCAAATCCTGTGGCGGAAGCCAGGCCCCGGAGCATGCCCGATCCCAGGTGTGTGCCGGGGGTGAAGACGCCCTCGTGGATCGCGCCCAGGACGAGGCGGTCCTCCGTGGCTGGAGAAGGCACCGCAGCGTCGGTCACGACCTCCTGCAGGGGTGCGGGCCTGCTGCGGCCAGCCAGCCCGGACAGGATCGGTCCGCCCAAGGACATCAGGGTCACGATGGCACTCTGCGGATTGCCCGGGAGGCCGAGGAGCCAGGTCGAGCTGTCCAGCATCGCGGCCAGCATCGGATGGCCGGGACGGACCGCCACCGTGTCCACGACGAGCTCCCCGGCGCACTGGGCGATCGCCTCGTGCAGGTGGTCCACGGGCCCGGCCGCGGTGCCGCCGGTCGTGATCACCACGTCAGCGAGTGCCGTTGCCGCCGCCATGGCCGCGACGTGAGCGGCCAGCGTGTCCTCCGCTGAGGTGACGGCCACGACCTCGACGTCCATCCGGCCCAGCCACGCCGGGACCTGAGGGCCCAATGAGTCGCGCACGATCCCCGCCGGAGGGATCCCGGAGCTGGCCAACTCGTCGCCGAACAGCACCAGGGCCACCCGGGGCCGCGGGACGACGACCAACGTGTCGTGCCCTGAGGCCGCGGCCAGGCCGATCAGCGCCGGGGTCACCACCGTGCCCACGCCTGCCAGGACCTCACCCAGCGCACACTCCTCGCCGGCCGGGCGGACGTGGCTGCGACGTGCAGGGGTGGGAGCCATGAGAGCGGCAGCGGCGCCATCCGCTGATCCGACGGTCCCTTCCTCGCTGCGGACCACAGCATCTGCCCCCGAGGGCACCACCCCGCCTGTTGCGATCACCACGGCCTGCCCTGCAGTCAGGGGGCCCGGCACCGGGCGGCCCGCCAGGGACTGCCCGACGATGCGCCAGGGCCCCGCCCCAGCGACAGCCCAGCCATCCATGGCCGAGGTGTCGAACGAGGGCAGCGGGCACAGCGCCACGACATCCTCGGCGAGGACCAGCCCGTCGCAGTCCGCCAGGGCCCGGCGCTGTGGGTCCAGCGGCCGCACAGCGTCTGCCAGTGCCGCCCGCGCCTCGTCCCAACGTGGCTCGACGAGTGTCATCGGCGGGGCCCTGACCGTCGGTGTGCAGTCACTGCGCCCGCGTCGCCCAGCCCCGGGCCAACTCACCGACCTGGGCGGCGGCGGCAGCCGGATCCGCTCCCGCGGCCACAGCGGCGCCGAGGAGATAGGTGGTCACGGGGGCAGCCGGCCGATCCACGTTGTGCGCCGCGTCGCGCGCCACGTCGAGGATCCCATCGATGTCCAGGGCCACGTCCACGCCCAGGGCCTCACGCACTGCATCGACCCACTCCTGCATGTCCCAGTCCTCCTCCGCCGCGCGGGTGCGCGCGACCGCCAACTGCTCCTCAGTGTCCACATCAGCCAGCGCGGCTGCGGGCACTGACCATTCCATCACGTCCAGTCCCTGCTGCACGGCCCGGACAGGAAGGCCGGTCAACGGCCCGAGATCGGCCAGTGCCACACGCAGGGCCTCCGCGCGGTAGGCCGCGCACAGCAGCTGCCGGTGCCCCGAAGGATCCACCGGAACGATCGCGGCGACACCGTTGCCGGCCGTGTCGGAGCCGGGGTCGGCCAGCCGGGCCAGGGCCTCGGCGACCACAGGCAGCGCAAAGGGCATGTCGGCGGCGACCACGCCCACCAAGGGCGTGCTCACGATGGCAAGGCCGGCACCGATCCCGGCCAGTGGCCCGGACCCTGCCGGATCCTCACGCGCGAAGGACACGCGGCCGGACACCCTTTCGAGCGACGGGCCGACGATCACCACGGGCACCTCATCCGGCACGCCGGCCAGCACCCGGTCGACGAGTCGTCTACCCCCGACGTGGGTCGTTGCCTTGTCCCGGCCGAGGCGCCGGCTGGAGCCGCCGGTGAGCACGAGCAGGGTGCATCCGGTCGGCCATCGGGTCACCCGAGCCTGGTCCACGCCTGCACCTTAGGCGCCCACCCGGGCCCTCCCGATCGGTGGCCAGGGCTGGTGGCGACGGGCAGGTCGGTCGGCCGGACCCGTCGCTGACGAACTGGCTCGGTCCCCATCCGTGGCCGCACTCCTTGTAGGAGGATCCCGATTACGCTAATGTACAACTCAATGGTTGTATATCAGCAGGTGCAGAACCGCATTCCTGACGACGAGGTGGACCGGATCTTCCGGGCACTGGCCGACAGGACCCGACGCGACATCGTCGCGCGCACGCTGGTGGGCGGGGTCACGGTGTCACAACTGGCCAGTGGCTATGACATGTCGTTCGCCGCCGTGCAGAAGCACGTCGCTGTCCTGGAGGGAGCTGGCCTCATCACCAAGGACCGACGCGGCCGCGAGCGACTCGTCCGGGCCAACCCCGAGACGATCCAGCGTGCCCAACTCCTGCTCGACCAGTTCGAGGAGCTGTGGCGCGATCGGGTCGCCCGACTCGACGCGCTCCTCGCCGCAGACTCCCCCGACCTCCCCTGACCCGAACCCGACTCACACCAAGGACCCACGATGCCCATCACCTCCGTCAGCAAGGATCCGGCCGCCCTCACGATCACCGTGGTCGCCGAATTCGCCGTGCCCGTCCAGCGGCTCTGGGACGCCTACGCCGACCCGCGCGAGCTCGAGCGCTTCTGGGGTCCGCCCACCTACCCCGCCCGCTTCACCCGGCACGACATGTTCCCCGGCGGGCGCAGCGAGTACGCGATGATCGGTCCGGATGGCGATGGGACGCACGCCTACTGGGAGTTCCTCGACGTGGTGCCGCTCAAGTCCTTCGAGGTCCGAGACGGATTCGCGAACCCGGACGGAACCGCCAACTCCGAGATGCCCTCCATGCGAGTGGTCTTCATGTTCACCGAGATCGACGGCGGATCCCGGGTCAGCACCACGACGTGGTTCAACTCGGTGGAGGACCTCGACCAGCTCATCGAGATGGGCATGGAGCAGGGCATGCGCGAGGCCATGGGCCAGATGGACGCCGTGTTGGCCGACCTCGCCTCGTTCGCCGCCGGGCGTGCCTGCGAGGCCCAGATCCTCAGCGATACCCGGGTGCGGGTGAGCCGGGTCATCCGCGGGACGGTCGAGCAGGTGTGGCAGGCCCATCACGAGCCCGAGCTGATGCAGCGCTGGCTGCTCGGACCGGACGGCTGGACGATGCCGGTGTGCGACGTGGCGACCGTGGTCGGCCAGGGCTACCGGTACGAGTGGGAGGCCGAGGATGGCTCGCAGCGGTTCGGGTTCACCGGCGAGCTGCTCGACAGCATGCCTCCGCACCGTTCGGTGACGACCGAGCAGATGATCGGGATCGACGGCCCGCCAGCCATCAACGAGATGACGCTGACGGCCGTCGAGGGCGGCACGCTGCTCAGCCTCGTCATCACCTACCCGAGCGCCGAGGTTCGCGACATGGTGCTGGCCACCGGGATGACCGACGGGATGGAGACCAGCTACGCACGCCTGGAGGACGACATCCTGGCCGCGGCCTGATCGGTGCCTACGCCAACTCCTGGAGGATCGCCAGGTTCGCCGTGGTGATGCCATCGACGCCGGCGCGCACCACCTCGTTCAACCGCACGACCTCGTTGACCGTCCACGTCAGCACAAGGAGGTCAGCCTCGTGCATCCAGGTCACCAACGACGCGTCGATGAGCCCTTGGAATACCGAGACCCCGTCGACTGTCTCCTGCATCTGTGCGTCTGACCGGAAGGCAGCCAGTGCGTCAGGGTTGGCCAACGACATGAGCAGTTCGACGTGGTCAAGCCGGCCCCGCAGGTACCGGAGCGAACCTGCGTCGCGGGTCGAGATCATGACCCGTCGGGCCTGTTCGCGCGGCACGAGGAAAGCCACGAGGTCGTCAAGGTAGGCCTGGTCATCCTGCTTCAGATCGAGCTTGAGCACCTCCGCCGACGCCGACGCCTCCCACACCTGCTCGAGGGTCGGACCCCGGAACAACCTGTTGGAGACCCAGGCAAGTCGCTGGTCGCGCCCAGCCACAAGACGGCCCCTCGTCGAGACGACATCCACCTCGATCACGTCAGCGCCACTGTCGAGCGCAGCTGACAGGGTGTTGAGCCGGTTGCCCGCATTGTGCGCGACCCCGAGGATGGGTGGGTAGTCCTTCACCAGCGCCGGATCAAGTGCCTCCTCGAACTGGTCCGGCGAGGTGGGGGCCGTCAAGCCCGCAGACTGCGGCAGCGCGAACGCCACAACTGCAGCCACGACAACGAGCGCTGCAACGAGAACGGCGCCGATCGCGCCCGGGCGCCTCAGTACCCCTCGTCGATCAGCCACCCGTTCAGCCAACCGTGCACCTGGCTGCATTGTCCACCGCAGGTGCGCCTCGAACCGTGGTGCCCATCAGGGCAGGCCCACGCGCCGGTCGCGTTGCCTACGCTTGCTCCCACTGCGCCATGGACGCCAGCCCACTCAGCGGCACGCCGACCCATTCCGGCCGGTTCGTCAGTTCGAAGCGGAGCTCGTACAGCGCCTTCTCCAATTCGAACAGCGCGATCAGCGGCTGCTCGGCGTCGAAGGCATCCTCATCGGCGTAGATGTCGGCGCTGACTGCCTCCTCCCGGTATGCGGCAAGGAACTCCTCCCGGGCCGTCTGCAACCACGACGCTGCGGCCGGGGCCATCCGCTCCATGTCACCCTCGTGCTGGGTGGCGTCGGCCAGCGCCACTCGGCGGGCATAGTCGAAGCTGCGCAGCATGCTGGCGACATCGCGCAGCGCCGAGTGCTTCTTGCGTGCCTCGGCGATGGGGACGCCCTGCTCCCCCTCCAGGTCCATGATCACGAAGTCGTTCTCGACGAGCAGCACCTGCTCGAGGTTGTAGCTGCCGTGGTAGCGAGTCCTGACACCGGCCGCAGGGTGGCTGGCCCACGCCTCCGCCCGGCGAACCAGGGTGGGTCCGGCGACCACGACGTCGGCGGCCAGGTGCTGGAGGTGCTCGGGCAGCGCGCCCTGATGGCTCTCCAGCAGCTCGATCGTGGAGACGACATCCTGGCGGACCCGCATCGCCCACGACGAGATGTCCGAGGCGGTCACCGGCTCGGGGTCGAAGGCCGGGTCACCGGTGCGCAGGGAGAGCGCGGCGTGCAACTGCGCGGTGCGTCGGCCCAGCGTCCGGGCCCGCGAGCTCACGCCGTCGATGGGCTCGAACTGCTCGGCACCGGTGATCACGGGGATGGCCGTCGTGGTCGTGATGGCCTCGGCCGGGATGCCGTCCGCGGTGGCCGGAGCCGGCGCGGCAGGGGCCGTCGCCGCGGCTGGCGCCGTGATCGATGCCTCCAACTCACGGGTGAGCTCGTGGACCGCGAACGTCCAGGCATCGCCCTGGTTGGGCACGTAGCGCTGCAGGAGCGCCAGCGCGGTGACCTGTCCGTCGGGGTCGACGAACTCGACGTGGCCCACGACCGGCACGCTGTGCTCGAAGCGCGCAACGTCTGTGAGGAACCGGCCCATCTCGAGCTCGGGGTTCAGCCCCTCGCGCAGCCGACGGAAGGTCTTGAGGAACAACGTGTCGCCCAGGATCGTGGCGCTGTTGCTGCCCAGCCCCGGAAGGCGGACGAGCGCGAAGTCATCCGGCAGCTCAGCGATCAGCGCGGGAAGGTCAGCGCCCGGGACGAATCGGATCTGGCCCTCCCCCGCGGGCAGCTCGCGCTGCGCGCCGATGGCCCCGACGAGTGCTCGATAGAAGGCCTGGTCGTACACCGCGTCCCCGATGAGTCCGACGTCGGCCTGCTGCCGGATCCGCGCGAAAGCTCCTCCCGCGATCTGCTTGACGCGCTCCTCCTCGGTGTCCTCCCAGCCCAGCGCCAGCGGAAGGAAGTAGCGGTCAGCACCCGTGGGCGTCGGCACGTCGGCGACGGCCAGCAGCCAGCTGCGCCCATCGTCCTCGAGCAGGGCATGCTCGGTGACCGCGACCCGCTCGATCGCGTCGGCCCTGGCGGCGTACCAGCGCTGCTTGGCGAGGAAGGCGGGCAGCAGCTCGGTCTCGAACTTGGCCCGCAGCTTGTCGGCCGTGCCGGCGCGCCACTGGGAGACGCGCTCGCTGAAGAGGCTCGACCACCCGGCGAACAGAACCAGGATCGGCAGGGACTCCACCATGGGCCGTTCCTCGTGCCAGTTCGGGGCAGCCACGTCCTTCATCAGCTTGAACCAGAAGAACCCGTGGGCCGGGAGGGTCAGGACGTAGGGCAGGCTCGTGATCGGGGGGAAGGCGTTGCGTCCGAGCATCTCCACCGGGACCCGGTCCACGAAGGCGGACAGGTCCAGCTCGACGGGTTGGGCCGAGCGGCTCACGTTCGCCACGCAGAGGATCACGTCGTCCTCGTACTGGCGGATGTAGGCCAGCACAGTCCGATTGCCCGGATGCAGCAGTGAGAACGTGCCGCGGCCGAACGCGTGCGAGGTCTTTCGCACGGAGAGCATGCGCCTGGTCCAGTTGAGCAGCGAGGCCGGTTCGCGCAGCTGGGCCTCGACGTTGATGGCCTCGTAGCCGTAGATCGGGTCCATGATCGGGGGCAGGTACAGGCCCTGCGGATCGGCCCGGGAGAACCCGCCGTTGCGGTCCGGGGCCCACTGCATCGGCGTGCGGACGCCGTCGCGGTCGCCCAGGTAGAAGTTGTCGCCCATCCCGATCTCGTCGCCGTAGTAGATGAACGGCGAGCCCGGCATCGACAGCAGGAGGCTGTTCATCAGCTTGATCCGCTCGATGTCGTTCTCCATCAGCGGCGCCAGGCGCCGCCGGATGCCCAGGTTGATGCGCGCGCGCTTGTCCTCGGCGTACGTCGACCACATGTAGTCGCGCTCCTTGCTGGTGACCATCTCCAGCGTGAGCTCGTCGTGGTTGCGCAGGAAGATCGCCCACTGGCTGGACTCGGGGATGTCCGGGGTCTGCTGCAGGATCTCGGCGATCGGGTGCCGGTCCTCCTGCGCGATGGCCATGTACATCCGCGGCATCAGCGGGAAGTGGTAGGCCATGTGGCACTCGTCGCCGTCGCCGAAGTACTCGCGGACGTCCTCGGGCCACATGTTCGCCTCGGCCAGGAGCAGGCGGTTGCTGTGACCCTCATCCAGCCCCCGCCGCAGCTCCTTGATGACCTCGTGGGTCTCCCGCAGGTTCTCGTTGCTCGTCCCGTCACGCTCGATCAGGTACGGGATCGCATCCAGGCGGAACCCGTCGACACCCATGTCCAGCCAGAAGCGCAGCACCTCCAGCACCTCGGCACGCACGGCGGGGTTGTCGTAGTTCAGGTCCGGCTGGTGGCTGAAGAACCGGTGCCAGTAGTACTGCCCGGCCTCCTCGTCCCACGTCCAGTTCGACTTCTCCGTGTCGGTGAAGATGATGCGTGTGCCCGAGTACAGCTCAGGATCGTCGCTCCAGACGTAGTAGTCGCGCTCGGGGGATCCCTTCGGCGCCTTCCGCGCCGCCTGGAACCACGGGTGCTGGTCGGACGTGTGGTTCACGACCAGCTCGGTGATGACACGAAGCCCGCGCGCGTGCGCCTCCCGGACGAGCTCGCGGAACTCCTCGAGCGAGCCGTAGGCAGGATGGATGTCGCGGTACTCCGAGACGTCGTAGCCGTCGTCGCGGAACGGGGAGGGGTTGAAGGGCAGCAGCCAGATGGTGTTGACGCCCAGGTCGGCGAGGTAGTCCAACTTCTGGGTGAGCCCGGCCATGTCGCCGATCCCGTCACCGTTGGAGTCGAAGAACGCCTTGACGTGCAGCTCGTAGACGACCGCGTCCTTGTACCACTGCGGGTCCGCGGCAGGCTCCCGATCGACTGTCGGGACCCGCCCGGTGGCGGTGGGATCAGATGGGGCGCTGCTCGCGGTATCCATGGTGTGCCAGTCCTCTCTGGGGCCCTCGCGATGCGCACTCCATGACGCCTCATCTGCGGCAAGGTGCTTCGTCGATCGACAGGTCGCAGCCTAGGGGAGTCGCAGCGAGTGCGTCACCCGCTCCACGCCAATCCCCGCGCCCCTCGGGACGCGGCGGTGGCGACGCCCCGTGCGGGACGACACTGGCGGCGATGCCTGCCCGAACACCGATCGGGGCTCTCGCGAAGGCGCATCGACGAGCCCTGGTGGATACGCTCATGACGTGGACTTCACGGAGGCCGTGGAAGGAATTGCACTCGGCTTCGAAGTTGTCGGCATCGCGATCATCACCATCGGCGGGATCATCGGGATCGTCTCGGCGATCTTCACCGCGAAGTCCGGAGCATCGTTCTACGACAAGGCTCGCGACGGCTTCGCCCGCCCACTGCTCCTGGGCCTCGAAGTCCTCGTTGCCGCCGACATCATCGAGACCATCACCGTGGACCGGACTCTGGAGAGCACCGCGTCGCTGGGGCTCCTGGTCCTGATCCGGGTCATCCTCAGCTTCTCCCTGGAGACGGAGACCGACGGTGTCGTGCCATGGCGCAAGAAGCAGATGGAGGCCGAACTGGCGGCGGCCGCTGAGCGCACCGACACCTGATCGCGACTACGCCAGCGCCCGCCGGTAGGAAGCGATCCGCTGCTGCAACTCCGCCTCCTCCTCGATCACCTGCACGGCATCAGCGGGTTGGGCGATGTCGCGCACGCCGTCCTCGAGCACAAGTCGCGCCTGCTCGGAGAGCGCGTCAAGCCGAGCGGGATCGGCGCGCGCGATCTGTGCGCAGTGATCCATCAGGCGCAGCAGGGCCGTCATGACATTGGGCTCCGAGCTTCCGTAGCGGCGCACGAGCCCGCACATCTTGGCCAGGTACTGCCCGAAGACCCGGCTCGGGACGACCACCACAGCCGGTCCATCGGGATCCCGGGCCACGCGCGGGCCCAGCGGCCGGCGCGCCAGTGCGCCGAAGATCGCCGTCATGTGGTGGATCGCCTGAACGGCGGTGTAGGGATCGTTGACGGCTGGCGAGAGAGCTTTCACGGCCACGTCGACCAGCTGCCTGATGCCGAAGGCCGAGTCCTGTTGCTGGGTCCGTTCAAAGCCTATGCCGACGTCAGCGTTGAAGGCCGGCTTGAGCTCCTGGAGGTCCGGTGTGGGATCGTCCGGAGAGGGCGTCCAGACCAGCGCGATGGCGCTTCCATCGGCGATGTGCTGGCCCACCCCGGTGGTCAGTGCGATCCCGACCCCGTGCTGGATCGCCAGCGGCAGCAGCAGCTCGGGGTGGGTCGTCTGGACGTAGCCCGAGGACTCCGCTGCGATCTCCACGGCCCAGGGGGGCGGTGACGGGGGGTCCATATCGACGTCGGTCGGGCTGTCCCGGATGACGTCGAGCGCCTCTCCCTCGACGCGCCGCATGATCGCCTCCACCTGCAGCGAGTGGGAGAGATGGTCAGCGAAGTACACGACCATCGCCATGCTCGCGAACAGCAGGACGATGGCCAGGTTCACCGCGAGTCGTGGGTAGACCTCCGGCTCCGGCCCGACGCCCACGGAGAACAACAGTGCCCCGCAGTAGGCGAACGTGGCCATGAAGACGCTCAGCGCCACCTGATTCGGCCGGTCGCGCAGGAAGTTGCGCAGCAGTCGCGGTGAGAACTGGGTCGAGGTCAGCTGCAGGGCCACCACGGACAGGCCCAGTACCAGGGCGATCACCGTGACCACGGTCCCCGTGATCGCCAGGAGCAGCGCCCGGGCATCCGCGGACGTGCCCTCGAACGCCAGCCGCCCGAGGAAGCCCTCGTCCACGGGCTCGATGCGCACGAGGGCGTTCGCGACGAGGAGCGCGATGATCCCGGCGCTGAACGGCATCACCCACAGCGCGCCACCGACGTACTCACGAAGACTCTCTCGACGCACGACGCCCGACCTCCCGGGACCTGGCCGCCCGAACAGCCGCCCCGTCCGTCGGGGCGCCGGGCCACCTCCTCCCAGCCTTCCACCTGAGAGCAGAGCAAGAGCACCTGAGCGATGCGTCGATCACATGCTCACGCCCCCCTCACTTCCCCGCCCACGTCGCCGGGCCTGCCTCGCCCGCGACGGCCACCACCCAGACTTCGCGGCCGTTGTGGTCGATAGGCACCCCGCCGGGCGAGGGCGCGGAGTACCGCGCGCTGGTTGTGGTCGATCCCGACGCATATCCACGGCGTCTATCAACCCCAACCAGCGCGAAGCCGGCCGACGGCCGGGCTGGTGCCGCCCGGTTCGACCACAACGGCGGCGAAGTCTGCCCCTGGAGGCGGAGCGAACCCCGCGCGGGTGGGAGTCACGACGGCTTCGTCAGCGTCGTGACCAAGGACGGCTTCGGGCTCCCAGTCGGCGTCGACCGCAGCTACCTCGACCTCCTCGTCGCCGCCTTCGTAAGCCCTGGTCAGCTCTGACGGGCAGTCGGCGTTCCTGAGGACCCGGCTACGTCGAGGCGCGGGCAGGGCCGTTGGTCAGTCTTGCGGGTTCGGAGCAGGCGGACAGCCCCACTGCGATCGCGGCCCGGCACCGGGGAAGATCCGCGGGGAGGGCGGTCGCCAGGAGGTTGAAGGTCTCGGCGAGCAGGCTGCGCGGCATGTCCCGCGCCTCGAGCACGGATTCCGCCCAGGCGACGTGCTCCTCGAGCATCTGGTGGTCACCGACGAGCGTGGCGGCCACGACGGTCCACTGGGTGAAGTTGAGGAACTCCGAGCCGGCGCGGATCCAGTCCGGGTGCCTGCCCAGCTCCGGCCACCGGACGTTGGCCAGGTAGGAGGCGGCCTCCACAACACGCGGCAACTCACGGACGGCGAGGTTGATCTCGGCGGCGAGGTCAGCTGGCACGACCTCGGGCCGTGACGCCCCGGACGGCTCTGCGAGCGCGTCCTTGAGCAATCGGGCACCCGAGTCGATGTCGCCGGCCCAGAGGTCGGCCCCCAACGCCTTGCCCCATCGGCCCTGCGGGCCGAACCCGCGGCCGCCGCAGAGCACAGTCTTGCCGGCAGCGCGCAGCGCCGTGATCGTGTGCCAGGCGCCGACCAGGCCCATCGGCATCGAACAGGAGACCGCCACCGTGCTGGGCGAATCCGGGCCCAGGAAGGTGGCCAGGTCGTCAGCGGGCACCGAGGGGCCGACGAAGTCGACGTCGAATCCCCGAATCCGCAGCACCTCGCTCACGAGGCGTCCGGGCAGGACGTGCCACTCCCCCTCCGCGCACGCAACCACAACCCGTCCAGCACTTCCCTCGGCGGGCGACTGACCGATCGGCACGGCGTGCTGGGCCACTGATTGGATGACAGCCTCGGCGATCGCCGACGCGCGATGCTCCTGGGTGACGCTCCACTGCCCGTGCTGCCAGCCTGCCCCCACCTGCGTCTGGCCGAAGGACACGAGTTCAGTGAGGACCGATTCGGCGCTGAACCCCCGGTAGAGCAGGTCGAGGGCGACCTGAATCGCGGCGCGGCGGTTGCCGTCCTCCAGGGCGTCGACGTACGCCGAGCGTGCGCGGACCAGGTCCGAGTCCATCGGTTCTGTCCGAACCATGATTTCCCTCCATCGCGCCGCGCCCAAGCTTGCCCCATCATGGCACCCGCGCAACGCGATGAACCGGACGAGCGACGCCATAGGGGACACCCCCGCGGTCGCAGTAGGGCCCGCGCCCACGTGGGTGACCCACGCGTGTCTCAGCCGGCCGCCTCCGCCGGCGTCACGTCGACGACGACCTCGTTGTGGCGCAGGAACGCTGGGATGAACGGCGCGTTGAACCGCGCGAGCCGGACCGTGCCCACAGGCACCCAGGGCGACCCGGCCAGCGCGTCGCGAAGCTGGGCGCCACGCCGCTCGAGATCCCGGGCGTTGCCCGATCCCGAGAAGCGCAGCGCTGCAGCAGTGCACGCGGGCACCACCCGCAGGTGCACGGGACCCTCGCCGGGCGTGGGCAGGGACTCCAGGGACCGATCCGCTGGCATCACGAAGGCCACTTCGGTCCCCTGCTCGCCGGGAGTCTGCACAACGGGCGCGGTCATCGAGACCTGGCCGCCCTGGATGTAGCCGAACAACGGCCGGAACCCCTTGCTGCCCGCCGCGTCGAAATCACCGGCGACCAGCACCTCGGCAATCGTGTGCTCCGGGTACTCGCGGATCTCGACGTCGCCCCACCTGCCCACCGTGGCGTAGGGCTGCTTCTGGGTCATGCCCCCAGTGTCGACCGTGCCCCCGCTTCGCGCACCCGGTGAGCCGCCAGGACGCGCGGAGTCGTTGCACCACTCCCACCGGCCACCACCGGCGACCGGCCGGGGCAGGCTTCAGCCCGAGTCGAGGGGCACACTCGAGGTATGGCGAACGAACGACCGGGCCGCCGCCACTCCTGGGCGGAGCCCTACAAGATCAAGATGGTCGAACCGCTGCGGATGACCACCAGGGCCGAGCGGGAGACCGCCCTCACTGACGCGGGATGGAACACGTTCCTGCTGCGCAGCAGCGACGTCTACATCGACCTGCTGACCGACAGCGGTACCAACGCGATGTCGCAGGAGCAGTGGGCCGCGCTGATGCTCGGCGACGAGGCCTACGCCGGCAGCCGGAGCTTCTACCGCTTCGAGCAGGCTGTTCAGGACGTGTACGGCTACCCGTTCGTGGTGCCCACCCATCAGGGGCGCGGCGCGGAGCACATCATCAGCCGCATCCTCATCGAGCCGGGCCAGGTGGTGCCGGGCAACATGTACTTCACCACCACCCGGCTGCACCAGGAACTGGCTGGCGCGACCTTCGTCGACGTGATCATCGATGAGGCGCACGACCCCACCAGCGAGCACCCCTTCAAGGGGGACATCGACCTGGCCAAGCTGCAGGCCGTGATCGACGAGCACGGGGCGCAGCGCATCGCGTACGTCAGCCTCGCGGTGACCGTGAACATGGCCGGCGGCCAGCCGGTCAGCCTGGCCAACATCGAGGCGGTCCACGACCTCTGCCGGCGCCACAGCATCGCGTTGTACTGCGACATCACCCGGATCGCCGAGAACGCCTGGTTCATCCGCCAACGCGAACAGGGGTACGCCGAGAGTTCCGTGGCCGACATCGTCCGACGCATCTGCGACCTGACCGACGGCGCCTGGATGAGCGCGAAGAAGGACGCGCTGGTCAACATCGGCGGGTTCCTCGCCCTGCGCGATGCGGACGTGTTCGAGGAGGCGCGCAACCTGTGCGTCGTCTACGAGGGGCTGCACACCTACGGCGGCCTGGCCGGTCGCGACATGGAGGCGATCGCCCAGGGCATCCACGAGTCTCTTGACCAGGCGCACCTCGACGCCCGCATCGGCCAGGTCCACTACCTCGGCGAGCAGCTGCGCAGCGAGGGCGTACCGATCATCTCGCCCATCGGTGGTCATGCGGTCTTCCTGGACGCTGCCCAGTTCCTGGCGCACCTGCCCCAGGAGCAGTTCCCCGCCCAACGCCTGGCCGGTGAGATCTACCTGGAGGCAGGCGTGCGGACGATGGAGCGGGGAATCGTCTCGGCGGGACGCGACCCCGAGACCGGCGAGAACCGAGCGCCACCCCTCGAGCTCGTGCGCATCACGATCCCGCGCAGGGTGTACACCCAGGCTCACATGGACGTCACTGCCGAGGCGGTCCTGTCGGTCTGGGACCGGCGCGAGTCAGTGGCTGGCCTGGAGATGACCTTCGAGCCCAAGTACCTGCGGTTCTTCCAAGCACGGTTCACCCCGCTCTGAGGCACCCCTGCACGTCGCGATGACGCCATCCTCCGGCGTACGCCGCCAGGCTTCCAGCGACCATCGACCCGATCCACCTCGGCCTCGGGCCGGACGGACACACGGCCTCCCTCATCCCCGGGGACCCCGTCCTGGCCGTGACCGACGCCGACGTTGCCCGCACCGGGATCTGCCAGGACCGGCGACGGATGACGGTCACCCACCCGCGCATCGCACGCGCCCGTGCGGTCCTGTGGCTGGCCACCGGGCCGACGAAGGGCGCGCCGCGCACGTGGCTGTTACGTTCCCGAGGTGCCCACCACTGACTCGACACAGGCCTCGGTCCACTGGAACTCCCCGGAGAAGGTCTGGGAGACCCGGCTGCGCGGGCGGGCAGTGCTCAGCGAGCCACGCATCAACAAGGGCACCGGTTTCACGCTGGAGGAGCGCGAGCAGCTGGGCCTGGTGGGCCTGCTGCCACCGCGGGTTCTGAGCATCGATGAGCAAGCCAGCCGTGCCTACCGGCAGTACCTCGAGCAGCCCAGCGACCTGGCCAAGAACGTGTTCCTCACCGCGCTGCGCGACCGCAACGAGGTCCTGTTCTTCCGTCTCCTGGGCGACCACCTGCCCGAGATGCTGCCCATCGTCTACACGCCGACGGTCGGTGAGGCGATCCAGCGCTACAGCCACGAGTACCGGCGGCCACGCGGGGTCTACCTGTCCATCGGGGATGCCGACACGATGGAACAGGCCCTGCTCGCCGCGACCCAGGGATCCCGGGACATCGACCTGATCATTGCCACGGACGCGGAGGGCATCCTGGGCATCGGCGACTGGGGCGTGGGCGGGATCGAGATCGCCGTGGGCAAGCTCAACGTGTACACGGCTGCCGCCGGCATCCACCCCTCGCGCACGCTCGCGGTCATGCTGGACGTGGGCACCAACCGCCAGGAGCTGCTCGATGATCCGCTGTACCTGGGCGTCTCGCACGAGCGCGTGGGTCGCGAGGCCTACGACGCCTTCATCGACCAGTACGTCGAGACGGCCAGCCGCCTGTTCCCGCACGCGCTGCTGCACTGGGAGGACTTCGGGACCAGCAACGCCCGCCGGATCCTGGATCGCTACCGCCCCTCGACGCTGACCTTCAACGACGACATGCAGGGCACCGGCGCGGTGAGCCTGGCCGCGGTGCTCTCGGCCAGCAATGTGAGCGGACATGCCCTGCAGGAGCACCGCGTGGTCGTCCACGGGTCGGGCACGGCCGGCATCGGCATCGCCGACCAGCTCCGCGACGCGATGTGTGTGGCTGGCCTCTCCCGCGACGAGGCGACCCGGCAGTTCTGGTGCATCGGACGACACGGGCTGCTCACTGACGACCGGACCGATCTCCGGGACTTCCAGGAGCCCTACGCCCGCCCGGCGGTGGAGGTCTCGCACTGGGAGCACGACGAGCGGCTGGGCGGAGTCAGCATCGCCGAGGTCGTGCGACAGGTGCGCCCCACCCTGCTCATCGGCACGTCCGGACGGCCACAGGCATTCACCGAGCAGCTCGTGCGCGAGATGGCCGCGCACGTCGATCGACCGATCATCATGCCCATGTCCAATCCCACCAACCTGGCTGAGGCCTTCCCGGCGGACCTGCTCGCCTGGACCGAGGGACGAGCCCTGGTGGCCACGGGGAGCCCGTTCGCGCCGGTGACAGTGGACCACGTCACCTACGAGATCGCGCAGGTGAACAACGCCCTGATCTTCCCCGGGCTCGGGCTGGGCGTCATCGTCGCGCGGGCCAACCGGATCACCGACGGCATGCTCCTGGCCGCTGCCCAGGCCGTCGCCGCCCAGGCTGACACCTCAGCACCGGGGGCGTCCCTGCTGCCGCGGGTCGCTGACCTGCGAGCCACGTCCTCGGTCGTGGCGCTCGCCGTCGCGCGGCAGGCGCAGGTCGATGGTGTCGCCGCTGCCCCTGATGACGCCGACCTCGAGGCCCGTGTCATCGACGCGATGTGGAGCAGCGACTACCACCCGGTGCTCGCCGTCTGACCCAACAGCCGGTTGCACGGCTGCACGGCTCCCACACTCGACGTCGCCACAAGCGTTGGGGGAGAATCATCGGGTGACCTCCTACCAGAACGCTGCCATCAACCTCCGGCTCGCCCAGCTCGGACTGCCGCTGCCCGCCGGGTTCGAGGACACCGAATCGGCCAAGCTCGCTCGCCCGATCCTGGACCGCCAACGGGAGTTGAGCCGGCGCCTGGCCGACCGGCTGTGCGCGGCGGACGGACGTATCCAGGCCTTCCTCGACGACTACCTGGCCGAGACCGGGGAGCAGCCGGAACTGCCGCATCGCACCTTCGTGCTTGATGAGGCCGGCATGGCCCGGCAGCTCTCGCTGCCCTTCGACGGCGACAGCTTCTCCTCCCCCCTGCTCACCAGCTACCGGCTGGCCAACGGGGTGCTGCACAACCCGGCCAACGACCGCCGGACCACCGCGGGCGTGTTCCACATCGCCGAGGGAGGCCTACCCATCCCCGACGACAAGATCGCGATCCCCAAGCTCGCCTACGCGCGGTTGCTGGCCCTGGCGTTCCAGCCGCCCGAGGTCGACAAGGTCCTGCCGTACACCGCCAACCAGCCTGAGCAGGCAGCATGCTTCGTGTCACTGCAGCTGCGGCCGCTGGTCGCCCCCGGAGTACCCGGCTACGTGCGCGAGAAGCGGATGGAGACCCGATTCATCGTGCCCGGGGGGATGGTGGCCAACCTCGACTTCGTGGAGGGGATCTTCGGCAACGGCGGGGACCCCTACCTGCCGGAGAATGATGCCTCCCTGGCGCCGGAGACCTGGACCGGCCACACGGGCTGCGTGATCCTCGCTCCCCACCTGACCAGGGTGACCAAGAAGGAGCTCGGGCTGCCCCACGTGAGTGAGGCCACCGATCGCCAGAAGCGTGACGGCGCCTGCTGGGAGGACGACAACGAGCTCTACAACAACGGGCAGGCGTTCAAGGTCTGCGCCCGTGACTCCCGAGGTGTCATCGTCACGGTGATCGCGGACAACTACTTCGGCTACTGCAAGAAGGAGGTGAAGACCCAGATCTCCTACTCGGCCAACCTGTTCGGCAACGCCGAGGAGGAGCACGCCGGTGGAGCCCTGGTCTTCGCCAGCTACAACCTGGGCCAGGAGTACCTCGAGGAGTTCGACGAGGGTGCCTCGAGCCTGTCCGACGTCCTGGTCCGGGACCCGCACCGGTTCTCCGCCCAGCCAGAGGGCCACGCCCTCGACGTCCAGCAGCCACACATCGTCCTGGTGCCCAGCGGAGCCCACTACTCGATGCGCACGATGACGGTGTCCTGGTCCGGCCCGGACGGCCAGCCCGCCTCGATCCCGCTGCGGGGCGACAAGGCGTACCTGAGCCCCAACGGCTACCGGGTCACGATGGTGCCCCAGCCCAACGACCCGACGTCCTGGCACCTCGAGGGCACCGTCGCGAACCCGACCTCGTGCCACAAGCCGGCCACGGTCTCCGGCGGCGGGAAGTCCGAGATCTCGAAGGCCATCACCGATGCCTTCATCTTCGGCACGGCCTACGTGGCCGACTTCGACAGCGACATGGACTCCGTGGCGGCCATCCTGGACAGGGACCTCTCGGGTCGGTTCGCCGATCCCGCCAGGAACCGACAGGACAACCGGACGATCCTGAGTGAGGACCGCTCCATCGGGTCGGTGATCAAGCTGCTCACACCCTCGGAGACCGACTACACGGCCGGGTACAACGCGTGGCTGGAGCGGATCCCTGCCCACGTCAAGGAACTGGTCTACGTGGTGAAGCGCTCCTACCGCCCCGAGTGGGGCGACGACTGGCGCAGCCACTTCAGCGTCGTGGTGATCGATGGTCGCCCCGGCAACGAGCTGAACCTGGACGGGCACCGGATCACGGTCAACAGGCTTCGTGTGGGCTTCAACCTCGATGGCTCCTGGCGGCTGTTCGGCCTGCGCCATGACTTCTCCCCCGCAACCAAGGTGCAGACCCAGGACGACATCACCGCCTCGACCGTGGTGCCCGGCGAGCTGCTCGGCCTGGACCCGGATCGCTCCTACAAGCTCGTGGAGAACTGCGAGAACCTGCTGTTCCAGCGCCCGGACGACGCGATCCACCGCGGCTACGACAAGCAGGCCGAGCGCGACATCGCCACGCCGGGCACGTTCATCTCGAACTTCGCGCCCTTGACCCGCGAGGACGCCATCGCCATGCGTGACGACGCCGTGGCGTTCAGTGCGTTCAGCGCCCCCATGGCCGAGATGATCAGCCGGTTCGCGGACGCGCCTGAGGGCGCTGGCCCGGCGTACTTCGTGAGCTCGGCCAACCCACGGATCGTTGACGGGAAGCCGACGAAGAACCCGCGCTACCTGCAGCAACGGCCCGACCGCGCCAACGCCGCCACCACCGCGGTGGCCGACCTGTCCGCACGCCTCGCCCGTGGGTTGAGCACCGACGCAGCCCTGCTGCAGCCGGTCGACGTGATCGCCGCCGGCCGGCGGAACAACCCGCCGGACGGGGGTGTCCCGCCACTGTGCTCCTACAGCCCGCTGCACTTCATGGAGCTGCCCGAGCTGTTCATGGAGTTCATCTCGTCGATGACGGGCAAGTCGCCGTCGACGACCGGGGCGGGTTCCGAGGGCGCGCTGACCAAGGGTCCCTTCAACGCGATGCCGGCCGTCCTTGACCTCAACGCGTCACTGCTGTCCTACGCGCTCACGGGGTACGACGGCTGGGTGTCCTCGGCCGGCTACGTCGGACCGAAGGTGCGGGTCGACCACGACGTCTCCATGCTGATCCCCGAGTTGTTCGCACGGATGACCCCCGCCGAGCGCGACGCACACCACCTGATCGCTGAGGGTTCGCTGGAGAAGCTCGTGGACTTCGAGCATGCGGGCCAGACCGTCGCGGCCAGCAGGCTGGGCTACCGGATCACCGACACGTTCGCGACGAAGTACTTCGGGCGCATCTTCCTGCACCCGCACGTCGTGCTCACCCCCGAGATGCTGCGCCCCGAGCTGCAGGACGCCGCGGTGTTCGCGCGAGTCGGTGGCCACCATCGTGACCACGCATGAGCGGGTGGCGCGCGCCTACTTCGACGACGGGACGATCTCGCTGGCGATCCCGCCCCTGCGAGCACTCCTGGAGATCATGGCCAGGGGTGTGACCGAGGAGGGGTGGACCCTTGGGTCACCGGAGTTCCGGGACCTCTTCAGCCGCGATTCGATCCTGGCCTCGGACTGGTACGCCGCCAGGCTGGACGCCAAGCAGGCGGCGGCCAGCGGCCGCGCCGATGCCGGCCTGGCTGCCATCGAGCTGTTCGTGTCCACCCCCGGGAACGACGAGCCCTCCAGCCGCCTGGGGATGCATGACCGGGTCGCAGCAGCCCAGGCCGAGTCGGAACGGCTCAACGGGTCGCAGTTCCGAGACCAGCTCGTGGGCACGATCGGCGGCACGCCCCTGTAGCGCGCCACCGCCCCGAAGGGCCGCTCCAGTCAGGACCCTCGCCCCTCGGGGGCCTATTCCCTGCTCGCGCCCGCCCCGGGTCGGTGGACCTCCATGAAGATCTCCGGCATGGCCAGGGGCGCGAATCCGACCCGCGCGTACACGTCGTGGGCGTCGCGTGTCCCCAGCAGGAACCGCCGGCAGGTCGCGAGTTCGGGGTGCATCAGGAAGCTGCTGGTCAGCCACTGTCCCAGGCCGCGACCACGGTGGGCAGGTGCGACGTACACGTCGCACCAGTACGCGAAGGTGGCTCGGTCGCTGACCACGCGCCCGAACCCCACCATGGCTCCCTCGGGGTCCAGGACCGTCAACGACAGGCTGTTGGCCAGCGCTCGATCCAGGACGTCGCGGCGCAGTCCTCGGGGCCACCAGTACGCGTCGCCATCGAGCCAGCCGTGCAGCCGGTCGACGTCGACGTGCTCGGGATCGTCCACGATCTGGTAGCCGTCGGCCCGCACCTCGTGCATCCGCCGAGCATAGGGCGGGCCGACCACAGCCACGACAGAGCTCCGCGACCCCGTGTCCGGGCGACGGCTCGCAGCCAGCGCGCGTGTCCGTCAGGACCCTTCGGCCGTCTCGATGTTGACCTGCCAGGTGAGGCCGTACTGGTCCACGCATGACCCGTAGAGGTCGCCCCACATCTGCGGCTCGAGTGGCACCGTGATGGTGGCGCCGGCTGACAGGCCCTCCCAGTAGCCGCGCAGCGCAGCTTCGTCGTCTCCACTGAGAATGATCGAGAGATGGGTCCCGACCTGGTAGGTCGTGCCGGGGGGTGCGTCGGCGCCCATCAGGGACAGTCCCTCCGGGGTGGTCAGCCTGCCATGCATGATCAGGTTCTCGACCGGTGTCCCGGCCTGGCCGTACTCGCCGAACGTCACCAGCTCGAGCTCGCCGCCGAGCACATCGCGATAGTGCTCCATGGCCTCTCGTGCGTCTCCATCGAAGCTTGCGTAGGCGTTCAACAGGATGGCCATCAGATCTCCTCGGTTGGGGGGATGTTCCCGGTCAGGTGCGTCCCATCGGCGACACGCTCCGCGTGCCCCGTGTCGGCGAGCTCCACCTCTCCGACGATCACGACATCGTGCCCGAAGGTCCAGTCCCCGTGCACCGTGAGCGCCGTCGCCCCGCGCAGCGACGGCGGACCGTGCGGGAATCGCGCGTCGAAGTCGGCCATGGTCCGGTAGAAGCGCGGGTCCAGCCGCACGAGCGGCGCTGGGTCGCAGACACGCTGCAGCGTCCCGTCCGCACCCTCGTCGTAGACGTCGGAGCGCAGGAGCAGGAGATCATCGGTGGTCTTCACCGGCAGGAAGCGGCTGCGCTCCACCACGATCGCCTGGGCACCCTCGAACACCTCGATGGCCGCCCCCATCGCCGTCTCGATCTGAACCACGCGCGACGAGCCCGGGTCGGTTGGATCAACGGTCTTGCTGTTGCGGATCAGCGGCAGCCCGAGGACCGCGCCACGCTCGACGAGGGCCTGCTTCAACGCGCGCAGGTCGAACCAGAGCGTGTTGCAGTGGAAGTACGGGTGCCGATGCTCGTCGGTGAAGAAGTCCATCTCCTCCGGCGCCGTCTGGGCCGTGTCGCGCAGGATCAGCCGTCCGTCGGCCTTCCGGATGGCCAGGTGCCCACCCTTGCGATCGGCGGGCGTCCGCCGGCACAGCTCAGCCGCGTACGGGGCACCCGAAGCGGCGAACCAGCCGGCCAGTGCGGCGTTCGGCGCCGCGCCCAGGTTGTCGGCGTTGGACACGTTGGCGTACCGATAGCCCTGGTCGAGCAGCGCGTCGAGCACCCCGGAGGTCTGGATCGCGGTGTAGAGGTCGCCGTGGCCCGGGGGGCACCATTCGAGGGCCGGGTCCGCCGGCCAGCCGACGGGCTCCAACCCGTCCTCGAGCAGCTTCGGCTCCTGGTTCTGCAGGAAGTCCAGCGGCAGCCCGGCGACCTCGAGGTCCGGATGCGCGTGCAATGCCTCGAGGCTCTGCTCGCTGGTCCGGAAGCTGTCCATCAGGATCAGCGGAAGCGCAACCCCGTACGCTGCACGGACGTGGCGGACCTGGCCCACGACCACGTCGAGGAAGCTGCGGCCATCGCGTACCGGCAACAGGGACTTCGCCCGGTCCATACCCATCGACGTGCCGAGCCCGCCGTTCAACTTGATCATGACCGTCTGCGCCAGCGCCTGCCTAGCCCGCGCCGGGTCGACGGCCACGTCCTTGAGGTGGGGCGGATCGAGCAACGGCTCGATGGTGTCCTCGCGGATCAGGCCGGTGGCTCCCGCCTCGAGCTCGCGGTAGTAGTGGCTGAAGACGACGATGGCGCTGTCGGGCACCTCCGCACGACGCATCTTGTCCTGGGCCTGCGCCAGTCCGTGATCGCTCATGCACCTCAGCCTATGACTGAACCGGCGCGGCGTGGGGTGCGCCGACGTGGTGATCCTCGGCCAGCGCAGGCGCGTCGCGCGCGAGCGCCGTAGCCTCGTTGGATGAGTCATGGCGACCAGAGCACCCCCGCGGACAGGGAGGGCACCCCTGTCGGACGGCGGGTGGTGCTCGGCATGGTGGGGCTCGCCGGTCTCGGCGTCGTCCTGGGCAGTCGCGTGAGCTCGGTGATCAGCACGATCGCGGAGGCGGACCCGACGGGCCTGACCGGCCTGATCCCGGGCAACGGCCGATTCCGGTTCTACTCGGTCGTGGCCCGCGTGGATAGGACCCCGCCCGCGGAGTACCGGCTCACCGTTGAGGGGATGGCCGCCCAGCCCACTGTGCTGACCATGGCTGACCTGGCCGAACTGCCCCAGACCACGCTCACCAAGGACGTGCAGTGCGTCACCGGATGGCGCGTCGACGACGTGACGTGGTCCGGCGTGCTGCTCTCCGACATCCTCGACCATGTGGGTGCCGCCCCGGATTCGGCAGCGGTGCTGTTCGGCTCGTTCGACGGGGCCTACACGGAGTCGCTGACGATGGACCAGGCCAGGCGACCCGACGTCCTGATCGCCACGTCCATGGACGGCGAAGCCGTGTCCCACGACCATGGGGGACCGGTCCGGCTGTACGTGGCGCCGATGTACTTCTACAAGTCGATCAAGTGGTTGGACCGCATCACGGTCAGCGACGAGGTGGTGCCGGGCTACTGGGAGGAGCGCGGCTACGACATCGACGCGTGGGTGGGTCAGTCCAACGGGAGATCCGATGCCCCGATCGCCTGAGCGACTGCGGAGGTTCACGCAGGGACAACGGTGGATCCATGCGGGGATGGGCATCTTCACGGGGGTCTGCATGGTCACTGCCGCCATGCTCTACTTCGGGCCGATCAGCACTCTGGTGGGTCGTCGGGACCTCGTCGAGCTGGTGCACTACTCCAGCGGGCTGCTGATCCCCGTCCCCCTCCTGGCTGGGCTGGTGGTCTCAGCAGCCTTCCGCGACGACGTCCGTCGCCTCAACCGGTTCCTGCCCGGGGACTGGGCCTGGCTGCGTTCACCGCACAGACGCGGTGGCTGGTTCCCCTCAGGCAAGTTCAACGCCGGCCAGAAGCTGAACTCCGCCTTCTCCCTCGGGGCGATCGTGATCCTGCTCGGGACCGGCCTGATGATGCACTACTTCTCGCTGTTCCCCGACAGCATCCGGACGGGGGCCACCTTCGTCCACGACCTGACGGCTGCTGCCCTGGCTGTCGTGGCAGCGGGCCACGTCTGGATGGCCCTGAACGATCCTGAGGCGCGGCGCGGGCTGCGGACCGGGACCGTGACCCGGGAATGGGCCGAGGCTGAGCACGCGCTGTGGGCCGCTGAGGTCACCGCGAGCAGCGCCGCGGGGGAACCCGACGCGTCAGGCCCTAGAGACCCAACCGGCGGGCCGCCAGCTCAGTCATGACCTCGGTGGCACCACCGCCGATGGCCAGGATGCGCACGTCGCGGTAGTGGCGCTCGACCTCGGCACCACGCATGTAGCCCTGGCCGCCGAAGAGCTGCACCGCCTGGTAGGCAACCTTCTCAGCGGCCTCGACGGCCGTGTTCTTGGCCAGCGCAGCCTGCCCGATGACCTCGTGGCCCGCCATGTGGCGCAGCGCGACGTGGCGCGTGTAGGTCCGGGCGACGTCCACCAGGCGGTCCATCTCGACCAACTGGTGGCGCACCACCTGGTGGCCGGTCAGCGGCTTGCCGAAGGTGTGGCGCATCCGGGCCCACGCCAGGGCGAGGTCCAGGCAGCGCTGGGCGGTGGCATAGGCCTGCACAGCCAGCGAGAGGCGCTCGACGACGAACTGCTGGGCGATCTGGAGGAAGCCCGAGTTGAGGGGCCCCACCAGGTTCGACGCCGGCACGCGGCACTCGGTGAAGGACAGCTCGGCCGTGTCCGAGCAGTGCCAGCCCATCTTCTCGAGCCTGCGCGTCACCTGGAAGCCCGGCGTATCAGTGGGCACGACCAGCAGGGAGATGCCGGCGAACCCGGGGCCGCCGGTGCGCACCGCCACCGTGACGAAGTCAGCGCGGGTGCCCGAGGTGATGTACGTCTTGGCACCGTTGACCACGAACTGGTCACCCTCGAGCTGCGCACGGGTGCGCAGCGCCGCCACATCAGAACCACCGTCCGGCTCGGTGATCGCCAGTGAGGCGATCGCCCGGCCCTCCAGCACAGGCCGCACGAACCGCTCGATCTGGTCGGGATCCCCCGCCGTCGCGATGTGCGGCAGGGCGATCCCATGGGTGAAGAGCCCCGCCACCAGACCCCCACTGCCGCCGGCCAGAAGCAGTTCCTCAGTCATCACCAGGGCATCCAGGAGACTGCCCCCCGATCCGCCGAACTCCTCGGGGAACCCCAGCCCGAGCAGCCCGACCTCCGCCGCCCTGCGGTGCAGCGACCTGGGCAGCGCGCCGTCTGCCTCCCACTGATCCAGGTGCGGCAGCACCTCCCGCACGACGAAGTCGCGTGTCAGCTCGCGCAGGGCTCGCCGCTCGATCGTGTCGAACGGGTCAGACCAGTCGTCGTCCATATCGGGAGGCTAGCCCGGTGGGTGCGCTACTGGTCCGGGTCGGCGACCGACACGACCTCGAAGCTCCAGATCGTCGAGCCGCTGGCCGCCGGACGCTCGGACTCCGAGCGATCGCTGGCCTGGCCGTGTCCTGCTGCGAACGACTGTGACGCGGTCCAGGCGTCGAAGGACGCGCGGTCGGCCCAGCGGGTGTAGACGAGGTAGTCGTCCGTGCCCTGCAGTGGACGGAGCAGCTCGAAGCGCTCGAATCCGGGTGCCCGCTCCACGGACCCGGCCCTGCGCGCGAAGCGCTGCTCGAGCGTCTCCCCGGCGCCCTCGGCAACGGTCAGGACATTGATCGCCACAAAACTCATGGCTCCATCATCGCCCAGCTCCGGCCCGGCCGCTGTCCGCCCGGTGGTGGCCGTGTCCGCTGCGGCGTGGGAGTTGCCACGGGAGAGCCCGATGGACCAGAATGTCACCGAGAGCCTCGCTGCTTGCTCCCCCGTCGGCAGCGGGGCTCTCCTGCGTCCGGACCCCGGCGCCCGAGAAGGAGCCCCCCATGTCCCTTGTGCGACCGTTCGCCCCCGATCCGTATGACTACCTGCCGCCCCGTCCCTGGTTCGAGGTCACCAGCAGTGACCTTGTCGACGGCTCGACGATCCCCGAAGCCCATGTCCATTCCTCGGCAGGGGGACAGAACGTCTCCCCCCAGCTGGTGTGGTCGGGTGCTCCGGCAGGGACCGAGGGGTACGTCGTCACCTGCTTCGACCCTGACGCACCAACCGGCTGCGGCTTCTGGCACTGGTCCGTGCTGGACCTGCCAGCAGCCCTCAACCACCTCGACCGCGGGGCGGGTGCCTCGGATGCCACCCTGCCTGGCGACGCGGTCCATGCCCTGACCGATTTCGGCACCGCGGCCTACGGGGGATCCGCACCGCCCGCGGGCGACCACCCGCATCGGTACATGTTCGTCGTGCACGCCCTGGACGTCCCGTCGCTGGGCCTGCCGGCCGGCACCTCGCCCGTGGCCGTCGCGTTCAACCTCGCCTTCCACACGCTGGCACGCGCGCGCATCACGGTGACCTTCGCCCACTGACTCCCGACGCACCCATCCGCTGGGCCACGGGCCACCCCTACCATGGGCCCCCGTGAGCCTCCTCGAGCCCATCCGTGGCCTGTGCCCTCCCCCGGACGCCGCCGCCGCGGTGGCGGAGCTGCCCTACGACGTGATGAACCGCGACGAGGCGGTCGTGATGGCCGCGGGCCGGCCGCACTCGTTCCTGCACGTCTCACGTCCCGACATCGACCTGCCCGTCGGGACACCTGCGGCCAGCCAGAGGGCCTACGCGCTGGCCGCTGAAGCCTTCCACCGGCTGCAGTCACAGGGGATGCTGGTGCGCGACCCGGACGCACGCTTCCACGTCTACCGGCTCACGGCCGGGGAGCACGTCCAGACAGGCCTCGTCGGCGGGGCCAGCGTGGCCGCCTACGACTCGGGACGCATCCGGCGGCACGAGACCACCCGCCCGGACAAGCAGGCCGATCGTGTCGCGCAGATCGAGGCCGTCGGCGCCCAGACCGGCCCCGTGTTCCTGCTGCATCGGGCCAGTCCGGTCCTGGCGCGCATCGTGGCGGCGGTCACCGAGGAATCGGCTCCGACGCGGATCACCGGCCCCGGCGGGGTACGCCACGAGGTCTGGCCGATCACCGACTCGTCGTCCCTCGCGGAGATCGTCGCGGCGTTCGACGACATGCCGGCTCTGTACATCGCCGATGGCCACCACCGCAGCGCAGCCGCGTCGGTCGTGCACGCCCACCACCCGACGCCCGCCAGCGCCTTGTTCCTCGCGGTGGCCTTCCCCGCCGAGGAGGTCCAGCTCCTGCCGTACAACCGGCTCGTGCAGGCCCCCGAGGGAGTTGCAGCCCAAGAGGTGCTGGCAGGGATCGGCCAGGAGTTCGTCGTGGAGGCCTCGGACGGACCAGTGAGCCCCGCCGCGCCAGGGCGGTTCGGCCTGTACCTCGAGGGCCGCTGGTACCGGTTGACCGCTCCGGATGACCTGCGGGACTCCGATGACCCCGCCGAGCAGCTCGACGTAGCCGTCCTGGCGCGCCATGTCCTGGCCCCCGTGCTGGGCATCGCCGACCAACGGACAGATCCGCGCATCGGTTTCGTCGGTGGGGTGCGCCCGCTGTCCGAGCTGGAGGCCGCTGTGGACGGCGGACCCTGGACTGCCGCCTTCTCGCTGCACCCCACCACGGTCGCGGACCTGATCGGCGTCGCCGATGCGGGCGGGATCATGCCCCCCAAGTCCACGTGGTTCGAGCCCAAGCTCCTCGACGGCCTGGTCAGCCACGTCCTTGACTGAGCACGCAGGGACGGCGCGGGACTCACGCCCCGTTCGCTGCCGGTGGCTGGGGCTACGCTCGGCCCAGGGCTGACCGGGAGGGCTTATGGAGCAGGACGGTGCCGGTCGCCAGCGCTGGCCGTGGGTCGTGGGTGGTCTGCTGGTGGCCCTGCTCGCGATCGGGGCGATCGTCGTCTGGCTGGCCTACCGCAACCTGGACTCCAACATCACGACCATCGACCCTGCTGAGGGCCTCGGCGACGTCCGCCCGGCCAAGGAGAATGAGGCTCTCAACGTCCTGGCCATCGGGTCGGACACCCGCGAGGGCGCCAACAGCGTGGTCGGCGGCGACTCACCCGGGCTGGCCGACACCACGATGGTGGTCCATCTCTCGGCCGACAACACCTGGGCGGCCGGGGTCAGCATCCCCCGCGACTCCATGGTCCAGATGCCCGACTGCGTCGGCGCGGACGGCGTGGTCGTCCCAGGTGCCCTGCGCCAGTTCAATGCTGCCTACCCGATCGGTGGCCCGGCCTGCGTCCAGCGCACCGTGGAGTCACTCACGGGCCTGCGGATCGACCACTTCGTGGTCGTGGACTTCGTCGGGTTCGTGGACATGGTTGATGCCGTCGGTGGGGTGACGGTCTACATACCCGAGCCCATCAGCGACCCCGAGTCCGCCATCTACTTCGAAGCCGGCTGCCAGACACTCGAGGGGGAACAGGCCCTGGACTACGTCCGCGTCCGCAAGGGCGTCGGTGGCGGCAACGGCTCGGACATCGGCCGGATCGAACGGCAGCAGGACTTCCTGGCGTCACTGATCCAGAAGGTGACCTCCAGCGGGGTGCTGTTCAACCCGATCGAGCTCTACGGCTTCCTGGACGCAGCCACGACGTCGGTGACCACCGACCCCGGGATCGGCAGCATCCGCTCGATGGCCTCCCTGGCCGTGCGCGTGCGCGAGGTCGGGCTGGATTCCATCGAGTTCACGACGGTGCCCCACGAGGTCTACCCCCCGGACCCCAACCGGGTGCAGTGGACCCAGCCCGAGGCCGACACGATGTGGGCGACCCTGCGCGCCGACGAACCCCTGACGCCCAAGCCCTCCGCGACACCCAGTGGCGGCGGCTCGGGTGCGCCGAGCGGTTCGGCGCCTCCCAGCCCGAGCTCCTCGGACACCACGCGGGCCGACCAGCCGATCTGCCCGCCCGCGTAGTCAAGGGCCAACGGCCACGGCCAGCACCCCTGACGGTCAGGCGTCGACCGCGAACAGCTCGACGAAGCGCGCCAGGAAGCCGGGGGTCCGGTCGACCCCGCTGTCACGGGCGGCGTCGACGATGTCCTGGGCCTCATGGGGCTCGAAGTAGCCGGCGAACTTGTAGGTCTCCACACGGGTGGCCAGGCCGTCCAGGTCGAGTTCAGGATGGAACTGCGTGGCGTAGCCCCGCTCCCCGACCCGAAATGCCTGCACCGGGCAGTGCGCGGAGGATGCCAGGGCCACCGCGTGCGGGGGCAGCCGACGGATCGCCTCCTTGTGACCCCCGAAGGCGCCGAACCGCTGACCCGCGATGCCGAGCAGGGGATCTCTGCGGCCCTCCTCGGTCAGCGTGATGTGGACCGCCCCGACAGGTTCACCGAACCACCGATCGACCTCAGCGCCCTGGTGTCGACCCAGGGTGCCGATGCCGTAGCAGGCGCCCAGGAACGGGAAGTCGCGGGCGACCACCTGATCCAGCAGTGCCGCGAGGTCGGCCTCAACCCGGCGCTGCGTGACCGACTTGCCGTCCTCGGGGTCGCTGACCTGGAAGGGGCCTCCACCCAGGATCACCCCCGACCACAGGTCCAGGTCCACGTTGCCCAGCGGGCCCTGGTCGAGCCGTCGTCGCTGGAGCAGGCGCTCGTCGAGCCCAGAGCTGCGCAGCATCGCGTCGTACTCGTCGTCCGCGGCCACGTCCTCCGGACGGATCCCCAGGAACAGGAAGGGCTTCACGGATCGAAACCCTAGCGGTGGCATCGGTGGGCCGCGGGTCGAAGGCCCGCTGGGGATCACCTGGGATCAGGGGCCCCGCTGCAGCGCGCCGCGTGCGGCGGGTCCCTAGGGTGGCGGACATGGCTGATCTTCGACTCGGCGGGCACGTCGACCCCACCGTCCACGAGCGCACCGGAACTTCAGCTGTGGTCCCCGCCGGGGACCTCACCACCCATGGCGTGATCGTCGGGATGACCGGCTCGGGCAAGACCGGCCTGGGCATCGTCCTGATCGAGGAGGCCCTGGCCGCGGGCATCCCGGCACTGCTCATCGATCCCAAGGGCG
This sequence comes from uncultured Actinomycetes bacterium, assembly GCA_963697345.1. Taxonomy (GTDB): domain Bacteria; phylum Actinomycetota; class Actinomycetes; order S36-B12; family CAIYMF01; genus Prado023. Next base: position 23,134 of record CAVONS010000006.1, on the reverse strand, counting down.
ACCTCGCCAACATCGCGCTGACCTTCCCGAACCTGGCCCCCGGTGAGTTCGAGCCCTGGGTCAACGAGTCCGATGCGACCAGGGCGGGCCAGGAGGTGCCCGAGTTCGCGGCGGGGGAGGCTGCCAGATGGACCACTGGGCTGGCCGGGTGGGACCTGGGTCCTGACAACGTGCGGGCGCTGCACGAGGCCGCCGACGTCACCATCTACACCCCCGGATCAGCCCACGGCGTGGCTCTCAACATCATCGGGACCCTCGACGTGCCGGACGACATGTCCGATCCGCAGGCCGTCCAGGAGGAGATCGATGCCTACGTCTCCTCGCTGCTCAACCTGGTCCGGATCGACGCGGACCCGCTGAGCTCACGTGAGCACATCCTGCTGTCCACGATCATCAATCATTCATGGAGCCAGGGGCGCTCGCTGGACCTCGCCGGCCTCGTGGCTGCCGTCCAGCAGCCACCCGTGCGCAAGGTCGGGGTACTCGAGCTGGAGTCCTACTACCCGGCAGCCGATCGGATGGCGCTGGTGCTCAAGCTCAACGGCCTGCTCGCCTCGCCGGCCTTCGCCGCCTGGCTGGGCGGCCAGCGCATCGACATCCAGGCGATGCTGCGCACCGCAGCGGGTGCGCCGCGGTGCGCGGTCGTGACCACCGCACACCTCGACGATGCACAGCGCCAGTCGGCCACCTCCGTGATCCTGGCCAAGGTCATCTCGTGGATGCGTCGGCAGAGCGGCACCTCGGACCTGCGTGTCCTGCTCTACATGGACGAGGTCGCCGGCTACCTGCCGCCGACGGCGAACCCGCCGACGAAGGCCCCCCTCCTGCTGCTGCTCAAGCAGGCCCGTGCGTTCGGCGTGGGGGTCGTGCTCTCGACGCAGAATCCCGTGGACCTGGACTACAAGGCGCTGTCGAATGCCGGCACGTGGATGATCGGTCGACTGCAGACCGAGCAGGACAAGGCGCGCCTGGTCGACGGGCTCACCAGCGCCGCGGGGACGGTCGACACCTCTGTCGCGTCGGACACGATCTCCGGGTTGGCCAAGCGCGAGTTCCTGATGAAGCGGGCCAGCAGGGACTCCGTCGAGGTCTTCACGACCCGCTGGGCGATGAGCTACCTGCGGGGGCCGGTGACCCGGGACCAGGTCGCCCTCCTCAATGCCGGGTCCGGCGATGCCGACCTGACGGCACGAGCCACCGGCCACGCATCCGGGCAGGCGACCGCGCCGCCCGCTGACGAGGTGCCGGGCCAGACGGCCACGCCGCCCGTCCTCGACCTGCCGCCGGCCGCGGTCGCGACCCCCCTGGCTGACGACGAGACCCCCGTCGCACCGACCGTCGCCCCCGGCATCCCCGTGCACCACCTGGACCCCGCTGCCTCCTGGGCAGCTGCTGCCGGCGCGGTTCCGGGCCATCGGTTCGCCGCCGGCATCGTGGCCCGCGTCCATCTCCGGTTCGACGAGGCCAAGGCCGACCTCACCCACGACCAGGTCTACGAGGCCGTCCTGTTCCCGATCCCGGAGGCACCCTCGGCAGCTGATTTCATCGCCGTGGACTACGACGACCGCGACCTGCTCGCCGATGGTCCCGACGCAGCCGTCTACCGGCTGGCGCCCTCCGGGCTGGACACGACGCCGTGGTGGACCTCGCTGCGCACGGAGCTCGTGGACCACCTGTACCGGACGATGAGCGTCAGCGTGCCGGCCAACACGACCCTGAAGCTCTACGGTCGGGTCGGCGAGACAGGGGAGCAGTTCGCCGCACGGTGTGCCGCGGTCGCCACGGACGAGGCCGACAACCAGGTCGCCACCCTCACGTCGAGGTACGAGAAGAAGATCTCCGCCCTCCAACGGCGGGTCGACACGGCCCAGCGCGCCGTGGCCCGTGAGGAGTCCGAGCGCACCTCGACCATGGCCACAGATCTGCTCGGCGGCCTGTTCGGCCGTTCGTCGGTGGGCGCCTCAGCCCGGAGGATGAGCACGGCACAGCGCCAGCTGGAGACCGCCCGGGATCGTGTGGAGGACCTCGCAGGGGGGCTGGCCGACCTGCGGGTCGAGCTGGAGGACGAGGCCAGCTCGATCCGCGCGGACTGGGCGGAGCGAGCCACGGACGTGAGCCAGCTGGACGTGTCCCTGGAGAAGACCGACATCAAGGTGGGTGACCTCGGCCTGGTCTGGATCCCCATCGGGACCTGACCGTCGGCGAGCAGACGACAGCTCCCGGGGCGACACCCGGATCACCGCCGGCCTCCCTGCGGTGTGGAACCCCGCGATGCGGCAGACTTCGCAGCGGCGACCGGACCGGGCGCGGATGGCCGGGGTCGGCCAGTGGAGAGGACACGATGGAACGCAACGCAGCTGCCCTCATCGAGCTGGCCGAGGAGCACTCGGCACACAACTACCACCCACTGCCGGTCGTCATCGCCACCGCCGAGGGCGCCTGGGTGACCGACGTGGAGGGCCGCCAGTACCTCGACTGCCTTGCCGGCTACTCGGCACTGAACTTCGGCCACGGCCACCCGGACATCGTGGCTGCGGCCCACGACCAGCTCGACCGCGTCACGCTGGTGAGCCGCGCCTTCCACCACGACCAGTTCGGTCCGTTCTGCGCCGAGCTGGCCGAGCTGGCGGGCAAGGACATGGTCATCCCCATGAACTCCGGGGCTGAGGCCGTCGAGACCGCCATCAAGGTCGCCCGCAAGTGGGGCTACACCGTGAAGGGGATCGCCGACCACGAGGCGAGCATCATCGTGGCCGAGGGCAACTTCCACGGGCGGACCACCACCATCGTCTCCTTCTCCGACGACGACTCAGCACGAGACGACTTCGGTCCCTACACGCCGGGCTTCGTCCAGGTCCCCTACGGCGATGTGGATGCCATCCGCGCGGCCATCACACCCAGCACCGCCGCGATCCTCATCGAGCCGATCCAGGGCGAGGGCGGCGTTGTCATCCCGCCCGAGGGCTACCTGCGCGAGGTCCGCTCGCTGGCCAGCGAGCACAACGTCCTGATGCTCGCCGACGAGATCCAGTCCGGGCTGGCGCGCACGGGGCGGACCTTCGCGTGCGACCACGAGGACGTGGTCCCCGACATCTACATCCTCGGCAAGGCGCTCGGTGGCGGAATCCTGCCCGTCTCGGCGATCGTGGGCAACTCCGACATCCTCGGTGTCCTCAAGCCCGGCCAACATGGCAGCACGTTCGGCGGCAACCCGCTGGCCTGCGCGGTGGGTCGGGCCGTCGTCGGGCTGTTGATGACCGGGGAGTTCCAGGAACGGGCCGACGAGCTGGGCCAGATCCTGAACACCGAGCTGGGCAAGCTCCTGGGCCACGGGGTCGTGGAGATTCGTGCCCGCGGGACCTGGGCCGGCGTGGATGTGGACCCTGAGCTGGCCACGGGCCGCGAGGTGTGTGAGGCCCTGCTCGCACGAGGTGTCCTTGCCAAGGACACCCACGGCTCGACGATCCGCCTGGCGCCTCCCCTGGTGATCACAGCCGATGAGATCATCTGGGCCGTGGCCCAGCTGCGCGACTGCCTGGCGGAGCTCGGCGCCCGCTGAGGCGCTGCCCTGGGCGCGCCGTCAGCGACGTGCTGTTGCGGAGCGAGCGAGCCGCGCCGGTACGGTACGACCCATGCGTCGAACTGTCGCCCCGCCCGCTGCCCTCGTGTGCGCCGCTGCACTTCTGCCCTTCGGTGCGGGTCCGGCCCCTGCCGCTGACCAGCCCGCAGCCACGTCCGTCGCGACCCTGGCGGCGCCCAGCGCGGACGACACCGCTGCCGCGGCGAGCGCCTCCGGCACAGGGATCTCCACGGCCGCGGCCAACATCCGGATCAGCGGCGTGCTCCCGCAGCGAGCGCGATCGAAGATCCTCGGCAAGCAGTTCACGATGACTGTGTGGGACACCGCAACCAGCACGTACGTGTACCAGCGCCGGAGCAAGAAGTCCCTGCGCGGCGCCTCCACCACGAAGATCCTGACTGCGGTGGGGGTGCTGGCCAACCTCGGTCCCAACCACCGATTCCCCACCACGGTGCGGGCAGGCGCCACACCCGACGAGCTGATCCTCGTGGCCGGCGGCGATCCACTGCTCACCAGCGCCGACCTGCGCGCGCTGGCCCAGGACACCGCGCAGGCCCTGCCCGACGCGATCGCAAGCGACCAGCGGATCACCGTCCGAGCCGATGACTCGTTGTTCCAGGGTGGTGGGATCTCGCGTGGCTGGTACTCGTCCTGGGTCCCGAGCCAGGTCCGCCGGGTGGGCGCATTCGCCCGCGACGACCGCAGTGTGTCGGACGCCACTGCCGATGCGGGGGCCTACTTCGCCAGGGCGCTGCGGCGCCTGGACGTCCGGGCCAGATACGCAGGCGAGTCCCCGGCGGCCCCCGACGCCCCCACGATCGCGACCTTCGCCGGTCACTCGGTCGCCGAGGCGGTGTCCCAGGCGCTGCTGGTCTCGGACAACGACACCGCCGAGATGCTGTTCCGCCAGGTCGCGGTGGCCCGCGGGGTCAAGGCCTCGTGGCCAGGTGCCCGCAAGGCGATGCGCGCCACCCTCAGCGAGCTGAGCATCCCCCTGGACGGGGTCAGGATCGTGGACGGCAGTGGGCTCTCCCTGCGCGGAAGGCTCACGGCACCGGCCCTCACCTCGGCACTCAACCGGGCCCTGTCCCCGGAGCAGCCGCAGCTCACCGGGCTGCGGGGCTGGCTGCCGGTGGCCGGGCAGACGGGCACCCTTCAGGCCCTCTACCTGAGGTTCACCTCCGCGCCCTCACGATGCGCAGCGGGGCTCATCCAGGCCAAGACCGGAACCCTGGCCGATGCGATCTCCCTGGCGGGGTACGCCACGGGGGCGGACGGCAGCACCAAGATCTTCGTCTCGATCGTGAACGGACGACCCACGCGCTTCTCCCGGCTGACCACGCGCCAGGCGGTCGACCAGGCGGCCTCGAGCATCACCGGCTGCTGGTAGGCAGGAGTTGTGGGGATCGAGGTCGAGCGCAAGTTCCTCGTCGAGGGTGAGTCGTGGCGCGACGAGGTCACGTCTGCCACCCGGATAGTCCAGGGCTACCTGGCCCAGACCGAGACCGCCACCGTGCGCGTGCGCGTCAAGGGAGCCAGCGGCTACCTGACGGTCAAGGGGGCCTCGGTCGGCATCGCACGCAGCGAGTTCGAGTACGAGATCCCGGCCGAGGACGCGTTGGCGATGCTCGCGGAGCTGGCGCAGGGACCGGTCATCGACAAGGTTCGCCACCTGGTCCCGGTCGGCGCTCACGTGTGGGAGGTCGACGTGTTCGCCGGCGAGAACGCCCCCCTGGTGATGGCCGAGGTCGAGCTGGCGGCTGCCGATGAGCCGTACGTGCGCCCGAGTTGGGCCGGAACGGAGGTCTCCGACGACCACCGCTACTTCAACGTGAACCTGTCACGTCGGCCCTACTCCACCTGGGTCGCGCAGACCGGGACCGATCAGCGCTCGGACTCGTAGGCCCCCACCTGGTCGATCCGGCGCTGGTGGCGTGCGGCGCCTGAGAACGGCGTGTCCAGGAATGCCCTGACGATGGCGAAGGCCTCCTCGGTGGTATGCATCCGCGCACCGAGGCCGAGCACAGTGGCGTCGTTGTGCTCGCGAGCCAGGGTGGCGGTCTCGACCGACCAGGCCAGTGCGGCACGCACGCCCAGCACCTTGTTGGCCGCGATCTGCTCGCCGTTGCCCGAACCGCCGATCACGACCCCGAGGCTGCCCGGCTCCTCCACGACCCCTTCGGCCGCCTCGAAGCAGAACGCCGGGTAGTCGTCCTCGGCGTCATAGGAGTGCGCGCCGTGATCAACGACATCGTGGCCGGCGCTGCGCAAGTGCTCGGCCAGCATCTCCTTGAACTCATAACCGGCATGGTCACAACCCAGATGAACCCGCATGGCCCTGATTGTGTCCGATGGACGAGCCCAGGGTCACCCCCGACCCGCCGCAGGGTGCGGACGCCCGCGGCAAACACCCACCGTTCGGCCGACGATCCGGCTGTGGAACTCGTGGAACAATGGCGAGGATATTCCGCGCGTTGTCACCACCCTGCCCGCGCTCACCCGACCGAGTGGAGAACTCGTGGCACATCCGGCCCTTGCCCGAGACGAGGCCGCCGAGCGCGCTGCCCTGATCAGCGTCGACTCCTACGACATCGCGCTGGACCTGACCACCTCGGACATCACGTTCGACTCGACCACCACGGTCAACTTCTCCTGCCGCGCGCCGGGGTCGGACACGTGGATCGACCTTGTGGCCCCGAGCGTGATCTCGGCAACGCTCAACGGTGCACCGGTCGACCTCGCCGCCTATGCCGGGCAGCGGCTGATGCTGACCGACCTGAAGTCCCAGAACCACCTCGAGGTCGTGGCCAAGTGCGCCTATTCGCGCACCGGGGAGGGCCTGCATCGCCTTGTGGATCCCGTCGACGACGAGGTCTACCTCTACAGCCAGTTCGAGACCGCCGATGCCCAGCGTGTGTACGCGTGCTTCGACCAGCCCGACCTCAAGTCCGTGTTCACGTGGCACGTGACCGCACCCGACCACTGGCACGTGGTCTCCAACAGCCCCACGCCCGAGCCCCGGGCGCTGTCCGCAGGCGTGGCCCGATGGGACTTCCCCACCACCGTGCGCATGTCCACCTACATCACCGCGCTGGTGGCTGGCGCCTACCACGTGGTCCGGGACGAGTACGTCGGGCCGCACGGCACGTACCCGCTGGGGGTGTTCTGCCGGACGTCCATGGCCGCCTACCTGGACGCCGATCGGATCCTCGAGGAGACCAAGCAGGGCTTCGGCTTCTTCGAGAAGGCCTTCGGCCACCCCTACCCCTTCGGCAAGTACGACCAGTTGTTCGTCCCCGAGTACAACGCCGGCGCGATGGAGAACGCAGGCTGCGTCACCATCATGGAGGACTACATCTTCCGCTCCCGGGTCACCGAAGTTGCCTACGACAACCGGGCCAACACGATCCTCCACGAGCTGGCGCACATGTGGTTCGGCGACCTCGTCACCATGCGTTGGTGGGATGACCTCTGGCTGAACGAGTCGTTCGCTGAATGGGCCTCGTACCACGCGATGGCGGTGGCGACCCGCTACACGCAGTCCTGGACGACCTTCACCAACCTGCGCAAGACGTGGGCCTACCGCCAGGACCAGTTGCCCTCGACCCACCCCATCGCCACGGACATGGTCGACCTGCAGGCCGTCAAGCTCAACTTCGACGGGATCACCTACGCGAAGGGCGCCTCGGCGCTGCGCCAGCTGGTCGCGTGGGTCGGCGAGGACGAGTTCTTCGCGGGGCTGCGGGCCTACTTCGCCAAGCACAAGTGGGGCAACACGCAGCTGCGTGACCTCCTGGTCGAGCTGGAGACCACATCCGGTCGCGACCTGCACGACTGGTCGCAGGAGTGGCTGCAGACCGCCGGCGTGAACCTGATGCGGCCCAGCGCGACCTTCTCCGATCCGGACACCTACGAGACCGTGGCGATCGTTCAGGAGCCGCCAGCCCAGCCGGCCGGCCTGCCCCCGGTCCTGCGCAGCCACCGGATGCGTGTCGGCCTCTACAACCTTGTCGACGGGCACCTGACCCGCACGAGCCAGGTCGAGCTCGACGTCGTGGGCGAGCGGACCGAGCTGCCCCAGCTGGCCGGGCATCCCGCGGCCGACCTGCTCCTGCTCAACGACGACGACCTCACCTTCGCGAAGATCCGCCTCGGTGGACGATCCACGGCCACGGCGATCGCTCACATGGGCGACCTCACCGAGCCGATGCCGCGGGCGCTGATCTGGGGCGCCGCCTGGGACATGACCCGCGATGCCGAGATGTCGACAGGCGAGTTCCTCACGATGGCCCTCGCGGGGCTGCCCACCGAGAAGGACATCGGGGTGGCCTCCAAGGTCCTGCAGCAGGTGCGCATGGCGATCGACCTCTACGCCGCTGATGACCACCGTGAGCCCTACAAGCTCCGCCTCGAGTCCGCAGTCCACGACGCGCTGATGTCGGCCGCCGCTGGCAGCGACCATCAGCTCGCCTACGCCCGGACCCTGGCCGCGGTGGCGCGCAGCGACTCCCCCCTGGCCCTCATCGCCGGCCTCCTGGATGGAACCGCCGACGTGCCCGGGCTCGCTGTGGACGCGGACCTGCGTTGGACGCTGCTGGGACGCCTCGTGGCCACCGGACGGGCAGGTGAGTCGCAGATCGCCGCCGAGCTGTCCCGCGACGACACGGCCACCGGACGACGAAGCGCAGCGGCGGTCCGGGCCACGATCCCGACCCCCGAGGTCAAGGAGCAGACCTGGCAGACGGCGGTCCACGACCAGTCGCTGCCCAACGCCATGCTGGAGGCCGCCGTGTCAGGCATGCTCGTCGCCGATCAGCGCGAGTTGTACAGGCCCTACCGGGCCCCGTACTTCGAGGTCGTCGAGGAGATCTGGGACAGCCGATCGACGGAGATGGGCAGCATGCTGGCCAGCGCCCTCTACCCGATGCTGCTCGTGGAGCAGGAGACCGTGGAGTTGTCGCAGGACTTCCTGTCCCGGGCCGGGTTGCCCAGTGGCCTGCGCCGGGTCGTCTCCGAGGGTCTCGATGGTGTCGAGCGGGCGCTGCGCTGCAAGGAGCGCGACGCCTGAGCGGTCGGGGGCTCAGCCCGCCGGGAGTGGCTCGGCCACCTGCACGACCTGCTCGGAGCGAAGCCAACGGCCCAGGGGCAGCAACCCTGCCGCGAACAGCACCGCACCGATGGCCAGGCCCGCGGTAGCGGCAGCCGGGTAGTCGCCATAGGTGTCCACATCGCCCAGGCGCATCCAGTCGGCCACGACGAAGCCCAGCAGTGCCAGCGGCCAGGCGAGCACCAGGAGCCAGTCGGAGCCGCTGCTGCGCACATGGGCGCTGCGGGCCCTGACCACGATCACCAGCGCGGAGGCTGCCAGGAGCTGCACCCAGACGATCCACGCCCAGGCGACCACCACGAGCATGACCGCGGCAACGACGGCCAGACCCACGGCGATCACCGTCCACACATCCCGCCGGCCACCGGCTCGGGAGTTCAGCCCGGCCAGGGCCAGCACTGTCGTCACACCGGCAACGCCCACTACGAGCGTGAACACGACGTAGAGGGTCATCCAGGACGCCGCGAGGTCGACCAGTGCCCCGCTCGCGATGGCGACCAGCCAGCTCACCGCGGCGACCACTGCAGCGGTTCCGGCACTACGGGTGAAGTTCGTGGGCATGGCGATTCCTCCGGTCGACGTGATGGACAGTGCGCGGGCGACCACGATCGGATCGCCGAAACGTGCCAGGGCCACCCTCTGGGCCTCGGCCCGGTCCAGCCCCTCCCGCTCGAGGCGTTCGGCGGCCTCCCAGATATGGTCGGCGGCCTCGGCCACGTCGTCGACGGCATCGCCACGCCGACCCAGGCACCGGTGCAGCTCCACGAGGTAGGCGTCGATCAGGTCGGATTCGGCCACGGCGCACCCCCTGCGATGACTGCGCTCACAGCGTCGGAGAACCTCTGCCATCCGGCCCTCTCTTCGGCGAGGGCGGCCCGGCCCCGGTCCGTGAGTCGGTACATGCGCCTGCGTCGACCGCCCACCTGCACCCACTCGCTGGCGAGTTGGCCTGCCCTCTCGAGGCGGTGCAGGACCGGGTAGACGGTGCCCTCCGGCAGGTCGAACGTGTCAGCACTGCGGCCCCGCAGCTCGTCAATGACGGCGTACCCGTGCTTGGGGCCGTCGGCCAGGACTGCCAGGACCAGGAGATCGAGATGCCCCTTCAGGGCTTGCCCCTTCATGCCTAGCCAAAGTATGCCTAGATTTACTAAGTGTCAAGCGTTCCGGGACGCTGATTCACCTGGGTTCGCACCCTCACCCCTGCGACGGTGCGCGGACCGCGTCGATCAGCCTGCGCAGGAGAGCCAGGTCCGGGTAGTCCTCGATCAGCACTGCGTTCCCCGCCGCATCAGTCAGCGGCACCTGCCAGTTCGGGTACTCCTTGTCGGTCCCGGGCTGGTTCTGGGCCCGCCGATCCCCCACCGCATCGGTCAGGGCAACCCCGACGAGCAGGGAGGGCGAGTTCGCGACCACGCGGTGCAGCGCGACGATCAGGTCCTCATCGGACCCATCGGCCGGCATCCATCCCCGATCCACGCACATGGCCCGCCACTCGGCGATCTGGGCGTTGCTCTCCGCCAGCTCCTCCTGCGCCGGACGCGTGAGCAGGCCGAGCTCGTCACGGATGCGCACGTGCTCACCAGCCAGGTATCCGGCGGTCGGCGGAAGGTCGTGGACCGTGACTGATGCCAGGCAGTTGGGACGCCAGTGCTCGGGCTGCAGCGGAACGTCAGGATGCGCGACGTAGTCGCGCTCGAACCACATGATGCTCGTACCCAGGACGCCACGTGCCTCCAGGTACTCCTGCACCCACTGCTCGACCGTGCCGAGGTCCTCGCCCACCAGCCAGGCCCCGGCGCGCTGGGCCTCCAGGGCCAGGATCCCGATGAGCGCCTCGTGGTCGGAGGTGACGAACGTGCCGGAGTAGGCCGGCATCCCCTCCGGGATCCACCACAGCCGGAACAGCCCGAGGACGTGGTCGACGCGTATGCCGCCCGCATGCCGCAGGATCGTGCGCAGCATGTCGCGGTACGGCCGGAAACCTGCCTCGGCCAGTGCGTCGGGCCGCCACGGCGGCTGCGACCAGTTCTGGCCGAGTTGGTTGTACATGTCCGGCGGGGCACCGACCGAGATGCCGTGCGCCAGCACATCACGCAGGGCCCACGCGTCCGAGCCGTAGGGATGCACTCCGACGGCGAGGTCATGCACAATCCCCGAGCGCATTCCCGAGTCCAGGGCAGCCTGCTGCGCCCGGGTCAGCTGCTCATCGAGCTGCCATTGAAGCCAGGAGTGCCAGCGCACGGAGTCGGCCAGGCGCACCCGCTCTGCGGCGACCAGCGCGGATCCGGCGTCCCGCAGAGCCGCCGACCACGACTCGGGATCACCATGCTCCTCCACCAGCGCGCACCAGGTGCCGAAGTCGGCCAGGCCCTGGCCCTCCCGCTCGACGAAGGCATCGAACAACGCCTGGCGCCCCGGCGTCAGTGGGGCGGCGTGGACGACCTTGAGGGCCTGGGACTTGGCCGCCCAGATGACGTCCCGGTCGATCAGGTCCGGGGACGTGGACAGCGCCCGGACAGGGATGGACAGCGCCTCGATCCGCGCGCGGTCATCCATGGACAGTCCGGCGTACTCCTCGATCGCCTCCACCCGCAGGTAGATCGGATTGGCGAACCTCCGGGTCACTGGCAGGTACGGCGAAGGCTCCATGGGCGCAACGGGCGAGGCCGCATGCAGCGGGTTCACGAGGACGAAGTCCGCGCCCTCGGCATGCCCGCTCCACGCGGCGAGGTCGGCAAGGTCCAGGAGGTCCCCGATCCCCCATGAGCCCTCAGAACGCATCGAGTACACCTGGGACATGAAGCCCCACTGGCGACCCGCCGCCAGTGCTGGCGGGTCCAGTCGGGCGGGGGTGACGATCAGGGGGCACGACTGCTCGCGCAGCACACCATCGGCACCCTCGGATCGGGCCCAGATCGTGTGCCAACCCAGGGGGAGCTCTCCAGGGATGCGGAAGGTCGCCTCCCCGATCTGGAGCCCGTCGACGTGCCGGGGCTCCACCCAGCGATCGACCTGGTCGAGGAACCAGGCCTCCCCGCCCTCCTCCCGGTCGACCCACATGGAGACCGAGTCACCGTGCGGGACGTGCACCCAGCACTGGTTGTCCGAACCAGAGCGGGTGACGAACACCGGTGGCAGCATCCTGCGCCACGGCTCGTTGCGCCGATCGTAGAGGGCATGCCAGATGCTGTCCGGCGAGCTGACGTCGACATTGAGGGCCGCGAGGACGGCCGTGATGGTGGCAGCGCCGACCCGGTGGTAGTTGCCCCCCTGGTCCCAGTACTCGACGGCCACGCCGAACGCGCGGGCAAGTTCCACGAGCTCGGGGCTCGGTTCGATCCACTCCGGTTCCACGACCTCCGGTGTGCGCACACCACCCCCGGGCGCAGGCGCCGAGTCGAGCGCGGGGTCAGTATCAGCGCGACGATCTGCACTCACAGGGATGGCCTCCAGTCACGGTGGGTAGGACCACGGGTCCCGATCGGCGCGAGGACTGACGCTCAGCCGCGCCCCGCGCCGGCACCGGAGTCATCCCCGCGGGTCTCGGTGTCAGGCTAGGCGTTGTTGCCGTGCGGCTGCGCGCCCACGGGCGCCCGACGGCCGCTTCATTCGCCGCGCCGGCTCCCGGGCGTCGTATGGTGCCTGCGTGATCCATCTGGCCGAAGACTCAACTCCCGCCGAGGGTGACGGAACCTTCTGGGCGTCGTTCACCGGATTCTGGGGGACCGCGCTGAGCGTTGCCATCGTCCTGGTGGTTGCAGCCGTGATCCACTTCGTCGGATCGCGGATCATCAGGCGCTCGGTCGCCCGGTGGATCTCTTCCGGACGCAGTCGCGAGGATTCCCTCACCGACACACCTGAGGCGACCGTCGAACTGCAGGTGATGATCATGTCCCAGCGCCGCGAGCAGCGGGCTCACGCGGTGGGGCAGCTGCTCAACAGCGTTCTTGTCGTGATCGTCTGGGGTACCGCCAGCCTCATCGTCATGACCCAACTGGGTGTGAACATCGCCCCGATCATGGCCAGCGCGGGAGTCGTGGGCGTCGCCCTCGGCTTCGGTGCGCAGACCCTGGTCAAGGACTACCTGTCAGGCTTCTTCATGATCGTGGAGGACCAGTACGGCGTCGGTGACCTCGTGGACGTCGGTGAGGTGACCGGCCGGGTCGAGGAGGTCCAACTGCGGATCACCCGGATCCGCGACCCATCCGGGGTCGTCTGGTACGTGCGCAACGGCGAGATCCTGCGTGTGGCCAACCAGTCGCAGGGCTGGACGATGGCCTCCGCGGTCATCCCGGTCTCCTATGACGCCGATCTGGCCGAGATCCGACAGGTCGTGATCGAGGTCGGCAACGACATGTTCAACGATCCCGAGACCCGTCAGCGGATGCTCGGTCGACCCACCTTCGCCGGCGTCGAGGCCGTGTCCGGCGAGGCGGTCTACGTCAAGATCCTGGCCAAGGCCCGTGGTGGGCAGCAGATCCCGCTCACCCGGGAGCTTCGGGAGCGTCTCAAGACAGCGTTCGACGCCCACGGGGTGATCGTGCCGGTCCTGGTCCGGCAGATGGGATTCAACCCCGACGGCACCCCGCAGACCCCCGGGTCCATGCCCGGGCCCGGCGCATAGGGCCAGCAACGTGACAGATGACGAGCCGGACCTCGTGGAGTCCACTCACCCGGGCCGGCGGGAGCGCTTCGACGTGCTGCGGGATCACGTCGAGCACCGCGGCCGCGCCTTCGGCCGTTCCGTGGACCTCTGGCAGCAGCGCCATGCGATCATCTCGTTCCCCTGGTCGGTCTACCGCAAGTACGCTGATGATTCCGGTGGCCGCTTCGCCGCGCAGCTGGCCTACTACGCGCTGTTCTCCATCGCGCCGCTGATGCTCGTCTTCTCCGTCTTCGTGGGACAGTTGCTGCAGGACGACCCGCAACTGCGGGACAGCGTCATCAACGCGACGTTGGGCGCCTTCCCGGATCTGGCTTCGGCTGTCAACGACGCCATCGAGACCCTCCCGACCAGCGGGGCTCCCGTGGCGCTCGGCGTGCTTGCGGCTCTGTACGCCGGACTCGGGCTGACTGAATCCGCGCAGTTCGCCTTCAACCAGATCTGGGCTGTCCCATGGCGCATCCGCCCGGGGTTCTTCCCCCGACAGCTGCGCGCTCTGAGCATGACCCTGCTCTTCTACACCGGCCTGGTGGGCTACGGGCTGGTCACCGCGTGGGCCGGCGTTGCCTCCAACCAGAGCGTCCTGCTCCGGGCTGCGGTCACCCTCATCATGGCCGGCATCGTCTTCGGCGTCGTGATGCTCTCCTACTGGGTGCTCTGTGGGCGCAAGCTGACCTTCTGGCAGATCTGGCCGGGGACGTTGGCCTTCCTGGGGGTCACCGTGCTCGTCATCCCCTTCCTCAGCGCCTGGTTCGCGCGCCTGGTCGAGAACGCAAGCGCGCTCTACGGGGCCCTGGCAACAGTCATCGCCTTCCTCACCCTGCTCTACACCACCGCCGTGCTGTTCATCCTGACCGCCGAGATCAATGCGGTGCGCACATGGCACCTGTGGCCACGGGCGTTGTTCCCGGACTGGCTGTCCCACGCCGACCGCAAGACCTACTCGATCCTCGCGCCCGTTGAGGAACGCATGCCCGAACAGCGGGTCATCACCTACTTCGGGGTCATGTCCGACAGGCACACCCGTGAGCTGGGACCGGAGTTCGACGAGGAACGCTTCGAGTACGTGGACTCCCCGCCGCCCTTCGTCCTCAATGATCCCGACACGGTGCTGATGGACTACTACGTCGAGGGTCGTGAACCCACCGTGGTGATCGAGCCGCACTCCCCACCGGAGCGGTGATCCATCCGCCGGCGTGCGGGCTGCGGGCTTGCGCAATGACCACCTCGGGGCAGACTGTCGGTCATGACCACGAGTGCAGGGCGGTTGTGCCTGGTCACAGGCGCGACCGGTTATGTCGGCGGACGGCTCGTCCCTGAGCTGTTGGCAGCCGGCTATCGGGTCCGAGTGCTCGTGCGGCACCCGGAGCGGCTGCGCGACCTGCCCTGGCACGACGCGGTCGAGGTGGCAGTGGGTGACGCTGCCGATCCCGAGGCCCTGGGCCGGGCGCTCGACGGGATCGATGTCGCCTACTACCTGATGCACGCGATCGGCACCGGCCCGGACTTCGACAGCACCGAGCAGGCGCTGGCCCGCACCTTCGCTGGAGCCGCGCGCGAGGCTGATGTCGACCGCATCGTCTACCTGGGCGGGCTCGCGCACGACGAGAACCTCAGCGAGCACCTGCGCTCGCGCGCCGAGGTCGGTGACATCCTGCTGGCCAGCGGCGTGCCGACCGCTGCACTGCGGGGCGGCCACGATCATCGGCTCCGGGTCGCTGTCCTTCGAGATGATGCGCTACCTGACTGAACGCCTGCCGGTCATGATCACGCCGCGCTGGGTCCGCACCCGGATCCAGCCGATCGCCATCCGGGATGTCCTGCGCTACCTGGTCGGTTGCGCCGACCTGCCTCCCGAGGTCAACCGCACCTTCGACATCGGAGGGCCTGACGTCCTGACCTACGAGCAGATGATGCAGCGCTTCGCCGCCGTCTCGGGGCTCAAGAAGCGCCGCATCTACCCGGTCAACCTCCTGCAGCCGGAACTCTCCGCCCGGTGGGTGGGCCTGGTCACCCCGGTGCCGAGCCTGATCGCCCGCCCCCTGGTGGCCTCCCTGCGCAACGAGGTCGTCTGCCAGGAGGACGACATCAAGCAGTACGTCCCTGATCCTCCCGGTGGGCTGCTCGGTTTCGATGCATCGGTCCGGCTGGCGCTCAAGCGGGTGCGCGACGCCGACGTGGCGACGCGTTGGTCGGACGCCTACATGCCCGGGGCGCCCAGTGATCCGATGCCGACCGACCCGGACTGGGCGGGCGGGTCGCTGTTCACCGATGACCGCACCACCCCCGTCGCGGCCTCGCCGGAGGCTCTGTGGGACGTGGTCGAGTCGATCGGGGGCAGGAACGGCTGGTACTCACTGAAGTGGGCCTGGGAGGTCCGCGGGCTGTTCGACCGCGCGATCGGCGGGCCTGGCCTACGCCGCGGACGACGGCACCCACGCGAGCTGCACGTCGGGGAGGCCTGCGACTTCTGGCGGGTCGAGGAGATCGTCCCGGGGAGCCTGCTGCGCCTGCGCGCCGAGATGAAGGTGCCCGGACTGGCCTGGCTCGAGTTCCACGTCAGCCCGGGGCCTGCCGGCGGGTCGACCCTGCGCCAACGGGCCACGTTCTTCCCGCACGGCCTGGCCGGTCAGGCCTACTGGTACTCGGTGCTGCCGTTCCACGGGGCCGTCTTCCCCACGATGCTGTCGCGAATCAGCGCTGCGGCAGTGGAGCGTGACCGGGCGCTTCAGGCCGGACCCGGGTAGGTGTTCACCATGGAGTGCGCCGCACGGGTCAGGTAGTCCCACAGCTCGCCTCGTCGTCGGGCGCCATGCCCACGGCTGGTGCGGCCTCGTCGAGCGCGGTGCGCATGTGGCGAAGCCAGGCGTCGTGGGCGGCCGCGTCGACGGGGTAGGGCGCGTGGCGCATCCGCAGCCGCGGGGTGGCCACGCTCCTGGGAGTACGTGGTCGGCCCGCCCCAGTACTGCTCGAGGAACATCTGCAGCCGCTCCGCCGCGGGTCCGAGGTCGGCTTCGGGGTACATCGGCCGCAGGTCCGGATCGTCGGCCACACCCGCGTAGAAGCGCGCGATCAGCAGGTCGAAGAACTCATGACCGCCGAACCGCTCGAAGGGTGAGGCGGGGGTGGTCTGCACGGGACGAATGTAGTCCACCCCTGGCCGACACGGGCCGGCCGCTGCTCCGGCGGCGGGCGCTGACGCGGGGACCGGCGGGCGTGGAATCCCAGGGGCGGACAGGACAGGATGGGTCCATGTCGATCACCACCGACTCCGACTGGTGGCGCACTGCCGTCATCTACCAGGTGTACCCGAAGTCATGGGCTGATTCGGACGGCGACGGCATCGGCGACATCGCCGGCATCCGCGCGCACCTGGCCCACCTGGCCCAGCTCGGCGTCGATGCCGTGTGGTTCTCCCCGTGGTATCTCTCACCCCATGCCGATGGGGGCTACGACGTCACCGACTTCCGCGCGATCGACCCCATGTTCGGCGACCTGGCCGATGTCGACGCACTGGTGGCCGACGCCCACGACCTGGGCCTGAAGGTGATCGTCGACGTCGTACCCAACCACACGTCCGACCAGCACCGGTTCTTTGTCGAGGCGATGGCCAGCGAGCCCGGATCGGAAGCATGGTCGCGCTACCACTGCGTGCGGGGAGCCGACGGGGGCCTCAACCCGCCCAACGACTGGGCCAGCGTGTTCGGTGGACCTGGCTGGGATCCGATCGCTGACGCGTCGGGCAACCCCACGGGGTGGTGGTACCTGCACCTGTTCGACTCCACCCAGCCGGACCTGAACTGGGAGCACCCCGACGTGCGCCAGGAGTTCGTCGACACCCTGCGGTTCTGGTTCGACCGCGGTATCGACGGCTTCCGCATCGACGTGGCCACCGGCCTGGTGAAGGCCCCCGGCTATCCCGACTCCGGGGAGGGCAGAGGGCCGGCGTCTCGACCCTGGAGGAGATCCTCGAGCTCCCCCAGTGGGACCAACCCGGTGTCCATGAGATCTGGCGTGAGTGGCGCGCGGTTGCTGACCAGTACCTTCCCCCGAGGGCGTTCGTGGGTGAGGTCTGGGTCGGCTCGGAGGAGTCCCTGGCGGCCTACCTGCGCCCCGACGAGCTGCATACCGCATTCAACTTCGACTACCTCAAGTGCCCGTGGGATGCCGCCACCCTGCGCGCCACGATCGAGGGCTCGTTGCACGCGACCGGCCTGGTCGGGGCGCCGACCACCTGGGTGCTTGAGAACCACGACGTCCCCCGGATCCGCACCAAGTACGGCATGGAGGCCGCGGGGGCGCGGCTGCCCTCGTCGAACGTGGCCGCACCGCCCCAGGTGGAGCCCGACGACGCGCGCGGCCTGGCCAGGGCGCGGGCGGCGATGCTGCTCCTGCTCGGCCTTCCGGGCTCGGCCTACATCTACCAGGGCCAGGAGCTCGGGCTCGAGGAGGTGCTGGCCCTGCCGGCATCCGCACGGCAGGATCCGGCCTTCCTGCGCACCGACGGCGCCGAGGGCTTCCGGGATGGGTGCCGGGTGCCGATGCCCTGGACCTCGACGGGCCCGTCGTTGGGCTTCAGCCCCTCAGGGGAGTCGTGGCTGCCGATCCCCGAGCACTGGGCGACCCTGAGCGTGGCAGCGCAGACCGATGACCCGGAATCCATGCTGGAACTGACACGGCGGGTTCTGCGGCTGCGGCGCGCCGAGCCCGCGCTCGGGGGTGGCGACCTGCAGTGGATCAGCGAGCAGGGCGAGGACTGCCTGGTGCTGCGCAGGACTGCCGCGCCCGACGATCCGCTCGTGGCCGGTGAACCGGCGCCGCACGTGCTGATCGCGATGAACCTCGGCGAAACGCCGGCCTTCGTGGCGGCCGCCGAGCTCCTGGCAGCCAGCAGCCCGGCGGTGGTCCCCGGCCCAGCCCCAGCAGGTATCGACTCCGCCGGCTACTGGCTGCCCCCGGACACTGCGGCCTGGCTGCGCTGAGCCCGTGGCCGACCCCGCACCGCGCAGCGGGTCAGTAGCCGCGCGAGGTGTCACCTGACTCGGCGCCGGCCAGCGCCTCGGCGAACTCCCCGGAGGTCATCGGCTTGGAGAACATGGGGTAGTCGTACTTGATGGCGTTCTCGTGCTCCTCCATGCTGGTCGCGCCCAGGCAGTCGGTGATCGTGATCACCTCGAAGCCCTTCTCGTAGGCCGAGCGCATCGTGGACTCCACGCAGCAGTTGGTCAGGAAGCCTGCCAGCGCCACGGTCTGCACCCCCTTGGAGCGCAGGATGAAGTCGAGGTTCGTGCTCGCGAATGCGTCCAGACCACGCTTGCCCTCCAGGACGATCTCACCCTCCTGGGGCTCCACGTCCGCCACGATCTGGGAACCCCACTCACCCTTGACGAAGGCGTTGGTGTCCACGACGCCCTTGAGGATCCCGTAGGGGTGCGAGGTGATCTCGTTGTAGCCGGGGGCGAACTGGATCGGCGAGTGGATGATGGTGGCGCCGGCCTCGCGTGCGGCTGCCAGGAGCGCCTGGGTGTTCTCGATCATGGACGTCTGCTCCATGACATCGGCGACCGCGCCGTGCAGCGCACCGCCCTCACTGGTGAAGTCGTGCTGGAACTCGATCAGTACGACGGCGGACCTGGATGCGTCCATGTGAACTCCTGTTGGTGGGTGAGCGGGCGGGCAGGGGGGGGCCGACCACGCTAGCGACAGCATCGCTGCGCAGGCGACCCGAGAGGGGTCGCCGGCGCCGGCACATCAGGACATCGCGTGCCGACAATGACAGCCTGCTGCCCATGCGCAGACTCCTCGACGCCCCGACCAGTGCCTTCCGCGTGGACCACCCGGAGCCGACTGCCGACCGCGCACCCGAAGCTCTCGCCTCGGGCAGTCCGCAGCGGCTGCGCGACGACCTCCTCGAGCTCCTCGGTGACCCGGAGGTGGTCCTCACCCGGGGAGTCGACCTCATCCGCTTCGCCACGGACGCCAGCCCCTACCGGATGTTCCCCCAGGCTGTGGGCTGGCCCGCACCGTCCGCGATGTGCAGCAGGTGCTCGCCTACGGCCACGCCGACTCCATCCCCGTCACGTTCCGCGCGGCCGGGACAAGCCTGTCGGGGCAGTCCCAGGGGGACGGCATCCTGGTCGAGGTCATGCGGCACTGGATCGGCTGCACCGTGGAGGAGGGCGGGCGCGTCCTGCGCAAGCAAGCCGGGCACGATCCTGGCTAGGGCCAACGCCGCACTGAAGCCGCACGGCTTCCGGCTGGGTCCGGACCCGGCGTCCAAGACGGCCTGCACGATCGGCGGCGTCGTGGCCAACAACGCCAGCGGCATGTGCTGCGGGAAGCGGCTGGAGAACTCCTACCAGACCCTGCGTTCCCTGACCCTGGTCCTGCCATCCGGGACCGTCCTGACACCGGCGCGCCCGACGCCGAGGAGCATCTCGCCACGGCCGAACCTGCGATCGACATCGGGGCTGATGGAGATCCGGGACGCGATCCTGGCCGAGCCGGAGGTCGCCGACCGCATCCGCGCGAAGTACCGGATCAAGAACACCACCGGCTACGCGATGAATGCGTTCCTCGATGCCGACACCCCCGTGCAGATCCTGCGGCGCCTCATGGTCGGCTCCGAGGGGACCCTGGGGTTCATCGCCGAGGCCGTCTTCGACACGGTGGCCGATGACTCGCACCACCTCACGTCGCTGATCTTCCGGACCTGGCCGAGGAGAGCTTCGCCGGCGTGCTGCTCTTCGGCGCTCGGCTGGC
This sequence comes from uncultured Actinomycetes bacterium, assembly GCA_963697345.1. Classification (GTDB taxonomy): domain Bacteria; phylum Actinomycetota; class Actinomycetes; order S36-B12; family CAIYMF01; genus Prado023. Next base: position 3,022 of record CAVONS010000006.1, on the reverse strand, counting down.
CGGGCACCGCCGACAGGGCGGTCGATCGCCGCCGCGCAGTGGACGCCCCGGGTGCCCCTGGCCGGTCTGGGCATCGACCTGCCGGCGACTGCCACGGGGTTGCTGGTCGAGTTCCGTGACGAGACGGCCGAGCGGTCGTTGGCCTCCCAGGCCGGCGCGGACATGCTGCTTTCCGAGCTGACCCTCCTGGAGCCCACGACCTTCACCCGCGACCCGGAGCAGGCAGCGCAGTACTGGGTGATCCGCAACGGGCTGCTGGCCAGCGTGGGGGGCGCCCGCCCATCGGGGACGTCGTTCATCCTCGAGGACGTCTGCTTCCCCCCGGAGCGGCTGGCCGAGGGCGCCCTGGCGCTGCAGGGCCTGTTCGCCAGGCACGCCTACCGGGCCGTCATCTTCGGCCACGCCTCAGCCGGCAACCTGCACTTCCTGGTGACCCCGTGGCTGCGCGAGCCCGCGGAGGTGGCGCGGTTTGATGTATTCCTGCGCGACGTGGTGCGCGTGGTGACTGAGCAGTTCGACGGGTCGTTGAAGGCCGAGCACGGCACGGGGCGCAACATCGCCCCCTTCGTGGAGACGAGTGCGGGCCGGTCATCACCGGGCACATGCGCGCGGTGAAGAGGCTCATCGACCCGAAGGCCGTCCTCTCCCCGGGGTCGTGCTGACCGACGATCCCGAGGCGCACCTCAAGCACCTGAAGACCGCGCCCACCATCGAGGAGGTTGCCGACCGCTGCATCGAGTGTGGGTTCTGCGAGAGCGTGTGCCCGAGCAGGCGCGTGACGACCACCCCCCGGCAGCGGATCGCACTCCGGCGCGAGATGATGCGCCAGCCGGCCGGCTCCCCCGTGGCCGACGAGCTGGCCCGCACCTACTCCTACGACGCCGTGGAGACCTGCGCCGGCGACGGGACCTGCGCGCTGGCCTGCCCCGTGGACATCAACACCGGCGACATGATGAAGTCCTTCCGGGTCAAGGGCCACAACCCCCCGGCAGAGGCCGTCGCACTGACCATCGCCAAGCGCTATCGGCTGATGCAGCGCGCGGGCCGGATCGCCTTGCGCACCGCGCACGGTGTGGGCAGCCTGACTGGCGAGGGCCTCATCACCGGGGTGACCCGGGCCGGCAGGACCGTCGTGAGCAGCGACGTGCTACCCACGTGGCTCCCGCAGATCCCCGACTCGGCACCGCGCACGCTGCCGACGACACGACGCGACGGAGCAGCAGCCGTCTACTTCCCCGCCTGCATCAACCGCATCTTCGGCAATCCTGAGTCGATGGCAGACCGGGCCAGCCTGCCCGAGGTGGTCGTGGCACTGGCGCAGCGCGCCGGGCAACCGGTGTGGATCCCCGAGGACGTGAGCGGGATGTGCTGCGGGACCGTCTGGCACTCCAAGGGCTACGAGCGGGGGAATCGCTACATGGCCAACTCCGTCGTCGAGCACCTGTGGCGCTGGACCGACGGCGGGCGCCTGCCGGTCGTGGTGGACGCGACCTCGTGCACCTTCGGGCTGGTCCATGAGATCGAGCCGTACCTCGAGGGCCCAGCCGTGGCCCAGCACGAGCGACTGCGCATCGTGGACTCCATCGAGTGGGCCCGCGACGAACTGCTACCCCGTCTCGAGGTGCGCACGAAGGTCGGGTCGGCCGTCATCCATGCGACCTGTGCCGGCACCCACCTCGGGCTCGGCCCGGCGTTGGCCGAGGTGGCCGGTGCGGTGGCCGAGGAGGTCACCGTCCCCATCTACGGCACGTGCTGCGGCTTCGCCGGCGACCGCGGGATGCTGCACCCGGAGCTCGCTGACGGGGCCGGGCAGGAACAGGCCGCTGAGCTTGCGGGCCGTGAGTTCGACGCCTACCTGTGCTCCAACCGAACCTGCGAACTAGGCATGTCAAGAGCGATAGGCCAAGACTACGCCAGCTTCCTCTACCTACTAGACGAGCTACGCGCTAGTTAGCCCCCGATTCCCTCCGCAAGAGCCGATTGCCTCCGTGTGCTCGCGGAGGAGATCGCAGGCTGCGGAGGAGATTCGGGGACCGCGGAGACACGGCGGTGTCCACAGATCCGTGGTGGACCGGGGTCAGTTGCGCTCGTTCTGCACGGATCATCCATTCATGAGCCGACCAACCACGCGCCGCGTCTCCCCTGCGACGGCCGGTCCGTCCCCGGCCCCCGGACTCCGCACAGCCCCGAATCCGATCGGTCCAGCCCTCGCCGACGCGCCCGTCGGGGGCTCAGGTCATCCGGATCAGTGACCTCCAGTCGGTCACTGGCAGCTATCAGGCGGCCCGGGCGCAGGTGGCCGGCCTGCAACGCCTGGCACGTGGGGCCTACGGACACACGACCGGGCTGACACCGGAAGCGACACACGTCCTGACAGCACGAGCGATGCTCACGCGGGTCGGAGCGGCTGTGGCCAGCCACACGACGGCGGCGGTCGCCTGGGGGTTGCCCGTCAGGACGATGGACCTCGAGCGCGTCCACCTCTCCCCCGTCGCGGGCCGGGCGGGAAAGCCGAAACGTGGCCCGGGGTACCACTTCCACAACACGCCCGTGCCGCCGGAGGATGTCGACCTGGGGTGCACGAGTGCGCTGCGGACCGTCCTGGACTGCTCCCGACTCATCCGTGCGGACTGGGCCGTGGTGATCGCCGACGCCGCGCTGCACACGCGACCTCACAAACCCGAGCCGAGCTGGCCGAGCGCGCGGTCGAGTGCGCAAGTCACCGGCGCGGCCCGGGCTCGCGCCCTTCCGTCGCTGTGCAGCGCCCAGTCGGAGAGCCCCGGCGAGACGCTGCTGCGCATGCGCCTTCGGCGTATGGGGATCCAGCCCGCGGAGCAGGTGGTCCTGCGCGATGTGGAGGGGCGCCCGCGCGTTGACTTCCTCGTCGACACCAACCTGGTCCTCGAGTTCGACGGACGGGCGAAGTACACGATGCAGGGTGACGTTGAGCGGGCGCACTGGGAGGAGAAGCAGCGCCAGGACCGGATCTCGGAGGCGGGGTACGAGGTGCTACGAATCACGT
>CAVONS010000005.1:0-280098 GCA_963697345.1 uncultured Actinomycetes bacterium | reverse complement strand
TGTCGTCGCGCTGCGGGCGATGCTCCAGGTCGTGGACTCCGGGGCGCAGGCGGCACTCCTGGCGCCCACCGAGGTCCTGGCCGCACAGCACGCCCGCAGCATTGCGGCCCTGCTCGGGCCACTTGCCCAGGGCGGGATGCTCGGCGGAGGGGCCGACGCGACCCGGATCGCCCTGCTGACCGGGTCCCAGGGTGCGGCAGCGCGCCGTGCGGCACTGCTTGACGTCGCCGGTGGGGCGGCGGGGATCGTCGTGGGCACGCACGCGCTGTTGGAGGAACGGGTGCAGTTCGCGGAAGCTGGGCCTCGTCGTCGTCGACGAGCAGCACAGGTTCGGCGTGGAGCAACGTGCTGCCCTGTCCGCCAAGGCAGGGGAGACGAACCGCCCGCACACGCTGGTGATGACCGCCACACCCATCCCGCGCACCGTGGCCATGACGGTGTTCGGTGACCTCGAGACCTCCACGCTGCGCGAGCTGCCCGCCGGTCGCAACCCGCTGACCACACATCTGGTTCCTGCACTGGAGCGTCCGGACTACCTGGCTCGCGCCTGGGATCGGGCGCGTGAGGAGGTGGCTGCCGGGCGCCAGGTCTACGTCGTGTGTCCGCGCATCGATGCCGGCGAGGCGGAGTCCGACGGCCAGCCGCCCCTGGCCGCGCCAGCGGGCGAGACCGGACCGGAGTCGGGGCCGGCCGGTGGTGCGCTGCGCGCGGGTGCGGCTGTCGACACTGTCCTGCCCAAGGCCTCGAGGCAGGGCCCCTGGCCGGGTTGCGGCTGGCGGCACTGACCGGGCGCATGGCCGGCGCGGACAAGGACGCGGTCATGGCGCGCTTCGCCGATCCGGGTCGCCCGGACGGCGTCGACGTCCTGGTGGCCACCACCGTCATCGAGGTGGGTGTCGACATCCCGAACGCCACGTTGATGATCGTCCTTGACGCCGACCGCTTCGGAGTGTCCCAGCTGCACCAGCTGCGCGGGCGGGTGGGTCGAGGTCAGCATGCGGGCCTGTGCCTGCTGGTGACCGAGGCACCGCCGGACAGCGTCGCTCGCGAGCGTCTCTCGGCTGTGGGCGGACGAACCAGCGACGGGTTCGAGCTGTCGCGCTTCGACCTCGCGTCACGACGGGAGGGGGACGTGCTCGGGGCGGCACAGTCCGGCTCACGGCGCTCGCTGAAGCTGCTGTCGGTGCTCGATCACGAGGAGGTCATCCTGCGTGCCCGTGAGGAGGCCATCAGCCTGCGTCTGAGCCGATCCCGACCTCGCTGCCCACCCCACCCTCGCAGCGACGCTGGCCCGGGAGTTCGACGACGAGCGCGCGGAGTACCTCGAGAAGACCTAGGCGGAGAATCGCCGCAGGTGGTGGATCACGTCGGGGGCGCCACGCCGTTGCCGGTATGGACGTCGGCCGATGGCGGCCCCGTTGGGTCCCGGGTCGCCGCACCTGGGCGCAGCGCAGCGGGCGGCATCCACCTGCCCGCTGCACCGACCATGCCCGGCAACAGGCTCGTGCGCATGAGGGTCGTGGCCGTCAGGACCCCGCCGAACAGGGCTCCGGCGACCCCGCAGCTGACGATGTCCTGCCCCGTCAGGTACAGGCCGCGGAATCGGGGTCGTGGGCTTGAGGAAGTCCTGGCGGAACCGCTGCGGGGAGTGGTCGATCCCGTACAGCTCACCGCGCTCGTAGCCCGAGAAGTGCTGGGTCGTCAGCGGGGTCGAGATCTCGTAGAAGGCCACCTTGCCCCGCAGTGCGGCATCTGGCCGAAGAGCACCTCGAGCATGCGCTGGGCCAGGTCGTCCTTGAACGCGTTGTACTCGGCGTCGCGGTGCTTCCAGCGGCTCCCCTCCCACTGCTCGAACCACTCGTAGGGCGCAGCGGTGATGACGTCCACGGCCGCGTCGGCCCGGGTGGCGGCGCTCGAAGTCGGGATCCTTGGCCGCCGGGAACGACACGTACACCATCGGGAGGTCGGCACCCGGGTTGTCGATGCTGGCGGCGAACGTCTGGTCGTGGTCCTCGTCGGGGTAGATCCACAGGTTGTGCTTCGGGAGGTCGAGGGCCTCAGCGGTCTCCTCGAAGCCGAGGTACAGGCACAGGTGCGCGATCGACGGCGTCACCTTGGTCAGGTTCTCGAGCAGGCCCGTCTCCTGGGCCACGTCGGGCGGCACGAGCCGCGCGAACGTGTTGACCACGCCGGCGTCGCTGATGACGATCGGCGCCCGGATCACGTGACCGTCGGCGGCCATCTCGACGCCGACCGCTCGACCCTTCTCCACCACGATCCGGGCGACCTCGGCGTTGATCAGCACCGTGCCACCTGCCCGTTCGATGACGGGGATGATCGACTCGGCGATCACAGCGGAGCCACCCACCGGGTAGTAGCCGCCGCGGAAGTAGTGGCTGGCGACCAGCGCGTGCATGGCGAAGCTGGACTGGGCCGGGGGAAGCCCGTAGTCACCGAACTGGGCGGTCAGGACGCCGATCAGCCGCTGGTCGCCGGTGAACTCCTCGAGCACCTCGCGGGTCGTCCGGTCCGACCAGTGCAGGAAGGTGCGGCGCATCAGTGGACCGGCGACGGTGGCCACCGGCCCGGGCAGTGTCTTGGCCGCGTTGAACTGCAGCGAGCCCGAGACCGCCGAGCGGACGGCCTCGAAGTACTGGTCGATCCCGGACTCCTCGGCCGGGAACTGCGACACGAGGAAGTCGCGCAGGTTCCGGCGGCCCTTGGGCAGGTCGTAGTGATCACCGTCGATGATGACCCGGTCATAGACGTCGCCCATGTCGGCCCACTGGATCTGGCCGTCACTGATGTCGTCGAACATGCGCCGCAGGGTGGTGCCGGGCTCCATCCCGCCGATGTAGTGCACCCCGACGTCCCAGTCGTACCCGGGACGGCGGAAGACGTGTGTGTAGCCGCCGGGCGTGTAGTGCCGTTCCAGGACGAGCACCTTCCGGCCGCCGTGCTTGGCCAGCATCGCGGCGCTGGCCAACCCCCCGATCCCTGAGCCGATGACGATGGCGTCGTAGTCCTCAGTCACGGGATGGCGCTTGTACGGCTGCGCTGTTCGCCTGCTCACCAGGTGCTCCTTCAGATCGGTCGTCCTGCGGTGATTCTCCCGCACCCCACACAGGTCGTGGCGCTCGGCGCGTCACGACAGGTCCGACGCAGGACGTCCCGGACCGGTCCGGAACGTGGCACGCTGGGTCCGTGGGAGGACAGCGACCTGCCAGGGGACCGGGGTCTCAGCCCGGGCCGGGCACTGCGGCGGACCTCATGGAGCACAGCTTCTCGGCGGAGCTCTGGATCTGGGACGCGAGGCGCCAGGACACCTGGACGTTCGTGACGGTCCCACCCGACATCAGCTCGGCCCTCGAGGACCTGGCCCAGGCTCGTGGTCCGCGCAACGGCTTCGGGTCGATCAGGGTCGAGGTGCGCGTGGGGACGACGATCTGGCGGACGTCAGTGTTCCCGGACTCGGGCTCGGGCTGCTTCGTCCTGCCCGTCAAGAGGGCGGTGCGCGCGGCCCACGGGTTGACGGCGGGCGACCGGATCGCTGTTGCGCTGCGGGTCATCTGATCTGGGATGCTTGGCGCAACGGCGGCCGGGCCCTGGGCTGGCGCCCACCGGGGAGGGAGTGGCAGGTGAGCCGGATCATCGCCGGTGCCGCACGCGGGCGACGGATCACGGTGCCCGAGCACGGGGCGCGCCCCACGGGTGACCGCATCCGGGAGTCGATGTTCGCCTCCCTGGACCACCTGCTCGGGGGTTTCAGCGGCTCGCGCGTGCTGGACCTGTTCGCCGGATCAGGTGCGCTGGGGCTCGAGGCAGCCAGCCGCGGCGCCAGATCTGTTGTCCTCGTGGAGCGCGATCGCGCCAGTGCGGAGGTGATCAGGGCCAACGCCGCGGCGGTGGGGCTTCCCGGCGTGCGTGTCGTGCCGGCCTCGGTGACTGCCCACCTGACCGGCGTGGCTGAACCGTACGACCTGGTCCTGGCCGACCCGCCGTACGAGATGGCCGGCCCAGAGGTCGAGGCCTTCCTCGAGTTGCTCACCGACGGCTGGTTGACCCCGATGGCCGTCGTCGTCGTCGAGCGGGCAACACGCGGCGGGGCGTTCACCTGGCCGACGGGACTCGTGGCGCTGCGCGAAAAGGCCTACGGCGGGACGACCCTTTGGTACGGTCAGGCAGCGCCCCATCGAGAGGACCCGTGATGCGCAGAGCGGTTTGCCCCGGCTCCTTCGATCCATTGACCAACGGCCATGTCGACGTGTGCCTGCGTGCGTCAGCGCTCTTCGACGAGGTGACAGTCGCCGTCCTGGTCAACAAGCGCAAGACGTCGATGTTCACGGTCGAGGAGCGCATCGAGCTGCTCGGCTCCGAGCTGGCCCACGTCCCCAACATCCGCATCGACAGCTTCCACGGCCTGCTCGTCAACTACTGCCGGGACAACGACATCATCGCCATCGTGAAGGGCCTGCGGGCCATCACCGACTTCGACTACGAGCTGCAGATGGCACAGATGAACCATGGGTTGGCAGGCATCGACACCATGTTCATCTCGACCAATCCGCTGTACTCGTACCTGTCGTCGTCGCTGGTCAAGGAGGTCGCCACGTATGGTGGCGATGTCAGCGGATTGATCCCTCCGGCTGTCCACACGGCCCTGCAGGCCAAGCTGTCTGCCCACTGATCCGAGGAGTGCGATGAGTCAGGACCCGGTCGCGGCCGCGGACCCCCGTACCGCCGACGTGTACACGGTGCTCGATGACCTGTCCGACATCGTCGAGGCTGCGCGAGCGATGCCGATGTCCGACCGGTGCGTGATCAACCGCAACGAGGTGCTGGACCTGCTCGATGCGATCAGGCAGATGCTGCCCACCTCGGTGCAGGAGGCTGAGGAGCTGCTCGCCGATCGTGTCGCCGTGGTCGAGGAGGGCTACCGCGAGGCGGAGCGCATGGTCGGCGAGGCCAACCGCGAGGTCGAGCGAGTGCTCGCGCAGGGCACTCATGAGGCACAGGCCATGATCGACCAGGCAGGACAGCAGCAGGTCCAGATGGTCAGCACGCACGAGGTGACCCGCGCGGCCATGGCTGAGGCGGATGCGATCCGTGCCCAAGCCCTGGCTGAGACCGAAGCGATGCGCCAGGAGGTCGACCAGTACGTGGAGGACAAGTTCGCGGCGTTCGAGGCGAGTCTGACCAAGACACTGTCCGCGGTGCAGAAGGGCCGTGACCGCATCCGCGAGCGCTACGGCTACCCGGCGGGCGACGACCAGTACGGACGCTGACCCGCACCACCGGCACTGCGCCCATCCGTCGGCCCCCGGTACGGGCGCGAGGGCCGGCGAGCATTTCCCGGTGGGGGACGCCCTGCGGTACCCTTCTGCCGTGGCCCTCACGCCGAGGGCCATACGTGTGATGCCATCGGGAAGGTCCATGTCCAACCTCGATCCGCGTGATCCCCTGGTCTTCGATATTCGGGACCTCGGCAGACGTGCAGGGTCGATGATGGAGGTGGACCGCACGGTCCCCGCACCCGCCGACCTCGGTGGGGGTGTGGCCGTGGTGCAGCCCGGCTCCGACATGGTGCTGGACCTGCGCTTCGAATCGGTGGTGGAGGGAGTGCTTGTCTCGGGGACCGCTTCGGTCACCGTGGCAGGTGAGTGCGCGCGATGTCTGGACCCGGTCGAATGGGACCAGACCGTGGCGCTGACCGAGCTCTTCCTCCATGAGCCGGGGCCCCCCGAGGAGGAGGAGCTTCCCGTCCTGGACGGGGATTTCCTCACTCTCGACCCGGTTGTGCGCGACGCTGTGGTGCTGGCCCTCCCGCTGGCCCCGCTGTGCCGAGCCGACTGCCCCGGGTTGTGTGTGGAGTGTGGGGCCAAGATGGCTGACGACCCGAAGCACGCACACGAAGTGATCGACCCCCGGTGGGCTGGCCTCGCCGGTTACGGAAACGACTGAGAAGGAAGACTGACGTGGCTGTTCCGAAGCGGAAGATGTCCCGCTCCAACACGCGCGCCCGCCGTTCACAGTGGAAGGCCGCCCCGATCACGCTCGTGACGTGCGACCGCTGCCGTGCACAGAAGCTCCCGCACACCGCATGCCCGACATGCGGGACATACGCCAAGCGGCAAGTTCTCGACGTCTGATCGGGTGCGCGTGCCTGCACGTGTCGACGTCGACGTCCTCGCCGAGCGCCTCGGGGTCACCATCGACCACGAGGCGCTTCGCCATGCCCTGACCCATCGCTCCTACGCCTACGAGAACGGGGGGCTGCCGCACAACGAGCGCCTGGAGTTCCTGGGCGACTCGGTGCTGAGCATCGTGGTGACCGATGCGCTGTTCCATGACCATCCGGATGTCGCGGAGAGCCAGCTGGCCAAGTACCGGGCGGCCGTGGTCAATGCCCGCACCCTGGCCGATGTCGCCCGCGAGCTCGGTGTGGGCGAGTTCCTGCTCCTTGGTCGCGGCGAGCAGTCCACCGGCGGCAGGGACAAGAACTCGATCCTTGCCGACGCGATGGAGGCCCTGCTCGGGGTCGTCTACCTCGAGCTCGGCCTGGACGTCGCCGGCGAGCTGATCCACCGGCTGCTCGACACGCGGATGGCCGAGGCAGCAGGGATGGGCGCAGGTCTGGACTGGAAGACCTCGCTCCAGGAGTTGGGCGCCCGGACCGGCGAGGGTGTCCCCGTCTACGAGGTGACCTCGACCGGTCCCGACCATGCCAAGCACTTCACCGCGCTGGTCTGCGTGGGTGAGTCGGTGACGGGGCAGGGCAGTGGTGCGTCCAAGAAGTACGCCGAGCAGGTGGCCGCGGCCGCCGCCTACGACCTCCTGATGGCCGCCCATCCCGAGCACGCCGACTGCTGAGTGCGGACTGCCCCTGATGCTCGAGCTGCTCTGATGCTCGGACCGTCCTGATGCCCGAGCTGCCCGAGGTGGAGGTCGTCCGCCGTGGGCTGGCCGTGCATGTGCAGGACGCGCGGATCCGCGCGGTCCAGGTGCTGCACCCGCGCGTCGTGCGGCGCCAGGCCCAGGGCCCCGGGTACTTCGAGGCGGTGCTCACCGGGCGGACCGTGACCGGCACCGGTCGGCGGGGCAAGTTCCTCTGGTTGACCACCGACGATCCCGACCTCGTGCTTGCCGCACATCTGGGCATGAGTGGCCAGTTCCGGGTGGAGGACGCCATGGGCCCACCCCACCGGCATGCACGTGCCCAGCTGGATCTCGGTGAGCGCCAGCTCTGGTTCGTCGACCAGCGCACGTTCGGGTGGTTGTCTGCGTGCGCTGTCGTGGCGGACCCACGCGGGATCGAGGTGCCCGAGCTCGTCCGCGACATCGCTGCGGACCCCACCGATCCCGAGTTCGATGCCCGGGCCGCAGCGCGCTCGATGCGCCGCCACCGGGTGGAGATCAAGCGCCTCCTGCTCGACCAGTCCCACGTCTCGGGCATCGGCAACATCTACGCCGATGAGGCGCTCTGGGCCACCGGGGTCCACCCGCGTCGCCGTGCAGACAAGCTCAGCACTGGCACCGTGGTGTCCGTGCTCGAGGCGGCGACCGTGGTCATGGCCGCCGCCCTGGATCAGGGGGGCACGTCCTTCGACAGCCTGTATGTGAACGTCAATGGCGAGAGCGGGTACTTCGGACGCGGCCTGAATGCCTACGGGCGTGCGGGGCAGCCATGTCCACGGTGCGGCACGCCGATCGTGCGGGAGCGGTTCATGAATCGCTCGAGCCACTGCTGTCCGAGATGTCAGCGGCCGCCCCGCGCGACACACTAGGACGGTGGACGAGCAGGATCCGGCGGGTGCCCTGCGACTGACCGCGGTCGTCTCCGGCTCTGTGCAGGGTGTCGGATTCCGGTACTCGACCCGAGCGCTGGCCATGAGCATGAAGCTCGTCGGGGTGGCGGAGAACCTGCCCAACGGCGACGTCCTGGTCATCGCGGAGGGGCCGGCTGCGGACTGCGAGAAGGTGCTGTCGTGGCTGCATGGGACGGGTCCGCGCGTGGTGCGGCGTCCCGGACGGGTCGATTTCGTCGATGCCCGTTGGGGACCTGCGGAGGGCGGCTTCCGGACCTTCACCTGCCGGTGAGCTGCACGGCCACTGAGGATGACGCAAATATATCGCCTCGACATATCGCGGCGCTTGACCCAGGCGCTGCGGGCTGTCACGCTGGATGACGGTCCACATCGGACCCCGAGCAGCAGGAGTGGCGATGGGCAAGGCGATCTACGGCGCCGTGGGCGGTCCCGATCCTCGTGTCATGGCGGAGTTGGCGACGCTGCGGGCGCGGGTGCGCACGCTGGAGGCGGAGCTCAGCGAGTACCGGAACGCCGATCGGGCCGACCTCACCGAGCACGACCTGGACCTGCAGCTGCTCACCGCCTCGGACAACGCGCTCGTCTGACCCGCGGGACCTGCGGGGAGTGAAGCGCGTCATCGCGTAGGTTTCGGTCCGTGCATCTCAAGAGCCTCAACGTCAAGGGCTTCAAGTCCTTCGCGTCGTCGACGACCCTGGCCTTCGAGCCGGGTGTGACCTGTGTCGTCGGTCCGAACGGCTCGGGCAAGTCCAACGTGGTCGATGCCCTGGCCTGGGTCATGGGCGAGCAGGGTGCCAAGAGCCTGCGCGGTGGCAAGATGGAGGACGTCATCTTCGCCGGCACCTCGGGGCGCGCCCCCCTGGGTCGGGCCGAGGTGTCGCTGACGATCGACAACTCCGATGGTGCGCTGCCGATCGACTACAGCGAGGTCACGATCTCGCGTGTCATGTTCCGCTCCGGCGGCTCGGAGTACTCCATCAACGGAACGTCCTGCAGGCTGCTGGACATCCAGGAGCTGCTCAGCGACTCGGGCATCGGTCGTGAGATGCACGTGATCGTCGGACAGGGCCAGCTCGACCAGATCCTGCACGCCACACCGGAGGAGCGCCGCGGCTTCATCGAGGAGGCCGCGGGCGTCCTCAAGCATCGCAAGCGCAAGGAGCGTGCGGTGCGCAAGCTCGAGGCGATGCAGGCCAACCTGACCCGGGTGCAGGACCTCACCACAGAGCTGCGCCGCCAGTTGACCCCTTTGGGCAAGCAGGCGGAGGTTGCTCGGCGGGCGAACGTGATCCAGACCGATGTGCGCGATGCCGCTCTGAGGCTGTTGGCCGACGACCTGCACACCCTGACCACGCAGTACGAGCAGGAGATCGCAGACGAGTCCGCGATCCGTGAGCGACGTGCCCTGGTGGAGGCGCAGTTGGCCAACGCGCAGTCCGCCGAGGCTGTCCGGGAAGCTGCAGCGCTGGCCGATGCGCCGGCCCTGACAGAGGCCCAGGAGACGTGGTTCGCCCTGTCGGGGCTGCGTGAGCGCCTGGCCGGCACGGTCGGCATGGCGGCTGAGCGCGTGCGCAGCCTTGCCCCGGAGCCCGAGGAGGAGCGTCGAGGGCGGGCGCCGGAGGAGATGGAGGCCGAGGCTCGCACGATGCGCGGGCAGGAGGCGGACCTCAATCGCCTCGTCGAGGAGCAGCGAGCAGCACTGAGCCTGGCGGTCTCGGCAAGGACCGCTGCGGAAGCTGCTCTGGCCACGGCTGAGCAGGAGTTGCGCGCCGCGGTGCGGGCTGCCTCGGACCGGCGCGAGGGAGTGGTGCGGCTGCAGGGGCAGGTCAATGCCGCGCACTCACGCTCAGAGGCACGAGCCAGCGAGATCGACCGGCTCCGGGATCAGGCCGCGGCAGCGCGCGAGCGGGCCACGAAGGCTGACCACGAGTTCCGCACGCTGGAGGCGTCCATCGCTGGGCTCGACGAGGGAGAGGTCGACCTGGACTCGGGATTCGAGGCCGCCCAGCGGGCGCTGGCAGCCGCCGATGAGCAGATCGAGGTCGTCGCCACTCGGGAGTCGGAGGTGGAGCGGGTCCGTGCCGGCCTGGCCGCACGGGTGGAGGCCCTTGAGCCGATGGTCGCCGTTGCCGACGCGACGGCTGAGCTGGCTGGGGGAGCAGTGGCCGGCGTCTCGGGCACCCTGGCCCAGAGCCTGCACGTGGAGAGGGGCTTCGAGGTCGCGGTCGGCGCTGCCCTGGGAGCAGCCGCGGATGCGGCACTGGCCGACGACTCGGGCGCTGCCCTCGACGCGCTGGCATGGTTGGCTGCTGACGCACGTGGTCGCGCCGCGGTGCTCGTCGCCGATCTCGCGGCATCGTCGGACAGGTCGGGGTGGCCCGAGTTGCCGCCAACGGCCCGATGGGCGCTGGACTGCGTGCGCTGCGAGGGCGCGGTGGCCCCGGCGCTCGTTGCGCTTCTCGACCGTGTGGCCGTGGTCGACGGTGATGTCGCCTCCGCGGTCGCCCTGGCCGGATCGGTGCCCGGTGTGCTGGCAGTGACCCGGGCCGGTGACCTCGTCGGCCGGGGCCTGGTGGTGGGCGGCTCGCAGTCCGCGCCCAACCGCATCGAGGTCACCGCCTCGCTGGAACGGGCGCGCACCGACCTCGCGGAGGCTGTCCACGACGCCGAACGGCTGCGCTTCGAGCTCGCGACCCTGCGCACCGAGCGTGCCGCGGCCGCATCGTCGGCCGACGATGCGCTGGACCGCCTGCATGAGTCCGATGCACGGATGGCGGCCGTGGCCGAGCAGCTCGGGAACCTGGGCCAGCAGTCCCGCTCCGCCATGGCCGAGGCGGAGCGCATCGAGCGCACCCTGGCTGCCTCCGAACAGGCCCTCGCCGACGATGCGGCAACCCTGGCCGAGCTCACTGAGCGCCTCCAGCTGGCGGGTACGGAACCCCAGGACGATGCCGAGCCCTCGCCCGACGACCGCGACGCGGCGGCCGTCGGTGCCGAGTCCGCGCGGCGCAGTGAGGTGGAGGCCCGCCTGGCGGTGCGCACCAGCGAGGAGCGCGCCCGCGCCATCTCCGGCCGTGCCGAGCAGCTGGAACGAGCAGCAGCCCATGAGCGCACTGCCCGGCATCGCGCGGTGGAGCGCCGGGAGCGCCGGGCTCGGGCTGCCGCCGTCGCGCAGGCCGTGGCCGACGGTGGTGCCGCAGTTCTGGCCCGGCTGGATCGCTGCGTGCAGGCGGCCGCGGACGCACGTGCGGCAGCCGAGCGGGCTCGTGCTGAGTCCGACTCCGAGCTCTCCGAACTTCGTAGCCAGATACGCGCGCTTGCCGCCGACCTCGAGGAGCTCACCTCCTCGGTCCACCGCGACGAGGTGGCACGTGCCGAGCAGCGGCTGCGTATCGAGAACCTCGCCGACCGCGCGATGAGCGACTTCGGCCTGGAGACGGAGGGGCTCATCGCCGAGTACGGCCCGGACCAACTGGTCCCACCCTCGCTTCGTGCACCCGGGGACGACATCGACCCCGAGGCCCCCGAGCCGGAGCCGTATCCCTTCGTGCGGGCCGAGCAGGAGCGCAGGCTGAAGACCGCAGAGAAGGCCATGGCGCTGTTGGGCAAGGTCAACCCGCTGGCCCTCGAGGAGTTCGCTGCCCTCGAGGAGCGGCATCGCTTCCTCACCGAGCAGCTCGAGGACCTCAAGCGTTCACGGACCGATCTGCTGGACCTGATCCACGACGTTGACGCCCGCGTCGAAGAGGTGTTCAGCGCCGCCTACGCCGATGTGGCCGAGCAGTTCCAGACCGTGTTTGCCCGGCTGTTCCCCGGGGGCGCCGGACGCCTGGTGCTCACTGAACCCGAGAACATGCTCACCACGGGCATCGAGGTGGAGGCCCGGCCGCCGGGCAAGAAGATCAAGCGCCTGTCGTTGCTCTCCGGCGGCGAGCGGTCGCTCACCGCGGTGGCATTCCTCGTGTCGCTCTTCCAGGCCCGCCCCAGCCCGTTCTACGTGCTCGACGAGGTTGAGGCTGCCCTCGACGACGTCAACCTCGGTCGGTTGCTCGACGTGCTCGAGGAGTTGCGCGAGAACAGCCAGCTCATCGTGATCACGCACCAGAAGCGCACCATGGAGATCGCCGATGCCCTGTACGGCGTGAGCATGCGCGGCGACGGCGTCACCCACGTGATCAGCCAACGGCTCCGGGAGCGCCAGGCCGTCTGATCCGGCGCGAGGCCACGCGCACCGGGTGCCCGATCAAATACCGGGCCGCGCGCAGGGGCTGGCCGGATGAGTTGGAGATCGACCACGTTTGCCTCTGGGACAATGGGGGCAGGCAGCTGACACCTGCAACGTCCGTGGTTCCCTATCGATTGGCCTGACTGTGCAAGACGTCCTCCCCTTCATCCTGCTGTCCGTCGCCGTGGTCCTGATCCTCGTGCTCGGTGGTGTGGCCCTGCTGCGCAGTCGGCGCGGTGCCCCACCTGAGGTCCCCGGCTCGACGACCCCCACGCTCGATCGGCCCGGACCCACCGACACCCTGGCTCCGCCGGCCTCGACCGCCCCCGCCGCCACGGCTCCGGGGCTCGAGGTCCCGGCACCGACCGCGGGTCGACTCGTTCGGCTTCGGGCCCGCCTGGCGCGCAGCCAGACCGCTGTCGGGCGCGGTCTGCTGGCACTGCTGTCACGTGACTCCATGTCCGAACAGGACTGGGAGGACGTGGAGACGCTCCTGCTCCAGGCGGATCTCGGCGTGGCACCCACCGAGGAGCTGGTGGCACGCCTGCGCACTCGCGTACGTGTGGAGAGCACGGGGGACCCCGAGCGGGTGCGCGCGATCCTGGGCGAGGAGCTCCTGGCGTTGGTGGACCCGAGCGTGGACCGCTCGATCGCCCGCGGCCACGACGGACTGCCAGCGGTCATCCTGGTCGTGGGGGTGAACGGCACCGGCAAGACCACCACCACTGGGAAGCTGGCGCGTGTGCTCATCGCCGATCACCAGGACGTCGTTCTGGCGGCGGCCGACACGTTCCGTGCGGCAGCCTCGGATCAGCTGCAGTCGTGGGGTGATCGGGTCGGTGCCACGGTGGTCCGGGGTCCCGCCGGTGGCGACCCGGCCTCGGTGGCCTTCGACGCGGTCCGTCGAGGGGTTGAGTCGGGGGCGGACGCCGTTCTGGTTGACACCGCGGGCCGTCTGCACACAAAGGTGGGCCTCATGGACGAGCTGGGCAAGGTCAAGCGTGTCATCGAGAAGCAGGCGCCGGTCAACGAGGTCCTGCTCGTGCTCGACGCCACGACCGGCCAGAACGGTCTGGCCCAGGCCCGAGTGTTCAGCGAGGTCGTGGATGTCACGGGCCTCGTGCTGACGAAGCTGGATGGCACGGCCAAGGGCGGCATCGTGGTCGCGGTCCAGCGCGAGTTGGGCGTCCCGGTGAAGCTGGTGGGTCTGGGTGAGGGCCCCGACGACCTCGCCCCCTTCGTCGCCGAGGACTTCGTCGACGCCCTCCTGGACGGCTGAGCGGGCCGGACCCGGTCCGGTGGCGACCGCCGGGCGACGCCCAAACTGGGCCTCGCGCCCAACGCTGTACTCCGCCGACCCGCGGCCAAGCGTCGGCCTCCGCCGGCCCAACGCTGGACGACGCGCCCAACGCCGGACCTTGCCGGCCCGCGCCCAACGCCGGACTTCGCCGCCCAACGCCGGACTTCGCCGCCCAACGCTGGACGACGCGCCCAACGCCGGACCTCGCGGGGGTTCTGGTCGAATAGGTGGCTGGCGCGGGGCCCATCCCCGGACTGTGCGCTGGTTCGGGTTGAAAGAGGGCCGTCAGAACGGTACTTATCGACCACTGCGAGCGCGAAGTCGTCGGCGAGCCCAGTTGAAAGGCCCCCTTTCGACCACAACGGGCGCAGAGTCGCATCGCCGGCGCCGCTGGCCGTTGGCGCGCTGCCAAGGCGGCCAGGACTGCCAAGGCCGGCCAGCGCTGCCAAGGCGGCCAGGACTGCCAAGGCGGCCAGGACTGCCAAGGCGGCCAGGACTGCCAAGGCGGCCAGGACTGCCAAGGCCAACTGATCAGACCTGCCAGCGCTGCGGGGACCCCGAGGGGGCTGCGGGGTGGCGGGCCCGTCCTGAGTGCGGGGCTGGTCCGGGGGGCGGGTCCGCCTGGTTGGACGATCCTTCAGCAGCCTGAACCGGCCTGCACGGCGGCCTGCACGGCGGCCTGCACCAGCCTGCACCGGCCTGCACGGCGGCCTGAACTGGCCTGAACCGGCCTGCACGGCGGCCTGCACCGGCCTGCACCGGCCTGAACCGGGCTGCACGGCGGACTGAAGTCGCCCTGAACCGGCCTGCACCGTCCTGCGCCGGCCTGCACCAGCCCTGAACCGGCGGCCTGCGGCTGGCTCAGCGCTGGAGCGCGTCGATCGCACCCACGTAGGCGGCGTCGATGGGGAGTTCGCGCAGGTGGCGCTCGACCAGCAGCCGCGCGGGAGCGAACTGGGGCAGTGGCGCCATGGCGGCGAGCATGACCCAGATGGCCATGCGCGTGCCCAGCCGCCGGAAGCCGAGGTCGCGCTGCACCGGCGGTGCCTCGAGCAGGGCCTCGAGCGCCTCGCGGTCAGCGGCGAGGGCCTCGGCATGCTCGTCGCCCATGCGAGCGGCCAGGGCGTCGAAGAAGCCGGCGTGGACACCCAGCCGGCCGCAGTCCCGAAGCACCTGGGCGCGCAGGACGTTGTGGCTGCCCTCCCAGTTCTCGTAGACCACGTTGTCGCGCAGCAGCCGAGGCAGCACGCTGAACGTCTCGATCGCCCCGTTGCCGCCCAGGACCTCGATGCCCCGGTTGACTGCGTCGTGGGCAAGGACCGAGGTCTGGAGCTTGTTCAGGTTGACCGCGACCCGGAAGAACGCGGCGTCCTCCGCCGCGATGGATCCGTCATCGATCTCCTCCTGCAGGCCCGCCAGCATCAGCGTCGAGGCCAGGCACGCGATGGCGTCCGCGCGCATCCAGGCCAGGGTCTCGGCCACCAGCGGGAACTGGCCGATGGGCTGCCCGAAGGCGAGGCGATGCTGGGCGTAGGTGGAGGCGACGACCCATGCCCGGCGAGCGTGTGCCGCGCATCCGGCGGCGTTGAACAGCCTCGAGGTCGTGATCACCAGGTCCATCACGTTCCGGAAGCCGTCACCGACCGGCCCCAGGGCCGTGGCCTCGGCAGCCGTGAAGTCGATCTCCCCGCTGGCCATCGAGCGGGTCCCGAGCTTGTTCTTGAGCCGGCGGATCCGGAAGCCGTTGGGGGTGCCGTCGGCGCACATCCGGGGGATGAGGAACAGGCCCAGGCCCTTGGTGCCCGTGCGCGGCTCGTCGACACGCGCCGTGAGCAGGAACACGTCGGCATCGGTGTTCGAGCAGAACCACTTCTCGCCGTCGATGGTCCACGCGCTGCCCGGCCCGCCCTCGCCGGGCACCACCGGGGTCGCAGTCACTGCGTTGGCCCCGACGTCGGAACCGCCCTGCACCTCGGTGAGGAACTGCGAGGCGGTCAGGTTCGTGTCGAAGTCAGGGTCGAGCAGGCCGGGCAGGAAGGCGGACTGCTGGTCGGCGGTGCCCAGGTGCTGGAGCGTGCGGATGGCGCCGGCATCACATGCGAGCGGGCAGTTGTGCCCGGCCTCGCCGGCCTGGGCGGTCAGGTAGAACAGGGTGAGGATGAAGCGTTGCGGCGCAGGGGACACCGGCCGCCGTGGGGACGACCCGCCCGCTCGGCCGTCGACGCCGACCTCCCCGTAGGCGGTCATCACACCGGTGCCGTAGATGAGGCGCCCTGCGTCCCTGTGGCTCGGATGGTGAGCCACATCGGCGGTGAAACGCCCGATCCCATCCCAGTCGTCGAGGAGCGGCAGGTTCCCGGGCAGGTCGTTGCGGCGAGCGGCCGCATCCAGCGGTCCGGCGACGGCCAGGCCGGCAGCTCGCAGCGCGGGGAGCCGTCTGCTCAGCCCGTGGTGGGCCACGAGGACGGCGAGGTCCTGGTCGTCGGTGAACAGGTCGTCCGGCTGGGCGGCGAGCCAGTCAGCGAGGGCATCCCGACCGGCGGCCGATGCGGGGGAGGTGGTCGTTCGTGAGGGCGGCGTACTCATGCTCGCAGGGTAGACCGCCGCGACGATCGGTCGGTGGGACGGGATCCCGCAACATGTTCGTAACCTGATCGGCTCCTCCGTCATCGGCCCGCAACACCCACGGGCGCTTCGCGCAACACTGCGCGGCGATGGTTGCGCCACGGGCCCCCGCTGGAGGGGCCTTCTGACGAAAGGAGCGAGGCGATGGCCGAAACGGCCCTCAACACAGGGGACACCGCATGGGTCCTCACGAGCGCTGCCCTCGTCCTGCTGATGCTGCCGGGCCTGGCCCTCTTCTACGGTGGCATGACACGCAGCAAGGGCGTGCTCAACATGTTCATGATGGTCTTCGGGGCATTGGTCCTCGTCGGGGTCCTCTGGATCCTCTATGGCTACTCGATGACGTTCGCCCCTGGGGGCGGCCTGTTCATCTCCAACCCACTTGAGTACTTCGGTCTCGAGGGTCTGATGACCGACAACCCGGAGGCGTCGCTGCCCGAGATGGCGTTCGTCGGCTTCCAGGCCATGTTCGCCGCGATCACGGTCGCGCTGATCGCTGGTGCTGTCGCGGACCGCACGAAGTTCAGCTCGTGGATGGTCTTCGGCGGGATCTGGGCCACCTTGGTCTACTTCCCCGTGGCCCACTGGGTCTGGAGCGCTGACGGCTGGATCTTCAACGGCAACGGCCCGCTCAACGGCGTACCCGCGATCGACTTCGCCGGTGGTACTGCCGTGCACATCAACGCTGGCGCCGCTGCACTGGCGCTGGTGCTCGTGCTCGGCAAGCGCCTGGGATGGCCCAAGACGCAGATGCGTCCGCACAACCTGCCCCTGGTGATGCTGGGCGCCGGCCTGCTCTGGTTCGGCTGGTTCGGCTTCAACGCCGGTTCGGCGCTGGCTGCGGACAACACGGCCGCGGTGGTCTTCGTGAACACCTTCGCCGCGACCTGCGCAGCCACCATCGGCTGGTTGATCACGGAGAAGATCCGCGACGGTCACGCGACCAGCCTTGGTGCGGCATCCGGCATGGTCGCCGGTCTGGTGGCCATCACCCCGGCATGCTCGGCCGTGAGCCCGTTGGGCGCACTCGCCGTGGGCCTGGTTGCAGGCGTCCTGTGCGCCCTGGCCGTCGGCCTGAAGTTCAAGTTCCGCTACGACGACTCGCTGGACGTGGTTGGCGTGCACCTGGTTGGCGGACTCGTCGGCACCATCCTCATCGGCTTCCTGGCCACCGAGGCTGCGCCGGCCGGTGTCAACGGCCTGTTCTACGGAGGTGGCACCAGCCAGCTCTGGACCCAGACCGTGGCGGCTCTGAGCGTGATGGTGTTCTCCTTCGTGGTGGCGCTGCTGATCGCGCTGGCCATCAAGGCGACGATGGGCTTCCGTATCGACGAGGACGATGAGGTTGCTGGCATCGACCAGACGATCCACGCTGAGGTCGCCTACGAGTTGGGC
The DNA here is from genome assembly GCA_963697345.1 of uncultured Actinomycetes bacterium. Classification (GTDB taxonomy): domain Bacteria; phylum Actinomycetota; class Actinomycetes; order S36-B12; family CAIYMF01; genus Prado023. The sequence continues at coordinate 262,727 of CAVONS010000005.1, read as the reverse complement.
AACTCGGGTGGTGGCGGCGGCAAGTTCGCCGGAGTGGGCAGCAGCTCGGTCCGTTCCCAGGAGGAGGTCAAGGCATGAAGCTCGTGACAGCGATCGTCAAGCCGTTCAAGCTCGAGGACATCAAGAGCGCGTTGGAGGCCTACGGCATCCACGGGCTGACGGTCTCCGAGGCCAGCGGATATGGCCGCCAGCGTGGTCACACCGAGGTGTACCGCGGTGCTGAGTACACGGTGGACATGGTCCCCAAGGTCCGCGTGGAGGTGCTCGTCGAGGATGACGACGCCTCAGCGGTGGTGGATGTCATCTGCAAGAGCGCCCAGACCGGGCGTATCGGGGATGGCAAGGTCTGGACCATCCCCGTCGAGAGCGTCGTGCGCGTGCGCACCGGCGAGCGCGGGCCCGACGCCCTGTAGGGCGGGACCTGTTGATGGATCCACGATCCGCCGCCCCCACCAGGGCGGCGGATCGTGGCATTCCCCAGAACTTCACGTCCCCCAGCTGCCGAAGCGCCACATCCAGGAGGGCATCATGACGGCACCCACATCCGAGCTCCCGCCGGCCAGTGAGTTCCTCGCGGCCCGGGCGGGGCTCCTGGACGCCCCTCGGCAGCCGGGCGCACAGGCACGCACCGCCCTGGCCGACCTGACAGACCGGTGGTTGGTCGACATCTTCGAGTCGTCGGGTGCTCGTGAGGCCGGGGCGACGCTTGTGGCCGTCGGGGGGTACGGCCGTCGCGAGCTGAGTGCCGGCAGCGACCTGGACCTGCTGCTGCTGCACCCGGGCGGAAAGGTCGCGGAGGTGTCAGATCGGATCTGGTACCCGATCTGGGACTCCGGCCTGCGCCTGGACCACTCCGTGCGCACGGTCTCCGAAGCCCGCCGCGTGGCGGCGGCCGACATCCGCGTGGTTCTCGGGCTGCTGGACGCACGCACCATCACCGGTGACGAATCGGCCACTGCAGCCCTGAAGACGTCCGTGCTGGCCGACTGGCGCGCACTGGCGCCCAGCCGGCTTCCGGAGCTGCAGGAGTTCGTCCGGGAGCGTCGTGCGGCCCACGGGGAGCTGGCGCACCTGCTGGAACCGGACCTCAAGGAGTCCTACGGAGGGCTGCGCGACCTGACCGTGATCCGCGCGATCGCGGCCTCATGGATCACCGACGCGCCCCACTCGGAGCTCGCGGGCGCGAAGGCCCACCTGCTCGACACGCGCGACGCCCTGCACAGTGTGGCGAGTCGGCCCACCGACCGTCTTGCCCAGCAGGAACAGGGCCCCGTTGCTGCCGCGCTGGGGCTGGCGGACGCCGATGCCCTGCTGCGCGCCGTCTCGGCGTCCGGCCGGTCCATCGGCGTCGCCTCCGACACGACCTGGAGCGCGGTGGAGCGGATCGTGCGCTCGCGACCGAGGTTCGGCTTCAAGCGGCTGAAGGGCAAGGGAGCTGCCCGCAGTCCGCTGGCCAACGGCGTCGTCCTGCAGGACGGGCAGGCAGTCCTCGCCGCTGATGCCCGTCCGGACCGGGACCCGACGCTGATCCTGCGCGCGGCGGCGACAGCTGCCCAGTCGGGCATCCAGCTGAGCCGGCACACCGTGGCGCGGCTGGCCGCGGAGTCAGCACCGATGCCGGTGCCGTGGCCACCGGCCGCGCGCAATGCGTTGGTCTCCCTGCTCGGCGCAGGACGTGGGTCGGTGCTGGTGTGGGAGGCCCTGGACCAGGCGGGTGTGATCTCGCGGCTGATCCCGCACTGGGAGGTCGTCCGCTCCGCGCCGCAGCACAATCCCGTGCACCGGTTCACGGTGGACCGGCACCTGCTCGAGACCGCCGTGGAGGCCTGTGCGTCCACGCGCGATGTGCAGCGCCCCGACCTCCTGCTCGTCGGGGCCCTGCTCCACGACATCGGCAAGGGTCGTCCGCTGGAGGATCACACCGATGTCGGCGTGATCCTGGTGGCCGAGATCGCCGAGACCCTGGGCTTCACGCCGGAGGACTGCCACACACTTGTCGAGATGTGCCGCCATCACCTCCTTCTCCCGGACATCGCCACCAGGCGGGACCTCGACGACCCCCAGACCATCGACACCGTGGCCGAGGCCGTCGGGACCACGCAGATGCTGGACCTGCTCGCCGCCCTCACGGAGGCCGACGCCCTGGCCACCGGTCCGTTGGCATGGACCACGTGGAAGAAGTCGCTGGTGCGCGACCTCGTGGCCCGGGTGCGTTCGCAGCTGCACGGCGAGGTGGTGCTCTCCGAGCCGCTGCTGTCCGAGGACCAGCTCGCGATGGCCGAGGGGGATGGGGTGCGCGTCCTGCTGCAGGAGCGTGAGTCCGGCTACGACGTCACGATCGCGGCGCCGGACTCCCTGGGCCTGCTGGGGGTGGTCGCCGGCATCCTGTCGATGCACCGCCTCGAGGTGCGCTCGGCCGTGACCACGAGTGTGGGCGACCGTGCTGTCGAGGTGTGGAGCGTCAACCCGCAGTTCGGTGATCCCCCGGCAGTTGAACGGCTGCGTGAGGACATCCGCCGTGCCCTGGCGGGCCAGCTCGACGTGGCGGCCCGAGTCGCGCGCAGGGACGAGGCGGCGCGGTTGGACAGCGCCCCGATGATCGCCCCTGCGCGAGTGGACATCGTCGCGGGCGCATCGAGTGTGGCCACAGTCCTGGAGGTGCGCGCCCACGATGCGCCCGGCCTGCTCCATCGGGTGGGAACCGCCATTGCCGGCACCGGCACTGACATCTCCGCGGCACGGGTGTCCACACTCGGTTCGGAGGTGGTGGACGTGTTCTACCTCGTGGACCGCCATGGCCAACCCCTGACTGAGGAGCTGTCCATGGCAGTGGCCGACGTGGTGGCGGAGTCCCTGGCCGAGTCGCAGTCCGATCCGGGGAGCTAGCTGTGGTTCACGGCAAGGCGCTGACGGCGCACTCGCACACCTCGTGACAGAATTCGCGGATGCAAGCCGACGAGGTCGAAGAGGTTGTTGCTGGTCTGTCCGAGCGTGGTTTCATCGCCTCGGTGCACCGTCCGGCGCTGAATCGCACGTGTGTGCGCATCGTGCTTCCCGGTGGGGCTGAGGCGCTCTGGGACACCGATGGGGCAGCGGGGCTGGAGGCCCAGGTCATGGCCGACGGGATGCTCGTCGGGTTCGTGCCGACCATCGCCGGATCCGCGAACTTCGGCGTGCAGCAGACGATCGACGCGATCGCCCGCGCGAAGTACGTCGGGGGGTTCATGTGAATCCCTCACACGTTCGCCTGAGCGCCCATGTCTGAGCCTCCGAGCACGACCCCGCCGGCACCCGACGGCGGCACAGAGGTCACCAGGATTGGCCAGCTGAAGGCCGTCGACACGAGCGAGGCCTCCTCGGCGCTGGACAAGCGCAAGACGATCATCGGGGCGATCGTCACGATCGTCGTGCTCGTGATCATCTTCGTGGGGCTGATCCCCAAGTTCGGCAGCTACGCCGATGCATGGGCCGAGATCCAGGGGATGGCGCCGCAGGCTCTCGTGCTCATCGGCGTGAGCGTCCTGGTGATGCTGGTCGTGTACGTCTGGCCCTATCAGGCAGCCATCCCCGGGCTCCCGTACAAGCCCGCGTTCGTCATCCGGCAGACCTCGTTCATGATCAGCAACACCATCCCGGCTGGAGGCGCCTTCGGGCTCGCGATCCAGTTCGCCATGCTCTCGAGCTACTCGGTGCCCATCGCCGCAGCCACCGCAGGCATCGCTGTGACGAGCCTGTGGAGCCTGTTCATGACGCTCACGCTGCCGGTGTTCGGCGTCGTGGCGGCCCTCACGACCGGTGAGGTGGAATCCCAGTGGGTCTGGGTCGCGATCATCGGCATCGCTGCGACCGCGGCGTCCATCGTGGTCCTGTGGTTGATCCTGCGCAGCGAGGAGTCGGCGCGCAGGATCGGTCGCTTCGGCAACCGACTCCTGTCGCCCATCAACAGCCGTCGGGCCAACCAGATCGACGCCGTGGGCATGTCGATCGACCTGCGGGACAGCACCAAGGGTGTCGTGTTCGATCGTTGGCGCTGGGTCACGGCCTCGAACTACATCGTGATCGTGGCGCAGTTCGCGGTGCTCTGGTTCGCCATCGAGGGGGTGCTCGGCGATGCCCCGACCACGCTGACCGTGGCAGGGGCCTTCGCGGCGTTCGCGATCTCGCGCATGGCGACCATGATCCCGGTCACTCCGGGTGGGCTCGGCACGGTGGACGCCGCCCTGATCGCGCTGCTCACGACGTTCGGCCTGACCAATGATGAGGCCGTCGCCGCCACCTTGGTGTGGCGCGCATGCTCGTGGATCCCGCAGGTCAGCCTCGGCGTCCTCACCTTCATCTACTGGCGGGTCGCGCAGGCTCGCGTGGGGCGGGCTGTTCGGGCCTGAATGGACCCGTCCGGCGAGCGTGCGGTCCCGGTGAGGACGTGGCCGGCGATCGGCCGGATCTGGCAGCGCAGACACCCCGGTAGAATCATGTCTCGTGTTCGCATCCCTCTCCGACCGGCTGTCCGCGACCTTCAAGGGTCTGCGCGGCAAGGGCCGGCTGTCCGAGTCCGACATCAACGACACGATCCGCGAGATCCGGGTCGCCCTGCTCGAGGCCGACGTGGCCCTGCCGGCGGTGCGCCACTTCACCGACAGGATCCGTGCGCGCGCGATCGGCGCTGAGGTCTCCGGGGCGCTGAACCCGGCACAGCAGGTCGTCAAGATCGTCCATGAGGAGCTCATCGAGCTGCTCGGTGGCCAGACGCGGCGCATGCAGCTGGCCAAGACCCCGCCGACGGTCATCCTGCTCGCGGGCCTGCAGGGCTCGGGCAAGACCACCCTGGCCGGCAAGTTGGCTGTGTACCTCAAGGAGCAGGGCCACACGCCCCTGCTCGTGGCGGCCGACCTCCAGCGGCCGAATGCCGTCGACCAGCTGTCCGTGGTGGCCGAGCGTGCCGGGGCACCTGTCTTCGCACCCTCCCCGGGCAACACGGGAGCCAACCCCGAGACCACGTGGGGTGACCCGGTCGAGGTCGCGCGTGAGGGCGTGGAGATCGCGCGGATGACCCAGCACGACGTCGTGATCGTCGACACCGCCGGGCGCCTGGCGATCGACCAGGCCCTGATGGAGCAGCTGCGCCAGGTGCGCGACGCCGTTCAGCCCGACGAGACGCTGCTGGTCGTCGACGCCATGATCGGCCAGGACGCGGTGACCACCGCCCAGGCCTTCCACGAGGGAGTCGGATTCAGCGGGGTCGTGCTGACCAAGCTCGACGGAGATGCCCGTGGTGGTGCCGCGCTCTCGGTGGTGACGGTCACCGGTGTGCCGATCATGTTCGGCTCCACCGGGGAGAAGCTGACTGACTTCGAGCTGTTCCACCCCGACCGCATGGCCTCGCGGATCCTCGACATGGGTGACGTGCTGACCCTGATCGAGCAGGCCGAGAAGGCGTTCGACTCCAAAGAGGCCGAGAAGATGGCCGGGAAGGTCCTCGCCGGCGAGGACTTCACCCTGGATGACTTCCTGTCCCAGATGCAGGCCCTGCGCAAGATGGGGAACCTGGGCAAGCTGCTGGGGATGCTGCCCGGCATGGGCGAGATCCGCGACCAGATCGACAACCTGGACGAGAAGGAGATCGACCGCGTCCAGGCGATCATCCAGTCGATGACCCCGGCCGAGCGCGCCGACGTCAAGCTGCTCAACGCGTCCCGTCGGACCCGTATCGCCCGCGGTTCGGGCGTTCAGGTCAGCGAGGTCAACGGGCTGGTCGAGCGCTTCAACGAGGCGCAGAAGATGATGCGTCAGATGCGCTCGGGCGGGGGCATTCCCGGGATGCCGGGGATGCCGGGGATGGGTGGGTCGAAGAAGGCCAAGGGCCGTGCCCAGCAGCCCCAGCGCGGCGGCAAGAAGAGCCGATCGGGCAACCCGGCCAAGCGCGCGCAGGACGAGGCGGCGGCGGCAGCTGCGCCGGCCGGGCTGCCCACGGGCTTCGAGGGCTTCGATCCGGCGGCGTTCGACCCGAGTGCCCTGGATCCCGAGGCCTTGAAGAAGATGGAGGATCTCCCGCCGGCGTTCAGGGACCTGCTGGGCAAGTAGGGGCAGTGCGGTCCTTCCGGCTCCGCGACGTCCAACCCGGCGACGCTGATGCCTATCTGCGCATGCGTTGTGACCCGGTCATGATGTCTGAGCTCGGCGGACCTCAGCCCCGCGAGGATGTCCTGCTGAAGGTTCCGCGGGATGTGGCCGCGGCGCGCTCCGGGGAGTCATGGATCCTCATGATCGAGCTGGATGAGGGGCAGGTCGCTGGGACGGTCGTCGTCTGGGCCCACGAGGTGGACGGGACGCACCTGTCGGAGATCGGCTGGATGGTGCTGCCCGAGTACCAGGGCCAGGGTCTGGCATCGGCAGCCGTTCGCGAGACCCTGGCACGCGCCGGCGTCGAGCGGCGATGGGGGACCGTGCACGCCTTCACGGCCTTCACGAACGTCGCGTCCAACGCCCTGTGCCGGTCGGTCGGGTTCTCGCTGCAGGGGCAGCAGGAGATCGAGTTCATGGCCAGGCCGGGGGCGTTCTTCATCGCGAACCACTGGCTCATCACTCCCTGAGGCGAGGGCATGTCGGGCTGCCTGAGCGGATGGCGATCTGGCAGTGACAGCCGACGCGCCGGGGAGGTCAGCGGCTGTCTGGGAGCTCAGCTGACATCAGCGCGAGCAGGAGCTCCCAGCGAACCTGCGGATCGTCCAGGCGATCGCCGAGCACCTCACGCACCCGGTCCATCCGGTAGCTGACGGTCTGCGGGTGGACATGCAGGGCCTCGCCGACGGCGGCCCGGTTCCCGCCGTTCAACAGCCAGCTTCGCAAAGTCGCGAGCATGGGTTCCCGACGCGACGGCGCAAGCTCGTCGAAGGGTGCCAGCACCTGGGCGCGCAGTGCCGCCCCCAGCGCAGGATCGGCACGGATCAGCAGCGCGGGCAGGTGGTCCGCGGCGAGCACGGAACCGGTGGCAGGTGAGTCACGCAGGCTGCGCGCATGGATCTCCGAGCTCCCTGCCGCGGCCAGCGCCACCTCCAGCCCGACTGCCACAGGCTGGTCGGCACGCTCCAGCCAGCGCCGGAATGCGGGCGTCACTGGGCCGGCCACAAGAGCGACCAAACCTCGATCGGTGCGCCCCACGAGCCCTCCCGGGACGACCCCCGGCAGGGAAGTGGCACGCGGCACGAGGGCCACGACCGTCGCCGGCAGGGGCCAGTGCACCTCACCGGCGAGTTGGGCGACGCGTTCCGAGCCGGCCTCGCCCGCGAGGAGTCGGTCCAAGAGCTCTGAACGCAGCTGCTCCAGCCGCCCGGCGTCAGCGACCTGTGCGCGGGTGTATCCGGCGATGGACGCTGCGGAGAGCTGATCGATGTAGGCGAACGTGGCCTCGGCCAGAAGGGCCACCTCTCGTGGGGATGCACCCGCGGCCACGCCGGCACGGCTGAATGACTGCCAGGCGGCGCGAGCACCGATCTGGTACGCGGACAGCAGGTCGGCCAGCCCGCGACCCGACAGGTACTCCCCAGCGCCGATCTGCTCGTAGACGGCCGCGGCATCTCCCAGCGCCTCCTCGTCGGTGCCCAGGAGGTCGATCTGGCGGCCCAGTGCCACGCCCACGCCCCGGCGGAGCGTGGCAGCGATCACCTCGTTGTCGACCGCGTATGCCGGGACATCGCGGGTCACGATGTCGATGACCCTCTCGGTGGCAGTCGGTAGGGCAGAGCGCAGCGGCTCGGCGAGGGCAGCAGGAACGGCAGCCCACGGCCGGCGGGGCGGCACAGCCGCCGCGTCCTCGGCGATCGGGTGCTCTGTGGTCACGTCGCCCATCGTGGCAGGATCACGTCGTGCCACGCGACCGACTCAGCCTGCAGGCCGCGCGGCGCGTTGCCCTGACCGCCCAGGGCTTCGGGCGCTCTCGACCGTCCGGACCGGTCGGCGCCCGCCAGCTCGGGGACGCCGTCCGACGGATCGGAGCGGTGCAGATCGACTCGGTCAACGTTCTCGCGCGAGCCCAGTACCTGCCGCACATGGCCCGGTTGGGTCCGTATGACCGCGGCCTGCTGGATGCGTGTTCCGGCCAGGCCCCGCGCTCACTGTTCGAGTACTGGGGGCATGAGGCCACGTTGCTGCCGGTGGGGATGCACCGGTTGATGCGATGGCGGATGGATCGGGTCCACGACGATGCCTGGGCAGGGATGGTCCGGATCCAGCGCGAGCAGCCCGATCTCGTGCGCGAGGTTGCCGATGTGGTCCGGGGCAGCGGGCCGATGACTGCCACTGAGCTCGAGGAGGTGTTCGCGCACGTGGAGCGCGGCCCCAAGGAGCACTGGGGCTGGAACTGGTCGGCGGTCAAGCGAGCGCTGGAGTACCTCTTCTGGGCTGGCGAGATCACCTCGGCCGGCCGGGACAGCTCGTTCCGCCGGCGCTACGCAGCCCCCGAGGCGGTCCTGCCACGGGCGGCGCTCGAGGCGCCGACGCCCACACCCGAGGAGGCACACCGCGAGTTGGTGCTGATCGCCGCGCGCGCCATGGGTGTGGCGACCACGACCGACCTCGGCGACTACTTCCGGATGCCGACGACCGCCACCCGCGCCGCGATCGACGCCCTTGTCGCGCAGGGCGCACTGCGCGAGGTGGCCGTCCCGGGATGGCCCACGAGCTACGCGCTGCCCGACCTCACGGTTCCCCGGCGGGCTCCCGGGGCCGCGCTGCTGGCTCCCTTCGACCCCTTGATCTGGTTCCGTCCACGCACCGAGCGGCTGTTCGGGATGCGCTACCGGATAGAGATCTACACGCCGGCGGTCAAGCGGATCCACGGCTACTACGTGCTTCCGTTCCTCTACGACGAGGCGCTGGTGGCCCGAGTTGACCTCAAGGCTGATCGAGCCTCGCGCACGCTGCTGGTGCAGTCGGCCCACGCGCAGGACGTCGTCTCCTCGGATGCCGTGGCAGCCCTCGCGGCGAGCCTGTCCGAGATGGCCGGCTGGTTGGGTCTCGAGGAGGTCCGGGTGGCTGAGGTGGGTGACCTGGCAGCACCGCTGCGGGACGTTGTGCACAGTGCGTCGTGCGCGGTGGGCTGACCCGGACCGACGTGGTGGCACGCGCCCTTTGAGCAATCGGGGCCCGGGATGGCACAATGTGCTCGTCCCATGGTGGCCGCGGTCCCTCTCAACCGTCGGTCTCCCATGATCCATGCGTTCCTCGAACGTGGGTAACCCCATGCTCATGGCCGAGGATCCACCCCAGAACCGAAAGAGATACCGACACACGTGTCCGTCAAGATCAAGCTCAAGCGCCTTGGCAAGAAGAAGAACCCGCAGTACCGCATCGTCATCGCTGACTCGCGCACCGCGCGCAGCGGTCGCTCGATCGAGGAGATCGGGGTCTACCAGCCCCGACGTGAGCCCAGCCTGATCGAGGTCGACTCCGATCGCGTCCAGTACTGGCTCGGTGTGGGCGCACAGCCGACCGAGCCCGTCCTGGCCATCCTCAAGGTGACCGGTGACTGGCAGAAGTTCAAGGGCCTCCCCGGTGCCGAGGGCACCCTGCGGGTCGCCGAGCCCAAGGCCAACAAGCAGGCTGCCTTCGAGGATGCCGTGAGGTCCGCGGAGGAGGCCGGCAAGGCCCCCAAGGCGAAGGCCCCCAGCCTGAAGGAGGCCGCTGCTGCGGCCGGTGCGAACCTCGAGGAGAAGGCTGAGGAGGTCAAGGAGTTCGTCGGCGAGAAGGTCGAGGAGATCAAGGCCGTCGTGGCTGAGAAGGTCGAGGATGTGGAGCACGCCCTCGAGGAGCGCAAGGCGGAGAAGGCGGCTGCCGAGGCCGCGCCGGAGGCTACCTCTGCTGAGGTCGTCGCCGACACCGCCGAGGAGACCCCCTCGGCATGAGCACGGTCATCGAAGACTCCCTCGAGCACCTCGTCACTGGAATCGTGGAGCACCCTGAGGACGTCAGCGTCCGGGTGCGCAACGGCCGCCGCGGCCCTCGCGGTGAGAGCGGGCGCACCTTCCAGGTTCGCGTCAATCCCGAGGACATCGGTCGTGTGATCGGTCGCGGTGGGCGCACCGCCACGGCCATCCGCACCGTGGTCAGCGCGATCTCCGGTGGCCACCCGGTGCGCGTGGACTTCCTGGACGCCGACGAGCGCTGATGCGCGTGGTGGTCGGCCGGATCGGCCGGGCCCAGGGCATCCGCGGTGAGGTCACCGTCGAAGTACGCACCGACGCCCCCGAGGAGAGGTTCTCCGCGGGGGCCGTCGTGTCCCTGTCGGGGCGCGCGGGACTGCCCGAGCAGGTCACCGTGGTCGGGCACCGTTGGCAGAACGCGCGGCTGATCCTGACGATCGAGGGTGTGGCGGACCGCACTGCAGCAGAGGCGCTGCGCGGTGCGATCCTCGAGGCTGACGTCGATCTCACCGAGTCCGACGAGGATGAGTACCACGACCTGGCCCTGGTGGGACTGGCGGTCAGGCGGGCCGACGGCGCCCAGCTGGGCGAGATCCGTGAGGTGCTGCATCTGCCCGGCCAGGATGTGTTGGCCGTGGCGCGACCCGACGGCGCAGAGCTCCTTGTCCCGTTCGTGCACCAGATCGTCCCCGAGGTCGACCTCGACGGAGGCTTCATAGTCGTCGACCTGCCCGAGGGCCTGGCGGAGCTCGCCTGATGCGCATCGACGTGGTCAGCATCTTCGGGGAGTACCTGGCGCCGCTGCACCTGTCGCTGGTCGGTCGGGCGATCGCAGAGGGACTCATCGACCTCGAGGTGCACGACCTGCGTGAGTTCACCCACGATCGGCACCGGACGGTTGATGACGCGCCGTACGGGGGTGGCCCGGGCATGGTCATGAAGCCCGAGCCGTGGGGTGCGGCCCTACGGGCCGTCCTGGCGGCCGGCAATCCTGCGGAACCGGTACGGATCGTGATCCCGACGCCCAGCGGCAGGCGCTTCACGCAGCCGATGGCTGACGAGTGGGCCCACGACCCCAGACTCGTCTTCGCGTGCGGGCGCTATGAGGGCATCGACGCCCGGGTGGTGCCTTGGGCGCGCACGCTGCAGGCCGGCGGGCTGCCCGTCGAGGTCGAGGAGGTCTCGATCGGGGACTACGTCCTGGCTGGCGCCGAGGCCGCGGTGCTCGTGATGGTGGAGGCAGTGGGGCGGCTCATCCCCGGTGTCCTGGGCAATGAGGCCAGCCATGCCGACGACTCGTTCGCACCCGGAGGCATGGCGAACCTGCTGGAGGGCCCGGTCTACACGAGGCCGCCGATCTGGGAGGACCTGGCCGTACCCGAGGTCCTCACCTCCGGTGACCACGCCGCTGTTGAGGCCTGGCGCCACCAGCAGGCCCGGGACCGGACCCAGGTCATGCGCCCCGACCTGTTGACCTGAGCATTTCGTAGCCCCGCCCATGCTGTGGCAGACTTGGGGGGCTGTCGTCTCGCGCCGCCGCCACAGGGGAGTCGTGAACCACACGCCAGCACCCCAATGACCCACATCTGCGGGCGACCTGTGGCTCCCGCCAGGAAGCGATCATGAAAACGCTTGATTCCGTCGACGCAGCCTCGTTGCGCTCCGACATCCCCGACTTCCGTCCCGGCGACACGGTGAAGGTCCACGTGAACGTCGTCGAGGGCAACCGCTCCCGCATCCAGGTCTTCCAGGGTGTGGTCATCCGGCGCCATGGTGGTGGCCTGCAGGAGACCTTCACGGTCCGCAAGGTCAGCTTCGGCACCGGCGTTGAGCGGACCTTCCCGGTGCACACCCCGATCATCGACAGGATCGAGGTCGTGACCCGCGGTGATGTCCGCCGCGCCAAGCTGTACTACCTGCGCGAGCTGCGTGGCAAGAAGGCGAAGATCCGCGAGAAGCGCGACGTCTGAGCACCTTGCCCCATGTGACTGCCATCGAGGGCCCCCGCCGGATCATCCGTGCGGGGGCCCTCGTTGCTGTGGCCTCGGTGGCGGCCGTCCTCATCGTGAACAGCACGGTCGCCGAGGTGCGGGCCGTCCAGTCCGACTCGATGGACCCGACGCTGGCCCCCGGCGAGCGGGTCCTGGTCGTCAAGGCGGGCTCCGACCGCTGGGACGTTCCGCGGGGCACGGTCGTGGTCTTCGACGCCGCAGACCTGTGGGCCGATGCCCGCGACCCTGCCGGGTCGGTGTTCGTCAAGCGGGTCGTCGGGGTGGGAGGCGATCGCATCGCGTGCTGCACCGTCGAGGGGCTGCTGATGCGCAACGGCGAACCACTGGTCGAGCCCTATCTTGACGGGGCGTCCAGTGACCAGCAGGAGTTCGACGTGGTGGTCAAGCCGGATCACTACTGGCTGCTGGGTGACAACCGTGCTGGATCGGCGGACTCGCGGGCCCATCTCGGCGATCCGGGTGGGGGCAATGTTCCGGCATCACGCATCATTGGTCCTGTCGAGGCGGTCGTCTGGCCCCCGGGATCGATGCGCCGTCTGGAGGGGCCTGATGAGTGAACCGGTGGATCCCAGGGATCCGCTTGGGGGTGACGGGGAGGTCGGCCCCGATGGTGCGTCCCCGGCAGGTTCAGCGGAGCGCACGAGGTCGGGGTCCTCGAGCTTCTGGCACGGCGTGCGCGAGGTCGCCATCGTGGTGGTCACTGCCCTGGTCATCTCCGCTGTGGTGCGCACGTTCCTTCTGCAGGCGTTCTGGGTGCCCAGTGGGTCGATGGAGGAGACACTCGTGAGGGGTGATCGCATCCTCGTCTGGAAGCCCTCATCAGAGCCTGGCCGTGGCGATGTCGTGGTGTTCAAGGACCCGGCGGACTGGCTGGCCGACACAGCGCCTGAACGGGGATTGCGTGGTGCCCTCGGACGGGCCGCGGCGTTCGTGGGCGTGCTGCCCTCCACGAGTGGCGACGACCTGGTCAAGCGTGTGATCGGCGTGGGTGGGGACACCCTCGAGTGCTGTACCCCGAAGGGCCAGATCATCCGCAACGGTGAACCTCTGGACGAGCCCTACATCTACCCGGGCGGCTCCACCGATCAGGTGGAGTTCCGTGTCGAGGTCCCCGAAGGGCGGTTGTTCGTCATGGGTGACCACCGCAACGATTCCGCCGACTCGCGCTTCCATCTCGACATCGACGACGGCACGGTCCCGGTCGAGAACGTGGTGGGGACCGCGGAGGTCATCATGTGGCCGCCCTCCCGATGGGCCACCCTGCCGGCGTATGCCGAGGAGCAGTCGGCGATGGCCGCACCTCGCACTGGTGGTGCGACCCGATGACCCCAGCACCGACGCTGCGCCTGGAGCGCGCGCTCATGCGGGCCGGCGCCCGGACGTTGGCGTGCGTCGACGAGGTCGGCCGGGGAGCCCTCGCCGGACCGGTCAGTGTCGGGGTGGTCGTGATCGACTCGGGCGTCCGCTCGGCTCCCCGGGGCCTGCGGGACTCCAAGCTCCTGACACCTCGTGCCCGGCGCGACCTCCTGCCCCGCCTGCGGGGCTGGCCGGTCGCCTCGGCGGTCGGCCATGCGGACCCGTTCGAGGTTGACGCCGTGGGGATCATCTGCGCGCTGCGTGTCGCAGCCGCCAGGGCGTTCGCCGACCTGGGCATGGCAGTCGATCTCGCGTTGCTCGACGGCAGCCACGACTGGCTCAGCGTCCCCGAGGAGCCTGATGGGCTGTTCCCTGATCCGCGACGATCAGTCTGTGACAGCCTTGCCGACATGGCGGTGGTGCCCGCCCAGGTCCAGACACGAGTCCGTGCGGACCTCACGTGCGCGGGAGTGGCCGCAGCCAGCGTGCTGGCCAAGTGCGAACGGGACTCGATCATGGTGGATCTTGCCGAGCAGCATCCCGAGTACGGCTGGGCACTGAACAAGGGCTACAGCGCGCCGGACCACATCGATGCCCTGCGTCGGCTCGGGCCGAGTCCGCTGCATCGGCAGTCCTGGAACCTGCCCGGGGTTCAGACCCGGGACGTGGGCCGGGCGGATGCTCGGGATGTCCCCACATCCGGGTGCGGAGTCGAGGGGGCTGGCGCGCCGTCGTTGTCCACAGCTTCGCGCTGAGCGTCTTCCCTGAGGGGGGCCGGGGACGCAGGGTTGGTCCCGGGGGTGGACGTCCATGGGGGATCGACAGGGGCTCGGCAGGGATGGCGAGCAGGCGGCAGCCGAATTCCTGTGCGGGCGCGGCATGCAGGTCGTGGCGCGCAACTGGCGCTGCCGCCACGGTGAGATCGACATCGTTGCCGTGGACGGATCCACGCTCGTCTTCTGCGAGGTCAAGACCCGACGCGGGATGCAGTTCGGAGGCCCGCTGGCGGCCGTGACGGGCCACAAGGTGGCGCGGATCAGGCGGCTGGCAGCACTGTGGCTCGTGGAGAACGGTGGCCATCGGGGCCCGATCCGTCTGGACGTCGTGGGGTTGCTGCGTCGGCCCGACGGCACCTTCACCGTCGAGTACGTGGCAGGGGTGTCCTGATGGCCCTGGCGCGGGCCCACGGCGTGGTGATCGCCGGGGTCGACGCCCACGTCGTGGAGGTGGAGGCGCACCTGTCCTCCGGGCTTCCGGGCATGTCGATCGTGGGCCTGGCGGACACGGCCGTCGGTGAGGCTCGGGACCGTGTCCGGGCTGCGGTGCTCAACAGCGGCGCGAGGTGGCCGCAGATGCGGATCACCGTGGGCCTCTCGCCGGCGTCACTGCACAAACGTGGCTCCGGCCTCGACCTGGCCATCGCCTCAGCGATCCTGGCCGCCGACGGTCAGATCCCGGCCGAACCGTTGGCCGGGGCGATCCTCTTCGCCGAGCTCGGTCTCGATGGGCGGGCACGTCCGGTCCGCGGTGCGGTTGTGGCCGCGGTGGCGACCCTGCGTTCCGGCCGACAGCGGATCGTGGTGGCGCGGCGCAACGCCGCGGAGGCCGCGGTGGTGCCGGGGGTGGAGGCCGTCGCAGTCCACTCCCTGCGGCACTGGGGGCAGCTGCTCACCGGTACCCCGGTCGATGAGGTCGAGCCGGAGCGCGACGGCGCCGACGCCCAAGGAGCAGGGGGAGCAGATCAAGACCATCCGCTGCCGCCAGATCCCGATCTGGCCGACGTGCTGGGGCAGCCCGAGGCGGTGGCGGCCCTGGAGGTGGCGGCTGTGGGCGGCCATCACGTGGCCATGGTCGGCCGACCTGGCGTCGGGAAGACGCTCCTGGCGCAGCGGTTGCCCACGATCCTTCCCGATCTCGATGACGACGACGCCCTGAGCGTGACGGCGATCAGGTCGGTGGTCGCCGACGTGCGGGGACTCATCCGTCGGCCTCCCTTCGAATCACCGCATCACACCGCCACCGTGGCCGCGCTCGTCGGTGGGGGGCGCGGTGGGCAGCCAACTCCGGGCGCGATCACGCGCGCTCACGCCGGGGTGTTGTTCCTCGATGAGGCGGCCGAGTTCGGCGCCGCGTGCCTCGAGTCGTTGCGTCAGCCACTGGAGTCCGGCGTGGTGTGCATCGCCCGGGCGGGGTTCACCGCTCGGATGCCTGCCAGGTTCCAGCTGGTCCTGGCAGCCAACCCGTGTCCCTGCGGGCTCGGCGATGGTGCGGGCCAGGAGTGCTCCTGCAGCTCCGTGGACCGGCGCCGGTACCGGAACAGGCTGTCCGGTCCACTTCTGGATCGGGTGGACATCAGGATGGTCCTCGGGCCGCCGGGCCGCGCGAATTGGTCCCACGATGCCGCGGGAGTTGGCTCGTCGGCCGTGCGGGCGCGGGTGACCGAGGCGCGCGAGCGGGCGGCGCTGCGGTGTCGGCAGGAGGGCCTTCCGGCCGTCCCGAACAGCGCTCAGCACCCGGCCGCGCTGCGGGGTCCGCTGGCCCCCAGCCCGGCGGCAGCCGAGGTGCTCGGTTCGGCGATCAGCTCTGGGCGGCTCAGCGCCAGGGGAGCCGACCGCGCCATCCGTGTCGCGTGGAGCCTTGCTGATCTGTCCGGCGCGGGACGTCCTGATCTCGATCACGTGGGTCGCGCGCTGACCCTTCGGGGTGAGCTGTGAGCGGCTCTGGCCCGCAGGGTCTGGTGGGCGCCGAGCGCGACGCCGCCATCGCGCTGGCCTGCCTGGTCGAGCCGGCGACGCCTGGCATCGCCGAGATGGTCGCCGAGCACGGCGTAGGCGCGACGCTCTCCCAGGTGCGGAGCGCTGGCCGGAGCGGCCGTGTGGCCGGTCGGCTGGATCCCGAGGACACCCCTGCGATGGTGGCGGAGATGTCGCGTCGCGGGGTTCGGGTGCTCCTGCCCGGCGACATGGAGTTCCCCAGCCAGTTGCTGGACCTGTCCGAACCCCCCCTGGCCCTGTGGGTCCGCGGCCCCCTGGACCTGCGTGCTGCTGCTCTGCGTTCTGTCGCCGTGGTGGGCGCGCGGGCATGCACCGCCTACGGCGAGCGGGCTACGACGATCCTTGCCGGCGGGCTGGCCGAGGAGGGTTGGGCGGTGGTCTCAGGCGGGGCGTTCGGCATCGACGCCGCCGCACACCGGGCGGCCCTTGGGGTGGGCGGGCCGACGATCGCCATGCTGGCGTGCGGGGTCGACATCGCCTACCCGCGCTCCCATGACGCGCTCTTCGCCAGGATCGCTGACGCCGGCCTGATCGTCTCGGAGCTGCCACCTGGCAGCCAGCCCCTCAAGCACCGGTTCCTGGCACGCAACAGGGTGATCGCCGCGCTGAGCCGGGGTACGGTCGTGGTCGAGGCAGCCCGGCGCAGCGGGGCGATGGCCACGGCGTCGCGCGCCCTGGAACTGGGCCGCGAGGTGATGGCCGTGCCCGGGCCCATCACCTCGATGGCCAGTTCGGGGACCAACCGCCTGCTGCATGAGGCGTCGGCACGAGCGGTCAGTGATCCCTGCGAGGTGACGACCCTCCTGCTGGGCGACGTGAACGGCTCGCCGGGAGCCGAGGGGCATGAGCGCGCCGACGAGGGCTCGGTGGTCGGTGACGGCGACCCCCGACTCTCCGGGTTGCCCGGTGAGGTGCGTCTGGTCCTCGAGGCGCTGCCCGGCAGGGGTGGCCGGACGGTGGACGTCATCTCCCAACGCACGGGCCTGCCGCCGACCGCTTGCTTGGCCCATCTGGGACTGTTGGAGATCGTGGGACTCGCCCGGCGCGGCCATGCCGGATGGCGTCGAAGTCAGTGATCGATGGGGCAGCATGGACGTGTGACCCTGCCCATCGCCCTCGAAGTGGCCCATTCGGGCTTCTCGACGTTCCTGCGTGACGAGCGGGGCAGAGGGCCGAACACCGTGCGCGCCTACCTGGGTGATGTTGCCGATCTGATGTCCTTCGCCGCAGAGCAGGGCGCGACCGAACTCCCCGACCTCGACCTCCTTGTCCTGCGTGCGTGGTTGGCCGGGATGGACCGTCGGGGCGCTGCACGCTCCACCATTGCCCGGCGGGTTGCCGCCACCCGCTGCTTCACAGCCTGGTCAGTGCGGCAGGGACTGCTCGAGCAGGACCCCGCCGCGCGGTTGAGCGCGCCGACTGCTCGGCAGGGCATCCCCGAGGTGCTGCGGCCCGGCCAGGTTGCCGACCTGATGGAGGTCGCGACCGTTCGGGCCGACGACGCTGACCCGGTGCATCAGCGTGACGTCGCCCTCCTGGAGGTGCTCTACGCGACCGGGATGCGTGTCTCGGAACTCGTCGGGATGGACTGTGCCGACCTGGACTGGACGCGGCACACGGCCCGCGTGCTCGGAAAGGGGGCCAGAGAGCGCGTCGTGCCCTTCGGCCAGCCAGCCGCCACAGCCCTGGACGTTTGGCTCGAGCAGGGCCGCCCGCGGCTGGTCACCCCCGATAGCGGCGACGCACTGTTCCTCGGGGCGCGTGGGGCGCGGATCGATCCCCGGGTGGTCCGACGCGCCGTCCATGCGCTCCTGCGCCATGTCCCCGAGGCCGCCGACATGGGTCCGCACGGCCTGCGGCACTCGATGGCGACGCACTTGTTGGAGGGGGGCGCGGACCTGCGCTCCGTCCAGGAGGTGCTTGGTCACGCTAGTCTCGGCACGACTCAGATCTACACGCACGTCTCAATCGAACGGCTGAGGAGTAGCTATGAGCGCGCCCACCCCCGTGCCTGAGGGCACGCTGCGTCGTGCGCAGCAGGAGGTGTCCGACGCAGAGTTGATCGACCCCGATGAAGCCATCAACGAGCTCGACGACCCCGGTGCTGTGCTCGCCGAGTTGTGGCGGGAGTACAAGGCGGACGGTGACCCCGCCCTCCGCGAGCAGCTGATCCTCCAGTACGCACCTCTGGTGCGCTACGTGGCTGGGCGTGTCGGCGTGGGACTGCCCGCCAGCGTCGAACAGGGCGACCTCGTCTCCTACGGCGTCTTCGGCCTCATCGACGCGATCGAGAAGTACGACCTCGAGCGGGCGATCAAGTTCGAGACCTACGCCATCAACCGGATCCGCGGTGCGATCATCGACGAGCTGCGATCCTTCGACTGGATCCCGCGGTCGGTGCGCACCAAGGCCCGGGACATCGAGCGCGCGATCGCAGCCCTCGAGGCGCGCCTGCAGCGCACGCCGAACGAGGCCGAGATCGCCGACGAGCTCGGCCTCGACATCCCTGAGTTGCGCCGGGTCTTCAGCCAGGTCTCGTTCGTGCACGTGGCAGCCCTCGACGAGATGCTCGGCTCAGCCGACCATTCTGACGGCGCCACTCTCGGGGAGCGGATCGAGGACGAGCGGATCACCGCGCCAGGCGACGCCCTTGACGATGAGGACACCAGGCACTTGTTGGCGCGCGTGATCCACACCCTGCCGGAACGTGAACAGATCGTGGTCACCCTCTACTACTACGAGGCCCTGACCCTCGCGGAGATCGGGCTGGTCCTCGGGGTGACCGAGAGCCGGATCTGTCAGCTGCACTCCAAGGCGATGATGGGGATGCGCTCGCGGATCGGCACTGTCGACGATGAGTGACGCCGCGAGGCGCTCTGTCCAGGCAGAACAAGCCTCGCGCTCCTCCGGGCCCCTGTCGGCCTCCGTCTGCGCCTGGGGCTGACCTCGCGCCATGCCGGGACCCCTTCTCGGGCGTCGGTCGCTCAATCGAGCCACGCTTGCCCGTCAGCACCTGCTCGAGCGCAGCAACGCGACCGTGCCTGCGATGGTCGAGCACCTCGTCGGTCTGCAGGCCCAGACGACCCACACCTGGTACGTCGGACTGTGGAACAGGATCGTCAACGCCACACCCGAAGCCATCTCGGCCGAGCTCGAGGCGCGCACGCTGGTACGGCTGGCCCTGATGCGTTCGACGATCCATCTGGTGACGGCCCGCGATGCCCTCAGGCTGCGGCCGTTGCTTGCCCCGATGCTCTCGGGTTCCCTGAACGGCACCCGGCATGGCAGGAGCCTGGCTGGCATCGATCGAGCGGAGGTGGCCCGTGCCGGCCGTGTGCTGCTGGAGGCCGAACCGCTGACTCTGACTGAACTCGGCACACGCCTGGCAGTGCGGTGGCCCGAATGTGAACCGTCCGCCCTCGGCCAGGCGGTTCGCGCTGAGGAGGCACTCGTGCAGGTCACGCCCCGAGGGCTCTGGGGTCTCAGCGGGCCCGCCCGCCACACGTCGCTGGCCCACTGGGTCGGCGGTTCCGTCCACCCGGGACTCGCGGAGGACCTCTGCGTGGACGAGCTCGTGCGGCGCTACCTCGCCGCGTTCGGGCCAGCGAGTGTCAGGGACGTTCAGGCATGGTGTGGACTCACTCGGCTCGCCCCAGTGCTTGACCGACTGAGGCCGCAGCTGCGCACATTCACTGACGAGGCAGGGCGTGAACTCTTCGACCTCCCTGACGCACCGCGTCCCGACGCCGACACGCAGGCGCCGCCACGGCTGCTCTACGACTTCGACAACGTGCTTCTGTCCTACGACGACCGCAGTCGGGTGTCGACCGATCAGCATCGGGCGATGGCCGGGGCGGCCAACGGAATGCCACCACGGACAGTGCTGGTGGATGGAATGACGGCGGGGACCTGGGCCGTGGTGAGGCGGCGGGACGCAGCCACCCTGACCATCACACCGTTCCAGTCCTTCACGATGTCCGATGCGGCTGCGCTCGAGTCCGAGGGCGCGACCCTGCTCGACTTCCTTCACGCCGGTGCGACGCACAGAGTCCAGGTGGTGAGGTCGGCATGAGCGACCAGTCGGCGCTTCGAGCGTGGCCACCGCGGGCCCTCGAGGGTGTGTGGGGTCACCAAGGGCGCAGCCTGGCTGAGGTGTGACCCAGCAGCAGCAGCGGGTCGAGGTACTCCCGCTCGCGTCTGAGGCCCAGGTGCAAGCAGCGCCCGGAGCCGCAGTGTCCGGTGCCTGTGCTGACTGTTCCGATCTGTTCGCCGGTGCGGACGAGGTCACCGAGGCGCACGACGGGGTCCACCGGCTCGTAGGTGGTGCGCAGCCCGCCGTGGTCGAGGGAGACAACGCCCCGGCCGGCGACCTGGCCCACGAACGCAACCCGCCCGTGGCCCACGGCACGCACGACCTGCCCCATGCTGGTCCGCAGGTCGATGCCTCGATGCCCCGGCAGCCACCGGTGCTCTGGTTGCCAGAAGGTGGCCGCGACCCGGAACGGGGCGACAGGAGGCAACCAGCGGCGTGCCACGCTGCTCAGCGACCTGTCCTCCGGGAAGGCGCGCGTTGGTGCGCGCGCTGCGGGCGCCGAGTGGGTGAGCGGCGGCAGCGCGGCCTGGAGGCCGGCCCGCGTGCTCGTGGCGGCTGGGGGAGCAGGCCACGGTACGTCCGCACGGCCCGGCGCGAGTGCGAGAGAGGCCGTGAGCGCCAGGGCGAGGGTGGGCAGGTGTGGGGTCATGTGGACACCGTGTGCCACGTCCCCGGGCCGGGCAAGGGCCCTGAGGTGATCTGTGGATGACGTGGGATCTGTCAGGGATTACCGCAGCACGCCTCATTGGTCCTAGACTGGCCCCACGGTTCCCACGGGAGCCGAATTCGCATGTCCCACGCACCACTCGTGGTCGGATCGGTCTGTCTCGGCAGCCCGGCCGCGCCGGGGCATCAGGGTGACCACCAGCCGGTGGTCGCACAACCGATCGCGCGGAATGACCGCGCACGAAAGAGGAACACCCATGGCCGTCGTCACGATGCGCCAGATGCTGGAGAGCGGTGTCCACTTCGGGCACCAGACCCGGCGCTGGAACCCCAAGATGAAGCGCTTCATCCTCACCGAGCGCAATGGCATCTACATCATCGACCTCACCCAGTCGCTGACCTCCATCGACCGCGCCTACTCCTATGTCAAGGAGACAGTGTCGCGCGGCGGGACCGTCATGTTCATCGGGACCAAGAAGCAGGCCCAGGAAGCGGTCGCCGAGCAGGCGTCGCGCGTGGGCATGCCGTACGTCAACGAGCGCTGGCTCGGTGGCATGCTCACCAACTTCCAGACAGTCCACAAGCGGCTGCAGCGTCTCAAGGAGCTCGAGCAGCTCGACTTCGACGACGTCGCCGGCTCCGGCATGACCAAGAAGGAGCTGCTGGTCCTGCGTCGCGAGAAGGACAAGCTCGTGCGGACCCTCGGTGGCATCCGGGACATGAGCAAGATCCCGTCCGCTGTGTGGATCGTCGACACGAACAAGGAGCACATCGCCGTCGGCGAGGCCCGCAAGCTCAACATCCCGGTCATTGCGATCCTGGACTCGAACTGCGACCCGGACGTCGTGGACTTCCCGATCCCGGGCAACGACGATGCGATCCGCGCCGTCGGCCTGTTGACCCGCGTGATCGCCGATGCTGTGGCAGAGGGCCTCATGGAGCGCGCCGCTGGCGCCACCTCCGGCGGGACCGCAGAGCCGCTGGCCGAGTGGGAGGCCGAGTTGCTGGCTGCCCATGCTGCTGAGGCCACCACCGGCGCCGTCGCCGACGTGGCCGTTGCCGAGGCCGTCGTGACCGAGGTCGTGGCTGAGCAGGCGGTTGGCGAGGCGATCGTGGCTGAGGTCGTGGCTGAGGAGGCTGTGGTCGAGGCTGCGGTGGCTGAGGCGGTTGCCGAGGAGGCTGTGGCCGAGGCGGTCGTGGCTGAGGTCGTGGCTGAGGAGGCTGTGGCCGAGGCCGTCGGTGGCTGAGGCTGTCGCTGAGGAGGCTGTGGTCGAGGCCGAGGCGGGCGAGGTGGCTGCTGAGGTTGCCGAAGCTGCGGTCGAGGAGGCCATCGTCGAGGCGATCGTGGCTGAGGAGGCGGTTGCCGAGGCGATCGTGGCTGAGGCTGTCGCTGAGGAGGCCGTCGTGGAGGCCGTTGTTGCCGAGGCGGTTGCTGAGGAAGCTGCGGTCGAGGCCGAGGTGGCTGAGGCTGTCGCTGAGGAGGCCGTCGTCGAGGCCGTGGTGGCCGACGAGGTTGCCGAGGAGGCAGCTGAGGATGCCGTGGTCGCTGAGGCTGTCGCCATCGAGGTCGACGCGGAAGCCGCCGAGGCCGACGAGGAATCGGCAAAGCCCGCCGAGTAGTCCTGACCGACTGACTGCCGTGCGTCGGATCCCGACGCCGCACTTGCCGGACCCGCCCGTGCTCCCGAGCGCGGGCGGACCGGTGCATCCACTCAATCCGGGGCACGCCGCCCCATAGGGGGCCGATGGCCCCATCGTGAAAGGACAGCCCATGGCTGCGATCACCGCTGCGGACGTCAAGAAGCTCCGCGACCTCACATCCGCCGGCATGATGGAGTGCAAGAAGGCCCTGACCGAGGCCGAAGGCGACTTCGATGCCGCGGTGGAGATCCTGCGCATCTCCGGGGCCGCCAAGGCCGCCAAGCGTGGTGCCGAGCGCACGACCAAGAACGGCCTCGTCACCGCGCAGGGTGGCTCGCTCGTCGAGCTGCTGTGTGAGACGGACTTCGTCGCCAAGAACGCCGACTTCCAGGCCTTCGCTGACGAGATCGTGGTCCTGGCCGATGAGATCGGCGCCGAGGACCGCGAGGCCCTCGCCGGTGCCGAGATGGCCAACGGCAAGACCGTCGCCGAGGCGATCCAGGAGACCTCCGGCGTCATCGGCGAGAAGCTGGAGCTGGGCCGGGTGGCACTGCTCGAGGGCACCATCGCGACCTACATGCACAAGCGCGCAGCCGATCTGCCCCCGCAGGTCGGCGTCCTCGTGGCCTATCTGGGCAACGCGGACACCGCCCGCGCCATCGGCATGCAGATCGCCGCGATGCGCCCGGAGTTCCTGACCCGCGACGAGGTCCCGGCTGATGTCGTGGCCAACGAGGAGCGCATCGCTGAGGCGACCGCGCGCGAGGAGGGCAAGCCCGAGGGCGCCCTGCCCAGGATCATCGAGGGTCGGGTCAACGGCTTCTTCAAGGATCGGGTCCTGCTCGAGCAGTCCTCGGTCCAGGACAGCAAGAAGACCGTGAAGGCCTTCGCCACGGAGAACGGCGCGGAGATCACCGGCTTCGTCCGGATCGAGATCGGCGCCTGAGCACACCTCAGCGCCTGTAGCACTCGATGCCCCCGTGAGGTCGGACCTCCCGGGGGCGTCGTGCATCCGCGGTAGGGCAGAATCAGCCCCGTGATCGTGGACCAGCCCACCCTTGAAGGAACGTTCGAGCGTTGGGCGCAGGCCCCTGAGCGCGGCTGGCAGCGGGTGCTGCTCAAGCTGTCCGGAGAGGCCTTCGCCGGTGGGGGCGGCCTGGGCGTCGATCCAGACGTCGTGCAGAGCATTGCCCGGCAGATTGCCGATGTCGTGCGCGAGGGCACCGAGGTCGCCGTGGTGATCGGCGGCGGAAACTACTTCCGCGGTGCGCAGCTGCACGAGCGTGGCATGGATCGGTCCCGTGCGGACTACATGGGCATGCTCGGCACCGTCATGAACTGCTTGGCTCTGCAGGACTTCCTGGAGAAGCAGGGGATCGATACCCGGGTGATGACCGCCATCCCGATGAACCAGGTGGCTGAGCCCTACCTGCCCCGCCGGGCCGTGCGCCACCTCGAGAAGGGTCGCGTCGTCATCTTCGGTGCCGGCCTCGGGGTGCCCTTCTTCTCAACAGACACCTCCGCTGCGCAACGGGCGCTGGAGATCGGGGCACAGGTGGTGCTGATGGCCAAGGGCGTGGACGGGGTCTACGACGATGATCCCCGGCACAATCCCGACGCCGTTCGCTTCGACCACCTGTCCTACGCCGAGGTACTCGCCCGCGGGCTCAAGGTCGCCGACGCGACGGCCATCTCGTTGTGCGCGGACAATCAACTGCCCATCATCGTGTTCAACCTGCTCGTCGTGGGCAACATTGCCCGGGCCGTCCAGGGTGAGAGGATCGGCACATTGATCGCGCTGGAGAACTGACCGCGCCGCAGAACCGAGGCGCCCTGCTGCACCCCCACAAGGAGAGTCGATGATCGACGAGGAACTGTTCGAGGCCGAGGAGAAGATGGACAAGGCTGTCTCCGTGGCCAAGGAGGACTTCAGCACCATTCGGACGGGTCGGGCCACGCCGCAGATGTTCAGCAAGATCCTCGTCGAGTACTACGGCGCGCCGACGCCGATCCAGCAGTTGGCCTCCTTCCAGACGCCCGAAGCACGCATGATCCTCATCTCGCCCTTCGACCACGGGGCGATGCACAACATCGAGAAGGCGATCCGGGACTCCGACCTCGGAGTGAACCCCGTCGACGACGGCAAGATCATCCGCGTCGTGCTGCCCGTCCTGACCGAGGAGCGCCGCAAGGAATACATCAAGCTCGCCCGGCACAAGGCCGAGGAGTCGCGTGTGTCGATCCGCAACATCCGGCGGCACACCAAGGAGCATCTGGAGAAGATGATCAAGGACGGCGATGCGGGCGAGGATGAGATCAGGCGGGGTGAGAAGGCCCTGGAGGATCTCACCGCCAAGCATGTGGCCCTCATCGAGGACCTGCTCAAGCACAAGGAAGCCGAACTGCTGGAGATCTGAGAGGACGGTGCGCGCATGAGCGGATCGACGAGCGCACCACCGCCGGACGAGGCCCCCTCGGCCAGCCCGGCGTCAGCAGGACCTCCGTCCAAGACGACGCAGGACGTGGCGGAGGAGACGGCGTCGGGGGCCCCGATGGACCCCACCGGCGCTGGCGGGGCGCCGGTCGGGGCGCCGGTCCCTGAGGCGCCGGTCCCTGACGAGCCGACAGGCGCCACCGACGAGGTGGGTGAGGAGCCGAAGTCCAAGGCCGGACGAAACCTGCCTGCGGCGATCGTCGTGGGGCTGGTCCTGGTGGGCATCGCCCTGGCCTCGCTCTACTGGCAGCTGTGGCTGTTCGTCGTCCTCATCGTTGTCGCGATCGTGATGGGCACTGCCGAGCTGGCCAACGCCCTCGCCTCGCGTGGCATCCACCTGTCCCGGATCCCACTGCTGATCGCGGCCATCGTCCTGCCGGTCCTCGGGTACACGCTCGGGCCCGACGCTGCCTTCATGGGATTCGGCCTGCTGTTCCTGTTCACCTTGACGTGGCGGCTCTTCCAGCGTGGCACCGACAACTTCGTCCGAGACGCGACGGCCAGCGGCTTCGTGCTGTCCTACGCCCCGCTGATGGGCGCCTTCGCAGCCCTGATCGCGGCATCCCCGGACGGTGCCGACCGGGTGCTGGTCTTCATCGTCCTGTCGATCGCCAGCGACATCGGGGGTTACGCCGCGGGCGTGCTGTTCGGCAAGCACCCGATGGCCAGGAACATCAGCCCCAAGAAGTCGTGGGAGGGCTTCGCCGGCTCGGTGACGCTGCAGGTCATCCTCGGCGCGGCCCTCTTCGTCGTCCTGCTGGACTCCGAGTGGTGGAAGGGCGCCATCGTGGGCGCCGTCATGGCCGCCACGGCCACCATCGGCGACTTCCTCGAGTCGGGCATCAAGCGCGACATGGGGATCAAGGACATGTCCAACGTGCTGCCGGGCCATGGTGGGGTGATGGATCGCCTCGACAGCCTGATCCCGAACACGGTGGTGGCCTACACGCTCTTCGCGCTCACCCTCGGTGGGATCAGCTGACGTGAGCCAACCGCCCGGACTCCTGGTCCTCGAGGCGCCTCGGCGGGGCAAGCCACCGCGGCACCTCAGCGACATGACCCTGGCCGAGCGCCGGGATGCCGTGGTCGCTGCGGGGCTGCCGAAGTTCCGAGCCGACCAGGTGAGCAACCACTGGTTCGCCCGGCTCGTCGATGATCCTGAGCAGTGGACCGACATCCCTGCCGCGCTGCGTCAGCCGTTGGCCGACAGCCTCTGCCCACCGCTTCTGACCAGCGTGCGCGACATCACCTGCGACGGGGGACTGACCGTCAAGTCGGTCTGGCGCCTGCACGACAGGGCAACCGTCGAATCGGTGCTGATGCGCTATCCGGCCACCGGTCACAGCCGGGAACGCGTCACCGTGTGTGTGTCGTCCCAGGCTGGCTGCGGGATGAACTGCCCCTTCTGCGCCACCGGCCAGGCTGGCCTGACCCGCAACATGTCCACCGCCGAGGTCGTCGAGCAGGTGCTGGCGGCGTCCCGGGCGCTGTCCCGGGGCGAGGTGGCGGGCGGGACGGGACGCGTCTCCAACGTCGTGTTCATGGGCATGGGGGAGCCGTTGGCCAACTACAACGTGGTGGTGGCAGCGGTGCGGCGGATGATCGCTGCCACCCCCGACGGCCTCGGGATGAGCGCACGGGGGATCACCGTGTCGACAGTGGGCCTCGTCCCTGCGATGCGACGCCTGGCCGGCGAGGGCATCCCGGTCACACTCGCCCTGAGCCTGCACGCCCCTGACGACGAACTGCGCGACACCCTCGTCCCTGTCAACACGCGGTGGAAGGTGGCCGAGGCGATCGACGCCGCCTTCGAGTACACGCAGGCCACGGGCCGGCGTGCCTCCATCGAGTACGCCCTCATCCGCGACATCAACGACCAGGCCTGGCGGGCGGACCTCCTGGGCAAGCTGCTCAACGCGCGCGGTCGGGGGTGGGTGCACGTGAACCCGATCCCGCTGAATCCGACGCCCGGCTCGAAGTGGACCGCCTCGGAACCTGCGGTCGAGAAGGCCTTCGTTGCGGCGCTTGAGGCGCGCGGCATCCCCACCACGATCCGCGACACCCGCGGCCAGGAGATCGACGGCGCGTGCGGACAGCTGGCAGCAACAGTCGCCGACTGACCCCTTGGCGCCCCCACGCCCCCGCCGCGTCGCGCACCCCCGCCCCGTCGCGCACTACGCGCGCCCCCGCCCCACGCGCACCCGCCGCCGCGTCGATTTGCTCCAGTTCTCGGACGGCCCGGCCGTGGTTGCGGCAGGTCTCGGACGCCGGAACGGCCGCGATCCTGCCGCAAATCGAGGGGGGCGTTGGCGCGGAGGGGCGGGAGCGTGGCGGAGCGGGGGTGGGCGCGGGGGGGCGTGGGCGCGGAGGGGCGGGGGCGCGGGCGCGCGGTCAGGGGAGCGTCGCGGTGAGGGCTTGAACCGCGCTCTCGCGGTGAGCGTCGAGGAGCGTGACCACGGTCTCAACGTCTGCTGCGCGCACGGCGGTCAGGATCGCGTGGTGGTCGCGCGCTCCACGGCTGACGTTGGTCGGGTCGGCGAACCAGCGCGCGCGGTAGGCGTCGGAGGTGTCCCACAGCGTGGTGAGGATCCGGTCGGCCCGGGGCCCGGGGCGCAGGATCGACCAGTGGAACGCGCGGTTCGCCCGGGCCAGGGCATGCGACGCGCGCCCGGAGCTCACGGTGGCCGCCGCACCCTCACATTCGGCGAGGCTGGCATGGGCGACCTCGACGTGCGCGAGGTCCTCGGGAGTCATCGAGGTCACTGATCGGCGCGCGAGGTCGTCCTCGATCAGGGCGCGCAGTCGGTAGGTCTCGGCCAGGTCCTCGATTCCCCAGTCCGCGACGCGGTAGCCGCGATGTGGGGCGTAGAGCACGTGCCCCTCGGACTCCAGCATCCGCAGGGCCTCACGCACCGGGACCCGGCTGACGCCCAGCGAGCTCGCGAGATCCTCCTGGCGCAGCGGCATGCCTGCGCCCAGGTCTCCGCGCAGGATCCGTGCGCGCAGCTCCACGAGTACGGCCTCCTGGGCAGTCGGCGGCCGCTGGAACTCAGGCACCGGGGGTGCTGGCAGCCCCCGGGTCGCGCTCATCGGTAGGCCGCGATCCCGGTGAGCGCCTGGCCGATCACCAGTGTGTGGATGTCGTGGGTGCCCTCGTAGGTGTAGACACTCTCCAGGTTGGCCATGTGCCTGATGACGGGGTACTCCAGCGAGATGCCGTTGCCCCCGAGGATGGCTCGGGCCTCGCGAGCTACGTCCCGCGCCGCGGCGACGTTGTTGAACTTGCCGACGCTGACCTGTTGGGGCGTGAGCGTGCCCGCATCCTTGAGGCGCCCCAGATGCAGGGCCAAGAGATGCCCGTTGCCCACCGCCACCGCCATCTCGGCGAGCTTGCGCTGGGTCAACTGGAACGCCGCGATGGGGCGGCCGAACTGTTCGCGCTGACCGGCATAGGCCGTCGCGGACTCGAGGCAGTCACGCGCAGCGCCGATCGCCCCGAACACGATGCCGAACCGCGCCTCGGCCAGGCACCCGAGTGGGCCGCCGAGCCCACGGGCGCCGGGCAGGAGGGCGTCAGCGGGCAGGCGCACGGCGTCGAGGACCAGTTCGGAGGTCACCGAGGCGCGCAGGCTCAGCTTGTGCGGGATCTCCCGTGCCGAGAAGCCAGGGGTATCGGTGGGCACCACGAACCCGCGGATCCCGTCGTCGGTGTGTGCCCAGACCACCGCCACGTCGGCGACCGAGCCGTTGGTGATCCACATCTTGGTCCCGGACAGCACCCAGTCATCGCCGTCCCGGACGGCTCTCGTGCGCATCGATGCCGGGTCCGAGCCAGCATCGGACTCGGTGAGCCCGAAGCAGCCGATCAGCTCACCGCGGGCCATGCCCGGCAGCCAGTGACCGCGCTGCTCCTCGGAGCCGTAGGCGTGGATGGCGTACATGGCAAGCGAACCCTGCACGCTGACCAGTGAGCGCAACCCGGAGTCAGCGGCCTCCAGCTCGAGGCAGGCCAGGCCGTAGGACGTGGCGTCCGTGCCGGCACAGCCGTAGCCGTCCAGGTGCATCCCGAGCACTCCCAGGGAGCCGAGGTCCCGGGCAAGCTCGCGCACGGGCAGGTCCCCGTCCTCGAACCAGCCACCGAGGTTCGGGCGCAGGTGCTCATCGGCGAAGCGACGCACGGTCGCCCGGATCTCGACGTGCTCATCGGTGAGCAGCGAGTCGATGGCGTAGAGCTCGGTGGCCGACAGGGCGTTCCGCGCGGACTGGGGAGTGGGGGTGCTCATGGGGGTTGCCTCCTTGGGATACCCCCACGGTACCGGATTGGATCCAATATCCATTCGCCGCCGACGTCCATTCGATGCCACCATCGGCACGTGCCCCGGTACCCGATCGATGACCTGCTGTCCCTGCTGGACCTCGAGCGCCACGGCGACATGTTCATCGGGACGAGCCACGACGTGAGCTACACCCGCATCTTCGGTGGACAGGTGGCCGCCCAGGCGTTGGTGGCTGCGGGAAGGACGGTCGAGCCGGAGCGCCACGTGCACTCGCTGCACTCCTACTTCCTGCGCCCCGGGGACCCGAAGGCGCCGGTGGAGTTCCACGTCGAGCGCATGCGCGATGGCCGTGGATTCAGCGTCCGTCGGGTGCTGGCCCACCAGCATGGCAAGGTGACGTTCGCGATGTCCGCGTCCTTCCACCTGCCGGAGGCCGCGCAGATCGAGCACACCACCGTTGCCCCACCGGCCCCGGACCCCGAGGGGCTGCCCTCGCTGGCCACCCTGATGGCCCCACACCTGGACGCCGTGCCCGCGATCCTGCGTGAGGTGTCACCGCCTGTGGACATCCGACCCGTGCGCGGACTCGGCGAGAAGCTCGTGTCGTGGTGGGGTCCGGACCTGGCAGGACACCCGACCCAGCTGGCCGGTGGCCAGTACCCGGGGGAGGACGTGGTGTGGTTCCGCGCCGAAGGGCCGATGCCCGACGACCCCCTGCTGCACGTCTGCGTCGCGACCTACGTCTCGGACGCGACGCTGCTGGACGCGGTCCAGCGCCGGCACGGCTTCCACGTGGGATCCGGAGACCTCGATGTCGCCTCGCTGGATCACGCGATGTGGTTCCACCAGCCGTATCGCGCTGACCAGTGGTCGCTCTACGTGGCCCAGTCGCCAGCGGCGGGAGGCGGGTTGGGTTTCGCCAGGGGCCGGATGTTCGACACCGCGGGCCAGCTGATGATCTCCATCACGCAGGAGGGGTTGTTCCGGCAGCCGACTCCACCCGACCAGCCCCTGCCGACCCCCTGAGCGGGTCGACGTCGACGGAGTCCGGCAGGGCCTCGGCGCGGGTGAGGTGCGGTCGGGCGAGCAGTGCGATGGCGACGCCGAGGACGGCTGCCACCGAGCCCACGGCCATGCCCGCCGATGAGCCGGCAGCGTCGATCGCGGCACCGGCCCCCGCGACTGCGGCCGCGGAACCGATCAGGAGCCCGGAGACCGACAGGGCCAGGGACTCGGTGAGCCTGCTGCGCGGCATGCTGCGCTCGATGATCTGCGAGGCGCCGATCATGACCGCCGACACCCCGAGGCCGGCGGCGAACATCCCGGCGGCGTAGGCCGGGATGCCGTTGATGAACGGGAGCACCGCAGCGGAGGCTGCCAGCATGATCGTGCCGAACAGCAGCTGGGTCGTCAGCCGCCACGTCCCTGGCCGTGCGCCGAGGAAGAGTCCGGTGAGGCCGCTGCTCAGGGCGAAGGTGCCCAGCAGCAGCCCCGCGGACGCGATCGATCCCTGCTCCTCGGCGAAGGCCACTGTGGCCACCTCGAGGGCACCGAAGATGGCACCCATGAGCAGCATGAGCAGCGTCAGCACCTGCAGCGTGCCCGAGCGCCAGATCGGGGGCCCCGCGCTCGCCCTGGTGTGCGAGGGAGCCGGCTCAGTCCGGCGCTGCGCGGCCATCCACAGTCCGCCGGAGGCGGCCAGCAACATGGCTGTCGCGACCCCGGACCACGGAGCCAGTGCGACAGCCAGGCCCGTGGCCAGCGGAGGACCGACGACGAAGGCGACCTCATCGAGTGTGGACTCCAGCGCGAAGGCCGAGCCCAGCTCGCGAGGGTTCGCTGCGATGCCCGCCCACCGGGTGCGCACCATGGCTCCCAGGTTGGGTCCGCTGAGGCCGGCGAGAATGCCCAGCAGGAGCCACAGCACCACCGGCGTCCCGGCCAGCACCGACACGGTGAGGCTCGCGACAGCAAGGATGTGCACGCCCAGGAGGGGTGGGATGACGCGGTGCTGCCCGAAGCGGTCGGCCAGCCTGGCACCCAGTGGTCCGCCCACGGCACCAGCCAGGGTCAGGGATGCGGCCACGGCACCAGCGGTCGCGTAGGAACCGGTCTCGGTGACCACGAGCAGCGTCACCGCCAGGCCCAGCATGGCCATCGGGAAGCGACCGACGAGTGCCGCCGTCGTCATCGACTTCGTGCCCGGGTGGGCGAAGATCGCGCGGAAGGCCTGCATCAGGCCATCCTGCCCGGATCCGCCCGGCGCCAAACTCGCAGCATCCCGGGCCTAGGGGGTGTTGTTCACACGTGGCTGCGGTCCGGCGCCGACGTTGCCGTACCGGTGCGCGGTGATGCACACGCTCTGCTCGTGCATCCACCGCGGGCCCTCGACGTCGACGCTGCCTGCGATGGGTCGACGGTCGATGCTGATCCCGGCGTCGAGCCCCACCACAGCCAGATCGCCCGGGTCCTCGCCGGACAGCCAGCGCACCCGGCTCACCCGCCCGGCACGGACGCGCTCGACAGCCTGCTCCACGGTCTCCACTGCCGTGTCCGCCCCGCGGGACGTGGCGCTGCTCAGCACGATCCTCGTCCCCGTCCGCGCGGCCATCCGGCGCACGGACTCCAGGTCGCTGGCGCGGGTGTCGGCATCGACGCGGACCAGGACCGGCGTGCGCAGTGGCAGCAGCCGGACGAGGTTGCGCTCCACCGTCAGGCCGGTGAGGTCGCGCACCGTGCTCCCGGTGCTGCGCCACCAGGCTTCGGCATCGGCACTGGTGAGGGCGGCGTTCCCGGGGGACCAGTCACGCAGGCACGCCACGTAGTTCTGTCCGCCGGCCTTGGCAGTGGGGCCCACGGCCGACTTCTTCCACCCGCCGAACGGCTGCCGGTTCACCACCGCCCCGGTGGTGCCCCGGTTCACGTAGACGTTGCCGGACTGGAT
This sequence comes from uncultured Actinomycetes bacterium, assembly GCA_963697345.1. Lineage (GTDB taxonomy): Bacteria > Actinomycetota > Actinomycetes > S36-B12 > CAIYMF01 > Prado023. Next base: position 230,553 of record CAVONS010000005.1, on the reverse strand, counting down.
GCGCTCGATCCAGGTCTCGCACTCACCGGCGTCCAGGGCGTGGATCCCCGCCGTGAGTCCGTACTCGACGGCGTTCTGCCACTCGATCGCGGTGTCCAGGTCGGGCGCCCGCATCACACCCAGGACCGGACCGAACCACTCGGTCATATGTGACCAGGAGCCGGGCGCGACTCCGATCTTGACCCCCGGGCTCCACAGATGGCCGGTCTGGTCCAGCTGGCGTGGGGCGACCAACCACGACTCCCCGGGCTCCAGGGTGGTCAGGGCCCGGAGCAGCGGGCCTTCGGCAGGTCGGATCAGCGGCCCGATCACCGTGGCGGCGCTGGTTCCGGGCCCGACCACCTCGGTCGTCACGGCGTCACGCAGCTGCCGCAGGAAGGCCGGGTTGTCGTGCACGGAGGCCTCGACGATCGCCAGGCTGGCGGCCGAGCACTTCTGGCCCGCGTGGCCGAAGGCGCAAGCCACGAGGTCCTTGACGGCTGCATCGATGTCGGCCGTGGCCGAGATGAGCAGGGCGTTCTTCCCGGAGGTCTCGGCCATGAGGCGCAGGTCGGGGCGCCACGAGCTGAACAGCCGGGCCGTGGCCCATGAGCCGGTCAGGATCACGACGTCGACATCCGGGTGGGTCACGAGGCGCTGGCCGACCTCGTCATCCCGGGTGGGGACGAACTGCAGCACCTCGCGGGGGACTCCGGCGCGCCACAGCTGCTGCACGAGGACCCATGCCGTGGCCACCGTTTCCGGCGCAGGCTTGAGGATGACGCTGTTGCCCGCGGCGAGCGCGGCGAGCACTCCGCCCGCGGGGATCGCGTAGGGGAAGTTCCAGGGGGGGACGACCACGACCACGCCCGCGGGGGTGCTGGGCGCAGCGTTCTCCAGGGTTCGGATCGCCGAGCGCCCGTAGTACCGCGCGAAGTCGATGGCCTCGCACACCTCGGGGATCCCCTGGTCCACGGTCTTGCCGGCGTCCAGGGCCATGACAGCCAGCGTGTCGTGGTGCTCCTGGCCCATGACCCGGGCCGCCTCCCACAGGACTCGGGCGCGGTCGTGGTGTCCGCGTGCCTCCCAGCCTGCGACCGCGGTCCGTGCCGCGGCCACCGCCTCGTCCACCAGCGCCGCGGTGGCCACGGTGTAGGCGTACCACGTGGCTCCCTCGGCGCTCGGGTTCCCGCCCTGCACCACACCGTCGACATGCTCGATCCCGGCGACCACCAGGGGGATCGGGCGGTCCCACCCGGGGGAGTGCCGATCGAGGGCAGCGGCGATCAGGGCGCGCTCCTCAGGGCGGGTGACGTCGATCTCCGGCTCGTTGTGGAACAACCCCGTGCTGACCGGTTCCGTGTCGCTCTCGGGCTGCGCTCCGTGCCGTCGCGTCTCGAGGGCCACCGAGTGCCGAGCAGCGACTGCTTCGCGGAAGCGGCCCTCCTGCTCGGCGAACGTGGGTGAGCCGACGGTCAGGCTGAACGAGGCGCGCAGGAAGTTCTCGGGCGCGGTGTTCTCGTCCAGCCGGCGGACCAGGTAGGCCACGGCCGAGGCGAAGTCGTCATGGGAGGTCACCGGCGCATAGAGCAGCACGGAGCCCACGTCGTGGATGATCGCCAGGGCCTCCGCATTGGCCATGCCCTCGAGCATCTCGATGTCGACCTGGGCTGACAGCCCACGCTCGGAAGCCACCTCGAGGGACCACGCGAGGTCGAAGAGGTTGTGGCTGGCGATCCCGATGCGCACGGCGTCGGCATTCCCGGCGCGCAGCGCGACGTCCACCAGGCGCTTCCAGGATGCGTCCACGTCAGCCTTGGACCCGTAGGGCGCCGCCGGCCAGCCGTGCACCTGGGCCTCGGCGGTCTCCATCGCGAGGTTCGCACCCTTGACGATGCGGACCTTGATGGGCGCCCCACCCCGCTCGCGGCGGGCCACGGCCCACGTGCGCAACTGCTCGAACACCGCATGGCTCTCGGGCAGGTAGGCCTGCAGGACGATTCCGGCCTCGACTTCCAGGAACTCGTCCTCGGAGAGCACCTGCGTGAAGACGTCGACGGTCAGGGCGAGGTCGCGGTACTCCTCCATGTCGAGGTTCACGAACGTGCGTGGCGAGGTGCCGCTGGCGGCTCTGTACAGGGTCCGCAGCCGCTCGGCGACGCGCACGACCGAGCCTGCGTGGTCGAAGGTGCTCAGCTGCGCGGCGATCGCCGAGATCTTCACCGAGATGTAGGTGACCTCCGGGCGCGTGAGCATCTCGATGACCCGGTCCAGGCGGTGGGTGGCCTCGTCCTCGCCGAGGACCGCCTCGCCCAGGACGTTGATGTTCAACCGCGCCCCCTCGGCTGACCTGCTCTGCAGGTGCTTGCGCAGCGGGGACTGCTCTGCCGGCAGGATGATCCCGGTTGAGGCTTCGCGGATCTGCCAGTGCACGAGCCGCATCGCCGGGTCCGGTGCGATGGTCGACAGTCGGCTGACCGCGGCCAGCCCGACGTGGTCACGGACACCCAGTGCGCGCCGGTTGGACGCTCCTGCTGCGCTCCGCAGCGTGGCCGCGGCACGACCGGGATCGGCGATGCGCATGACCTCATCGGTCAGTGCCATCGTGACCGGGAGCCCCGCGGGATCCTGGAGCAGGCGCGTCAGACGGCGTCGGTTGGCCTTCTCCCGACGCGTGCGCTGGCGTTCGGCATCGTCCATCCAACGGGCGGCCCGGGCCACAGCGCGGTCCACCACGTCGTCGGCATCGCGCAGGGGTGAAGGAAGGTCGAGACCGATGGTGTCCACACCACCCATGGTGGTCCTCGCGGGCCCCTGACTCCATGCGGGCACGCCTTCGCCGGGCAAGCTCCTGCGAGGGGCGACACGTGTATCCGGGCGGGTGCATGATCGTGTGCATGACGAAGAAGAGCAGGAAGACCAAGGATCCCGGCGCCATGACACAGCCGAAGTCCCGGCCCCGGGGGCGGGTGGCGCCCGATTCGTCGGGCGAACTGCGCCAGCCGGGCGCTCAGCCACCGGCCGAGAAGATGCGGACCAAGGACTACGAGGAGCAGATGCGCCTGCTCCACATCGAGCTCGTCGCCCTGCAGGAGTGGGTGAAGTCCACCGGCGCGAAGGTGGTGATCGTCTTCGAGGGACGCGACACGGCCGGCAAGGGCGGTGTCATCAAGCGGATCACCGAGCGGGTCAGCCCTCGGGTCTTCCGGGTTGTGGCGCTGACTGCTCCCACCGAGCGGGAGAAGTCCCAGATGTACATCCAGCGCTACCTGCCGCACTTCCCCGCTGCCGGGGAGGTGGTCATCTTCGATCGCAGCTGGTACAACCGCGCCGGTGTCGAGCCCATCATGGGCTTCTGCTCGCAGGAGGAGACCGACCGGTTCCTCGAGATGACCCCACAGGTGGAGAAGGCGATGGTGGATTCGGGGATCATCCTGCTCAAGTACTGGCTGGAGGTCAGCGCCGAGGAACAGACCAAGAGGCTCGAGGGGCGCATCCACGACGGGCGCAAGACGTGGAAGCTCTCGCCGATGGACCTGAAGTCCTACGGCCGCTGGTACGACTACGCCCGGGCCCGTGACGCAATGATCGAGGCAACCGACACTGGTTGGGGCCCGTGGTTCGTGGCCAGCACCGACGACAAGAAGCGTGGCCGGCTGAACATCATCAGCCACCTGCTCTCGCAGATCCCCTATGAGAAGCAGCCTGTGCTGGACATCACGCTTCCCAAGCGGCAGTCTGCCAAGGGCTACGAAGCGCCCCACTACCCGTTCAACTTCGTCCCGAACCAGTTCTGAGGGGTCGTGGGGCTGCTGGGGTTGTCCTCGGCCAGGGGCTCAGTGACCCACGTACCGGCCCATCAGCTGGGCCCTTCGCGCCGAGCGCCCCGTACGTGCCTCGTGGGAATCGGCCGAGGACATGACCGCCAGACCTGCGTTGGCTCCCAGCCAGCGCAGGGGTTCGGGCTCCCAGCGCCTCGACGGGTGGTTGACCCACGGCAGCGCCGTGAGCTCCGAGGTCGACCCGGTCAGGAGGTCGGCCAGCGTCCGCCCGGCCAGGTTCGTGGTGGCCACGCCGTCGCCGACATAGCCGCCGGCCCAGGCCAGGCCCGTGCGCTCGTCGAGGCCGCAGGAGGCGAACCAGTCCCGGGTGATGCCCAACGGCCCACCCCACCGGTGCGTCACCTCGTAGGCAGCCAGGGCGGGGAACATGTCGGTCAGCGTTGCCCAGAGGCCGTCGTGGACCTCGTGGTTGCGCTCGAACCCCGGATCGACCCGTGATCCGAAGTGGTAGGGGGCACCGCGCCCTCCGAAGGCGAGCCGACCGTCGGCGGTCCGCTGCCCGTAGATGATCAGGTGCCGGCCGTCGTTGAAGGTCTCGCGCTGCGCCAGGCCGATCTCGAGCCACAGCTCATCGGGCAGGGGCTGGGTTGCCAGCATGAGGGAGTACACCGGCAGCAGGGTGCGGCGATGTCCGGCCAGGCTGGGGGTGAACGCCTCGGTTGCCCGGACGATGAACGGCGCGCGCACATCGCCGTGCACGGTGCGCACGACCCCCGGTTCGATGCGCAGTGCCGGGGTGCCCTCATAGATCGTCACGCCAGCTGACTCGACGAGCGTGGCAAGCCCCGTGGCGAGCTTCGCCGGGTGGATCGCCGCGCAGTGTGGCGTGTAGGTCGCACCCAGCACCCCCGTGGCACCCGTGCGCGACTGGGCCTCGTCGGAGTCGAGCATCCGGTAGTCGTCGGGGCCGAACCCCCAGGAGCGCATGCGGGCGATCTCGTCCCTGCCCCGGTCGAGCTGCACCGCGGTCCGGGCCAGGCCGATCGTCCCGCCCTTGGCCCAGTCGATGTCGATGCCCGCCTCGGTCGCCACCCGGCCGACCTCGTCGACGGTGTCATGCATCGCGTGCTGCATGGCCAGCGCATCACGTCGCGAGCTCTGCCCGGCGATGGTCTCCAGCGACGCCGGGAACAGCGCTGAGCACCAGCCCCCGTTGCGACCGCTGGCCCCGAAGCCGGCGACGTTGGCCTCGATGATCGCGATGCGGGTCCCGGGCGCGGCCTTCGCGAGGTAGTGCGCGGTCCAGAGGCCGGTGTATCCGGCGCCAACGATGGCCACATCGACGTCGAGATCCCCGGGCAGCGGGGCACGGGCCGGCGCCGCAGGCCCCAGGCTGTCCCACCACAGGGACACGTCGCGCAGATCAGTCATCGCAGGGCCCCCGGGAGTCCTGGGAGCGCCCGATCCGCGCTGCCGGGCTCGGGACGCGCCGGGCCCGCGCTGGTGCGGATCGGCACGTGACCGGCCCAGATCGGCCACTGGGCGTCATCGGGATCGTCCGGGCCGCCCTCGCGGGTCTTCACCGAGAACTCGACGAGGGGCAGCGCCAGCACGGTGGTGGCGGCCACCTCCTTCGCGCGCATCGGTCGCAGGGAGTCCCATCGACCCGGGGTGAGGTGCTCGGTGAGCGTGCGCAGCGCATCCTCCTTCTGCGTCCCGGCCAGCACGCGGGCGGTGCCCAGGACGACCAGGCACCGGTAGTTCATGCTCGACTCGAAGGCGCTGCGCGCCATCACGAGACCGTCCACGTGAGTGATCGTCAGGCACATCGGACCGCCGGCTGCCAGTGCGCGGAACATCCGCGACCCCGTCGAGCCGTGGAACAGGACGCGGTCGCCGTCCGGGGCCACGGCCACCGGCAGGACCACGGGTCGGCCCTCAGGATCCAGTACCCCCACGTGGCCCACGAGGGACTCGGCCAGGATCCGGTCGGCAGCCGATCGGTCAGCCGAAACATGGTCGGCATCGCGTGACGGGGTCGTGCGGGGAGTCTGACCGGTCACGGTGACCTCCTGGGGAGGTGCCCGCCGCCGGAGCGGTGGGCGGTCGGGTCGACGGGGCTGGGCCCTGGCCGGAGGGTCAGAGCAGGGCCATGCCCTCGGTGAGAACCGAGCGCAGGATCTGCTCGATCTCGTCGAACTCCGGCTGGCCGATGACCAGTGGTGGGGCGAGCTGGATCACCGGGTCGCCGCGGTCGTCAGCGCGGCAGTAGAGGCCGGCATCGAAGAGCGCCTTGGACAGGAATCCGCGCAGCAGCCGTTCGGCCTCCGCATCGCTGAAGGTGGCCTTGGTCGACTTGTCCTTGACCAACTCGATCCCGTAGAAGAATCCGGCGCCGCGCACGTCTCCGACGATCGGCAGGTCGAGCAGCTTCTCGAGGGTCGCCCGGAACGCGCCCTCGTTCGCCTGGACGTGGGCGTTGAGACCCTCGCGCTCGAAGATGTCCAGGTTCGCCAGCGCAGCCGCCGCGGAGACCGGATGCCCGCCCCAGGTGTAGCCGTGCAGGAAGGTGGTCGTGCCGCTCCTGAACGGCTCGAAGAGCCGATCGTGGACCATCATCGCGCCCATCGGCGAGTAGCCGGAGGTCAGGCCCTTGGCGAAGGTGATGATGTCGGGCTGGACGCCGTAGCGGCTCATCGCGAAGTAGTCACCGATGCGACCCATCGCACAGATCGTCTCGTCGGCGACGAGCAGGACGTCGTACTCGTCGCAGATCTCGCGCACGCGCTGCAAATACCCCGGGGGCGGCGGGAAGCACCCGCCGGAGTTCTGCACGGGCTCGATGAACACCGCCGCGACACTGTCGGGGCCCTCGAACTCGATGGCCTCCGCGATCCGGTCGGCCGCCCACTGGCCATAGGCCTCGATGTCGTCGGCGTGGGTCGTGGCCCGGTAGAAGTTGGTGTTCGGGACCTTGATCCCGCCGGGCACGAGTGGCTCGAACGCCGTCTTGGCCGCCGGGATGCCGGTGATGGACAGGGCCCCCTGCGGGGTGCCGTGGTAGGCCACGTTGCGACTGATGACCTTGTACTTGGTCGGCTTGCCGGTGAGCTTGTAGTACTGCTTGGCCAGTTTCCACGCCGACTCGACGGCCTCGCCACCGCCCGACGTGAAGAAGGTGCGGTTGATGTCCGCAGGAGCGATGTCGGCCAGCCGTTCGGCCAACTCGATGGCGGTGGGGTGCGCATAGGACCACAGGGGGAAGAAGGCCAACTGCTCGGCCTGCTTGGCCATGGCCTCGGCGATCTCGCGGCGGCCGTGCCCAGCCTGGACGGTGAAGAGTCCCGCCAACCCGTCCAGGTACGACTTGCCCTGGTCGTCCCAGACGCGCGCGCCCTCACCCCGCACGATGACCGGGACGTGGCCGGCGCCGTCCTCGTACACGCTGTGCCGCGTGAAGTGCATCCAGAGCCGATCCCGGGCGCGCTCGGCCAGGGTGTCGTCGCCGGGCTCACTGAAGGACATGTCGCTGGTGGTCATCGTGTTCCCCAGGTGTAGGTCTGCTTGCGCAGCTTCAGGTAGACGAACGTCTCGGTGCTCCGAACACCCGGGACAGCTCGGATCTTGCTGTTCATGATCTGCAGGAGGTGGTCGTCGTCCTCGCACACCACCTCGGCCAGGATGTCGAACCCGCCGGCCGTGATGACGACGTAGTCGACCTCCTCGAGCTCGGCCAGGCGATCGGCGACGTCGGTGATGTCACCGTCCACGCGGATCCCGAGCATGGCCGCACGCGGGAACCCGACCTGCATGGGGTCGGTCACGGCCACGATCTGGATGATTCCGGACTCCACCAGCCGCGCCACACGCTGGCGCACCGCTGCCTCGGAGAGTCCGACGGCCCGCCCGATCGTGGCGTAGGGCCGGCGCCCGTCCTGCTGAAGCTGCTCGACGATGGCCTTGGCTGTGTCGTCGAGCGGGGTCGGCCCTTGGCGAGGCTGGAGCATGGAGTCATAGAACCCCACGCAGGTCGACAACGCAAGCGATACGGTGGATTGGCGCGCGCTTTGCCGCGAAATACGCACCGAATGAGTACCTGCACGACGGATATGGTGCCTGCTAGTGGTGCGCGAGAGCAGTCGCATGGGTAGACTCGCGCAGCACGAAGCGCCCCATCGAAGGAGACCCAGTGAGCCGCACGATCCGCAACTTCGTCAACGGTGAGTCCGTCGACTCCGTATCCGGCCAGACCACGGAGCTGATCAACCCGACGACTGGCGAGGTGTTCGCCGAGGCCGTCCTGTCCAACGCGGAGGACGTCGACCGCGCCTACCGGGCCGCCTCGGACGCTTTCGAGTCCTGGAGCCAGACGACGCCGTCGGAGCGTCAGGCGGCCCTGCTCAAGATCGCCGACATCGTGGAGTCGCACGCGGACGAGCTGATCGCGCTCGAGAGCGAGAACACCGGCAAGTCCCTCGCCGTGACCGCCGCGGAGGAGATCCCGCCGATGGTCGACCAGATCCGGTTCTTCGCCGGTGCAGCGCGCATCCTCGAGGGCCGGGCCAGCGGGGAGTACATGAAGGGCTACACGTCGTTCATCCGCCGCGAGCCGGTCGGTGTCATCGGCCAGGTCACTCCCTGGAACTACCCGATGATGATGGCTGTCTGGAAGTTCGCGCCTGCCCTGGCCGCGGGCAACGCCGTCGTCCTCAAGCCCTCGGACACGACCCCGGTGAGCACCGTGCGGATGGCCGAGCTGTTCGCTGATGTCCTGCCTGCCGGGGTGTTCAACGTCATCACCGGCGACCGCACCACGGGCCAGGCGCTCGTGGAGAACAAGCGTCCCGACATGGTCTCGATCACGGGTTCGGTGCGGGCCGGCATGGCCGTGGCCGGGACCGCCGCCCAGGACGTCAAGCGGGTGCACCTCGAGCTCGGCGGCAAGGCGCCGGTCGTGGTGTTCGAGGACGCCGACATCCCCGCGGCCGCGGAATGGCTGGCCATGGCCGGGTACTTCAACGCCGGCCAGGACTGCACGGCGGCCACCCGCGTGCTGGTCGCGGATGCGATTCACGACGAGTTCGTTGCGGCGCTCGCCGAGCAGGCGCGCAACACCGCCACGACGTTCGTCGGCGGGCCGACCGACGAGGATGCGACGGTGCCCCCGATGAACAACGAGCGCCAGATGGAGCAGGTGCTCGGGTTCCTCTCCCGGACCCCGGAGCACGCCGAGATCGTGGCCGGCGGGGTCCGGCAGGGCGACCGCGGGTTCTTCGTCGAGCCGACGGTCGTGTCGGGGCTGCGCCAGGACGACGAGATGGTCCAGAACGAGATCTTCGGGCCGGTCATGACGGTGCAATCCTTCACCGACGAGGCCCAGGCGCTGCGCTGGGCCAACGACGTCCCGTACGGACTGGCGTCCTCGGTGTGGACCAAGGACCTCGCACGCGGCATGCGCATGGCCAAGTACCTGCACTTCGGCGCCGTGTGGATCAACACCCACATCCCCCTGGTCGCCGAGATGCCGCACGGCGGGTTCAAGCACTCGGGCTACGGCAAGGACCTGTCGATGTACGGGTTCGAGGACTACACCCGGATCAAGCACGTGATGATCAGCCTCGACGAGCAGTGACCGGCGGCCCGGGCGGGCCTGGTCCGGGCGCCACCTCGGGGACACCCCCGACGGGCAACGGGGCGCGCCCGTGGATACCGTTCTCCCCATGACGAACGTGACTGTCTTCGACACCAAGAGGTACGACCGCGAGCACCTGGGCAAGGCGATGCTGGCTGCCGGGCTGGATGTGAAGTTCCGTGACTACCGGCTGAATCCGGAGACGGTGGAGACCGTCGGTGAGGACGTCGACGTCGTGTGCGTCTTCGTCAACGACAAGCTCAACCGCGAAGTGGTGGAAGTGCTGGCCGCCAAGGGCGTCAGGATGATCGCCCTGCGCTGCGCAGGGTTCAACGGTGTTGACCTGGAGGCTGCCAAGGAGAACGGGATCCTGGTCGCCCGGGTCCCGGCGTACTCGCCCTACGCCGTGGCCGAGCATGCGGTCACCCTGGCGATGGCGCTCAACCGGCGGATCCCGCAGGCCAACCGTCGGGTGCGCGACATGAACTTCACCCTTGACGGGCTGGTCGGGTTCGACATGCACGGCAAGACCGCCGGCCTGATCGGCACGGGCAAGATCGGCAAGATCGCCGGCCAGATCTTCAAGGGTTTCGGGATGCGGGTGATCATGTGGGACCCGTACCCCGATCAGGCCTGGGCCGACGAGCAGGGGCTGGAGTACGTCACGCTCAGCGAGCTCGGGCGTGAAGCAGACATCGTCAGCCTGCACATCCCGCTCTTCCCAGAGACCGAGCACATCATCAATGACCTCGTCCTGGCCGCGCTCAAGCCCGGCGTGATCCTCATCAACGTGAGCCGTGGTGCGCTGGTCGACACCCAGGCACTGATCGACGCGCTCAAGACGGGCCATGTCGGTGGCGTCGGTCTGGACGTGTACGAGGAGGAGGAGGGCAAGTTCTTCGAGGACCTGTCCGGGGAGGTCATGACCGACGATGTCCTGGCCCGCCTGATGACCTTCCCCAACGTCATCGTGACCGCGCACCAGGCGTTCCTCACCCGCGAGGCGCTCGATGAGATCGCACGGGTCACCTGCGAGAACATCGTGGCCTTCGGCAGTGGCGAGCAGCCCGAGGAGTCCCGGGTCCTGACCGGGTGACCGACAACGAGGTCCTCTCGTGGGCGGCCAGGGACGAAACGCCCGCGAAACCCCCCTGGTTTGTGACGGACACCTCATTCGGTTATCGTGCCCGAATCGCAGGACCGCAACGGAAAGCGATGCGGATTCGGTGGATCGGACACGAAAACCACATGTCGCAGCGGTGGGCGAGCTGAGGCACTGAGGCCCGGAGGACCGCGTGGCAGCACTTCTCGGACAGTTCATCGATGGACAGCACGAGGTCGGGCGCGGGGGCAGCATCGACATCCTGAACCCGGCCGATGGATCGGTCGTGGCCACGCTGGGTGAGGCCACGCCCGAGGATGTCGACGTCGCAGTGGCCGCAGCGCGGCGAGCCTTCCCGGCGTGGGCAGGGGCGACACCGGGCGAGCGATCCGCGGCGCTGATGGCCATGGCCGACCGGATGGAGGCACGTGCCGATGAGTACGCGCGCGTCGAGAGCGCCCAGTCGGGCAAGCCGATCAAGCTGACCACCGAGTTCGACGTCCCGGGCTCGATCGACAACGTCAGGTTCTTCGCCGGTGCCGCGCGGATCCTCACCGGCATGGCCAGCGCGGAGTACGACGGCACGCACACCTCGTCGATCCGACGCGAGCCGATCGGGGTCGTCGGGTCCATCGCACCCTGGAACTACCCGCTGCAGATGGCGATGTGGAAGGTCCTGCCTGCTGTCGCGGCCGGCAACACCATCGTCCTGAAGCCTGCCGAGCTGACGCCGCTGACCTCACTGATGGTCGCTGAGGACGCGGCTGCAGCGGGCATCCCGGCTGGAGTCATCAACGTGCTGACCGGCCCTGGGCGCACCGTCGGGGAGGCGCTGATCAGCCACCCGGATGTCGCCATGGTCTCGTTCACGGGGTCCACGCCGGTCGGCCGACGGGTGATGGAGCTGGCCACCGGCACCGTCAAGCGGGTGCACCTCGAGCTGGGCGGCAAGGCCCCGTTCGTGGTCTTCGACGACGCGGACCTCGATGCGGCTGCGAACGGTGCCGTTGCCGGCGCCCTGATCAACACCGGCCAGGACTGCACGGCGGCCACGCGGGCGTATGTCCAGCGCCCGCATCTGGAGGCCTTCGTCGAGAAGGTCGCGGCCATCATGGACACCGTCCGGCTCGGCGACCCCAGTGACCCGAGCACCGACCAGGGCCCGCTGATCTCCATGCGCCAGCGCGACTCGGTGCACGGCTACGTCCAGCAGGCCGTGGCCGCAGGCGCGACGGTCGTCTGTGGTGGCGTGCTGCCCGGCGATGATCTTGCTGGCGGCTCGTACTACCCGCCCACGCTGGTCGTGGGTGCCGCCCAGGACTCACAGATCGTCCAGGAGGAGCTCTTCGGCCCGGTCCTCGTCGTGCTCCCGTTCGACTCCGACGACGAGGGCATCGCGCTGGCCAATGACGTCCCGTTCGGCCTGGCTGCCTCGGCGTGGACGACCAACACGTTCCGCGCCCAGCGGGCCAGCAGGGAGATCGCGGCCGGCTGCGTGTGGATCAACGACCACATCCCGATCGTGTCCGAGATGCCTCATGGCGGCTACAAGGCCTCCGGGTTCGGCAAGGACATGAGCCTGTACTCCCTCGAGGAGTACACGAACATCAAGCACGTCTCAGCCGACATCACCGGCGAGGTCCGCAAGGACTGGCACCGCACGATCTTCGGTGACCGCTGATGTCGAGGACGCCACGTGGCAGATATGCCCAACCCCGCACCGCTTGGGGATATGTTCCACGGTAACGAGCACGACCGCCAGGGCCGCTGCTCACGGCGGACCTATCGCACACCTCCATCACAAGAAGTACGACACATCACAGAAGAGGCGGATGACATGACTGGCTCCATCAACCTTCCTTCCGGACTCGCGCTTCCCCGGCGGCGGGTGCTGCAGGCTGCCGGGATCGGCGGTGCGGCCATGGTCGCTGCGGCCTGCGGGGCTGGTGGGGGCGGTGCAGGTGGTGGGACCGCGTCCGGTGGCGCCGAGGTCAAGACCCAGCCCGACCAGTCCGAGACCGAGAAGGAGCTTGCCTGGTCGACGTGGGTCCAGTACATCGACGAGGACGACGACGGCAACCGCCCGACGCTCGACCGGTTCACGCAGGAATCGGGTATCGCGGTCGACTACCGCGAGGACATCAACGACAACTCCGAGTTCTACGCCAAGGTGCGACCCCAGCTCGAGGCCGGGCAGGACATCGGCCGTGACCTCGTGGTGCTCACCGACTGGATGGCTGCAGAGTGGATCCGCTCGGGATACGCCCAGGAGTTCGACAGGGACCAGGTGCCCAACTCCAACAACCTGATCGAGCGGCTCAAGGGGATCCCCTTCGACCCGGAGCGGAACTTGACCCTGCCCTGGCAGAGTGGGTACGCCGGCCTGGGCTTCAACAGCAAGACCCTGGAGAAGCTGACAGGCAAGACGGAGCTCAAGACCGTTGAGGAGCTGTGGGATCCGGCGCTCAAGGGCCGGGTCACGATCCTGTCCGAGATGCGCGACAGCATGGGACTCATGTTGCTCGCGCAGGGCAATGACCCCGCCGACTTCACCGAGGACCAGTTCAACGAGGCCATCGCGGCGCTCCAGGAGCAGATCGACAACGGGCAGATCCGCCAGGTGACCGGCAACGACTACCTGACCGCGCTGGAGACCGGCGATGTCGTGGCGGCCTTCGGCTGGTCCGGTGACGTCGTGGCCCTCGGCGGTCCCTTCGGATTCAACATCCCGGAGTCCGGCGGGACGCTGTGGACCGACAACATGCTGGTCCCGGCCATGGCCCGTCACCTCGGCAACGCGCAGAAGCTCATGGACTACTACTACGATCCCGAGGTCGCCGCCGAAGTTGCCGCATGGGTGCAGTACATCTGCCCCGTCGAGGGGGCAGAGGCAGCGATGGAGAAGATCGATCCCGAACTGGTGGGCAACAAGTACATCTTCCCCACCGAGGAGGACCTCAACAACGTGACCGTCTTCAAGTCGCTGACTCCCGGTGAGCAGGGTGCCTACGACCAGGCGTTCCAGACCCTGATCGGCAACTGACCGCTCGGGGATGAGCTAGAAAGGATGCCACCGGTGACCACCGAGCCCGCGAAGAACGATGTTGAGGACCTGCACCTGGTTCGGCTCACCAAGCGGTGGGGGGACCACGCCGCGGTGGATGACATCTCACTCACCATCCCGGCCGGTGCGTTCTTCGCGCTGCTCGGTCCCTCCGGCTGTGGCAAGACCACGACGCTGCGGATGGTGGCGGGCCTGGAGGTCCCCACGCAGGGGATGATCCAGATCGGGGACCGGGACATCACTGGTCTGCGCCCCTACAAGCGGCCCGTCAACACGGTCTTCCAGAGCTACGCGCTGTTCCCGCACATGGACATCTTCGAGAATGTCGCCTTCGGCCTGCGCCGGCGTGGTGAGAAGAACGTCGATGCCAAGGTCAACGAGATGCTCGAGCTCGTGGAGCTCGCGCCGCTTGCACGGCGCAAGCCGGCGCAGATGTCCGGCGGGCAGCAGCAGCGTGTCGCCCTTGCTCGCGCGCTGATCAACCGCCCCGACGTCCTCCTGCTCGACGAGCCCCTCGGCGCCCTGGACCTCAAGCTGCGACGCCAGATGCAGATCGAGCTCAAGCGGATCCAGGTCGAGGTGGGCATCACGTTCGTCCACGTCACCCACGACCAGGAGGAGGCCATGACCATGGCCGACACCATCGCGGTGATGAACAACGGCAAGATCGAGCAGCTGGGGGAGCCGCAGGAGATCTACGACACGCCCCACACGGCCTTCGCGGCCAACTTCCTCGGCCAGTCGAACATGTTCCCGGGCGACGTCGTCGAGTCCGGGGACACCATCACCGTGAAGGCCTTCGACCAGGTCTTCACCTTGCCCAAGGACAAGAGCGCGACCACGTCGGACAAGATCATCCTCGGAATCCGACCGGAGAAGCTGGCGCTGCACCGCGGTGACGACCAGGTGCCGGCTGGCCGGAACAGCCTCACGGGCCGCATCACCGACGCCTCCTTCGTCGGGGTGTCCACCCAGTACCTGGTGGCCGCACCGTGGGGCCAGGAGGTCATCGCCTTCGAGCAGAACCTGAGTGCGGGATCGCGCCCGCGGGTCGGCGAGGACGTCACGTTGTCGTGGGACCCGCGCCACACGTTCGGCCTCGATGGCAATGACGACCTGAACGCGGGACTCGACAAGGAGTTGCGCGAGGTCGGGCACTACACCGCGTCCGACGCTGTCGCGGGCAAGGCGCCGACTGCTGCCAGGAAGGGCTGATCCATGCAGATCCCGTCCAGCAGCCCGGCGATCCAGATACCGGCCACCCCGATCCCGGAGACGCCCGCCAAGGGCCTGCTGAAGGGTCGAAAGACCCCGTACTGGTTGCTGCTGCCGGGCATGGCCTGGCTCGGGGTCTTCTTCGTGCTGCCGCTGGTCTCGCTGTTCCTGACGTCGCTGCAGTCACCGGTCAGCGACAACCCCAACGACGGCTACTACTTCAACTGGGACTTCGCCAACTACTCCGAGGCCCTGAGCCGCTACAGCGAGCAGTTCATCCGGTCGTTCATCTACGCGGGGATTGCCACGCTCATCGGGTTGATCATCGCCTACCCCGTGGCCTACTTCATCGCGTTCAAGGCGGGGCGCTGGAAGGCCCTGTTGCTGGTGCTGGTGGTCGCGCCGTTCTTCGCCTCGTTCCTGATCAGGACCAATGCGTGGAAGACCATCCTGGCCGACCAGGGCTGGATCGTGGAGACGATGAACACCCTCAACCTCCTGCCCCAGGACCGCATCCTCAACACGCCCCTGGCCGTGGTCACAGGCATCACGTACAACTTCCTGCCCTTCATGATCCTTCCCCTGTACGCCTCGTTGGACAAGATCGATCCGCGGCTCGCTGAGGCCGGCGCGGATCTCTACGCGACCGCGTTCACCACCTTCCGCAAGGTCATCTGGCCGCTCTCCCTGCCCGGGGTGGTGGCCGGGACCCTGTTGACCTTCATCCCTGCTGCTGGCGACTACATCAACGCCAAGCTGCTGGGCTCGACCAAGGACCGCATGGTCGGATCCGTGATCGACAGCCAGTTCATCATCGTGCGTGACTATCCGATCGCCTCGGCGTTGAGCTTCCTGCTCATGGCCTCGATCCTGGTGCTCGTGTTCATCTATGTGCGCCGCGCTGGGACGGAGGACCTGCTCTGATGGCCACCACCCAGATCGATCCCGCCGCAGCCGCCGAGATGGAGCCTGCCAGGCTGTCAGCCACCCAGCGGATCCTGATGTGGATTCGCGAGCACGCGTTGGCGGCCTACAGCCTGCTCGCCCTGATCTACATGTTCCTGCCGGTGGCCGTGGTCGTGATCTTCTCCTTCAACAAGCCCGTCGGCCGGCAGAACACGCGGTGGAACGAGTTCTCCCTCGACGCGTGGTTGAACATCTGCAAGGACCCCACCATCTGTGGGTCGGTCCAGGTCAGCGCCACGATCGCCTTCTTCACCACCGTGGTCGGCACGATCATGGGCACGATGATCGCCTTCGCCATGGTCCGCCATCGCTTCCGTGGACGGTCCACGACGAACCTGCTGATCTTCCTGCCGATGGCCACCCCCGAGGTCGTGCTCGGGTCCTCGCTGCTCGCGCTGTTCCTGAACATGTACGTGGGCTCGTGGTCCATGCCGCTGGGCTTCTGGACGATCCTCATCGCCCACATCATGTTCGTGATCAGCTTCGTCGTCGTCACGGTCAAGGCCCGTCTCTCCGGGCTGGACCCACGCATCGAGCAGGCGGCGATGGATCTCTACGCCGATGAGAAGGCGACCTTCCGGTACGTCACCCTGCCGCTGGTGGCCCCGGGCATCGCGGGTGCCGCGCTGCTGGCGTTCTCGTTGTCCTTCGATGACTTCATCATCACCAACTTCAACTCGGGCTCGACGGTCACCTTCCCGATGTACATCTGGGGAGCTGCCCAGCGCGGGATCCCGCCGCAGGTGAATGTGATCGCCTCGATCATGTTCTTCGGCGCCCTGGCGATCGTCCTCATCTCGCAGATCGTCAGTGCATCGCGCCGGCGGGTCAAGAGCTGAGCAGCGCGACCACCGGGGCCCTACCCGACGACACGGACCGATGATGGACAATCCTGACTGGGACGGGGACCAGGGGACGACGGAGGGACGATCATGAAGAATCTGAGCACGCCGCAGTCAGGGCTCGTGCTGCCGCGGCGCCGGCTGCTGCAGTCGGCAGGGATCGGCGGGGCTGCACTCATGGCTGCCGCCTGTGGCGCGCGGGGCACCACCAGCACGCCCGCCCCCAGCGGCTCCCGCTCTGAGGGCGATCTGCCCGCAAAGACCCAGCCGGACCAGTCGGCCACGGAGAAGGAGCTGGTCTGGTCGTCGTGGGTGGAGTACATCGATGAGGACGATGACGGCAACCGTCCGACCCTCGAGCGGTTCCAGGAGGCCACCGGGATCGACGTGGAGCTGCGCGAGGACATCAACGACACGGCGGAGTTCGCCGCCAAGGTGCGTCCCCAGCTCGAGGCCGGCCAGGACATCGGCCGCGATCTGGTCGTGCTCACCGACTGGATGGCCGCACTCTGGACGCGTCAGGGCTTCGCCCAGCAGTTCGATCGCACCAACATGCCGAACGCCGACAACCTCATCCCGAGCCTGCAGAACGTGGCCTTCGACCCGGACCGCAATCACAGCCTCCCCTGGCAGGGCGGCTACACCGGGCTGGGCTTCAACGCCAAGCTCCTCAAGGAGCTGACCGGCAAGTCCGAGATCCGCACGGTGCAGGAGATGTGGGACCCCGCGCTCAAGGGCAGGATCACCATCCTCGCCGAGATGCGCGACTCGATGGGGCTGGTGATGGCGTCGCTGGGCGCCGACCCCGCGAACTTCACCCAGGACGAGTTCGACGCCGCGGCTGCTGAGATCCAGGCGCAGATCGACTCCGGGCAGATCCGCCAGGTGACGGGCAACGACTACATCCCCTCGATGCTCACCGGCGACGTCGTCGCTGCCTTCGCCTGGTCCGGGGACATCGCCCTGGAGGGCAAGCCCTACACGTTCGTGATCCCCGAGTCCGGCGGGCTGCTCTGGACCGACGACATGATGGTCCCTGCCATGGCGCGCCACATGGCCAACGCCGAGCAGCTCATGAACTGGTACTACGACCCGGAGATCGCCGCTGAGGTGGCGGCCTGGGTGCAGTACATCTCACCTGTGGCAGGGGCCCGGGAGGCGATGGAGAAGATCGATCCGGACCTCGTGGACGACCCCTTCATCTTCCCCACGGCTGAGGACCTGGCCAACATCACTGCCTTCAAGTGGCTCACTCCCGAGGAGGAAGTGAAGTACGCCCGGCTCTACCAGTCGGTGATCGGCGCCTGAGGCCGATCAGGAGGCCTTGAGCAGGACGACCTTGTCGCCCTGCTTCCAGACGGCGTCCCCGGTCATCTCGACCTGCACGGCATCACCGGCCGGCACGTCGGTCACGGTGGTCGACACGGACCCCAGTGACTCCTGGCCCACGTAGACCCATGTCGTGAGGTCAGCCGAGGCCGTGGCGTCCCCGGTGTTGCGCACGGTCCCGGTGATCGTCAGCCCCGACGAGGTGTTGTTGAGCCGGTAGCGCTCGAGCAGCCAGGGCCCGTCGCGCAGCTGGTCCGAGTTCGGGGCCGGTGGTGCGTCCGAGGAGGCACCACCGCCGGTCGACGATCCGCCGCCGGTGGTGCCGACGTCCAGGGCCTGCAGCGCGATCCACCCCGCAACGATCAGGGCAAGGATGGCGACCAGCGCCACGAGGAGGCGACGTCGGCGCTCCCGGCGCCGCTGCGCTGCCGCCGCGCGCGGGCCCAGCGACCGTCCGCTGGCCGTGCTCCTCGGCCGAACCGGGGGCGCAGTCGGCGCGGGAGGTGTGACCGGCGCGACTGACGCCGGGGTGGTGGGGACCGGGGCGGTGCAGGGCTGGCGAGGTGGGGGCTGGCGACGCCGGCGGGGGAGTCTGGAGTGGGGCGCCGATGTGTGGCGCGAGCACTCGGGTCGCCTGGTCTCCCTCAGCCTGGGTCGCATCCGGACCGGCGGGATGCTCGCGCAGGCGGTCGAGCACCTGCCGCGCGGAGGGCCTGCGTGTCGGGTCCTTCGTCATCATGCGGCGCAGCAGGGCGCAGCGGTTGGGGTCGATGCCCT
Organism: uncultured Actinomycetes bacterium; assembly: GCA_963697345.1. Classification (GTDB taxonomy): domain Bacteria; phylum Actinomycetota; class Actinomycetes; order S36-B12; family CAIYMF01; genus Prado023. The sequence goes on along the minus strand of CAVONS010000005.1, from coordinate 211,865 downwards.
CGAGGTCGGGTTCCCGGGTGGCGATGCTCATGAGCACGGCCACGGAGGCGCCCTCGCCGAAGGGTGGCCGGCCGGTGATCGAGAACGCCAGGAGTGAACCGAGGGCGAACACGTCGCTGGCCGGACCGATGGGATCCAGCGTGGCCTGCTCGGGCGAGAGCCATGCCGGGCTGCCGGTGACCAGACCCGTGGCCGTCAGTGAGGTTGCGTCCTCGGGGTGGGCGATCCCGAAGTCGATGAGTTGTGGGCCCGTGGGGCTGAGGATGATGTTGCCGGGCTTGAGATCCCGGTGGGTGATGCGGTGCTGGTCGAGCACGGCCAGTGCCTGGGCCATGCCACGGGCCAGGCGCCACCAGTCGTCTTCGGACAGGGGGCCGTTCTCGGTGACCTCGTCGCGCAGGGTTGGTCCGCTGACGTACTCGATGGCCAACCAGGCCGGCTCGGACTCGAGGTCGGCGGCCAGGAACTGGCTGATGTGGTCATCGTGGACGGACCTCAGGACGGCGACCTCACGGCGGAACCTGTCCCGCGTCGCCGGGGCGTCCAGAAGGCCCGGTCGGATCACCTTCAGGGCGACGCCCTGCCACTCGGGGGACGAGGCGTAGAACACCACCCCCATCCCGCCGGCCCCCAGCCGTGAATGGATGGTCCACGGGCCCACCTGGCGTGGGTCGTGCATCGACAGCTCGGCGCCCACCGGGACTTCTGGCATGGGAACCTCCCGTCGGATGGGGCGCGCGCGGCCCGGACTGGGCTGGACGTCAATCTAGTGGATTGTCTCCGCCTCACGTCCAAGCCGGATACCCGCGCAAGGTCCGGGCCGGATACCCGCGCGGCGAGAAGGTGATCATCGCTTCGCGCAGGGTGACGAGGGTCGCTACACTGGCTCCGCTGCGGTCCACCGAGTGGGGATGACCCACCAACCGCGCGGCCGTATCGTCCGGAGGACCCGGGGCGGCTCACCTGGAGTGCGATACCCGTGCCGTACTCGCGTCACAACATCCGCACCTCGTCGCGCAGCGCCCTGGCCGACGTCACCCACGCCCCCTTCTGGCTTGACCGTCCGGCCCGCCCCGATCCCACACCGACGCTGGTTGGAGCCGCCACGGCGGACCTGGTCGTGGTGGGTGGCGGGTACACGGGGCTCTGGACCGCGCTGCTGGCCAAGGAGGCAGATCCCGACCTCGATGTCGTCGTGCTCGAGTCCGATCGGATCGCTGAGGGCGCCTCGGGCCGCAATGGCGGCTTCGTGGCCTCGTCGATCACCCATGGCTTCGCCAACGGGCTCTCCCGGTGGCCGTCGGACCTCGCCGAGCTGACCCGGCAGGGGCACGCCAACCTCGATGCGATCGAGGAGACCGTCTCGCGCTACGAGATGGCCGTCGACTTCGAACGCAGCGGCGAGCTCGAGGTCGCCACCGAGGCCCATCAGGTGGACGAGCTCCGGGCGTTGCCGGACCTTGCAGCGCCCTACGGGGAACACCTGGAGTTCCTCGACGCCGAAGCCACGCGGGCGATGGTCAACTCGCCTGTCTACGAGGCAGGTGTCCTGGATCGTCGTGGCGTGGCCGTCGTGGACCCGGCCAAGTTGGCCTGGGAACTTGCGCGGGTCGTTCGTGGATTGGGAGTGCGCATCCACGAGCACTCGCCGGTCACGGGCCTGGAGGCGACGCCCACGGGCGTCGACGTGCGCACCGAGCACGGCCACATCACGGCACGTCGGGTCGCCCTCGGCACCAGCGCCTTCCCCAGCCTCCTGCGCAGGGTGCGTCCCTTCATCATCCCGGTCTACGACTACGTGCTGATGACAGAACCGCTGAGCCAGGGTCAGCGGGACAGCATCGGCTGGCACTTCGGCGGCGGGGTGGGCGACGGGAACAACCAGTTCCACTACGCGCGCCCCACCGCCGACGGGCGGCTGCTCTGGGGTGGCTTCGACGCGATCTACCACTACGGCAGCCAGATGAACCCGGCGCTCAATCGTGATGACCGGTCCAGCGCGATCCTGGCCGACAACTTCTTCACCACCTTCCCCCAGCTCGAGGGCCTGAGGTTCACCCACGCCTGGGGCGGCGCGATCGACACCTGCTCCCGGTTCAGCGCGTTCTGGGGCACGGCGATGGATGGCCGTGTTGCCTACAGCGTGGGGTACACGGGTCTCGGGGTGGGCGCCACCCGGTACGGCGCCCAGGTGATGCTGGACCTGCTCACTGGTCGCGAGACGGAGCGCACCCGGCTCGAGATGGTCAGGACCAAGCCGATGCCGTTCCCGCCTGAGCCCTTCCGGAGCCCGGCCGTGGCCCTGACCCGGTGGTCCCTGGACCGGGCGGACAACAACCACGGACGACGCAACCTCTGGCTGCGGACCCTGGACCGCATGGGCCTGGGGTTCGACTCATGAGATCCACGAATCGAGAGGCACCCATGAAGCACGTCACGCACTGGATCAACGGCCGACCCTACGCTCCGGCCGAGACCGCCCCGCCGGTCGACAGGGTCAATGCGGCACTCTCGGCGATCCGGGACAGGGCCGTGGACCTGATCGACCCGGAGGACACCGGCGACATCTTCGATCCGGCCACAGGCAAGGTCAGCGGCACCGTCGACTTCGCCTCTGTGCGGATCATGGACGAGGCCGTGGCTGCCGCCAGCGCTGCCTTCGTCGAGTGGGGCACCGCCTCCATCACGAAGCGAACGCAGGTGATGTTCGCCTTCCGAGAGCTGCTCAACACACACAAGGAACAGGTCGCTGCCCTCATCACCGAGGAGCATGGCAAGGTCCTGTCCGATGCCCTGGGTGAGGTCACCCGTGGGCTGGAGGTCGTGGAGTTCGCGTGCGGCATCCCGCACCTGCTCAAGGGTGGCTACTCCTCGGGGGTCTCCAGCAGCGTCGACGTCTACTCGATCCGCAAGCCGCTGGGGGTGGTGGGGATCATCTCCCCGTTCAACTTCCCGGCGATGGTCCCGATGTGGTTCTTCCCGATTGCGATTGCGGCGGGCAACACGGTCATCGTCAAGCCCAGCGAGAAGGACCCCAGCGCGATCAACTTCATCGCACAGCTGTGGAAGGACGCCGGGCTGCCCGACGGAGTGTTCAACGTCGTGCACGGCGACAAGGTCGCGGTTGACGCACTGCTGACACACCCGGACGTGAAGTCGATCTCCTTCGTCGGATCGACGGCCATCGCCAAGTACGTCTACGAGACGGGGACCGCCAACGGCAAGCGTGTCCAGGCCCTCGGTGGTGCGAAGAACCACATGGTCGTCCTGCCCGACGCCGACCTCGACCTTGCCGCCGACGCGGCCGTCAACGCAGGGTTCGGATCTGCGGGGGAGCGCTGCATGGCCATCTCCGCGCTCGTCGCCGTGGGTGACATCGCCGATCCGCTGGTGCAGGCGATCGCAGAACGGATGGCGACGCTGCGCACCGGCGACGGCCGGCGTGGCTGCGACATGGGTCCCCTGGTCACCGGCGCCCATCGGGACAAGGTCACGTCCTACGTCGATGCCGGCGAGGCGGCCGGGGCCACGCTGGTCGTCGACGGGCGCAACCCCGTGGTCGATGGCGACGAGGACGGGTTCTGGCTGGGCCCGACCCTGTTCGACAACGTCCTGCCGGAGATGAGCATCTACACCGACGAGATCTTCGGCCCGGTGCTCAGCGTCGTGCGCGTGGACTCCTACGACGACGCCCTGAAGCTGGTCAACGATCACCCGTACGGCAATGGAACGGCGATCTTCACCAATGACGGAGGTGCCGCGCGGCGCTATCAGGACGAGGTCCAGGTCGGCATGATCGGCATCAATGTGCCGATCCCGGTCCCCATGGCCTACTACTCCTTCGGCGGCTGGAAGTCCTCGCTGTTCGGTGACACGCATGCCCACGGAACCGAGGGTGTGCACTTCTTCACCCGCGGCAAGGTCGTGACCTCACGCTGGCTGGACCCGAGCCACGGCGGCCTCAACCTGGGCTTCCCCACCCACGCCTGACCACCCCCCCGGATCTCCTCCGCCAGCACGCATCTCCTCCGCCCGCATGGGGAGGAGATACGTGCAGGCGGAGGAAATCTGGCAGGAGTGGCGGGGAGCGGCTACTGGTAGGAGACCCAGCGCGGTTGGGGCTTGATCGCCATGGTTGCCCTGGGTCCGAGCATCGGTCGGTCCTCGTCGATGAAGTTCTTCCAGCCGAACTTGATCCGCTTCGGCGCGCCGGCGCGCAGCGCCCGCCATGTCGCCTGCTTGGCCGGCTGGCTGCCCAGGCCGTCCATCTGGATGATCATCGCGAGCTCGGGATGCGAGGTGTTCAGTGCCGAGCGGTTGCGGATCATCGAGGTCCGGAACTGGTGCAGCAGGAGCATCTTCTGGGGCAGCCCCTGGGCTCGGGTGAGCTCGGCCAACCAGGCCGACACCCGGTTGATCTCGGCCGCGTCGACGGACCCGATCTGGCGCAGGTGCCGCTGCCCGGGCTTGAGCCGCCATTCGGGGTCCAATGCGAGGCCGACGTGCGGCTTGCGCAACAGCGACCTGTAGCGCTTGGCCTGGGTGAGGAAGTCCGTGCGTCCCGGTTGCAGGTCCAGGACCACGTAGACCCCGCGGCGTCCTGCGGCGTTGACCAGCGGCCGCAGTTTCGATACCGGGGACTCGGCGGAGTAGTCACCGTCGCTGCCGGCGGAGGCCGAGGCGATGGTCGCGATGATCTCCAGCGACGGCACGACGCGCCGCTTGGTGTGTGGCTGGTAGGTGGCCGCCACTCGCTTGGCGCGGCGGATCGTCGCCGACTTGCCCTGCTCGCCGAGCACGCCGAGCGCTCGGGTGCCGGGGTGACCGTAGAGGGCGACGTAGTTCTTCCCGGCGAAGATGCTCGTACCACCGCCAGGCAGCTCGGCGGCGAGACGCTGGACTGCCTGGTCCGAGACGGGGGCCATCGCTCCGGGTCCCGCCGACGCCCAAGCAGGGGTCGTCAGGGAGGTGGCTGCCATGGCCAGTGCAGAGCTCAGCACCCCCAGGGTGATAAGACGCCGACCCCTCGGCGCGACGTCAAACGTGTGGTTCGGTCGCATGCTGACCCTCCATCCGTGATCGCCTGCAGCGTAGGGGGCCGGGGAGCCGATCGCCCGCCGCGGCGCGCGGACATGCGCCGGGGCACAGGCGGGGGAAGCGGCAGGCAGGAGTGTGGCGGGCACGCAGAAGGGCCGCCTCCCGGATGACCCCTCGTGCATCCGGGGCAGCGGCCCGTACTCCAGGTATGCCCAGTTGGTCACGTGACCAAACTGATGGGTCTGTGAGATGGCCCACGTGGTCGGGTGTTGCGGCACAGAAGTGCCCGCGGGCGTCTGCGCCTCGTCAGATGGGGATGCGGACCTTGGGATCGGTGGACCGTGCCCACCCGGTCGCGATGAGGTACTGGCCTGCAAGGTAGGTCGGCATGATGATCGCCGAGCGCAGGACGAAGTCGATGTCAGCCTGACCGAAGGCGATGAACATGTCGGAGACAAGGAAGAGCGCTGCGCCCCACCCAACCCGGGGGCCGACACCTGCAGCGAGGGCAGCCATGAGGCAGATTGCCGCGCTGTAGACCAGCACCGGGATGCGAAGGTCACCGAACTGCCCACCCAGGCCGAGGTTCACTGCCAGCCAGATCCCGAGGTAGCCCAGGGCCACGGGCCAGCGACGACGGATCCCTGCCGCGGCGCCCATCTGGAGGAACCCGATGATGTAGCAGACCTGCATGAGCAGGAACCCGAGGATGCCGAGCTCGAACGAGATGTCGATGGCGACGTCACCGATCGTGGCCATGACCAGGCCGATCACCAGCCAGCGCGGGGCTCGATCGCCGAGGGCCACCACGACCCACAGCAGCAGGGCGGGCATGAGCAGGCCCTTGAGGAGGCGAACCGCCGGCTCGACCTCGAGGGCTCGGACGATGAAGTAGCCCGCCCACACACCACCGACGAGGATCCAGGCTGAGCGCTGCCCGCGCAATCCGAGCTCGGAGACATCTCCTGAGGTGTTCAGAGTCACGGCAACGACGCTATCCGAGGGCTGCTGGTGACGGCTTTCCGGCGGGCGCCCGGAGGCGAGGTCATGTGTGACTCGGGTCCCCGGAACCGCACCTTCGGCCGACTGGATATCCGCGGGGCCCTGTGTCACTGTGCGAGTCACAGCCACTGATGAAACCAGGGAGACCAGCATGCGCGTGCTCGTGATCGGCGCCGGGGGGGTCGGCTCCTCCGCCGCACTCATCGCCGCTCGCCGTGACTTCTTCGAGGCCATGATCGTTGCCGACTACGACCTGGATCGTGCGGCCGCACTGGTCGATCGACTGGCCGACCCGAGATTCACAGCCGCGCAGGTCGACGCCAGCGAGGCAGGGTCCGTGACCGAGCTCTGCCGCGCGCATCGGGTCACGCACGTGTTCAATGCCGTCGACCCCCGGTACGTGGTCCCGATCTTCGAGGGGACGTTCGCCGCTGGCGCCGACTACATGGACACTGCGATGAGCCTGTCCGAACGCCACCCGGAGCATCCGTTCAGCAGGACCGGCGTCATGCTCGGGGACGAGCAGTTCGCCGTGCACGACCAGTGGGTCGACAGCGGGCAGCTGGCCCTAGTGGGGATGGGCGTGGAGCCCGGGTTGGCCGACGTCTTCGCCAGGTACGCATCCGATGAGCTGTTCAGCGAGATCGACGAGCTCGGCGTCCGTGACGCGTCGAACCTCGTGGTGCACGGCTACGACTTCGCTCCGTCCTTCTCCATCTGGACCACGATCGAGGAGTGCCTGAATCCTCCGCTGATCTGGGAGAAGGAGCGTGGGTTCTTCACCACCGAACCGTTCAGCGAGCCCGAGGTGTTCGACTTCCCGGAGGGGATCGGGCCCGTCGAGTGCGTCAATGTCGAGCACGAGGAGGTGGTGCTGATGCCCCGTGTGATCGACGCCAAGCGGGTGACCTTCAAGTTCGGTCTCGGTGACGAGTTCATCGAGGTGCTGCGCACGTTGCACAAGCTGGGCCTCGACCGTACTGAGCCAGTGAACGTCCGGGGCCAGCTGGTCTCGCCGCGTGATGTGGTGGCCGCCTGCCTCCCGGATCCGTTGACGCTCGGCGACAAGATGACGGGGAAGACGTGCGCAGGGCTGTGGATCACGGGCACGGGCAAGGATGGCCAGCCCCGCGAGGTGTACATCTACCACGTGGCAGACAACGAGACGACGATGGCTGAGTACGGTGCCCAGGCCGTCGTCTGGCAGACGGCGATGAACCCGGTCATCGCCCTCGAGCTGCTGTCGACAGGAGCATGGTCGGGCGCGGGTGTGCTCGGTCCCGAGTCCTTCGATCCGCATGCGTTCCTGGACCTGCTGCGTGATGGCTACGGCCAGCAGTGGGTGGTCCAGGAACGTACCCCGACGGTCTGATGGTGGGCCGGGCTGGATAGCCGCCTGCCCTCCGATCGCCGTGGGGAACACGTCAATCGCTGAGCAGGCGGCCTACTGCTACCTCTTCAGGTAGACCTGAGCGGATGTCACTGATTGATAGCCGAACCTGGGTAGGACCATGACACGGTAGGTGCCCTTCTTGCGGTTGACTGTCTTGCGCTCCTTCTTGCCAACCGTCCTGTACGTCTTCTTGTACTGCTTCCAGGTGCCGTCCTTCTTGAGCTTCTGCACCTTGAACTTCCAGTACTTCGTACCCTTGTTCGGGTCGACGTCAATCCTGATCTTGCTCTTCTTCTTGACGGTCTTGATCTTGACGGTCGGCGTCGGTCCTGTCGGCGCGGAGGGAGCGGTCGTGACCGGTGGCGCGGCGGGCGCCTGGACTGTGACCGACTTCGAGGTCGAGGCAGAGGCACCCAAGTCGTCGAAGACGCTCAGGGTGATCATGTAGGTGCCCGCGGTGACGTAGGTGTGTGTCCCGGGCTTTGCTCCGGCGGCAGCCGAGCCGTCCCCGAAGGTCCACTGGTGGGACACGACCTTGCCGTCAGGATCCGAGGACCCGCTGCCATCGGCCGCGCAGTTGAGGCCCACGCAGGTGACGGTGAACGACGCCGTCGGCGCCTTGTTCGGCGAGACCGGCTTGACGATGACTGATGTCACCCCGGTTCCGCCCTTGTTGTCGGTCACCGTGAGCTTGGCGGTGTAGGTGCCACCCGTCGGATAGGTGTGTTCGGCCTTCGGGTTCGCTCCCGTGGCGATGGGAGTGTTGTCCCCGAAGTCCCAGCCATACGTCGCGATCGACCCGTCGCCATCACTGGACTTGCTGGCGTCGAAGGAGCAGGTCAGCCCGGTGCAGGAGGCTGCGGCGACCGCTGTTGGCAGTTGGTTGGTGCCCGTCGGGTTCACGACCTGGCTCACGGGGAGGCTCGTGCCTCCCCGGTTGTCAGTGACCGTGAGCGTGACGGTCGGGGTCCCAGCCGACAGGTAGGAGTGGGCAGCAGTCGGTGTGGTCGTGACCTGCATGGGGGTACCGTCACCGAAGTCCCAGTGATAGGTCGCCACGGTTCCGTCCGGGTCTGCCGACGTCGAACCGTCAACGGAGCAGGTGAGCGAATCGGTCGGGCAGGTGAACGTGAATGCCGCTGTTGGCAGGGTGTTCGCCGCCACGTCCACTGTCAGGGTCTCACCCGGTGTGAGGTAGGTCCACTTGGAGCGAGTGCCACCGTAGGCATCACCCCAGAGGTTCTGTGACCCGGCGACCTTGCCCGTGGCTGCGCTCAGCGGGACCCAGCCCGCTGTGGGCGTCGTGACCATGATCTGCCCGCCCTTGATGTAGGCAGTGACGCCGCCCTGGATTGCGCTCCACGACACCTGCTGCGTGAGAGCGAGCGCCGCCGCTGTCATCGTCGGGTTGACGATGGGCATGTCTGTGACGACGACGGCTGCGTTGTAGTTGGACAGGACCAGGTTGAGCCAGGTGTACGCGAGTCGTTCCTCGGCGAAGTTCGACTGATGCACGTAGTGCGGGCGAGGATCGTTGTTGAGTACCCGATTCAAGGTGGCCTTGGCTTCAAGGGGTGCGATGTCGGTCGCGAAGTTGCTCACGGGGGTGACACAGTCGTAGCCCAGCGTGGTGCAGATCCCGCTGCCCCCATCGGCAGCGCTGGTGTAGATCCAGTTGTACTCGTCGACCAGCTCGGCGCCAGTCCCGACGTTGTAGTACAAGTTGTTCGGGTACCGGGGGAGAGTCACGGCTGAGCCGAAGCTCCGCTGGGTGGACTCCTTGGAGGCATCAGAAGCCAGGACCTTGATCCCGAGGTTGTTGACAGCAGCGATCAGGTTCGGGTTGTCCGCCTGCCTGCGACCCGTGTTCGTGTCAGCCAGGCCGGAGTGCTCACCGGTGACCAGCTCAGTCGGGTCGAGGTCCAGCGTGCTGAACGGCGCGGTGTTCAGGTTCGTGGTGATGTCTGCGTTGATGACGCCCAACTGCGTCCACAGGGCCGCGTTGAGCGGCTGGTTCACATCCGGGTACTCCGTCAGGCAGTTGAACGGTGCCGTGTCCGTGGTCGCGCAACCCAGGTACTTATGGCCGAACGTGTGGTTGATCCATCGGAAGGAGGCCTTGTCATCCAGGAGGGCCTTGGTGAGCGAACCAGTCACTGCAGCGTCGTTGCGGAGCACAGCGGGTTCCGCGTTGTACGCCAGGTCCACCTTCACGGCATTGGCCGACTGCCACTGCTTGAGTTGGGTCACGTCGCTGGCGTTCATGAGGATGTCGGTCGTGGTTGCGCTGCACTCCGTATCCCCGGGTGTGCAGTTGCCGGTCACGCTCCATCGCGAGTCCTCGCCAAAGGCGTCGTCCGCGTGGACTGCGAGGAAGGCTCGGTTGAGGCCCAGGTGGTTCCCCGCGGTCAGCCAGTTGAGGATGCCGGGGCCGAGCAGGCGCAGGTGCGACTGGTTGGAGTTGGCGCTGAAGGTAACAAACATGGTGTCGACGCCGGAGTTGGCGAAGACGCCGACGACGATGCCTGTACCTCGGGTGACGAATGACGTCACGCCGGCGCCGGCCGCGGTCGCCTCGCAGAGCCACGAGCCCGTGTCGAACGGGACCGGCCCCTTGAGGTAGTTGAAGGGTCCCGACAGGCCGGCCGCGGTCACCAGCGCGGTCTTGCCGTCCGCCGACCCACAGGAGGGTTCAGGAACCTCGTTCAGGCCCACGAGCGAGTTGGGGTACACGTATGCGGCCAGCTGTCGGATGCCGTACGTGGACTCGTACGCGGCCAACGCGGTGCGCCAGCTGCTACCGACATCGGTCGCCATGTCCGGCACGATCACTGCCTGGTACTTCGCGTGCGGGACGGCTCCCGAGGTGTCCACGAGGGCCCCGGCGTTGATGCTCGCGGTGGGCAGGACGTCGAACGGGATCCCATCGCGGGTCATGAGGTACTCGTACGGCGCCGTGCTGGCGCCTTGGACCACGAGCACCTTCATGTCGGTTCGCATGAGCGTGGGAGGAGCGGCTGAGGCAGTCACGGGGGCACCCAGCATGCCGATCAGGAGCGCGAAGAATGCAACAAAGGCCACGAATTGTGACCGAGCAATTACTGGCTGTTGTGACATAGTGGCTTGCATCGGCACCATTATGGAATACCCCTGACAATTAGACACAATTCCGGCATGCAGCGCATAATGAATGAACGCTGTCTCCAAACTAGTACTGCAGGAGTGCCCATGGCTAGGGCGTTTGTGAACTTGTGCCCCTCTGTCCCCTACAGTGTCCCCCTTTCGCGGGAATTCGACTCGACCGGACTGTAGACAGTGGTTTTCGGGGGGCAGTAACGTGAGTGGCCGGGGGACAACCGCAACGTAATTGTCCAGCCCTGTGGAAGGCGAGAGTCACATGCGCGTCTGCATGGTCGGAGAGGGCACCTACCCCGTGGTGCGCGGTGGGGTCTCGACGTGGTCGGACCAACTCATCCGTGGTCTTCCGGAGGTGGACTTCTCGATCACGGTGCTGACGGCCGGCCGGGCGACAGCGGCCTACGACCTCCCACAGAACGTGACTTCGGTGAGGGCAGTCGACATGTGGGGCCCCATCCCGTCGCGCAAGATGATCAGTGCGCGGCAGAGGAGGGACTTCGAGGAGGCGTGGGAGGTCATCTGCGGACACGCCTATGGCAGGGGGGGGCGCACGCCGCAGGTGACCCTCAACGCCTGGATGGTGCTCACCCGCCCGGAGATCGCCGAGCGGCTGTGGTGGTTGCTCAACGATCGGCGCTCCCTGGAGCTGCTGCACACCATCCGCCAGCGGGCTGGGCTGGCCCCGTCATCAGGTGGAGACCTGGGCCGGAGCATGGCCTACGTCGCCCGGATGATCATGCCGTGCACATTCCCGCCCGTGGATGCGGACCTCCTTCATGTGACCTCTCTGGGATCCGCTTTGCTGGCCGCACTGCCGTCGTATGCCCAAGGGGTGCCGATCCTTCTCAGCGAGCACGGGGTCTTCTTCCGGGAGAGGCTGATGGCTCTGCGCGCGACGGAGTGGTCCTTCCTCCAGCGCAACATGGTCGCCGCCTTCCTCAAGAGCATGACCAAAGTCGGCTACGAGGCGGCGACGTCGATCGCGCCCGTGTCTGACTTCAACGGGCGGTGGGCAAGGGCTCTCGGCGCCAGCCCGGAGAAGATCTCGACCGCTCACAACGGCGTCGACACGCAGGTGTTCTGGCCGGTGTCCAGCCCTCCAGATGACCCGATCATCTCCTACGTGGGCAGGATCGACCCTTTGAAGGATCTGGTCACACTGATCAAGGCGATGCCCCGGGTGGCGCGCACCATTCCGAGGGTTCAGTTGCAGATCACGGGGCCAGTCCCGGATACGAACAAGGGCTACTACGAGGAGCTTGTGTCGTTGGTCCGCGAACTCGACCTCGAGTACAGGGTGCAGATGCTTGGGTCCACCTCGGATCCGGTGTCGTCGTACTGTGCTGGGCAGATCGCTGTGCTGTCCTCAATATCGGAGGGCTTCCCCTACGGTGCCCTGGAGCCGATGGCCTGCGGGCGGGCCATCGTGGCCACCAACGTCGGAGGCGTCCCGGAGGTCGTGGGAGACGCGGGCCTCCTCGTGCACGCCCGTGACCCGGACGCTCTGGCCCGAGCACTCATCCGACTGCTGTCCGACGAGGGGGAGCGTCGGCGCCTCGCGGTGCTCGGCCGGGTCAGGGTCGTGGAGCAGTTCTCCCTGGCGCGCATGATTGATCGGTTCCGGGACCGCTATGAGGCCATCGCACTGGTGCCTGAGCGCCAGACCGCAGTGGCGGGCCTCAACGACGAGCAGGTGCACGTGGGCGGTCGCATTGCCCCGTACCTACCATCACCGCGTGACCCTGAGTGGGCCTACGCGCTCATCCGGTCCAAGGCCGGCGGATGAGCGCGCTGGAGGAGCGGCTCAGCTTGGGGGAGTTCCTGGAGGCGGTCAGGAGCAGGACGGGTGACCACTACGAAGCCTGCGCCCTGGCTGAGATGGCGGGATACAGCGTGGAGGATGCGCAGGAAGAAGGGTGGTCGGACATCTTCGTGGCCGGGCGCCGCACACCAGTGGTCCTCGAGGTTGATCCGCCCGCGCCGCGTTCCGTGCGCGGAGATGAGTTGAGCAGGTCGTTCCTGCGTGGGCTCACCTACACAGCTCCGGTGCTGGCGATGTGGTCGATCCTCCCGCATCCGATGGCCAACCCGGAGATGCTGTTCCTGGGTCTGGCAGTGGTTCTCTCCTGGGGCGGGAGCATGGCGAGCAACCACGTTGTGGGGGAATGGATGTGGAGCGACCGGTCGATAGCGTGGAAGCTGGCGCTGAGGATAGCGACGGCGGCCTTCCTCATCGCGGTACTGACCGGCGTCGTGCTGGCTCGAGAGGATGGGATCGGTGATCAGGCAGCAGTCGTCGGTGCCATCCAGGTGCTCTACTTCTTCAGCGCGAGTCCGTTGATGCTGCGCAAGAGCAACACGCCCCTGGCGGTCATCTCGCTGGTCGGCGCGACCGCGGGAGGATTGATCCTGCTTGCGGACTCGCAACTGGTGTCTGGCCTGGCCCAACCATGGTTCCCCGAGGTCCTACCCCTTGTGGCCGTCGCCTGCTTGGTGGCCCCGTCTGCGCTGTTGGTTCGTCAGGCCCTGATGGCCCGCGCCACCCCGACGGGGCGACGCGCACTTCCGGTGCGACGTGACACCGTGGCGTTCGGTGCCTACGGAGTGATGTTCGGTTGCTTGATCCTGTGGGCACCCATCGTGGCCCCAGGGTCGCTGCTCACGGTCCTCAGCGTGGTCGTCATCGGCGGGATCGCCTTCGCAGAGGTGGCGGTCACGCGGATTCACCAGCGCAACGACGACCTGTTGGACGCCCGCTTCGACCCGACCGCCTTCGCCCGCAGGGCGCGCCGAATCGTGCTCACAGGCGCGGCCGTCTACGTCGTTCCTGTGGGCCTCATGACAGCTGCGCTGGCAGGTGCCGTCGTCGGGTTCACGATGCCCGACGTATCAACAGCGCTCCCCGCCCTGGCCGTGATGGGTCTCGGGGCCGTCCAGGTGCTCAGCCTCATCGGTATGTCCCTGCACGGGATCAGGCAGGTCGCAGCGGCCATTTCCGTCTGCGCAGTGGTGCTGCTCACGCTCACGCCCACGGCTCTGGCCGGTTCAGTGTCCGTGGTCATGCTCTACTTCATTGTCGTGTCCATGCTCGCCCTCGTCCTGGCGGTCCTTGTCCTGCGGCTGGCCAGCCACCCCATCAACCACATATAGCGGGCTGCATGAGACTCATCGCGCCCGCCTACGGCTACCCGGGCAACACCCGACCTCTGTGGGACAGCCTTGCCGGGGCAACCGACGTGATCGGCCACATCATCATCAACCCGGGAAGTGGCCCCGGCAGCGTCCGGGATCCCGTGTGGCTCGAGCAGGTCTCAGCCTTGAGCAACCTGGGTGTGCCGATGCTCGGATACCTCAATCTCGACTACTCCAGCAAGCCCATCGAGGTCCTCCTGGCGGAGGCGGCCCGTTGGCAGAAGTGGTACGGGCTCCTTGACCTCTTCCTGGACTGCGCGTCGTCATCGGACGTCCGGCACACCGGCATCGTGGCGGAGATCCTGCGGTCTCGTGCCCGGGCCGGCGAGCTGGTCGCCAACGCCGGTACGCGCAGCGCTCCCGATGTGGCTCGGCATTTCGACGCCGTCGTCGAGCACGAGGGACTCCCGCCCTTCGCGGACGTCCCGATCAGCGGGACGTGGGAGGACGCAGGGGCTGGCCCCGGACGGGCCTCGCTGGGCACGAGCCGGGCATGGATCGTGTACGGGGCAGACGTCGGGGCGGCTGCGGTGACAGTCGAGTCCGCCCGCGCGATGGGCGTCGAGGAGATCTGGGTCACCGACCATGCTGGAGCCAACCCCTACCGCGACCTGCCCACCTATTGGCCCACTCTGCTGGAGATGATGCAGGCCAGCGGGCGGTGACGAGCAGCAGTCGGTCAGCACGTCCGCCGGTGGGCATCGAGCCTCAAGTGCTTCTTGATGGTGGAGTAGCCCATGGGGTTGGTCGTCCTGCAGATCTTGGCCCTGGTACCGCGGTACTCCGCGTGTAGGACGGCTTTATTGGCCCTGACGAAGGGCTTCCACTTCGAGCACTCCTTGTAGGCCACGCACTCCTCGACCACGGCGAAGTCGAAGTGGCGGACCAGAGCTCGTACCTGCTCCCCATCGTTCTTCAGCCCCACACCCAAGTGATGCTTGTGGGCCAACCGGGCGATCGCCCGGTTGTAGGTGAGCTGATCCGCCCAGGTCAGCGGGAATCCGGAGTCGTTCTGGTATCCGTCGACGTTGTCGGGCTCGACGGCGTCGAATCCCTTCGCCCGACAAGCCTTGATCCGCCGCTCCATGATCGGCAGCAGAAGGTCCAGCTCGCGGATGTCCAGCCATCGCTCGCCGGGCCAACCCTCCAGGGCCTTGCCCTTGACCGATGAGGGGAACCGGTCGGCGTCCCGACGCCACTCCTCCCACGATCCTGCACTGAGGTAGCAGATCACCTTGGCACCCTTCCGGTGCAGGGACCGGACCACTGCCCGGGAGGTGTCCTCGCCGTCCACGTCGAAGACCTTGGCCTTCACCGAGGTGTCGATCCTCCCGCTGAGTTGCCACTGCCAGGACGCACCTTGCTCGGGGGCCCACCGTGTCGAGGCAGCCACAGGCCCCACCGCCCCGCCCCACGTGAGCACCATGAGGACCGACGAAAGCGCCAGGGCCGCCAAGCGGCGAGGTGTTCGTCGGCCATTCATGAGACCAGAGTAGTCCGCTGGTTCGTGGCTAGGGGCAGCTCTCGCGCCAGGCGGTGAGGTCGAGCTTCTTGAGCATGCTGGAGAAGCCCAGAGCTGTGGTGGTGGGGCAGAACGAGGCGAGGGTGCCTTTGTACTCGACGTGCAGGACGGCTTTTCCTGCTTGGGTGAACGGTGCGTAGCTGTCGCATTCCTTGTATCTGGCGCATTCCTCGGCCACGGAGAAGTCGAAGTAAGGTTCGAGGGCCTTGACCTGGTCGGGGTCGTTCTTGAGGGCGATCCCGAGGCCGTGGCGGTGGGCGATGTCGGCCAGGGCCTTGTTGTAGGCGATCTGGTCGGCCGCGGTCAGCGGGAATCCGCTGGCGTTGGTGTAGCCGTCGACGTTGTCGGGCTCGATGGCGTCGAAGCCCTTGGCCCGGCAGTTGGAGATGCGGGCCTCCATGATCGGCAGGAGCACGTCGAGGGCGCGCACGTCCAGCCAGTTCTCGCCGGCCCAGCCGTCCAGGGCCTTGCCCTTCACGGAGGAGGGGAACGAGGAGGCGTCGCTGCGCCAGTCCTCGAAGGAGCCGGCGCTGAAGTAGCAGATCACCTTCGCGCCCTTGGCGTGCAGCGCGGAGACCGTGGCCGCTGAGACGTCCTCACCGTCGACGTCGAACACTGCCGCATCCACGCTGGTATCGATCGTGCCGGTCAGCTGCCACTGCCATGACGTGCCCTTGGCCGGCGACCACCACGCACCAGAAGGCGGCTCAGTCGGCGGAGTGGGTGGAGTCGGCGGAGTCGGAGGTGTTGGTGGTCTGGGGGGAGTCGGAGGTGTGGGGGGAGTCGGGGGAGTGGGTGGATCCTGCACCGGGTTGTTGCCGGAGCCCGTCGGGGTCACTGTGGGCGAGGGAAGGGACCAGTTGCTGCGGCCAACGCTGTTGTAGGCCCTGACCTTGAAGGTGTACCCCACGTCATTGGTCAAGCCAGCCATCGTGAAGGTGGGGGCACCTGATCCCGTGCGGATCGCCTTTGACCAGGACGAGCCGTCGTTGGAGGACGCTCGAACGCGGTACTCCGTGATGGCGGACCCGCCATTGTTCGGGGCGGACCACGTCAGCACGACAGACTGGTCCAGGGCTGTTCCCACGACCTCGGCGGGGCGTCCCGGCTTGGTCGCGGCACTCGCGGTCCCCGCGGCCAGGAGGTTCGTGGTCGTGACCATCAAAGCGGCCACCGTGACGAGGAGGGCCATACGTGCTGTCCGTCTCCTGGCGTTGCTGAGTGCTGCGTCGATCATGGCGTCTCCTTGCTGCGGCATGCGTCAACCACCAACTTCGGGCGCAGGCGCGCGGCGCTTGAGCAGGACTGCAGAGGATCGTCCGAATGGCCGGCTCGCTTAGGGGCAGACCTCTCGCCACGCGGACAGGCTGGTCGTCTTGAGCATGCTGGAGAAGCCCATGGCCGTCGTCGTGGGGCAGAACGAATCCAGGGTGCCCCGATACTCGACGTGCAGCACGGCCTTGCCTGCGTCGATGAAGGGCTTGTAGCGGTCGCACTCCTGGTACCTCGCACACTCCTCCACGATCGCGAAGTCGAAGTGCTTGACCAGGTCCTTGACCTGCTCGGGGTCGTTCTTCAGGGCGACCCCCAGGCCGTTGGCATGGGCAAGGTCGGCAAGAGCACGGTTGTAGGCCAGTTGGTCCTTGTACGAGAGTGGGAATCCGGTCCTGTTCGAGTATCCGTCCATCAGGTCGGGCTCGACAGCGTCGAACCCCTTGGCGACACAGTCCTGGAACCGCTTCTCCATGATGGGTAGCAGGATGTCCAGTTGACGGATGTCCAGCCAGCGCTCATCCGGCCACCCCTCGACGATCTCCCCCTTCACGCTGTCCGGGAAGATCGCCGCATCCGACCGGTAGTTCTCCCAACCGCCAGCATCGACGTAGCAGATGACCTTCGCGCCCTTGGCGTGCAGCTCAGCCACGGTAGAAGCGGCGGTGGTTTCGCCATCGATATCGAAGACGTCGGCGTCGACGGACGTGTCGATCGCCCCCGACAACTGCCACTGCCAGGACGTCCCCTGCGCCGGTGACCACCACGTTCCGGAGCCACGCCGCTCGGGTGTCGCGCCCGTGAAGTCGTCTCGGGCCGAGGCACTGCCTTCCGTGGGGGCGGGAGCTTCCCAGCAGCCCGCGACCAGCAGGGCCAGCCCCATCCACGTCACCATCCACGCCGCCCTGGGCCGCATGGCGTCAATCGTAGTATCGGGCCAGCCTCATGGGCAGCTCTCGCGCCAGGCGGTGAGGTCGAGCTTCTTGAGCATGCTGGAGAAGCCCAGAGCTGTGGTGGTGGGGCAGAACGAGGCGAGGGTGCCTTTGTACTCGACGTGCAGGACGGCTTTTCCTGCTTGGGTGAACGGTGCGTAGCTGTCGCATTCCTTGTATCTGGCGCATTCCTCGGCCACGGAGAAGTCAAAGTAAGGTTCGAGGGCCTTGACCTGGTCGGGGTCGTTCTTGAGGGCGATCCCGAGGCCGTGGCGGTGGGCGATGTCGGCCAGGGCCTTGTTGTAGGCGATCTGGTCGGCCGCGGTCAGCGGGAATCCGCTGGCGTTGGTGTAGCCGTCGACGTTGTCGGGCTCGATGGCGTCGAAGCCCTTGGCCCGGCAGTTGGAGATGCGGGCCTCCATGATCGGCAGGAGCACGTCGAGGGCGCGCACGTCCAGCCAGTTCTCGCCGGCCCAGCCGTCCAGGGCCTTGCCCTTCACGGAGGAGGGGAACGAGGAGGCGTCGCTGCGCCAGTCCTCGAAGGAGCCGGCGCTGAAGTAGCAGATCACCTTCGCGCCCTTGGCGTGCAGCGCGGAGACCGTGGCCGCTGAGACGTCCTCACCGTCGACGTCGAACACTGCCGCATCCACGCTGGTATCGATCGTGCCGGTCAGCTGCCACTGCCATGACGTGCCCTTGGCCGGCGACCACCACGCACCAGAAGGCGGCTCAGTCGGCGGAGTGGGTGGAGTCGGCGGAGTCGGAGGTGTGGGGGGTGTGGGGGGAGTCGGGGGTGTGGGTGGAGTCGGGGGAGTCGGAGGTGTGGGGGGTGTGGGTGGAGTCGGGGGTGTGGGTGGAGTCGGGGGAGTCGGAGGTGTCGGCGGTGTGGGTGGTGTGGGGGGAGTGGGTGGAGTCGGGGGAGTCGGAGGCGTGGGTGGAGTTGGTGGGGCGGGCGGTGTTGGCGGGGTGGGTGGCGTCGGTGGTGTGGCCACGTTCGGCTGTCCCACCACGGGAGTCACGGTCGGGGTTGAGACCCTGACGGTCCGCGACCAGGAGCTCTTCTTCGTGCGGGTCACCGCGCGCACGCGGAACAGGTGAACACCACCCGGGTCCGGGGCGGTGACGCTCAGAGAGGTGCGCTTCTTGCCAATTCGCTTCGAGACGGACCAGGTGCGGCCGCTGTCAACGGAGTACCGCACTCGATAGCCCCTGAGCCCCTTCCGCTTGGCCTTGCGGGGAGCCTTCCAGTGAACCTTCACCTTGTGGCCCGCGCCGGCGGCCTCGACGCGCGTGGGCTTGCCCGGCTTGGGGGCGGCCTGGGCTGATGAATGGCCAAGTCCCGCGGAGAGAAGGCACGACACCAGGAGAATCGCCCAGAACGTCAGAGACGACTTCCCGCGCGACGGTGCTCGGAGGCTCGCTGGGGAGATCATGGTGTTCCCTTCGGCTCGGGTACGTCAGTCCTGAAGTCCGGGATCGACTTCACGGGGCCGGGACTTGAGCTTCCGGATGAGCCATGCTGCCTGGGCCTGAGAGCGCTGCGACGTGACAGCAGTCAGCTGCCGCGCCGGGCGGCTGACGGCCAATGCGCGGCCTTCGCAGGAGCGTGTCTGGCGGAATTGCGCCCTGCTGGATGTGCGAATCCCTCCGGCGGATTGATGAGCTGGGGTGTCCGCGGTCGGTACTTCTCGAAGCTCAGCGCCGCCGACACCAGCATTCGGGAGGGTGCATCCACCGGGGGCCGACCAGACCCGGGGGCATGGTTGAGTCCTGCTAGCCCAGGGATGCGAAGGCATCCTCGATGACGTCCAACGCCTCGTCGAGCAGCTCCTCGCTGATGGCCAGCGGCGGCAGGAAGCGCAGGACGTTGCCGTAGGTCCCAGCTGTGAGCACCACGACACCGGCTGCGTGACAGGCCTTCGCGACGGCGGCCGTCGCCGTGGGATCGGCGTCGGTCGTGCCGGGCACCACCAGCTCGACGGCCACCATCGCGCCACGCCCACGCACGTCGCCGATCCGACCGGTCCTGTCAGCCAGGTCGTTCAGGCGCGGCAGCATCTGGGAGCTGATCCGGCGGGCCGCTGCGTTCAGGTCGCCCTCGCGCATCTCCGCGATGGCGCCCAGCGCTGCGGCGCAGGCCACCGGATTGCCTCCATAGGTGCCGCCGAGGCCCCCCACGTGGACGGCGTCCATGATCTCTGCGCGGCCGGTGACCGCGGCCAGCGGCAGCCCGCCCGCGATGCCCTTGGCGGTGGTGATCAGGTCCGGGATGACGCCCTCGTGGTCGCACGCGAACCACTCACCTGTTCGGCAGAAGCCGGTCTGGATCTCATCGGCCACGAACACGATCCCGTTGGCGCGGGCGAACTCCACGATCTCGGGCAGGAAGCCCTCGGCCGGGACGATGAAGCCACCCTCACCCGCGATGGGTTCGATGATGATGGCGGCGACGTTGTCGACCCCCACCTCCTTGTCGATCCTGCTGATGGCGTGCGCCGCGGCCTGCGCTCCGGTGAGACCGTCGCGGAAGGGGTAGCTCAGGGGCACCCGGTAGATCTCGGGGGCGAAGGGTCCGAACGAGTGCTTGTAGGGCATGTTCTTGGCCGTGAGGCCCATCGTGAGGTTCGTGCGGCCGTGGTAGCCGTGCTCGAAGACGACGACGGCCTGACGGTGGGTGTAGGCGCGGGCGATCTTCACCGCGTTCTCCACTGCCTCGGCTCCTGAGTTGAACAGGGCCGAGCGCTTGGCGTGGTCGCCCGGGGTCAGCTCGTTGAGCTCCTCGCACACCTGCACGTAGGACTCGTAGGGCGTGACCATGAAGCAGGTGTGCGTGAACTGGGCAACCTGACGCTGGACGTTCTCAACCACGTGCGGCGCGGAGTTGCCGACCGTGGTCACCGCGATCCCGGAACCCATGTCGATCAGGGAGTTTCCATCCACATCGACCAGGACGCCGCCTCCGGCCGCAACGATGAACACGGGCAGGGTGCCACCGACGCCGGCGGACACCGCCTCGGTGCGCCGAGCCTGCAGCTCGATGCTGCGCGGACCGGGGATCGCCGTGACCAGCCGGCGCTCCTGGGGGAGGGTGGGACCTCCGGGGTTCATGCTGAGGTCGGCGCTCATGGGATCTCCCTGGATCGGCGGTGCTGCGGCGGCATCAGGCTACGCGGTCCGGGGGCTGAAAGCGATATCACCTCGAACACGGATCGCCTCCTCAGAACGCCGGTGCGAACGCGGATTCGCGTCAGAGTCCCTCCCGGGCCACGGATATCGTCGTGGTGCGGAGTTCTGAGAGGTCCTTCGGGGTCGTGATCAGCCGATACTCTGGCGCCATGCAGCTCGACACCTCTGGTTCGGCCCTGCCCTTCTGGATCGCTGGCCGTGCAGCCACCAGTGATGTCGTCGCGGAGGTGGTCAATCCCTACGACGGGTCCGTCGTCGCCCGCCATGCAGTCCCGACGCCCGCCCAGATCGAGGAGGCGCTGGACGCGACCTGGGCGGCGCGGCACGCGACTGCGGCCCAGCCCGCGGCGGTGCGCGCTGAGGCGCTCATGCACGTCTCGACCAGCGTCACGCAGCGCGCCGAGGAGATCGCCCGGCTGATCACCGCCGAGAACGGCAAGCCGCTGATGTGGTCGCGCGCCGAGGCCCATCGTGTTGCCTCCACGTTCCGGTGGGCTGCGGAGGAGGCTCGACGCTTCAACGGGGAGTTCCAGCGGCTCGACACGGACCTCGCTGCGGCCGGCCGGGCTGCGCTCGTGCGCCGGTTCCCGATCGGCCCCGTGCTGGGCATCGCGCCCTTCAACTTCCCGCTGAACCTCACCGCCCACAAGGTCGCGCCGGCCATCGCGGTGGGGGCTCCCATCGTGGTGAAGCCCGCGCCCTCGACCCCGTTGTCGGCGCTGCTGCTCGGTGAGCTCCTGGCCGAGACCGACCTGCCAGCCGGCGCATGGTCCGTCCTGCCCGTGGGCAACGAGGCGGCCCCGGGCCTGGTGGCCGACCCTCGACTGCCGGTGGTCTCGTTCACGGGATCCGATGTGGTGGGCTACCAGATCCAGGCCGCGGTCCCCGCCAAGCACGTGACCCTGGAACTCGGTGGCAACGCCGCCGCGGTCGTGCTCGCGGATTGGAGCTCCGAGGCTGACCTGGAGTGGGCGGCTGGCCGCATCGCGACCTTCGCCAACTACCAGGCGGGGCAGTCCTGCATCTCTGTGCAGCGGGTGCTGGTCGACGTGAGCCTCGTGGACCGCCTGGTGCCGATGATCGTCGATCGTGTGCGGGCGCTGCCGACCGGTTCCCCGTGGGACGAGACGACCGTGGTCGGACCCCTGGTCAATGAGGCGGCGGCTGAACGTGTCGAGGCATGGATCGCGGAGGCCGTTGCCGACGGGGCGAGGGTGCTCACCGGTGGGAGCCGGGTGGGAGCCACGATGGCTCCCACCGTGCTCGTCGACGCGCCGGCGGACGCCAAGGTGTGCCGTGAGGAGGTGTTCGGCCCGGTGCTGGTGATCGTGCCGGTCAACGGTGTGGATGAGGCGTTCGAGACCGTCAACGACTCCCGGTTCGGCCTGCAGACAGGCGTCTTCACGCACAACATGATCACCGCCTTCCGCGCCCACAGCGAGCTCGAGGTCGGCGGCGTGGTCATCGGCGATGTCCCGTCGTTCCGGGCCGACCAGATGCCCTACGGCGGGGTGAAGGCCTCGGGCTTCGGGCGCGAGGGCCTGAAGTCCGCGATGGCCGACTTCACCTACGAGAAGGTGATGGTCCTCACCGGGATCCCGCTGTAGAAGGTCACCGCGCTGTGTGGCTGTCATGTACGGGATCGGCAAGGGAATCGACCGGATCGGTCACGGCGGCGCCGATCCTGTGAGCATCGGGGACAATGGCGTCATGACTGCGCGTCGGGACGTGATCCTGCTGGGGAGCACCGGCTCGATCGGCACTCAGGCGCTGGACGTGATCTCGCGCAACCCCGACCGCTTCCGGGTGGTGGGCCTGGCTGCCGGCGGCGCCAACGTCGAGCTCCTGGCTGACCAGGCCGCACAGTTCGGGGTCGCCCGGGTGGCGATCGCCGACAGCGGCCAGCAGGCGGCACTCTCCGAGGCACTGACCGCCCGGATGCCGGCGGGAGCCCGGCCTGCGATCCTCGCGGGGCCGGAGGCGGCCAGTGAGATCGCGGCCGGGTCTGGTGACGTCGTCCTCAACGGGATGACCGGAGCTGTGGGCCTGGAACCGACGCTGGCTGCGCTGAGGGCGGGGCACCTGCTCGCGCTGGCGAACAAGGAGTCGTTGATCATCGGCGGACCGCTGGTGAAGGCCCTGGCCGCGGAGCACCAGATCGTGCCGGTCGACTCCGAGCACTCCGCCCTGGCCCAGTGCCTGGCCGGCGGGAGGGCCCAGGAGGTCCGGCGCCTCGTGCTCACAGCAAGCGGAGGTCCGTTCCGCGGGCGCACCCGAGCCGAGCTGGCAGATGTCACGGTCGAGCAGGCGATGGCCCACCCGACCTGGTCGATGGGGCCGGTCATCACGATCAACTCCGCCACGCTGGTCAACAAGGGCCTCGAGGTCATCGAGGCGCATCTGCTCTTCGACATCCCGATGGACCGGATCGCCGTGATGGTCCATCCTCAGTCTGTGATCCACTCCATGGTCGAGTTCGTCGACGGGTCGACGTTGGCCCAGGCCAGCCCGCCAGACATGCGCCTGCCGATCGCCTGGGGGCTGGGATGGCCCGACCGCGTGCCCGACGCGTCGCCTGCCTGCGACTGGACCAGCGCACACACCTGGACGTTCGACCCACTCGACGACGAGGTGTTCCCCGCAGTGCGCCTGGCCCGCAGCGCCGGGGCCACGGGAGGCACCGCGCCGGCGGTGTTCAATGCGGCCAATGAGGTGGCAGTGGATGCCTTCCGCGCCGGTGAGCTGAGCTTCACCGGGATCGTCGACACCGTGGGCGCGGTCGTGGACGACCACACGCCCGTCGTGGGGCAGGAGTTCTCGCTCGAGGCAGTGTCGGCAGCCGACGCCTGGGCGCGAGTGCGGGCCCGCGAACTGATCGGAAGGGGGCAGCGCTGATGGAACCGGTCCTGTTCGTCCTCGGGGTGCTGCTCGCTGGAGTGGGCATCGGCCTGTCGATCGGCCTGCACGAGGTCGGCCACATGGTCCCCGCGAAGGCGTTCGGCGTGAAGGTGACGCAGTACATGATCGGCTTCGGGCCCACGTTGTGGTCCAGGAAGGGTGCCGAGACGGAGTACGGCGCGAAGTGGATCCCCCTGGGCGGCTACATCCGGATGATCGGGATGTTCCCCGCGCCGAAGGGAGCACCCGCCGGAACGGCGGGGCGTGGCACCACGGGACGATTCCAGATGCTGGCCGAGGAGGCCAGGGCAGCTGCGTGGGAGGAGGTCCAGCCCGGCGACGAGGACCGCGTCTTCTACAAGCTCAGCGCCCCCAAGAAGGTTGTCGTCATGATGGGTGGTCCCCTCATGAACCTGGTCCTGGCCGCGATCTTCTTCGCGGTGCTGCTGATGGGCATCGGGATGCCGACCACGACCACGACGGTGGCCAGGGTCGGGGAGTGCGTGCCCTCGTTCATGGCCACTCCCGAGGCAGCCGCAGCGGCCGTGGCAGACCCCTCGTCACTCAGCGATGACCTCGAGTGCACCGCGGACGACCCGGTCTCGCCGGCCATCACGGCGGGGATCGTGGTCGGGGACCGGATCACGTCGATCGACGGCCAGCCTGTCGACGAGTGGACGCAGCTCACCGAGATCACCCGGTCAAGCCCCGGGCAGACCGTCGTGCTCGGCCTGGACACCGTCACCGGGCAGCGCGAGGTCGAGGTCCCGATGGCCACCGCCTATCGACCGGTGCTCGAGGAGGACGGCACCCTCGGTGATCAGATCGTGGCCACCGGCTACGTGGGTGTCACCCCTCAGACGCAGTACGTCGCACAGCCGGCGTCCGCGGTGCCCACCGTGATGGCCGACGTGACCGGCCGTAGCGTGCAGGCGCTGATCAGCCTTCCGGTCCGGGTGTACGAGTTGGCCCAGGACATGGTCGCCGGCAACGAGCGCAACCCCGAGGGCCCCATCAGCGTGGTGGGGGTTGGGCGGATCTCCGGGGAGGTCGTGGCCGCCGAGGAGCCGGTGAAGGCCAAGTTGGCCATCCTGGTGAGCCTGATCGCCAGCCTGAACCTGTTCCTGTTCCTGTTCAACCTGCTGCCGGTCCTGCCCCTGGACGGCGGGCATGTCGTGGGTGCGGTCTACGAGGGGGCGCGTCGGACTCTGGCCCGGATGCGGGGGAGAGCGGATCCCGGTCCCGTGGACGTGTCGCGCCTGCTGCCCTTGTCCTATGGAGTGGGTATCGCGCTGGTCGCGGTGGCCAGTGTCGTGATCCTGGCCGACCTCATCAACCCGATCTCCCTGTACGGCTGACCGGGCTGATGCCGCAGGCCGCATCCGCTGTGCCCACGCCGTCGGGCCCCCTGAGCCCCGGTGGGGCTCGATGGTGGTTGCGCGCGTCGTCCCTGGGCATTGCGGCGGGCCTGCTGTCCGGGCTCTTCGGCGTCGGCGGCGGACTGATCATGGTGCCGCTGCTGGTCGCGTGGTTCGCCCTGGATCAGCGTCGGGCCAGCGCCACCAGCCTGCTGGCCATCGTCCCCATCGCCACGGCGTCGGCGATCGGCTATGGGGTCAATGGCAACATCGACCTCGCGGCGGGCTTCCTGCTCCTGGTCGGTGGCGTGCTGGGTGGGCAGTTCGGGACGCGTCTGCTGCCGCGCACGCCGATCCCTGCGCTCCAGATGGGCTTCGGCCTGCTCAGCCTGGCCGCGGCGGCCCGGATGGTGCTCGGTGGGGAGTCCGCGGTCGTGTCCGGGCTCGGTGGTGCCTGGGAGGGCCTGCTGCTGGTGCTGGTGGGGGTCGCGGCCGGCCTGCTCGCCGGACTGCTCGGTGTCGGGGGCGGCATCATCATGGTGCCCGGCCTGGTGCTGCTGACCGGTGCCGATGCCAGCGTTGCTCGCGGCACGAGCCTGGTGGTCGTGATCGTCACCGCCCTGACCGCCACCGTCACGAACCTACGCAACGGGCTGGTCGAGGTGCGCATCGCGGTGGTCGCCGGCCTGGTCGGGGCGCCTGCGGGTCTGGCCGGTGCAGCCCTGGGACAATGGTTGCCCGATCGGGTCGCCCTGCTGCTGTTCTCCGTGCTGCTGGTGCTGTCCGGTGCCCAGATGATCGCGCGCTCGCGACGTGGTGATGCGAGGGCCGTGGAGGGCGCTGGGGCGACGCGGCCCTGAGGGTGGGCGTCTTCGGGCCACGTGGCCGATACTTGACCCATGAGCGTCAACCTCGGAATGCCCCCCCTGCCGCCGCCCGTCCTCGCGCCGCGGCGCACCACGCGCCAGATCCTGCTGAAGCACCCCACGCACCCTGTGGCCGTGGGCGGGGATGCCCCGATCAGCGTGCAGTCGATGGCCACGACGCTGACGGCCGACATCAACTCGACGCTGCAGCAGATCGCGGAGCTCACGGCCTCGGGCTGCCAGGTCGTGCGTGTCGCGGTCCCGAGCCAGGACGATGCCGACGCGTTGCCCGACATCGCCCGCAAGTCCGGGATCCCGGTGATCGCTGACATCCACTTCCAGCCCAAGTACGTGTTCCAGGCCATCGAGGCCGGGTGCGCGGGGGTGCGGGTCAACCCGGGGAACATCAAGCAGTTCGACGACAAGGTCAAGGAGATCGCCGCGGCCGCGCGCGACCATGGGACCCCGATCCGGATCGGGGTGAACGCCGGGTCCCTGGACCCACGCCTGCTCAAGAAGTACGGGAAGGCGACCCCCGAGGCGCTGGTGGAGTCGGCGCTGTGGGAGGCCAGCCTCTTCGAGGAGCACGGCTTCCAGGACATCAAGATCTCGGTCAAGCACCACGACCCGGTGGTGATGGTTCGTGCCTACGAGATGCTCTCCGAGCAGTGCGACTACCCCCTGCACCTGGGCGTGACTGAGGCTGGCCCCGCGTTCCAGGGCACGATCAAGTCCTCGGTCGCGTTCGGTGCCCTGCTCAGCCGTGGCATCGGGGACACCATCCGGGTCTCGTTGTCGGCCCCTCCGGTCGAGGAGGTGAAGGTCGGCCTGCAGATCCTGGAGAGCCTGAACCTGCGCGCCCGCGGGCTGGAGATCGTGTCCTGCCCGTCGTGCGGCCGGGCCCAGGTCGACGTCTACACGTTGGCCGAGGAGGTCACGGCCGGGCTGGAGGGACTCGATGTCCCGCTGCGGGTCGCGGTCATGGGGTGCGTGGTGAACGGGCCGGGGGAGGCCCGCGAGGCGGACCTCGGTGTGGCCAGCGGCAACGGGAAGGGCCAGATCTTCGTCAGGGGACAGGTCATCAAGACGGTGCCGGAGGCCCTCATCGTGGAGACGTTGATCGAGGAGGCCATGCGCCTGGCTGAGGACATGGATGTCGAGGGTGAGCCTGCGGTGACGGTGAGCTGAGCCGGTGAGCATCCAGCCCGGGTCCACCGACCCGAACGGCGCCGGCAAGCCCGAGCCCGTTGGCGCCGATGCCGGCGGCCCCGGGCCCGATGACGGGGCGCAGTGGTCGCAGGAGGCCTTCGAGGCTGCCTTCGCCGATGCCGAGGTGACCATCGGACGCTTCAACCTCGCTGTGTTCGGCAAGACCGGAGTGGGCAAGTCGACGCTGGTGAACGCCATCTTCGGGGAGGCCGTGGCGGCCACCGGGATCGGTCGGCCCGTGACCCAGGGCAGCCACCTCTACGTCCATCGCACGGGCAAGCTGGGGATCTATGACACGCAGGGCCTCGAGGTGGGGCGCGACACCTCCAGGATCATCTCCGAGCTGAAGCGGTTCATCGACAACAGCCGGGTCATGCCGTTCTCCGAGCAGGTGCACCTGGCCTGGTACTGCATCCGCGCCACCGACCGACGGTTCGAGGAGACCGAGGCGCAGTTCATCCGAGAGCTCGCCGATCTGGGCCTGCCGGTGATCCTGGTGATGACGCAGGTGCCCGGCCGCCGCGACGCCGCGGGTCAGTTGTTCGTCGCCCCCGACACCCTGGAGCTGGCACGCCAGATCCAGTCCATGGGCCTGCCCATCCACGAGGGACGCCCCGTTCTGCTCAATGCACTGGCCGACCCCTTCACGGGTGTCGAGCAGCACGGACTGCTGGACCTCCTCGATGCCACCTTTCGCTGCGCTCCGCAGGAGTCCACCGAAGCCCTTGTCGCCGCGCAGAAGATCGACCCTGCGCGAAAGGCTCGGGCCGCTGAGAAGGCGGTGAATGCCGCGGCGGGTGCAGCGACTGCGGCGGGGTTCACGCCCATCCCGTTCGCGGACGCGGCGGTGCTCGTACCCATCCAGATCGGGATGATGGCCAAGATCGCCACCATCTACGACATCCCGATGCAGCGGGCGACCGTGGCCAGCCTCGCGGCCACGACCGTCACCACGCAGGCGGGTCGCGCGGCGGCCACCGGCATGCTCAAGCTGGTTCCGGGGGTCGGGACACTGGCCGGCGGCGCGATCACCGGAGGAGTGGCTGGCACCGTGACCTACGCCGTGGGCACCGCCTGGCACCGGGTGTGCATCGGGATGGCCGAGGGCAAGTACCAGACCGTCTCCGGGACGCTGGACTCCGAGGCGATCCAGCGGGTCTTCAACGAGGAGGTCTCAGCGATCATCCGGCGGCGGGGCCTGGGCAGGAAGAACTAGCGCTGCTGGTCCTCAGAACACCACGATGCCGAAGAGGACCATGAGGAACGGCAGGACCATCGCGAACACCACGAGGATGCCGATGGCCGTCATGTTGCGCCTGATCCAGTCCACTGGCCGATTGTCGCGCATCATGGGCGATTCCCGGAAACGTGGCTGATACCGGCCGCGAGCCGCCTGCTCCGCGGCGTCGCTCAGAAGAGGATCGTGGCGAACGTCCCGACGATCCCGAACCCCACGTGCAGGTAGGCGCCGACGGCAGCGTGGTTGTAGTTGTTCACGTACAGGGAGACGACCGGGGCGATCTGGGCCTGGGCCGCGACGACGACAGCGGCCATGCCGGCACCACCCAGGCCGCGCCCGCGCAGCGCAGGGTCGACCCACACACCCTGGACCTGGCAGACACGTGGGGTTGCTGAGCCGATCTCGGCCTTGAAGAGCAGGCGGCCCTCATCGACGATCCCGAATGCGCGACCCGAACGCACGATCTCGGCGAGCCGCGCCCGGTAGGCAGGACCGCCGCCCTGGGCAACCGGGGACATCCCCACCTCCTCGGTGAACATCGCGATGGCCGCCGGCAGGAGCAGGTCGAGCTCATCGATGCGCAGGGCACGCAGGCCCGGATGGGGCGGGTGCGTGGGGGGCGTCGAGATGGCCATCAGGTGCTGCGTGGTGCGCTCATCGCGGGCCGGCCCCCAGGCCGGTGCGAGCAGCCGCCACAGGTCCAGCACCTCGTCGGCGGGTCCCACGATGGACGAGCACCGGCGGCCCAGGCGCCGTGCGTTGTCGGCGAAGGCCGCACGGGACAGCGGCGTCGTCTCGATCGGGATGAGGTTGGCCCCGGTGTACATGGCCGAGCGCAGCCGCCCGGACTCGAACCATCCCCACATCAGCCCGCCGAGGGCCCACGGGTCCATCGGGTCGGCCACCCGGGCGGCGACGAAGCAGTGCGCCACCGGGTCACGATCGATCAGCGACAGGAGTTCCGGGAGGTGCCGCGACGTCAGCACCTTCAGCTCACCGGGCACGGCAGTCATCCTGCCACGCCGGGATATCCTTGCCACACATCTGTGACTCACCCGGACGGGGCTCCGGCGGGTCGTCGTCACCGGACCTGGAGGAGACCCCTCGTGCTGACCCGTATGTCCCACCTGTTCCTTCGCACGCTTCGCGAGGATCCGGCGGACGCCGAGGTCCCGTCGCACCGGCTCCTCGTGCGCGCCGGCTACGTCCGGAGAGTGGCCCCGGGCGTCTTCACGTGGCTGCCCCTGGGGTACCGGGTGCTGCGCAACGTCGAGCGGATCGTTCGCGAGGAGATGGATGCCGCGGGCTTCCAGGAGGTGCACTTCCCGGCCCTGCTGCCGCGTGAGCCCTACGAGCGGACCAATCGTTGGGTCGAGTACGGCCCCAACCTCTTCCGGCTGCAGGACCGTCGCGGCTCGGACTACCTGCTCGGGCCGACCCACGAGGAGATGTTCACCCTGACGGTGAAGGACCTCTACTCGTCGTACAAGGACCTGCCGCTGAGCCTGTACCAGATCCAGACCAAGTTCCGGGACGAGGCGCGTCCCCGGGCCGGGATCCTGCGTGGGCGCGAGTTCGTCATGAAGGACTCCTACTCCTTCGACACCACCGATGCGGGCCTCGAGGCCTCCTACGGCCGGCATCGCGACGCCTACATCTCGACGTTCGACAGGCTTCGGATGCAGTACACGATCGTCTCGGCGATGTCCGGGGCGATGGGCGGGTCCGCGTCCGAGGAGTTCCTGGCGATGTGCCCCGTGGGGGAGGACACCTACGTCCGCTGCGCGGTGTGTGACTATGCCGCGAACGTCGAGGCCGTGGCCAGTGTGGCGCCCGCGCCCGTTCCCTTCGACGGGCTGCCCGCCGCGCATGTGGAGGACACCCCGGACACACCCACCATCGAGACGCTGGTCGACGTGTCCAACTCACGTCCCGAGCTGGCACGCGCGGACCGTCCGTGGGCGGCCGGGGACACCCTCAAGAACGTCGTGGTCAAGGTCGCCATGCCCGACGGATCCTCACATCCGCTGGTGATCGGACTGCCCGGGGACCGTGAGGTGGACATGAAGCGGCTCGAGGCCCTGCTGCTGCCCGGCGAGCCGGTGGCCTTCGAGGAGGCCGACTTCGCCGCGAATCCCGCCCTCGTGAAGGGCTACATCGGCCCGGGTGCGCTCGGCGAGGAGTCGGCCTCCGGGATCCAGTACCTGCTGGATCCCCGGGTCGTGGACGGCACCCGCTGGATCACCGGGGCGGACCAGCCCGGCCGGCACGTGTTCGACCTCGTGGCCGGGCGCGACTTCGCCGGCGATGGCCTGATCGATGTGGCTGAGGTTCGCGAGGGGGACCCGTGTCCCGAGTGTGCAGCCCAGGGTCGCGACGGTGTCCTGAGCCAGGCCCGCGGGATCGAGATCGGGCACATCTTCCAGCTGGGCCGCAAGTACGCCGAGGCCCTGGACCTCAAGGTCCTCGACGAGAACGGCAAGCAGATCGTGGTCACCATGGGGTCCTACGGGATCGGCGTGTCCAGGGCGGTGGCCGCGATCGCCGAGCAGCACCACGATGACCGCGGGCTCATCTGGCCGCGGGAGGTCTCTCCGGCCGACGTGCACCTGGTCGCCACCGGCAAGGACGCGGAGGTGTTCGCCGCGGCAGAGCGGATCGCCGACGAGCTGGACGTGGCTGGCCTGCGTGTGCTGTTCGACGACCGGAAGGGCGTCTCGCCGGGCGTGAAGTTCAACGACTCGGAGCTCATCGGGGTCCCGTTGATCGTGGTTGTCGGCAAGAAGCTGGCCGAGGGTGCGGTGGAGATCAAGGATCGTGCCAGCGGGGAGCGTTCGGACGTCGCCGTGGACGACGCCGTGAGCACGATCGTGGCACGCGTGGAGGCGCTTCCGTGACCGATGCGGCCGCTGATGGGGTGGGCGCGTCCCGACCCGGCTCACGGATTGACGCGGTCATCTTCGACTGGGGCGGCACGCTCACCCCGTGGCACGAGGTCGACCTCGTGGCGGCCTGGTACGCCTACAGCTGCATCTACGACGCTCGCCGCGCGTCCACGCTGGCCAGGCAGCTGTATGTCGCGGAGATCGAGCGGTGGCAGGCCCAGCACACCAGCGGCGGTGCGACGGGAACGGGACGCCTCGAGCAGGTGTTCCTCGACTGCGGGGTGGATCTGGACAGCGCGGCCCACCGGGCGGCGCTGGCTGCCTATCTCGAGGCGTGGGACCCGCACACGCTGGCCGATCCGGACGCGGCGCCGGTCATGGTGGGCCTGCGTGAGCGCGGGATCCGGGTCGGGGTGCTGTCCAACACCCTGTGGCCGCGCGAGCACCACGAGGCGGTGTTCGCCCGCGATGGGCTGCTCGATCTGATCGATGGTGCCGTCTACTCCTCGGAACTGCCGGTGGGCAAGCCGCATGAGGACGCCTTCGTGGCTGCGATGCGCGCAGTGGGGGTCGCGGATCCAGCGCGCGCGGTCTTCGTGGGTGACCGCGCCTGGGATGACGTGCACGGCGCCCAGCAGGTGGGAATGCGCGCGATCCTGGTGCCGCACAGCGACATCCCCGACGACCAGCGTGGGCCGGTCCAGGGGGAGCCGGACGCCATCGTGCACCGGCTCATCGAGGTGCTCGACCACGTGGACCGCTGGGACACGTCACAGGGCGGCTGACACCCGCGCCGCAGGCGAGGTCAGATCGAGGAGTCGTCGGTGGTCAGGATGCCCGGATCGAAGGGTTCCCCGTCGGTCTCCTCGTCCTCACGCCGACTCTCCACCCGGATCAGGCGCCACCAGCCGATGATGCCGACGAGCCCGAAGAGCAGCCACTGCACGGAGTAGACGAGGTTGTTGAGTCCGCGGTGGCCCGGATCAGCCAGGGTCGTCAGTTCCGCGTCGGCAGCCGGGGTGCTGGAGCGCAACTCAGCGTAGGCGTGGTAGCGGGGGGTCGCCGGAGGAACGACGAGTACCTCGGGGTCCGTGGCCCAGGCCTGGCCCGGGGGTGGTGCCTCGGTGGGCTCGGTGACCTCGGCGGGTAGCAGTCGGCCCACGATGGTCACCTCGCCGGCGGGGGGTGCGGGCACCTCGGGGGCCGCCGTCGCATCGCTGCCCGCGGGTGTCCAGCCCCTGTTGACCAGGAGCACGCCTGTATCGGTGACCAGTGGAGTCACGATCCAGAAGCCGTTTCGTCCGTCGAGGGGCCGGCGCCGGACGGCACGTTCACCCTCGGCGTCGAAGGTGCCGGTGGCCTGCACCGTCATCCACTCCAGCTCGGGGGGCAGCGTCGCCGCCCCTGAGCCGGCGGGGAGGGCGTCGAGGAGCTGGTCGATGTCCACAGGAGTGGCCGAGAGCGCAGCATCGAGGCGATCATTCTCGGCGAGGCGGACCTGGTAGCGGTCCCACTGCCAGCGCGCGAGGATCACGCACAGGACGAGCATGACCCCGACGAAGGCGGTGAATCCCAGCCACCGTCGCTGCCGCAGGATCTCGAGCACCCCACAAGCCTACGTCCACCACTGGAACGGGACGGCGCATGTGGCCAACTGGGCCTAGGGTGTGGACCCGTGGAGTCGTGGTCCGGGCGGGAGCCCCGTCAGTTGCCCGGTCAGGGTCCCCCCCTGAGCTTGTTCGACAGTCGCGCGGGATCGGTGCGCCCGACGTCCCCCGGCGCGACCGCTCGGATGTATGTGTGTGGCATCACGCCCTACGACGCCACCCACATGGGGCACGCCAGCACCTACGTGGCCTTCGACCTGGTCAACAGGTACTGGCGCGACCTGGGCCATGAGGTCCACTACGTGCAGAACGTCACCGACGTCGACGATCCGTTGCTGGAGCGCGCCGTGGCCACCGGGCAGGACTGGCGTGAGCTGGCCCGTGCCGAGACGGCCCTGTTCGCCGAGGACATGGCAGCGCTGAACGTGCTTCCCCCGCGGGACTACATCGGGGCGGTGGAGTCGATCCCGTCCGTGGTGCGCTGGATCGAGCGGCTGCGGGATGCAGGTGTGGTCTACGGCGTCGAGGGGGACCTCTACTTCACGACCTCGGCAGCACCGGGCTTCGGCGAGGTCTCCGGGCTCGACGAGGCGGCGATGCGCGAGATCTTCGGCGAGCGCGGCGGGGACCCGCAGCGCCCGGGCAAGCTCGCACCGTTGGACTGCCTGCTGTGGCAGGCGGCACGCCCCGACGAGCCTGCGTGGGATACGGACCTCGGCCACGGGCGGCCGGGGTGGCACATCGAGTGCACGGCGATCGCGCTGGACCACCTGGGCATGGGCTTCGACGTGCAGGGCGGGGGGTCGGACCTCGCGTTCCCGCATCACGAGATGTGCTCGGCGCAGGCGGGCCTCGCGACCGGGCAGGATCCCTTCGCCAAGCACTTCGTGCACGCCGGCATGGTGGCCTACGAGGGGCACAAGATGAGCAAGTCGCGGGGGAACCTCGTGTTCATCTCCCGGCTGCGGGCAGCGGGGGTGTCCTCGGCGGCGGTGCGCCTGGCGCTGCTGGCCCATCACTATCGAAGTGACTGGGAGTGGACCCCGACCGACCTGCAGCGGGCGGAGTCCCGCGAGCACAAGTGGCGGCTCGGGCTGGGCGCCCCAGCGGGGCCCTCCTCGGAGGTGCTCCTCGCGGGCGTGCGCGACAGGCTGGCCGAGGACCTCGACACCCCTGGGGCGCTGCTCCTGATCGATCACTGGGCGGGGGACGCGTCCGAGGGAGTGGGCGCCGATCCGACGGCTCCCGAACGCGTGCGCACCCTGCTCGACACGCTTCTGGGGGTCGACCTCTCCTAGTCTGGGCGGGTCGAAGGAGAGCTCATGACCCACACCCCGCTCACGTCCACATCCGCGTGGAAGGCCCTGTCCGACCATGCGGCGGCCATGTCCGGCACCACCATCAGTGCCCTGTTCGAGGCTGACCCCAACCGTGCCGCCACGTTCTCGGCCGAGGGTGCCGATTGGCACATGGACCTGTCCAAGCAGCGGATCACGTCCGAGACGCTGGACCTGCTGCTGGCCCTGGCCAAGGACCGTGACCTCGAGGCACGCCGTGCGGCCATGTTCTCCGGGGAGCACCTCAACAACACCGAGGATCGCGCCGTCCTGCACACCGCCCTGAGGCTGCCGGCCAGCTCGACGCTGGTCGTTGATGGGCAGGACGTGGTGGCCGACGTGCACGCGGTGCTGGCCAGGATGGGGGTGTTCGCCGATCAGGTGCGCGCCGGGACATGGCTCGGCTTCACCGGGCAGCCGATCCGCAACGTGGTCAACATCGGCATCGGTGGCTCGGACCTCGGTCCGGTCATGGCGTTCCAGGCGCTGCGCCACGTGTCGGACCGTGACCTGGTCATGCGGTTCGTGTCCAACGTCGACGGGTCGGATTTCGTGGAGCAGACCCGGGACCTGGATCCCGCGGAGACGCTGTTCCTCGTGGCGTCCAAGACGTTCACCACCCAGGAGACGATGACCAACGCGCGGACCGCGCGCGACTGGTTGCTCGAGGGGCTGGGCGGCGATCCCGCGGCCGTGGCGCGGCACTTCGTAGCCATCTCGACCAACGCCGAGAAGGTTGCTGACTTCGGCATCGACACCGCCAACATGTTCGGGTTCTGGGACTGGGTGGGCGGGCGCTACTCGATGA
This sequence comes from uncultured Actinomycetes bacterium, assembly GCA_963697345.1. Classification (GTDB taxonomy): domain Bacteria; phylum Actinomycetota; class Actinomycetes; order S36-B12; family CAIYMF01; genus Prado023. The sequence goes on along the minus strand of CAVONS010000005.1, from coordinate 176,983 downwards.
GCTCGGCGATCGGGCTGTCGACGATGATCGCCATCGGCCCGGAGCACTTCGGCGACATGCTGGCCGGGCTCCACGCGATGGACCTGCACTTCCAGACGGCTCCACTGGCCGAGAACCTGCCCGCGTTGCACGGGCTGCTGTGTGTCTGGAACCGCAACTTCCTCGGGATCGCCGACCACGTCGTGCTTCCCTATGACCAGTACCTCCTGCGCTTCCCGGCCTACCTGCAGCAGATGATCATGGAGAGCAACGGCAAGCGCGTGACAGCCGCCGGGGAGCCCGTGGACTACGACACCTCCGCGTCGTTCTGGGGGGAGCCTGGCACCAACGGGCAGCACTCGTTCTACCAGATGCTGCACCAGGGCACGACGGTCATCGCGGCGGACTTCCTCTTCTTCGCCCAGCCGGTCAATGACGTGGGCAACCACCACGACCTGCTCGTGGCCAACTGCCTGGCTCAGTCCGGCGTGATGGCGTTCGGGCGCACGGCGCAGCAGGTCGCGGCCGATGGGAACCCCGCGGACCTCGTGGAGCACAAGGTGATGCCGGGCAACCGTCCGAACACGATGCTGGTTGCCGAGTCGTTGAGTCCGTTCACGCTCGGCGCGCTGATCTCGTTGTACGAGCACTCCACGTTCGTGCAGGGGATGATCTGGGACCTCAACCCGTACGACCAGTGGGGTGTGCAGCTGGGCAAGGTGGTCGCGGACTCGATCGCTCCGATGCTCACCGGCGAGGCCGAGCCGTCGCTGGACTCCTCGACCAACGCGCTGATCGCCAGGTACCGGGCGGCCCGCGGGCGTTGAGGAGGCTCCGAGCGGGCTGGGAGTGGGCGGCACTGGGCGGGCACTGACCGGGCGGCTCCGAGCGGGCTCTGACCGGGTGGGGAGTCCAGCCCTGCGCCATGGTCCGACTCGGTGAGAATCGTTCCCGAGAGGCCCGTCCACAGATGCTGCGGCGAGGTGTCGCCTTGTCAGTGGGTCGGAGTACTCTTCGAACAAGAGTTCGATTCGAAGGGACGGGGGTCCGCCGGTGACCAGCACAGTTCTCGATCCGCTCCGGGTGGTTGACCCGCGCGCCGTGGGGGCGTTGCCGCAGGCCTCGTCGGAGGTCGCGCACCTGTGGGCCCAGGCGGCTGGCGTCGCTGCCGGCGACCTACCGGTGATGGGTCTGTCGGCGGGGGAGCGACCCGTGGCCGATGTCGAGGTCCTGGCGGGGCTGTTCGCGGTGGTCGAGTACGAGGTGGCCCGCAGGATGCACGCTGCCACCGTGGCTGGCGCCATGCCGCTCGTCGGCCCGGGTGCGGTTCTTGCTGCCAGGGGTTGGGCCGGTCCGCATGCGAGGCGGCTGGCTCGTGCCGGTGCGTTGGCCGCTGACCACCCGCGGGTGGCCGCAGCGTGGGCCGCGGGGCTCATCACCGCCGATCACGTCGATGCCGTGGCTCGCCGCGCTGAGGTCTTCACCGCGGACGAGCTCGCGGTCGTGGTCGGCGAGCTCGCCGAGTACTGGGGCCGGTGGTCGCCAGCGATGGTCGCGCGGTTCGTGGCCGCCGCCGCGCGGATGCTGCACCCGCCCACCGACCCCGCCCCGGACGAGGCCGACGCCTACGCCAGCCGCGACCTGTCCTTCGCTGTGCTGGGGGACACAGTGATCCTGTCGGGGGCCCTGCCCCGCGTGGAGGGCGAGGCCGTGATCGCCGCAATCGACGGATTGGCCGACCGGCTCCGGTCGACTGCCGATCACGTTCCCGCCGGGGCGCGGCGCGCGGACGCCCTCGTCGAACTTGTGAACACCGCCGCATCGACAGGCGCGCTGCCCACCCGCGGGGGGCTGCCGGTGGCCCTCACCGTGACGTTGGACCACACCGAGGTCGGGGACCCGGTGTGGGCCACCAGCCGCGGTCACCACCTGACTCCCGCCGAGGCACGTTTCGCCGGCTGCGACCCCACCCTCACCCCGATCCTCGTCGACCACGGCGATGATCAGCGCATCACGGACCTCCCCACTCACGTCGGCGACGCCCAACCGCCGACTCCAGCCCAGCGGATCGCGGCCCTGGCCCAGTTGCTGTTCGACGGCCCCCGCCTTCCCCTGGCCGTCGGACGGACGTCTCGTACCGCGACCGCTGCCCAGCGCAAGGCGCTTGCCGCCCGTGATGGGGGGTGCGTCATCCCGGGCTGCGGCGTCGCCGCCGAGACCTGCCAGGCCCACCACCTCACCGACTGGGCACAGGGGTCGAACACAGATCTGGACAACCTTGTCCTGCTGTGCTGGAACCACCACCGCCAAGTTGACCTGGGGATGTGGAGCATCGAGCCCCGCGGGCCAGGATCACCACCTGGGCAACCCGAACCCGGGGCACCGCCCGGCACATGCTGGCCAGCCAACAACGGAGCCCCATGGATCATCCGTTCCACGCCTCGAACACGCTGGCGGGCGTGAGCCCTCGGAGCCACCGGATCGGGGAGTGCGGCCAGTTCAACTGGTCTGGAGCACCTGCACCTCAGTGACCCGCTGCTGCCGTTCGCCGTTCAGCGTGAACGTGATTCGGCCCGACTGCCCGGCACCGGACCAGTCCACCCGCCAGTACGTGGTGGTGCGCACCGTGAACGTTTCGTCATCTCGCTGCGTCGACGGGGTCAGGTAGCGGTGCCCACAGGTGGGGGATGCTCCAGTGCCCTTCGCCGGGGACCATGGCGTGCCGGCACCGCGACAGGTGAGCCTGGTGCCATCGCCCAAGTCCCACACGACTTTGGCCACCTGAGCGGTCGCTGTCACTGAGGTCGGCCCGGCGGTGGCGGTCCGCGTGATGGGTCCGAATCCGTGAGCGCCGGCATTGTCGATCCACAGCCACGCGTCCATGCCGACCAACAGGGGAGCGCCTGCAGCCATGGGCGTCATCCCGATCTCGGGGGCTGCCAGCTCCATCCGCTCCACGGCCTTCTCCGCAAGCGAGACCGGGTCGACCAGGACCGGGGCGCCGGCGTCACCCGCACTCGGCCCCCAGAACCAGAACCCGACGCCGGTGCCGGCGCTGAAGGCTGCGCCCGCGGGGGAGCACTGGTACACGGTGCCCTCGGCTCGGCCCTCCCAGATCGGATGATCCTCAGGTGGTTCCGGGGACACGCGCTGCACGAAGCACTGCCGGTCCTGGGACCAGATGCCCAGGTCAGAGGTGCAATCGATCTCCTCGCCAGAATGCGTGCAGGTCCGCTGCTTGCCGGACGCACCCCCCACCTGCGTCGACCCGGCCCCCCCGCCACGTCGTGGTCCTGCGGATTCGTCGAGGAGTTCTCGGTCGCCACGTCGCAGATCTGACCGGTGGCGCGTGTCACGAGCAGTTCGCCGGGGAATCCAAGGCCGCGGTGCTGCCTACTGCCGAGAGTCCCAGCAGACCACCGAATGTGCCGCTGGAGATGACGCCACGAGTCAGCATGGCTGCGGGCTGTCCTGTCCGGTCGGGGGGAGTGATCTCTGCGACAGCCCAACCTGGCTCCGCCAGGTACGTCGTCTTCACGAGCCGATATTCGGTCGCTTCACGGGGGCCTATCCAAGTGCTCCCCATTCGTACTTCCACTTGCTGAGCGTGCTATCGACGCATGCCAGCAGGAAGATCGTACGGGGGTTCGGTCTGTCGAGGTTGACCTTCGATCGACCTCAGCTGACGGAACGACTCGGCCCCGTCGACTCCAAGAGCGTGTCTCCCTCACTGAAGACTTCCTGAAGACTGCCGAAGTGCGATGCCTAGTGCAGGCTCGGTGGCGACCAGATTGATGTCATTCAGATTGGGGTCGGGGCTCGCGAGGACGTCGTAGAACGTCTGCTCGTACGCCAGCACCACCTGCGTTGCCTCGTCGAAGGCCTTCTGTTCCTCCGCCGACAGCGTTGAACTGGGCGAGGCGGCGGCGCTGGCGTCGGCGCTTGCTGACGTGCTGGGCATCGGGGTCGGACTCGTGGCAGGCGCTCCCGCGGGATCGCCGGAACACGCTGAAAGCAGGATCCCCGCGGCGAGGACCCCGGTGAGGGTGCGGGTGGTGCGGTGGATCATCGTCGGTCCTCACGCGGCTGGATGCGGCCAGTGACGTCGTGAGGCTTCCACGCCGCTGGGAGCACCGAAAAGGCCTCACGTACGGACAGAAGGATACGTCCCCACATGGGGTGGCTTGTCCGGTTCGTCCACAGTCAGCGCCAGGCTCGGCCACTGAGCGCCCACAAGCACCCCTGCGTGGAACCCGAGGCGGCGATCAGGCGGCCGAGGCGAACTCAGTGCTTCTTGTCCGGCAGCGTCGTGGCCACCTGGTTGCGTCCCTCCTTCTTCGCGTGCTTGTCGGCGCGCTTCTCCTTGAGGGACTTTCCGGACTTCTTGGCCATGTGCTGGCGCGGGGACTTGTCTGCCATCGGGACTCCCGTGGTCGGAAGCCTGAATGGCTCCGCACTCTCGACAGTACGCCCTGGTGGCGCCGCTGGCTACGACCTGGCAGCCGGGGCGAGCAGCCGACACACGAACACCCGACACACGAACACCCGACACACGCAGCCCGACTACCCCTGACGTCCGAGTGCGGCCAACAGCTCGTCGAGGTCGACCAGCGCCACGCGGATCGACGAGTCGCTGCATCCGTAGGGAAGCACCACCGTGTCGCCATGGATCATCGAGCCACACGAGTAGACCACGTTGGGCACGTAGCCCTCGCGCTCATCGGCGGTCGCAAGCAGGAGAGGCTCAGCGAGAGAGCCGAGGACGATCGACGGGTCGTCGAGATCCAGCAGCATCGCACCGATCCCGTACTGGCGGACCGGGCCGACACCGTGCGTGAACACCAGCCAGCCGTCCCTGGTTTCCAGGGGCGAGCCGCAGTTGCCGACCTGCACGATCTCCCACGGGTTCCTCGGGGTCTGCAGTGTGGGCCCAGCGTCCCAGTGCCACAGGTCGGATGACTCAGCCAAGCTGGAGGTCTCGCGGTCCCACCTCGACAATGCGAGGAAGCGACCCTCGATGGCCCGCGGGAAAAGGGCCATCCCCTTGTTCTGAGCCGCAGGACCGGTCGCCCGCTGGCTGTGGAAGTTCCGGAAGTCGGTGGTGGAGAGCAGCGCCGGTGCGACGTTGATGCCGTCGAAGGCTGTGTAGGTCCCACGGTAGGAGGGGGTGCCGTCGGCCTCAGTGAACCGGACCAGACGCAGGTCCTCCAGGCCGTGGCTCTCGCCCGGGGCGCCGGGCATCATCACGCGTGCAGTCAGGTCCGAGTCCGCTGGGAACTCGATGCTGTACTGCGAGTCAGCGATCGCCTCGAGTTGCTGCTTGGTCTGAACTCCCGGTCCGCGGGTCAGCTCGTGGCCGCGAAGCGACGCGATGGCTGAGTCCAGGGCAGAACGATCGAACGTCTCCGGCAACTCATCGAGCACGTAGAGGGCGCCACCGTCATCGTCAGTGGATCGACGACCCAGTTGGCGGAGGAAGTGCGCCTTGGAGAGGCGTTCGGTGCAAGGAACGCTTTGGACGAGAGGCTGGCTGGGCTCGTCGATGGTGACGTGGTTGTGGCCGTCGATGGTTCCCGTGCGGAACTCGATGCTGGACAGGTGTCCCTCGCCCACTGCACGGACGCTCATGACGAAGCGCGTCGCGCCAGCCGGCAGAGCGGACTGGTCGGGGTGGAGCACCATTGACGGGTTGAACAGCGCCGCAGCCTCGACGGAGTACTCCTGGCTGAAGTAGGCACCCACCAGCAGGCGCCTCTGCTCTGACACTGAGTCCGGGTCCTCGAGCCGGTGGGCGATGAGCCGGAAGCGCTCGTCGAAGGTGCCGGCGAGGTTCGTGTGCCGGTCTGCGAAGAGCTCCAGGGCCTGTCCGAGTGCGCGGTCGACCTGCTCGTCGGTCAGGGCCAGGACGCGATCGAGGACGGCCGTAGCCCGCGAGCAGCCCCGCGTCAGCCACTCCTGACCAGGGAGGAACATCCGGGTGATGACCCGGGTCGGATCGGGTCGCAGGACGACATCGGACCGCGTGACGAGCGCTCGTGTCATGACTGCACCACGAGTGCGGTCCGTCGGGCCAATTGCAGCGTCGACAGTGCTGCGAGGGTCGACTCGGCTCCCTGGTTGAGGTTGATGCGGGTGGAGTGCAGCCCGTCGGAGCAGCCACCGGTCGTGCGGTCGTACAGGGCCAGACCCACGTCGTTCGCGCCCAGGAACCACTCAGCGCACAGTTGCACGGCGTCGGCCCAGCGGACATCGTCAGTGGCCTCGTGGGCACGCCAGCAGGCCTCGGCCAGGGCGCTGACCTCGATGGGCTGCTGATCGAAGCCAGGCAACGCATCGTCGGGTCCTGTTCCCCCGGCTGGGATGACGGAGATGTGACCGTCACGTGTCTGCAGGAGCAGCAACCACCGCAGCAGGTCCAGGCCGCGGGCCAGGAGCACGTCGTCGTTGAGTGCGCGCCCGATTGCGATGAGCGCCTCAGGCAGCACGGCGTTCGCGTAGGTCAGGCGCGGTTCCGGCCACGGCCAGCCGTGGGACAGATGCGGGCGTCCCAGAAGGGTCCGCACGTCGACCAGCAGTTCCCGGGCGGCCATGTCGCCCGGCACGGTGCGCAGGACCTCCGCGCCGCCAAGTGCGGCATACGCCATGGCGCGCGGCCAGGGCGATCGCGCCTGCATGCCCAGGGAAGCCACGGCCAGGGCGTCCTCGCGCTCAGCACCCTGAGCCAGTGCCGCGGTGGTACCGACCGCCCAGAGCGCCCGGCCCCAGTGATCGTCGACTGAGGGCGAGTCGGTCCACAGCCGGGCGGTGTTGCGCCGATTGTGGAATGCGCCGGACTCGTCCTGGGCCTGTGCTGTGAACCGCAGGTACGACCTCACCAGACCTGCTGCACGGCCCTGGGGCTCGCGAACGGCCACGACGAGACCGCGGGACACATCGTCCAGGCAGTAGCCGTGATCCCGGCGCGGCTCGGTCAGCAGTGCGTGCTCGAACAATCCGTCCGGGGTGGTCATACGCTCCAGGTGCTCGAAGCGGGTGGCGGGCAGGCTCGGGCTGATCATGCGACCGACAGAGTTCCCAGGGCCAGGAGGCCCTGCGCGACGTCGATGTACTGCCCCGCCACGGCCGGCCACAACAGGCCTGGGGCCAGCGAGCGGGACGTCCGGCTCATCCCCGCGCTCAGCGCGGGATCGGTGAGCAGCAGCCGCAGGGCCCGGCTGATCGCCTCCGGATCGCGCTGCGGGACCAGGATCCCGGCTCCGGACGACAGCAGCTCGACCGCGTGCGGGAAGCTCGTGGAGATCACGGGCTTGCCCGCAACCACGGCTTCGGTGAGCACCCCCGAGGTGACCTGGTCGCGCGAGTCGTAGGGCAGCAGGATGATGTCGGCCGCACGGACGATGCTCCGCAGGGTCGGACCGTCGAGGTAGCGGGCATCGAAGTTCACGTGACCGGCGAGCCCGAGGTCCGTGACCTGGGCCTGGAGGCCCTCGCGGTAGGCCTCACCCGCGAACTCGACGACGCGCGGATGGGTCTGGCCCACGACCTCGTAGATCGGCCGCGGCGTCAGGTCGGAGAGGCTGGCCATCGCCGGCAGGGCCCACTCGATGCCCTTGCCCGGCCCGAGCAGGCCCCAGGTGAGGATCCTGGGACGCCTGGCTCCGGCAGCCGCACCGGCGGCACCTGCGATCTCGCGCGAACCGCCCTCCTGCTCCCAGCGGTTCACATCCTCGTGCTCCCAGCGCGTCATATCCTCGTGTGCTGTCTCGGGGACGCGGTTGTCCTCGGCGCCATGGGCGATGACGATGACCTGGAGTGGGTCGACGTCCCAGCCGTCGAGTAGTCGCTGCCTGGCCGTCTGGGTCATGGTCACCACGACCGAGGAGGCGGCGATGACGCCGGCGAGCACTCGTCGCTGGTTCGGGGTGGGGCTCGTGAGCACCGTGTGCAGGACCGAGACCACAGGGACGCGCACGTCGGCGAGGACGTCGAGCACATCGGCCCCGTCGCGACCGCCGAAGATGCCGTACTCGTGCTGAACGATCGCCACGTCATGCTGGTTCAGGGCGGTTGCTGCCCCCCTTGCGGCGTGGAGCTCGCCGATGACGAGCTGATGGACCACTCTGGGCTCGGCCGGTTGTGGTGAGTCGACAACCCGGACGATGCCGGTCTCGGCTCCCGAGTCGGCCAGGTGGGTCACCAGGGCGTGGGAGAACGTGGCCAGGCCACATTGGGTCGGGGGGTAGGTGCTGAGCATGCCGAAGCTGATGGCCATCGAAGGGCCTTCCGCGGGGGTGGGGCTGCGCAGCACAGACGCTGCCGATCTGAGGGCGGGGCCAGTGGAGATCCCCGGGGCCAGCGCCCTGGGGCGGTGCCGCGCACCGTTCCAAGCGAGCCGGATCGACGTTCTGACGGTACCACGGTCGGTAGGCCCCGAGGGGCAGATCTTCCTGGCGCATGACCGGAATGCGCCGCCGTGGCGCCCCCGCCCTTACCCTTGAGCCACTATGTCGACGACCCCCCTTCTGACTGCCCTGTCCGAGCGCGTGATCGTTGCCGATGGCGCGATGGGCACGATGCTCCAGGCCCAGGACCCCTCACTCGATGACTTCCAGGGCTACGAGGGCTGCAACGAGATCCTCAACGTGACCCGCCCCGACATCGTGGCCGCGGTCCACGCCGCCTACTTCGACGTGGGCGTCGACTGTGTGGAGACCAACACGTTCGGTGCCAATCTCGCGAACCTCGGTGAGTACGACATCTCCTCACGGATCCGCGAGCTGGCGCTGGCCGGCGCCCGGATCGCCCGCGAGGTGGCCGACGAGTACTCCACGCCGGACAGGCCCCGGTGGGTGCTGGGGTCGGTCGGGCCCGGCACGAAGCTGCCGACGCTGGGGCACGCACCCTACGCAGACCTGCGCGACGCGTACTCCGAGCAGGTCAGTGGCCTGCTCGACGGTGGTGTCGACGCGATCCTGATCGAGACCTCGCAGGACCTGCTTCAGGCCAAGGCGGCCCTGATCGGGGCACGCCGGGCCATGGATGCCTCCGGTCGCCGCGTGGCTCTCATCGCCCAGGTGACCGTCGAGACCACCGGGACGATGCTCCTGGGCAGCGAGATCGGAGCCGCGCTCACTGCGCTGGAGCCGTTGGGAATCGATGTGATCGGCCTCAACTGCGCCACCGGTCCGGCCGAGATGAGTGAGCACCTGCGCCACCTCTCGCGCTACGCCCGCGTCGGGATCTCGGCGATGCCCAACGCCGGGCTGCCTGTCCTGACCTCCCACGGCGCCCACTACCCGCTGACCCCTGAGGAGCTCGCGGCCGCCCACGATCACTTCACCAGCGACTACGGCCTCGCGCTGGTCGGCGGTTGCTGTGGCACGACCCCCGAGCACCTTCGTGCCGTGGTCGACCGGGTCGGCGGGCGCCCGGTGACCCCACGTGATCCGATCAACGAGGCGGCGGCCGGCTCGCTCTACCAGTCGGTCCCGTTCCGGCAGGACACGTCCTACCTCTCGATCGGTGAGCGGACCAACGCCAACGGCTCGAAGGCCTTCCGCGAGGCGATGCTGGCCCAGGACTGGGAGCAGTGCATCGAGATCGCTCGTGAGCAGATCCGCGACGGGGCGCACCTGCTCGACCTGTGTGTGGACTACGTCGGCCGCGATGGCGTCGGTGACATGCGTGAGCTCGCCGGCCGGCTGGCCACCGCGTCCACCCTGCCCATCGTCCTGGACTCCACGGAGCCCGCCGTGCTCGAGGCCGGCCTGCAGATGCTCGGTGGGCGTGCCGTGGTGAACTCCGTCAACTACGAGGACGGCGATGGCCCGGGCTCGCGGTTCGCCCAGATCGTGCCCCTGATCAAGGAGTACGGCGCGGCCGTCGTTGCCCTGACGATCGACGAGGAGGGTCAGGCCCGCACCGCTGACTGGAAGGTGCGCGTCGCTGACCGCCTGATCACCGACCTGCGGGACAACCACGGGATCCCGCCGCAGGACGTCCTGGTCGACTGCCTGACGTTCCCGATCGCCACCGGCCAGGAGGAGACCCGGCGTGACGGCATCGAGACCATCGAGGCGATCCGTCGGCTCAAGAAGGCCCACCCGGACGTGCAGACCACCCTCGGGTTGTCGAACATCTCGTTCGGGCTGAACCCCGCGGCACGCCAGGTGCTGAACTCGGTGTTCCTGCACGAATGCATCGAGGCCGGCCTGGACTCGGCGATCGTGCATGCCAGCAAGATCCTGCCCATCTCGCGCATCGGGGACGAGGAGCTGGAGGTCGCGCGCGACCTCGTGTTCGACCGTCGTGTCTACGCCGAGGACGGCACCGTCAGCTACGACCCGCTGGGCCGCTTCCTCGACCTGTTCGCCGGCGTCTCGGCCCAGGCTTCGAAGGAGTCACGCGCTGAGGAGCTGGCCGCACTTCCACTCGATGAGCGGCTGGAGCGACGGATCATCGACGGCGAACGTTCGGGGCTGGAGGCAGACCTCGAGGAGGCGCTGCAGACCCGACCAGCCCTCCAGATCATCAACGAGACCCTCCTGGCCGGCATGAAGGAGGTGGGTGAGCTGTTCGGCCGCGGCGACATGCAGCTGCCGTTCGTGCTCAACAGCGCTGAGGTCATGAAGACCGCTGTGGCCTACCTCGAGCCGCACATGGAGAAGGTCGAGGGTGAGGACGCCGCGGGAAAGGGCACGATCGTCCTGGCCACGGTCAAGGGCGACGTCCACGACATCGGCAAGAACCTGGTCGACATCATCCTGACCAACAACGGCTACACCGTGGTCAACATCGGGATCAAGCAGCCTGTGAACGCGATCCTGGACGCTGCGGCCGAGCACGACGCGGACCTGATCGGCATGTCGGGACTCCTGGTCAAGAGCACGGTGATCATGAAGGAGAACCTCGAGGAGATGAACGATCGCGGCGTCGCCTCCCGCTGGCCGGTGGTGCTCGGTGGTGCAGCGCTCACGCGCGCCTTCGTCGAGGAGGACCTTGCCGGCCTGTACTCGGGCGAGGTCAGGTACGCCCGCGATGCGTTCGAGGGCCTGCGGCTCATGGACGCGTTCATGTCGGTGAAGCGGGGTGTCGAAGGCGCCGAGCTGCCTGCGCTGAGGACCCGGAAGGTGTCGCGGCGTGACCCGGCCACGCGACAGGGTGGCCCGATCCCCGCGCGCAGCGACGTCGCGACCGACAACGTGGTTCCCACGCCGCCGTTCTGGGGCTCGCGTGTGGTCAAGGGGATCCCCCTTGCCGACTACACGGCCTACCTCGACGAGCGGGCCCTGTTCCTGGGCCAGTGGGGGCTGAAGTCCTCCCGAGGGGAAGGCCCGGACTACAACGCTCTAGTTGAGGTTGAGGGTCGTCCACGGCTGCGAATGTGGCTCGACCGGGTGAAGACCGAGGGCCTGCTGGCTGCCGCGGTGATCTATGGCTACTTCCCGTGCTGGTCCGAGGGCGACGAGCTGGTCATCCTCGATCCGACCGGCCTGGCCGAGGCGGAGGCTGAGGCAGCCGCTGCGGCGGGGTCCTCGGCGGGCCGCCCAATGGACAAGGGCTGGGAGCCGGTGGAACTGCACCGACTGCCCTTCCCGCGCCAGACCCGGGATCGCCATCTGTGCCTCGCCGACTTCTTCCGGTCCCGTGAGGCGGTCCTGGCCGAGGGCCGTCCGGATGTGGTGGCCTTCCACGTCGTCACGATGGGCTCGACCGTCTCGCAGGCCGCTGCGCAGCTGTTCGAGGCCAACTCGTACCGCGAGTACGTCGAGCTGCACGGGCTGAGCGTCCAGCTGACCGAGGCGCTGGCGGAGTACTGGCACGCGCGGGTGCGCTCGGAGCTCGGGATCTCGGGTTCCGACGCCTCGGATCGAAGCCAGCTGGTCGCCAAGCAGTCCTACCAGGGTGAGCGCTACTCGTTCGGCTACCCCGCATGTCCCGATGTCGAGCAGCAGACGGTGCTCATGGACCTGTTGGCACCCGACCGCATCGGGGTGGAGCTCTCCGAGGAGTTCCAGCTGCATCCCGAGCAGTCGACCTCGGCGCTGATCGTCCACCACCCCGAAGCCAGCTACTACAACGCGGGCTGACGCGGTGCGCATGGATGGCCCGCCCCAGCCGACCCCGCCCGACGGGGTCGTGCCACGAGGGCTGTCAGCCGTCCTGTTCGACATGGACGGGCTGCTGGTCAACACGGAGCCGCAATGGCTCGAGATCGAGCACGAGACGCTGGCCGCTCTCGGTGGGACGTGGTCGCCGGCGGACGCCGAGGCCATCATGGGCGCCTCGATGGCTCACGCCACGGCCCACATCCGCAAGGTCTCGGGTACCCAGCGCACAGATGCCCAGGTGGAGGGCATGTTGGTCGGCGCCATGCTGGAGCGCCTCGCGGGAGCCGACATCCCGATCCAGCCGGGGGCCCGCGAGTTGGTCCACGAGGTGGCCGAGTCAGGGCTGCCGTACGCGCTGGTGTCGGCGTCCGTCCGCCCCATCGTGGACGTGGTCATGGCCTTCCTCATCAGCCAGGGCCTTCCAGGCTTCCCCGTGTCCATCGCCGGTGACGAGGTTGAGCGCGGCAAGCCCGACCCCATGCCCTACCTGCGCGCCGCAGACCTGCTGGGCGTCGACATCAGGCGTGCGGTGGTGCTCGAGGACTCGGCCAATGGGACCAGGGCGGGCTGGGCAGCCGGTGCGACCGTCGTGGCCGTCCCGCACGCTGTGCCGATCGAGCCGGGTGAGCGGATCAATGTCCGGGGATCGCTGGTCGGCCTCAGCGTGGCTGATCTGCGCGCGCTGATCGGATGACTGGCGCGCCATGCAGGACGTCGCAGATCTTGTGCAACGCACCTAAACTGGGGCATCTGACTCACGGAAGGTCCTCCCATGACTGAGACTTCGGGCGCTGCTGCCCCCTCCCAGCCCCCCGCGGGGGGTCCTGCAGCTCGCGCTGTCGGACTGAGCAAGACCTACGGCGAGGGCGAGACGCAGGTCAACGCCCTGCGCTCGGTTGATGTCGAGTTCGAGGTGGGCCGCTTCACCGCGATCATGGGGCCGTCGGGGTCGGGCAAGTCAACTCTCATGCACGTGATGGCCGGGCTGGACTCCGCATCACAGGGCACCGTCTACATCGGCGACTCCGACCTGACGACGATGAAGGACAACGACCTCACGAAGCTGCGCCGCGAGCGGATGGGCTTCGTCTTCCAGGCCTTCAACCTCGTGCCCACATTGACCGCGGAGGAGAACATCACACTCCCGCTGGACATCGCCGGGTCGCAGCGTCGACCGTGAGTGGTTCGACCTCGTGGTCGGCACCGTCGGGCTGGCTGATCGCCTGACCCACCGGCCCAGTGAGCTCTCAGGTGGCCAGCAGCAGCGGGTTGCGTGCGCGCGGGCGATGGCCACCCGCCCCGACATCATCTTCGCCGACGAGCCGACCGGGAACCTGGACTCGCGGTCCGGTGCGGAGGTGCTGGGCTTCCTGCGGCGCAGTGTCGATGAGTTCGGCCAGACGATCGTGATGGTCACCCATGACGCCCACGCCGCGGCGTACGCCGACCGTGTGGTCTTCCTGGCCGACGGGGAGCTCGTCGACGAGCTGGTGGCCCCCGACGCCCAGGCGATCCTGGAGCGGATGATGACGTTCGAGCAGGCCGCCGGCGCGCACGGGAACGTGGTGCAGTCGGCCCCCGTCACTCCCACTCCCACCCCCACTGCTGAGCAGGGCTGAGGCGCATGCTCAAGGCAACATGGCGCTCGCTGAAGGCCCACAAGGCCCGGATGCTGCTGTCCGGGCTGGCGGTCGTGCTCGGCGTGGCCTTCGTCGTGGGGACCTTCATCTTCACCGACACCCTCAAGGGCACGTTCGACGAGTTGTTCAGCAACGAGGTCCCCGACGTCGTCGTGACCCAGGAGTCGGAGGTCGGTGCGGACAACGGGCAGGGAACGGTCGTCTCGATCGTCCCCGAGTCGGTGCTCGAGGAGATCCTCGTGGCGCCGGGTGTCGCGGTCGCCACCGGTGACGTCCAGGTCCTGGGCGTCTCCCTGATCGACGGCGAGGGCCAGCCCATCGGTGGCAGTGGTCCGCCCCAGCTGGGCTTCTCGTTCCCCGAGTTCCCTGACGAGCCGCAGCTCAGCGGGTTGACCGTGGTCGAGGGTCGGGCGCCCACGGCGCCCGAGGAGATCGTGATCGACCTGCAGACCGCCGAGCGTGGGGGGTTCGCTGTGGGGGATACCGTCACCGTCGTCACCCAGGGGCCAAGGATCGAGGCACCCCTCGTCGGCCTGGCCAGGTACGGCGTCAGCGGGGGCCTCGCGGGTGCCACGCTGACCCTCTTCGACCGTCAGTACGCCCAGGACACCTTCATCGGGGAGGACGCCTGGAACCAGATCAGCGTCCTGGCCGAGGACGGCGTGACCCCTGAGCAGCTGCGCGATGACCTCACCGCCGAGCTCGGTGCCGGCTACAACGTGGCCACGGGCCAGGAGCTCCAGGACGAGGCCGCTGACCAGCTGAGCACCGCGCTGGGCTTCATCAACACCTTCCTGCTGGTGTTCGCCTTCATCGCGCTGTTCGTCGGGACCTTCATCATCCTCAACACCTTCTCGATGCTGGTGGCCCGACGCACGCGCGAGCTGGCGCTGCTGCGCGCGATCGGCGCGAGCAAGCGCCAGATCACGTGGTCCGTGGTCGGCGAGGCGCTGCTCCTGGGCCTGCTCGGTGGCTTCCTCGGGATCCTGGTCGGCATCGGCGTCGCACTCGGGCTCCGGGAGCTGCTCGGTGTCATCGGCGCCGAGCTCCCGGCAGGCAACCTGGTCCTGGCCCCGCGCACCATCATCTTCGGGATGACGGTGGGCGTGGTGGTCACGGTGCTGGCGGCCTGGTTCCCTGCCCGTCGCGCATCACAGGTCCCACCCGTGGCGGCCATGCGTGATGAGGTGGCCCTGCCTGCACGCAGCCTCCGGTTGCGCGGCATCGCGGGGTTCGTCCTGGCCGGCGGAGGCCTGCTCGCGCTGGCCGTTGCGGTGGTCAATGACGAGCTGCCCCGTCGGCTCAGCGTCGCCGGGCTGGGGGCGTTGGCCCTGCTTCTCGGCGTGATCATCCTCGCCCCCGTGTTCAGCCGTGGGCTGGTGGGGGCCGTGGGTGCCCCTGTGGCTCGGCTCGGATCGGTGGGCACGATGGCCGTGCGCAACGCTCAGCGCGATCGACGCCGCACGGCTGCCACGGCCACGGCCATCCTCGTGGGCCTGGCGCTGGTCACGGCCATCGGTGTGCTCGGCTCGTCGACGACGAAGTCCACCGACGCGCTGGTGGACGACGTGATCACGGCTGACTTCATCGTCCAACCCAATGGATTCGTCCCCTTCTCCACAGACGTGGGCGACGCCATCGAGGCCGTGCCCGGTGTCGCCCTCGTGTCGCGGATCCGGCAGGTCCCTGCCCTGGTCAACGGCGATGAGGTGCTCGTGACCGGCGTGGAGCCGGAGTCCATCGGGCAGGTCCAGACGCTCGGGATCGCCCCCGAGGCGCTGAGTGCGGGCGGCATCGTCTACGACATCGCTGCAGCCACCGATGAGGGCCTCGTGGTGGGCGACACCGTGGAGGTCACGTGGTCGACCGGCGTGACGGAGTCGTTGGAGCTGCGTGCCACCTACGACGGGCAGTCGGCCTTCTCGGGGTGGACGGTCTCGCTGGAGACCATGGAGGCCGCCGGGCTGCCCACAGTGGACTCGTTCCTCTACGCCCCCCTGGAGCCCGAGGCAGATGTCGCGACCGTCCGGGCTGCGTTGGACACCATCCAGGCCGACTATCCGACCGTGCAGATCCTTGACCAGACCGAGTTCAAGGAGACGATCTCCGGGCAGATCAACCAGCTGCTCAGCCTCGTCTACGCCCTGCTCGGGCTGAGCGTGATCATCGCCATCTTCGGTGTGGTCAACACGTTGGCGCTGTCCATCATCGAGCGCACCAGGGAGATCGGGATGCTGCGCGCTGTCGGCATGCTCCGCCGGCAGGTGCGCACGATGATCCGGTGGGAGTCGATCGTGATCAGCTTCTTCGGCGCCTTCACGGGCGTGGCCCTGGGCCTTGTGCTCGGGATCTCCCTGCAGAAGCTGCTCGAGAACGACGGCATCACCGAGCTGGCGATCCCGTGGGCGCTGATCGTCACCGTGCTGGTCGCCACCGCTTTCGTCGGCGTCCTCGCCGCAGTCTGGCCGGCTCGCCGGGCGGCCAACCTCGACGTGCTGGCGGCGATCCGGACGGAGTAGCGGCTGGTCGCTGGTGGCCGGGTCAGGAGACCGCTGAGGCGGTTCGGGCAGAGGTGGGGGAGTCCCGCCCCAGGCCGGGCACAGGGCCTTGTGCGCGCACCAGGAGCACAGCGCCGACTTGCTGGCCCGCCAGTCTCCGCTGTCCATCGCACGCTCGATGGCGAGCCACAGGGCCTCGACCTTGCGCTGCATGGCCCGGAGGTCGTCCTCGTCAGGTTCGTAGCGCAGCACCACACCCGTGGACAGGTACATGAGCTGGAGCACGGTGGGCAGCTCGCCGTGCATGTGCCAGAGGACCAGCGCGTAGAAGCGCATCTGGAACATCGCCCGCGCCTCGAATCCCGCGCCCGGCGCCTTGCCCGTCTTGTAGTCCACGACACGCAGCTGCCCGGTGGGCGCTCGGTCGAGCCGATCCACGAAGCCCCGCAGAACCAGCCCCGACGGGAGTTCCGCCTCGACCCTGAGCTCGCGGCCGGCCGGTTCGAGGCGCGTGGGATCCTCCATCGCGAAGTAGGACTCCACGAGGTCGCCAGCGCCGCGCAGCCACTCGGCCGAGTCGCTCCCGGCATCGGCCAGCATGCCCACCACCTCGGGGCGCTCCTCCACGAGCTGGGCCCACTGTGGTGCGACGAGGTCGATCGCCGCATCGAGGGTCCGCCCCGGGGCCGGGAGGTCATAGAGGGCCTCGAGCACGGAATGCACCAACGTCCCGCGGATCGCGGCGGGGCTCGGCGGCTCGGGCAACCGGTCGAGCACCCGGAAGCGGTACAGCAGCGGGCAGGACTGGAAGTCCAGGGCGCGCGAGGGCGACAGCGAGCGTGGCGGCCGGATGGTCTGCGTGGGATCGGACATGGCTCCAACCTACGTGCAGGGTCGGACAACGCCGGGCACCTGCGCGAAGCGGGGGCGGCGGGCCGGTGCGGTGCCGTCCGCGCTGGATCCGGCATCTGGTGTGAGACTGGGGTCCCGACCCTGAGGCACGCCGCTGCCGCCGGGGTCGACAGCTGGCGTCCCTCAAGGACCTGACCACACAACGAAGGGGAATGACATGAAGGTGAGCGTCGACTTCGACGTCTGTGCATCCACAGGTGCATGTATGCAGGAGAGCCCTGAGGTCTTCGAGGTGCGCGACGATGGATACCTCTACGTCCTTCAGGAGAACCCGGGGCCGGAGTTGGCCGCCACGGTGCGGCAGGCCGCCGCGGAGTGCCCGACCAAGGCCATCACCATCGAGGACTGAGCCGGCAGTCGGCGACGACCGGCCCGGGGCGGGGATCCGCCCTACGATGGTGACGTGGCTGCCGCTTCGACCCGAATCGCCGGAATCCCGGTCGAGATCCCGGCCAGTGGCATTCTGGGCGTGGGGCTGCTGGCGTACCTCTGGATCCCGGCGTTCACCATCGAGGGAGCGGTGAGCCCGTGGGTCCTGGCGGGGGCCTTCGCCGTGCTGCTGAGCCTGGCCACACTGATCCACGAGTTCGCGCACGCTCTGGTGGCGCGTGCGTTCGGCTTCCCTGTGCACCGTGTCGTGCTGCAGCTGCTCGGGGGAGTGACCCACTTCGAACGGACCAGGCAGGCCCCACTCGCCGAGGCCGCAGTCGCCGCGGCCGGCCCGATCGCGACCTTCGCAGTCGCGGGGGTCACCTATGGGGTCAGCCAGGTGCTGGATCCGACCAGCGCGGGGGCGGCGGTCGCCCGGGCGCTGACGTGGGCCAACGTGCTCATCGGCATCTACAACTCCCTGCCGGGGATACCCCTGGATGGTGGAAACGTCCTGCGCTGCCTGATCTGGGCGGCCTCCGGCTCCGAGCGGCGCGGGACAGTGGTCGCGGGCTGGGTCGGGCGTGGAGTTGCCCTGCTCACGCTGCTCTCGCCGGTGCTGCTGTCCGTGGCCCTGGGGGTCCAGCCCGACATCATCGTGTACCTGATCGCCGGCGTGGTGGCCGCGATGCTGTACTCGGGTGCCAGTGCCCAGCTGCGCGCAGTCGACCTGCGCGCCAAGGCAGGCACCCTGACCGCGGGTGGCCTGGCCCGCCGGGCCATCCCCGTCGATCGCGACCTTCCGCTGGGGGAGGCCATCCGGCGTGCCTCTGCCGCCGGGGCAGGAGCCTTGGTCATCGTTGACGCGGCGGGGGTCCCCGTGGGGATCGGGCAGCACGATGCGATCGCGGCCGTCCCGGAGCAGCGCCGCCCCTGGGTGTCCGTGGCGTCGGTGTCCCGGCCCATCGATGCCAGCACTGCGATCAACCGGGACCTGGCCGGCACCGAACTGCTCAGCGAGGTGGCCCAGCGTGGCCGCGATGAGCTGCTGGTGCTTGATTCCGAGGGTCGGGTCTACGGCGTGCTGCTGGTCCTGGACGTCGAGGAAGCGCTGCGTCGCTGACGACGCCACGCATGCCCGATCACCTGTGGATCGGCACAGCGGCTTCGTAGCCGGCCGCCCCGCGGACGTAGGGTCGCCCCATGACTGAGCTGCCCATCGCGCGCGCCGACCGGCACGGACCCCTGCAACCGGGCGACCTCGTCCAGCTGACCGATCCGAAGGGCCGGCACCACACGTTCTCGCTCGTGCCCGGCAAGGAGTTCCACACCCACAAGGGCAAGATCGACCACGACGACCTGATCGGGCGGCCGGAGGGCATCGTGGTGACGACCGTGGCGGGGGTCGCCTACCTCGTGCTGCGGCCCCTCCTGCGCGACTTCGTGCTGTCCATGCCGCGCGGCGCCACGGTGATCTATCCCAAGGACGCCGCTGCCATCATCGGGTTGGCCGACGTGTTCCCGGGCGCGCACGTCGTGGAGGCCGGCGCCGGGTCAGGTGCCCTCACCTGCTCGTTGCTGCGCGCCGTGGGCCCGACCGGTCGGGTGACCTCGTTCGAGCGACGATCGGACTTCGCCGAGGTGGCTCGCGGGAACGTGGAGCGCTTCCTCGGTGGCCCGCAGCCCCAGTGGACCCTCCACGAGGGAGACCTCCAGGATCTCCTCACGCTCACCGACGTGCACCGTGTGGTGCTCGACATGCTTGCCCCCTGGGAGTGCGTGGATGCCGTGGCCGATGCCCTGCTGCCGGGCGGGATCCTGGTCGTCTACATGGCCACGACCACGCAGCTGTCGCGGATGGCCGAGACGTTGCGTGCCGACGGGCGGTTCACCGAGCCCCAGGCCAGCGAGCTCATGCTGCGCACATGGCACCTGGAGGGCCTTGCGGTGCGCCCGGACCATCGGATGACCGGGCACACGGGGTTCCTGCTGGCCACCCGTCGGCTTGCTCCGGGGACCGTCCTGCCGGTCAAGCGCAGCCGTCCGGCCAAGGGTGCGTACGGCGCGGACTACACCGGCCCGGGACCCGCCGCAGCGACGTGATCTCCTGCGGGATCGGCGGAAGTCTGGGTAGAGTCGAAGGATCCGCCCAGGAGGTGCGTCATGACAGGTGAGGCTCTGCCCCCCGCTCTGCCCCCCGACATCGATCGACGTATGCGCGCGCTGCAGGCCGAGCTCGACCAGTTGGCGGCCACGAACAGGCGGCTGTCGGACACCCTGCGCCAGGCTCGCGACCAGATCGTGACGCTCAAGGCGGAGATGGATCGCCTGGCCGAGCCGCCGAACGGGTTCGCCGTCTTCCTCGAGGCCCACGAGGATGGCACCGCTGACATCAGCGCCCAGGGCCGCAAGCTCCGTGTGGGCGTTGCGCCGGACCTCGGAGAGCTGGTGCCCGGGCAGGAGGTCATGGTCAACGAGGCGATGACCGTGATCGCCGGCATGGCCTACGAACGCGTCGGCCAGGTGGTGATGTTCAAGGAGTTCCTGGAGGGCGGGGATCGGGCGCTCGTCCTGGGCAACACCGATGAGGAGCGGGTCGTCCTGCTCGCCCAGGCGCTGCGTGAGGGGACCATCCGGGCAGGCGACTCCCTGCTGATGGACCCGCGCTCGTCCTATGTCTACGAGCGCATCCCGAAGTCTGAGGTGGAGGAGCTCGTCCTCGAGGAGGTGCCCGACGTCGACTACCGCGACATCGGTGGCCTGTCCGGCCAGATCGAGATGATCCGCGACGCTGTGGAGCTCCCCTACGTCCATGCGGAGTTGTTCCGCGAGCACAAGCTGGCAGCGCCCAAGGGGATCCTGCTCTACGGACCGCCCGGATGTGGCAAGACCATGATCGCCAAGGCGGTGGCTGCATCCCTGGCGCGCAAGGTGGCCGAGCGTGAGGGTCGAAGTGCTGCGCGCTCCTACTTCCTCAACATCAAGGGCCCCGAGCTGCTCAACAAGTACGTGGGGGAGACCGAGCGCCACATCCGCCTCGTCTTCCAGCGCGCCCGGGAGAAGGCCAGCGAGGGCACGCCGGTCATCGTGTTCTTCGACGAGATGGACTCCCTGTTCCGCACCCGCGGGTCGGGAGTCAGCTCCGATGTGGAGAACACGATCGTGCCGCAGCTGCTCTCCGAGATCGACGGTGTCGAGGGACTGGCGAACGTGATCGTGATCGGCGCCTCCAACCGTGAGGACATGATCGACCCCGCGATCCTGCGCCCCGGTCGACTCGACGTGAAGATCAAGATCGAGCGCCCGGATGCGCAGGCCGCCGGTGACATCCTGAGCAAGTACCTGACCCCCGATCTGCCGCTGCATCCCGAGGACCTGGCCGAGAACGGCGACTCGGCGCAGGCCGCGTGCGAGGCCATGATCCGCCGGACCGTGGAGCGCATGTACGTGGAGTCCGAGGAGAACAGGTTCCTGGAGGTCACCTATGCCAACGGCGACAAGGAGACCCTGTACTTCAAGGACTTCAACTCCGGGGCCATGCTGGAGAACATCGTGGCCAGGGCCAAGAAGAGCGCCATCAAGGAGTACCTCGACACCGGACAGAAGGGGATCCGAGTCGCGCACCTGCTCAGTGCCTGCATCGACGAGTTCCGGGAGAACGAGGACCTTCCGAACACGACGAACCCCGACGACTGGGCGCGGATCTCGGGCAAGAAGGGCGAACGCATCGTGTTCATCCGCACGCTGGTCGCCGGCAAGCAGGGCACCGAGGCGGGTCGCTCGATCGACACGGTGGCCAACACCGGTCAGTACCTGTAGAGGCCCGGCTGCGGGCCGATCGTGCCGGGATCCCCACTGGGCTGACCCGCCGCGGACGGGCCGCGAACAAATGTCTGCCTTCCTGCGACTTCTCACGTTTGAGCGGGCTTCGTCCGTACGAACTGAGTAAGTTGCACTGTGACGGATCCACACACGGGTAGGAGACCCTATGTCCGGTACGAAGGCACCTCCAAAGAAGAAGATTGGACTCTTCGGGCAGTTGCAGCGCGTTGGCAAGGCGCTCATGGTGCCCGTGGCCATCCTGCCCGCAGCAGGCCTGTTGCTGGGCCTGGGCGCGGGCGCCCAGAACATGTACAAGCAGATCAATGATGCGGACGCAGTGCCCGACGGCATCTTCAAGCTCATCACGGACACGATGGTGGGTGCCGGGGACATCGTCTTCGGCAACCTGGCGCTGCTGTTCGCGATCGGTGTTGCCATCGGCCTGACCGCTGACGCTGGTGTCGCTGCGCTGGCGGGCACCGTCGGCTTCCTGGTCTTCAACAAGTCGATCAGCGTGTTCATGTCGATCCAGAACGTCAACGAGATCACCTGTGCGCCCGAGGGCACGACAGGGGTCGTGCCGGACACCTGTCCACCGGGGGACGCAGTGGTCTCGTCCTCACTGATGTCCACGTCGGACATGAGCTACTTCAACTCCCTGCCATCCCCGGCGTTCGCCAACATCCTGGGCATCCCGAGCCTGCAGACCGGCGTCTTCGGTGGCATCATCATCGGCGCCCTGGCGGCCTGGTGCTACAACAAGTGGTACCGGATCGAACTCCCGCCGTACCTGGGGTTCTTCGCGGGCAAGCGGTTCGTCCCGATCGCGACCGCGACCTTCGCGCTCCTCGGCGGGCTGGTTGCGAGCTTCGCATGGCCGCCCATCGGTGAGGCGATCAACTCGTTCGCAGATGCGATCAAGGGCCTGGGCGCCATCGGCGTCTTCATCTTCGGCCTCGTTGAGCGCTCGCTGATCCCCTTCGGCCTGCACCACATCTGGTACAGCCCGTTCTGGTTCCAGTTCGGTGAGTACACCAACAACGCCGGCGAGATCATCACGGGCGACCAGCGCATGTGGTTCGCCCAGCTGGCTGACGACACGCCGTTCGTGGACAACGCCGGGTTCGAGACCGGTCGCTACATGGCCGGCAAGTTCTCGTTCATGATGTTCGGCCTGCCCGCGGCGGCCTACGCCATGTACCGGCAGGCGAAGTCCAGCCAGGCCAAGATCGCCGCCGGCATCCTGGCATCTGCTGCGCTGACGTCGTTCCTGACCGGGATCACCGAGCCGATCGAGTTCACCTTCCTGTTCATCGCCCCGTGGCTGTTCGGTATCCACGCGGTGCTCGCAGGGCTGTCGTTCATGATCATGTACATCACGGGAACATCGATCGGGTTGACGTTCTCCGGTGGCCTGATCGACTTCTTCCTGTTCGGCATCCTGCCGGGCCGGGAACCATGGTGGAACGTCATCATCCTGGGCCTGATCTTCGTCCCGATCTACTACTTGCTGTTCACCTGGGCAGTGAAGTGGAAGGATCTGGCGACCCCGGGTCGCGAGCCGGACGCAGAGGCGATCGCCGACTACGGCGAGCACGAGCTGCAGCTCACCGACGAGGAGAAGATGGCAGCGGTCGACGCCGCAGCCATGGAGGCCGACATGTCGCAGGCGGCGAAGGTCCTCGCGGCCTTCGGCGGCTTCGAGAACATCACGAGCGTCGATGCGTGCATCACGCGACTGAGGATCTCGGTCAACGACAAGAGCAAGGTCGACAAGGCCAAGCTCAAGAGCCTGGGCGCCGCTGGCGTCCTCGAGGTCGGGGACAACATGCAGGCGATCTTCGGCACTCGTGCCGAGACGCTCAAGGGTGAGATCCTCGACCTGCCGGGGGCTCCCCATCGGTAGAGGCGCCACCCACAACTGAACATGAATGACGCCCTCGGGGGCGGGTGCTCCACACGGAGTCCCGCCCTCGAGGCCTGCTTCGGGGGCGCGCCATCCGCCCTATGCTGTGGGCCATGTCGGTGCACCGGGTGATGGGGCTGGAGACCGAGTTCGGGATCAGCCACCCGGGCCACCCGAACGCCAATCCGGTGCGGATGTCCGGGCTGGTCGTCAACGCCCACGCCGTGGTTGCCGGGCATGCCGGCGCCCTGGCCCACCGATGGGACTACGACGAGGAATCCCCGCTGCGTGATGCCCGGGGCTTCGACCTCACCCGTGCCGATGCCGACCCGTCGCAGCTCACCGATGATGCGGCCACCGCCAACCTGGTGCTGACCAATGGAGCCAGGCTGTACGTGGACCATGCACACCCCGAGTACTCCAGTCCCGAGGTCACGAATCCGTGGGATGCGGTCCTCTGGGACCGGGCCGGGATGACCCTGGCCGCGCAGGCGGCTCGAGCGGCCGCGACGATGCCGGCGGGCCACGAGATCGTGCTCTACAAGAACAACACCG
This sequence comes from uncultured Actinomycetes bacterium, assembly GCA_963697345.1. GTDB lineage: Bacteria > Actinomycetota > Actinomycetes > S36-B12 > CAIYMF01 > Prado023. Next base: position 153,192 of record CAVONS010000005.1, on the reverse strand, counting down.
ATGGCAAGGGCGCCTCGTACGGCACCCACGAGAACTACCTGATGGATCGGCGCACCCCCTTCCGATCGGTCGTCGATGCGCTCATCCCGTTCTTCGTGACCCGACAGGTGTTCACCGGCGCCGGCCGGGTCGGCCTGGGCCAGGACGGTCGCGGGCTGGGCTTCCAGTTGTCCAGCCGCGCAGACTTCTTCGAGGTCGAGGTGGGGCTTGAGACGACACTCAAGCGGCCGATCATCAACACCCGCGATGAGCCCCACGCCGACCCGGCACTCTGGCGTCGCCTGCATGTGATCGTCGGGGACGCCAACCTGTCCGAGACGGCCACGCTGCTCAAGCTGGGAACCACCGCCCTGGTCCTGTCCATGATCGAGGCGGGTGGGCCGGACCTGGGGATCACCCTGGCCAACCCGGTGTCAGCGATCCATCGTGTGTCACACGACCTGACGTTGGCTGAGCCCCTGGAGTGCCTCGGTCGCTCACCGATGACGGCCCTCGAGATCCAGGTGGCCTACCTGGATGCCGCCCGATCGCACTGCGCAAGCCGTCCCGGGGGCACGGACGCCCGCACCGCCGAGGTGCTGGACCTGTGGGCCGAGGTGCTGGCCGGGCTGGCCACTGATCCGGCGTCCCTGGCAGACCGGCTGGACTGGGTCGCCAAGCGGTCGCTGCTGGAGGGCTTCCGCCGTCGCGACGGGTTGGACTGGTCGGCCTCGCGGCTGGCCGCGATCGACCTCCAGTACGCCGACACCCGTCCGGAGAAGGGGCTCGCGTTCCGTCTCGAGCAACGCGGCTCGCTGCGCCGGATCACCTCCGATGAGCAGGTCGCGCGGGCGGTCACGGACCCGCCCGTGGACACCCGGGCGTGGTTCCGTGGCGAGTGCGTCCGCAAGTTCGGCGCCCACGTGGCCGCGGCGTCGTGGGACTCAGTCGTCTTCGACATGCCGGGCAGGTCGGCGCTGGTGCGGGTGCCCACCCCCGACCCTGTCCGCGGGACGCGTGAGCACGTGGGAGCGCTCATGGGGTCGGTCAGCGACGTCGGATCGTTGGTGAGCGCGCTCGGCGGGTCCTGAGGGCACGTGCCGCGACTCGAGCCGGGTGGGCGTGTGGGTGCCCGACTTCGGCACTAGTGTCGGACGTGACGCAGAGGAGGACGCCGTGAGCCAGTCCAGCGAGCAGCATCGGGCCCGTCCCGAGCAGGAGACCGAGACCGAGCCCGCCCCACCGCCGGCGACGTCGACCAGTGCGTCGGCGAACAAGGAGGCGATCGACGCCGACGTCGATGCGCTCCTCGATGAGATCGACGACGTCCTCGAGGAGAACGCCGAGGAGTTCGTGCGCGGGTTCGTCCAGAAGGGCGGCCAGTAGGTGACCGGGAATCCCCTTCCACCGGCCTACTCGATGGTCGGGGAGGCGTCCTTCGCCGAGTTCCTCGCCCAGCACCGCCCGGACCTGCTCGGCCGCCTGGCCGCCGGTCCCAGCTCGGTCGAGGCCCCGCACGGAACGACGATCGTCGCCGCGACGTGGGCCGACGGCGTGGTGATGGCCGGTGACCGCCGGGCGACCATGGGCAATGTGATCGCACAGCGGTCCATCGAGAAGGTGTTTGCCGCCGACGAGCACGCGTGCATCGGGATCGCCGGCTCAGCGGGCATCGCCATCGAGCTGGTGCGGCTGTTCCAGGTCGAGCTGGAGCACTACGAGAAGATCGAGGGGTCCTCGTTGTCCCTGGATGGCAAGGCCAACCGCCTCGCCTCGCTGCTGCGCTCGAACCTGGGGTTGGCGATGCAGGGCCTCGCGGCGGTCCCCCTGCTGGCCGGGTACGACCTGGCCCACAGCACCGGGCGGATCTTCTCCTACGACGTGACCGGCGGCCGCTACGAGGAGCACGACTTCTACTCGGTCGGCTCCGGGTCGATGTTCGCCCGTGGTGCGCTCAAGAAGCTCTACTCGGCCGAACTCGGGGAGACCGACGCCGTGGAGGTCTGCATCGAGGCCCTGTACGACGCTGCTGATGACGACTCGGCGACAGGGGGCCCGGACCTTGCCCGCCGCATCTTCCCCGTCGTGGCCGTGGTGGACGCGAACGGCTTCCGCCGTGTCGACCCTGATGAGCTGACCCGGCTCTGCCAGGCAGTGGTCGACCGCAGGATGCAGCGCCCCGACGGTCCCGTGGCACACATCGGGGGGGGCCGAGCATGAGCATGCCGTTCTACGTCTCCCCAGAGCAGCTGATCAAGGACAAGGCCGACTACGCGCGCAAGGGCATTGCTCGGGGCCGCAGCGTCGTGGTGGTGCAGGTCCAGGAGGGGATCCTCTTCGTCGCGGAGAACCCCTCGCGGGCCCTGCACAAGGTCAGCGAGATCTATGACCGCATCGGGTTCGCCGCGGTGGGCAAGTACAACGAGTTCGAGAACCTGCGCGTGGCCGGCGTGCGGCTGGCTGACATGCGCGGGTATGCCTACGACCGGCGCGATGTCACCGGACGCAGCCTGGCCAATGCGTACGCCCAGACCCTGGGCACCATCTTCACCGAGGCGGCCAAGCCCTACGAGGTGGAGCTTGTGGTGGCCGAGGTGGGGACCAGTGCGGAGGAGGACCAGATCTACCGGCTGACCTTTGACGGGTCCGTGGCCGATGAGCACGGCTATGTCGCGATGGGCGGCCTGTCCGAGTCCATCGCCGCCCACCTGTCCGAGCACTGGCGTGCGGGCCTGGGTGTGGGCGAGGGGCTGTCCCTGGCCATCGCTGCGCTCGCGACCTCGGAGGCCCCGGGGGGGTCCGGCGCGGCGGACATGCCCCGGGAGATCCCCCTGACCCATCTCGAGGTCGCGCTGCTGGAGCGCGACCGGCCCCGACGCACGTTCCGCCGTCTCGGCTCGGACCGGCTGCGTGAGCTCCTCGATGGCTGATCCGCTGGGCCGGCGGATCTATGGCATCGAGACCGAGTACGGCGTCACGTGCACCTTCCGGGGGCAGCGGCGCCTCAGCCCGGACGAGGTGGCCCGCTACCTCTTCCGGCGGGTGGTTGCCTGGGGTCGCAGCTCGAATGTGTTCCTGCGCAACGGATCCCGGCTGTACCTCGATGTCGGTAGCCATCCCGAGTACGCCACAGCCGAGTGTGATGACCTGCGCGAACTGGTCATCCATGACCGTGCCGGTGAGCGCATCGTGGAGGCGCTGGTGGTCGATGCCCAGCGGCGACTGGCCGAGGAGGGCATCGAGGGTGAGATCTACCTGTTCAAGAACAACACCGACTCCGCCGGCAACTCCTATGGCTGCCACGAGAACTACCTCATCGGTCGGATGGGGGAGTTCTCGAAGGTCTCCGACGCGTTGATCCCCTTCCTGGTCTCCCGTCAGCTGATCGCGGGTGCCGGCAAGGTCCTGTCGACCCCACGGGGAACGATCTTCTGCCTGAGTCAACGCGCCGAGCACATCTGGGAGGGGGTGTCGTCAGCGACGACGAGGTCCCGGCCGATCATCAACACCCGCGACGAGCCCCATGCCGACGCCGAGCGGTTCCGCAGGCTGCACGTCATCGTGGGGGACTCCAACATGAGTGAGACCACCACACTGCTGAAGGTGGGCAGCGCCGACCTCGTGCTGCGCATGCTCGAGTCCGGGGCCACGATGCGCGACCACACCCTGGAGAACCCGATCCGGGCGATCCGCGACATCAGCCACGACCTGACGGGCAGCCGGGCTGTGCGTCTGGCCAACGGGCGGATGCTCTCGGCATGGCAGATCCAGGCTGACTACCTCGACCGGGTGCAGAGCTTCGCGGAGACCAGCGGACTGGCCGAGGTCCCGATCTATGCCCGCGTGCTCGACCTGTGGCGGCGCACGCTCACGGCGGTGTCCACCGGGAACCTCCACGACGTGGACACCGAGATCGACTGGGTCATCAAGCACCGCCTGCTGCAGCGTTACATGCAGCGTCACGACCTGGCCTGGAGCTCCCCGCGGATCGCGCAGCTCGACCTGGCCTACCACGACGTCTCGCGCGAGCGGGGCCTGTTCAACCGTCTCGAGAGCAAGGGGATGGCCGCCCGGGTCGGCAGCGACATCGAGATCTTCGCGGCCAAGTCGATCCCGCCCCAGACCACGCGGGCACGGTTGCGCGGCGAGTTCATCATGGCGGCCCAGGCGGCCCGACGTGACTTCACCGTCGATTGGGTGCACCTCAAGCTCAACGACCAGGCGCAGCGCACGGTGCTGGTCAAGGACCCCTTCGCCGCCAAGGACGAGCGCGTTCAGCGGCTCATCGACTCAATGTGAGGCGGGTGTCAGCGATCCGGCATCGGGCAACTAGAGTGCACCGGGTGAATCGCCGGACCGCCGCGCCTGTCGCCGCCCTCGCCCTTGTCCTGTCCCTGACGCTCACGGGGTGCTCCTCAGACTCCGGGCAGACGCCCATCGAGTCACCTGCACCCAGTGCCGCTGCCTCCGAGGCGGCCGGCAGCACCGTCGCCGCGGTGGTGCCCAGCGCGGCCCCGGCCCCGATCACCGCGGAGGGTGCGGCCGAGGGCGAGTCGTACGAGTACCTCGGCGTCACCGTGTCAGGGGGGCCGGAAGAGGCACCCGCCATCGATCTGGCCGCGGACTTCGCCCCCGTCACCGAGCTGGCCACCGGGGACGTATGGGTCGGCGAGGGTGACCCGGTCGAGGCCGGAGCCGTGCTCACGGTCCAGTACGTCGGACTCGGGCAGCAGTCCCGGGCGGAGTTCGACTCCTCATGGTCGCGGGGCGAGCCGGCCACGTTCTCCTTGGACCAGGTGATCCCCGGGTGGCAGGAGGGGATGCTCGGGATGCAGCCCGGTGGTCGTCGCCTGCTGGTGATTCCCGGGGACATGGCCTATGGCGAGCAGGGCAGCCCGCCGGTGATCCTGCCCGACGAGACGTTGGTGTTCGTGGTGGACCTGATCACGGCGACGCCGCCTGCCTGATCGCGACACAGCAGCCCCGACCTCTCAGCAGCACCTGACGGAACCCGACCTGATCCGAACTGAACCGACCTGATCCGACCGATGCGAGAGGTGTGTCCATGTCTGACCTGACCAAGCCCGAGATCGACTTCCCCGAGGGCCCGGCGCCCGTCGAGCTCGTCATCCGTGATGTTGTCCTCGGCGAGGGCCCGGAGGCTGTCGCCGGCGCCCAGGTGACGGTGCACTACGTGGGTGTCGAGTACGACACCGGCGACCAGTTCGACGCGTCGTGGGATCGCGGCGAGCCGATCGCGTTCCCACTGGCCGGACTCATCCAGGGTTGGCAGGACGGCATCCCCGGGATGCGCGTCGGGGGTCGGCGTGAGCTGGTCATCCCGCCGCGCCTGGCATACGGCGAGAACGGTGGGCACCGGCTGTCGGGCAAGACGCTGATCTTCGTGATCGACCTGCTCGCCGTTCGCTGATGGCCGAGGGGGTCCAGCCCTACACCAAGGCCGAGCGGCTGCTCAACCTCCTCATGGCCCTGCGGGGCAGCGAGGTTGGGCTCGACCGTGCGCAGATCCGTTCCGTGGTCCGCGGGTACAACCCAGATGCCTCCTCGGAGGCCTTCGAGCGGATGTTCGAACGCGACAAGGACGAGCTGCGGGCGATGGGCGTGCCGATCGTCACGCGGACCGACGCGTCGGGCGTGGTCATGGGCTACCGGATCGAGGGTGACCCGACGCTGGCCCCACTGGACCTCAGCCGCGCCGAGCTGGCGGTGCTCGGGCTGGCCGCGCGTGCGTGGCAGCGGGCCGACCTGGCTCCGGCAGCGCTGAACGCCCTGCGCAAGGTCGAGGCCCAGCTGGGCATGCGGTCCTCGGGTTCGGGTGCGGCGCCGATTGCCGGGCTGTCAGCGGACTCGCCCGCGCTGCACACCCTGATCGAGGCCTGCGGAGCGGGAACCGCGATCACCTTCGGCTACCACAAGGGTGGCGGCGGACCTGCTCAGGTGCGCCACGTCCAACCGTGGGGAACGGTGTGGTGGCGGGGTCATTGGTACCTGGTCGGGTTCGACACCGACCGTGATGACGTGCGCGTCTTCCGCGCCTCGCGCATCGAGGGCGCGGTGCGTCTGGATGCGACCGGCGCGTCCTACGAGGTGCCGCAGGGCTTTGACGTCGCCGAGGCCATCGGCCAGTTCGCCCGGGGCGAAGCGGTGAGCCTCCAGGTGGCACTGACCCCGGGAGCCGTCGCGGGACTGCGGCTCCAGGGCGTCGATCGTGGCCCCTCGCCTGAGGGGGAGGACCTTCTCGAGCTGCCGGTGGACGAGCTGCGCAACGGTGTGGGCTCAGTCCTGGCGCACGTGCCGGCAGCCTGGGTGCTGGCCCCGCCGCCCGCCGTGGCCGAGGCGGTGGCTCAACTCGAGGCCGTGCTTGCCGAACAGGCCAGCCCGGCCCCGGCTGCGGGTCGCCCCCTGACTGCAGGTTCCGCCGGCGGCGGTCCGGGCACTGCGCAGTTCGCCCGGCTGCTGGCCCTCGTTCCGTGGCTGGCGGCCAACAGCGGTGTGGCAGTGGCCGATGCAGCCGCGCACTTCAACATCTCCGAGGAGCAGCTGCTGGAGGATCTCGGCTCGGTGATCACCTCGGGGGCTGACGACTGGACCCTGTTCGACATCCAGTACTGGGAGGACGGTGGCGAGATCGAGGTCCTGGACGCTCTGGACCTCGATGCCCCCCTGACCCTCACCCCGGACGAGGGCTTCGCGCTGATCGTGGCGCTCAACGCACTGGCCGCGGTGCCCGGCGGGGCGAGCAGCGAGGTCCTCACGTCGGTGATTGGCAAGCTGGGCGCGTCCCTGGGTGGCCGCGCCCCGGCGCCTGGTGCCCTCTCGGTCCGAGTCGACCTGCCGGGTGCCGTGCTCGACCCGGTCGAGGAGGCGTTGGCCACGGGACGTGCCGTGGACCTCACCTACCTCGGTGCCGTCCGCGACGAGGTGACACACAGGGTCGTGGATCCCTTGGGGGTCGTCGTCGTGGATGGCTATGGATACCTGCGCGGGTACTGCCGGTCGGCCGGGGGACTGCGCATGTTCCGCGTGGACCGCATCCGTGCGATCGCGGTGAGCGCCGAGCCGGCCCGCGCGGTGGAGGGTGTCGACGAGGTCGCGCCGATGGCTGTTGCCCTGGGATCGACGGGCAAGCGGGTCCTCGTGGACCTTCCGGCGGGCTCTCCGGTCCTGGACCGGCACCCCGTCTCGCGGCGGTGGTCACTGCCCGACGGCGCGGTGCGTGCCGAGCTGCCCGTGGGTGACTACGTGTGGGCCCGGCGCCTCGTCCTGGGGTCGGCCGGAACAGTCGTGCTGCGCGAACCGCAGTGGCTCGTCGACGAGATCGTGGCTGCCGCACGGGATTCCCTCGGCCGTCATCGTCGCAGATTCGAGGTCCAAGAGACCTCTGAGTAGTTGCATCACCACCATCCGCAGTCACATGATGCCTGCTGGGGCTCAAGTCCGGGGGACGATGACCCGATGCGAGAGGCATTGACGGGGTAGGACCCGAGGAGGTGGAGATGACGACCATCAAGGCGACGTGCCCACGCTGTGGCGATGTTGACCTCGTGCCGGCAGACGTTCATGTGACCGTCGCCCGTGAGCTCGGTTGGTCCACCTACACCTTCACGTGCGCCGGCTGTTCGGACGACGTCTGCAAGACAGCCGATGCCGACGTCGTCCAGCTGCTCTCCGGCGCTGGGGTTCGTGTCGACAACCTGGACATCCCCGTGGAGTACCTCGAGGCCCGCGTGCTGGAGCGTACGTGTCCGCCCCTGACCCGAGATGACCTGCTGGACTTCGCGTTGTGGCTGGCCACCGCCGACGACGTCGTGATGGCGGCCGACCAGGAGGTCTGACCCCGCCACGTGGTGCAGCGGTTGGGCAATGTGCACGTCCAGTCGTACCCTCGTATCATTCCCCGCATACGGCGGGTCTGACGCAGGAGGGTCCCATGCCCAACATCCGCGGCCCTGAGCTGCTCGTCCTCGTGCTCGTGATCGTCCTGCTCTTCGGGGCCAAGCGCCTGCCTGACGCGGCGCGCAGCGTCGGTCGTTCACTGCGGATCTTCAAGGCTGAGACCAAGGGCCTGACTGATTCCGACCAGCCGGAGCCGGGCCAGAGTGCGCTGCCGGAATCCCCAGCCGAGCAGGCCTCCGCTGAGTCGGCCCAGACGCAGCACACCACGCCTCCTGCTCCACCCGCTCCGCCCACCCAGGCGTGAGCGCTCCGCCTGTGCCCGGCGGAACCAAGGGCGGTACCAAGCCCCGCAAGGACGACAACCCCGTGGCGGCGATGCCACTGCGCGAGCACCTGCGTGAGCTCCGCCAACGTGTGGTGAAGTCGCTGCTGGCCATCATCGTGGGCATGGCTGTGGCCTGGGTGTACTACGACGAGATCTTCGCGCTGATCCGCGCACCGTTCGACGACGTGGTCGCGGCGGCCGCTGCCGATGGCCGGGACATGACCCTGGCCTTCACCGGCGTGGCCGACCCGTTCGTGATGCAGCTCAAGGTGGCGGGGGTCGCGGGAATCCTGCTGGCCAGCCCCGTGTGGCTCTACCAGCTGTGGCGCTTCGTGACGCCGGGCCTGCATCGCAACGAGCGCCGGTGGGCCCTGGGCTTCGCCGTCGTGGCCACTCCGATGTTCCTGGCCGGGGCCGCGATGGCCTACACCTTCCTGCCGCGTGGCCTGGAGATCCTGCTCGGGTTCACGCCGGAGAACATCGAGAACATCATCTCGGTCGACAAGTACCTGTCGTTCTTCCTGCGGATGATGCTGGTGTTCGGCATGGGCTTCCTGCTCCCGCTGCTGGTCGTGGGCATGAACTTCGCCGGCGTCCTGACCGCGAGTCGCCTGTGGTCGTGGTGGCGCTGGATCGTGCTGGGGGTCGTGGTGTTCGCCGCGATGGCCACCCCGACCGGTGACCCGTTCAACCTCGCCCTGCTCGCCGTTCCGATGCTGCTGCTCATGCTCGGGGCCGGGGGTGTCTGCTGGCTCAACGATCGTCGTCGCAGCCGGCGGCGCGACGACCAGCCGCAGTGGGAGGACGACGAGACGTCCCCGCTGGACGCCTGACGGCCCCTGGGCAGTTCCAGCCCGTGGTGCGGGTGTCATCGCCGGCGCTGGAGTAGCGTGCGCCCCTGTGAAGCGACGCATCGGGGTACTGATCAATCCGAGCTCCGGTGGCGGACGGGTCACCCGCCACAGCGCCGAGGTGCTGCGTGGGTTGGGCAGCCGTGCTGATGAGGTCCTCGCGATCCAGGGCGAGTCCGAGCCGCATGCGCGGCAACTGGTCACCGAGGCCGTGTCCGGGGGTCTCGATGCCCTCGTGGCAGTCGGCGGGGATGGGACGGTGCACCTCGCGCTGCAGTCAGTGATCGGCACCAGCACAGCCCTGGGGATCGTCCCGTTGGGGACCGGCAACGATGCCGCGACCACCGTGGGCCTGGGCAAGCTCAGCCGGGAGGGTGCGGTCTCGGTGATCCTGGCTGGCCACGCGCGCAGCTTCGACGTGGGCCGCGTGGAGGCTGCCGACGGAACCGTGCGGCACTTCCTGTGCGTGATGTCCTCAGGGTTCGACTCCGGGGCCAACGAGCGCGCCAACGCGATGACGTGGCCCAGTGGGACGGCGCTCTACATCCGCGCGATGCTGGCTGAGCTGCGCACCTTCCGGCCGATCAGCTACCGAGCGGTCCTCGACGACGAGGTCGTGGCCAGGGACGGGATGATGGTCTCGGTCGGCAACGGGCCCCTGTTCGGTGGCGGCATGAAGGTGTGCGACGGCGCGGACGTGCATGACGGCATGCTGGACGTTGTCTGGCTCAACACCGTGTCCCGACGCAAGCTCCTGGCCATCTTCCCCAAGGTCTACACAGGCAAGCACCTGCACGACCCTGCGGTGCAGACCTGGCGGGTGCGATCGGTGAGCCTCGAGGCTCCCGGGCAGGTCGCCTACGCCGATGGGGAGCCCATCGGGCCGCTGCCGGTCACCGTCACCACCGTGCCGGACGGGGTGCGAGTGCTCGTCCCCGGGTAGCGTCAGCGCCATGGACAACGGCGCACTGGAGCAGTTCCGCGGGCTCTACGAGTTCGGGCTGGATTCCTTCCAGGAGCAGGCCTGCGCCAGCATCCTGTCGGGGCGAGGCGTCCTGGTGGCCGCACCCACCGGGTCGGGCAAGACCGTGGTGGGGGAGTTCGCCGTCCACCTGGCGGTGACCCGAAAGGCCAAGTGCTTCTACACGACTCCCATCAAGGCCCTGTCGAACCAGAAGTACAACGACCTCGTGGAGCGCTACGGCGCGGACCGGGTCGGCCTCCTGACCGGGGACAACTCGATCAACAGCGAGGCGCCGGTGGTCGTGATGACCACGGAGGTGCTGCGCAACATGCTCTACGCCGGCTCCCGGACCCTGGTGGGCCTGGAGTTCGTCGTGATGGACGAGGTCCACTACCTCGCCGACCGGGAGCGCGGCCCGGTCTGGGAGGAGATCATCATCAATCTCCCCGAGCACGTCAGCGTCGTGGCCCTGTCGGCCACGGTCAGCAACGCCGAGGAGTTCGGTGCCTGGCTGGCTGAGGTGCGTGGCGACACCGACATCGTGGTCGAGGAGCACCGACCGGTCCCGCTGTGGCAGCACGTCCTGGCCGATCGCAACCTGCACGACCTGTTCGTCGACGACCGTGGCCGCTCGGTCAACCCGGAACTGATCAGGCTCGCCCGCAACGACCAGCGCATCCACAAGTCCCGTCGCGACTACCGAGGCGGGGGTGGGCGCAGCGGGGGCCCCAACCGGCCCGCCCCCACACGTCCACATCGTGGCGAGCGGCGCCCGCGTCCCCTGCCCGGGACTCAGCGCCCGGACGTGATCCGGACCCTGCAGAAGGCCGACCTGCTTCCCTGTATCGCCTTCATCTTCAGCCGGGCCGGTTGTGAGGCCGCGGTCGAGCAGTGCCTGCACGCGGGGCTGCAGCTGACCCGTCCTGCCGAACGCGCCGAGATCCGGGAACGAGTCCTGGCCCGCGTCGTGGACCTGCCTCCGTCCGACCTGGCCGTGCTCGGGTTCGACGCGTGGCTCGACGGCCTCGAGAGGGGGATCGCCGCGCACCACGCCGGACTCATCCCCACGTTCAAGGAGACCGTCGAGGAGCTCTTCCAGGAGGGGCTGGTGAAGGCGGTGTTCGCCACGGAGACGCTGGCCCTGGGCATCAACATGCCGGCCCGCGCCGTGGTCCTCGAGCGCCTGGTCAAGTGGAACGGGGAGACCCATGCGCCCATCACGCCGGGGGAGTACACGCAGCTGACCGGGCGGGCAGGGCGCCGCGGGATCGACGTCGAGGGTCACGCCGTGGTCGTGTGGCACCAGGGCATCGACCCCGCGGAGCTGGCCGGATTGGCCTCGACGCGCACCTACCCGCTCGTGTCCAGCTTCCGGCCCTCCTACAACATGGCCGTGAACCTCGTCGGACAGGTGGGCAGGTCGGCAGCACGTGAGGTGCTGGAGTCCTCCTTCGCCCAGTTCCAGGCCGACCGGGGCATCGTCGGACTGGCCCGCGAGATCCAGCGCAATGAGGACGCCATCGCCGGCTACCAGGAGTCGATGTCGTGTCACCTGGGGGACTTCGCCTCCTACGCTGCGATCCGCCAACAGCTCACCGCACGCGAGAAGGGGATGGCCAGGCAGGGAGCCGCAACCCGGCGCTCGGAGGTGTCGGAGGCACTGGCAGACCTCGTCCCGGGCGACGTCATCGTGGTCCCGGCCGGCCGTCGCCGGGGGTTGGCTGTGGTCATCGACCCGGGCCTGTCGCTGGGGGAGGACCCCCGGCCCTTCGTCCTCACCATCGACCGACAGGTCCGCCGGCTCGGTGTCATCGACTTCCCGGTCGCGCCACCGGTCGTGGACCGGTTGCGCATCCCGCGCGCGTTCTCCGCCCGTTCGGCGAACTCCCGGCGTGAGCTGGCGGCGATGCTCAGGCAGCGCACCGACGGCCTGGACATCCCCAAGCCGGGACGCCGCTCGCGGGCTCACGATGACGATGGCGAGCTGGCCGACCTGCGTGCGCAGATGCGGGCACACCCCTGCCACGGATGCTCGGACCGGGAGCAGCACGCGCGATGGGCCGAGCGGGCGCACCGACTGCGCGTCGAGACCGACGGCCTCTCCCGACGGCTGGAGGGGCGGACCAATTCGATCGCCCGCAGGTTCGACCGGATCTGCAGTGTCCTCACCGAGCTCGGGTACCTCTCCGGCCCGGCCGAGGACCCCACGGTGACCGACGCCGGCAGGGCCCTGCGCCGCATCTATGGGGAGTCTGACCTGTTGGCCATGCAGTGCCTGCGGGCGGGGCTCTGGGAGGAGCTGAGCCCGGCCGAGCTGGCCGGGGCGTGTTCCGCGCTGGTGTATGAGTCGCGGGGCACACCTGAGCCGGGCGGGGCGCCGGCACGTGTGCCACCGGCGCTGCGCGGGACACTCGACGAGACCATGCGCACCTGGGGGACGCTGGAGGTGCTGGAGAAGCGCAACGGCCTGCCCGCCACCCGCCAACCCGATCTGGGGTTCGCCTGGGCGGTGCACCGATGGGCCGGTGGCGGCACGCTGCGCTCAGTCCTCCAGGGCTCTGAGCTCACGGCCGGTGACTTCGTGCGGTGGTGCAAGCAGGTCATCGACTTCCTGGGTCAGCTGGTCTCGGCCGATCCGGGTGGTCCGCTGGCCGCCGCAGCACGCTCGGCGATCGATTCGATGCGTCGCGGGGTGGTGGCAGTCAACATCGGCCAGTGAGTCCATGGCCGGGGCCTTGGCATCGGGCGCTGATCGGAGCAGTATGGAGTTGTGGTCGGACAGCGCCGCAACGAGGACGGACAGGCCATTGCGGTCGTCTCCGCTGATGGCAGGTCCTGCAGCGCCCGCTCGGTCGACGGCGGCGGGTTGGGATGCGTGACCGGCCCGGCGGTGCTGGCCACCTCGCAGGAGGACGTGCGCACGGCGCTGAACTGGATGCCGGGCCGGATCCTGGTGCTGGCTGAGGCCGCCCTTGAGCCGCGTGCCCTGACCCTGGTCGTGCCCAGTGCCCACAGAGCCACCCTCGTGGGCCTTGTGCTCCTCGGCGAGGAGGGCCTGGATGAGTCCATGCTCAGTGATGTCGATGGTGTCGTGCCGGTGGTGAGCGTCGAGCGGGCCTCGGACCAGAGGTGCGTGCGCAGGGCTGTGCGGCTCATGGTGGACGTGCATGCCGAGGTTCGGCAGTCAGTGGACCTGCGGACCCACCGTCCGATCCGGGCGCACAGGTCAGCTGGGTGGTTGCGCTCGGGATCGCCCGGGATGGTCAGTCAGGTCACGTCCCCGCGGTGAGGGTGGCCGCCAACGCGTCGACAAGGCGTTCGATGGGGGACTCCAGCCCCCACGTCCGACCGAGCGCGGCGAGTGCCTGTGGGTCCCTGGGCGCAGCGGGGATCGCTGTCGACGCCTCGGGCAGCGGTACGTCGGCGGCCCGGACCACAGCCTCTGCGCGCACCAGGTAGTCGCGGTTGTCGCGAAGTGCCGTCACCAGGCGCGGGCTCAGCCCGCTGGCACCCGAGTCAACGGCGGCCAGGATCCCGGCCATGTCGTCGAACTTCGCCAACAGGCCCGCGGCGGTCTTGGCGCCGATCCCGGGCACGCCCGGCAGCCCGTCGGACGGGTCGCCACGCAGGAGGGCCAGGTCGCAGTACTGCTGGGGTCGCACACCATGGGCGGCCACCACGCCGGCCTCGTCGAGCACCTCCACCCTGCGGATCCCGCGGCCGGTGTAGAGCACCCGGATCCCGGCTGCGTCATCGACCAGCTGGATCAGGTCGCGGTCGCCCGTGACGACCTCGACGGGCTGTCCGGGGCCGGCATGGCGCCGGGCCAGCGTGGCGATGACGTCATCAGCCTCGTAGTCCGGTGCCCCGACACGCGCGATCCCGAGGGCGGCCAGCACCTCGACGATGATCTCGACCTGGACGCCCAGGGTGTCGGGCTCGTCCTCCGTGCCGTCGGCGGCCACGCGGTGTGCCTTGTAGGACTCCAGGAGCTCGACCCGCCACGCGGGACGCCAGTCGTCATCCCAGCAGGCCACGAGGTGCGTGGGAGTGCGTGAGGAGATCAGGGCGGTGCACATGTCCAGGAAGCCTCGCACGGCATTGACCGGGGTCCCGCTGGGAGCCGTGATCGTGTCCGGCACCCCGTGGAACGCGCGGTAGTACAGGCCGGCGGAGTCCAGCAGCATCAACATGGACGCATCCTGCCACCGGGGGCGGGCCCGCGTGGGGAGTAGCGTGCCGGTATGACTGAGCGCATGCTGCCGACCCCGGAGGCTGGGGACCTGCTCGACCTCGTCGCCGAGATCTCTGACCGGGAGCTGGCACCTCGTGTGGCGGCTGCGGAGGCAGCAGCTGAGTTCCCCCGGGAGGTGTTCGCCACGCTGGGACGTGCGGGTCTGCTGAGCCTTCCCTATCCCGAGGAGGTGGGTGGCGGGGGGCAGCCCTACGAGGTGTACCTGCAGGTCCTCGAGGAGATCGCCGCACGCTGGGCGGCAGTGGCCATGGGTGTGTCCGTGCACGTCCTGTCGTGCTTCCCGGTGGCGGACTGGGGCACCGAGCAGCAGCGTGAGCGGTGGTTGCCCCAGATGCTCAGTGGACAGACGCTGGGTGCGTACTGCCTGTCCGAGCCGCACTGCGGATCCGATGCTGCGGCGCTGACCACCCGCGCGCAGCTGGTGGGTGAGGACTACGTCGTGAACGGCGTCAAGGCCTGGATCACCCACGCGGGAGTCGCCGACTTCTACAACCTCATGGTCCGCACCGGCGACTCCGGGACCTCAGGGATCAGCTGCCTGTTGGCGCCGGCAGGAACCCCGGGCATGTCCTTCGGGACACCCGAGCACAAGATGGGGGCGATGTCCTCGCCCACGGCCCAGGTCGTCCTCGATTCCGCCCACGTCTGGGCAGGCGACCTGATCGGGGCGCCCGGCGATGGCTTCCGGATCGCCATGCAGGCGCTCGACGCCGGACGGCTGGGAATCTCGGCCTGCGCGGTGGGCCTGGCCCGCGGCGCGTTGGATGAGGCTCTGCGATATGCCCGCGAGCGGCACGCCTTCGGCCAGTCGATCGTCGGCTTCCAGGGGCTGCAGTTCATGCTGGCGGACATGGACACCCAGATCCACGCGGCTCGCGCCCTGCTCCTGGAGGCCGCCCGGCTCAAGGACGCGGGCCGACCCTTCAGCATCCCGGCGGCTCGCGCCAAGCTGATGGCCACCGACGTCGCGATGCGCGTGACCACCGACGCGGTGCAGCTCCTCGGCGGCGCCGGGTACACCACTGACTTCCCCGTCGAGCGCTACATGCGCGAGGCCAAGATGCTGCAGATCGTGGAGGGGACCAACCAGATCCAACGGGTTGTCATCGGGCGGGCCCTGGCCCGCGGCTAGGATCGCCCCCATGGAGGACATCGATCGACAGATCATCGAGCTGCTCGCCGCAGACGGCCGCATGTCCTTCACCGACCTGGGCAAGGAGACCGGGCTGTCGACCTCGGCAGTCCATCAGCGGGTACGGCGCCTGGAGAAGCGCAAGGTGATCCGGGGGTACCGCGCGGACATCGACCCGGATGCGCTCGGCCTGCCTCTGACGGCGTTCGTCGCGATCAAGGCCTTCGACCCCTCCGCCGAGGACAGGGCACCGAAGCGCCTTGCCGGGATCAAGGGCATCGAGGCGTGCTACTCGGTCGCCGGCGAGGAGGCCTACATCCTCAAGGTCCGGGTCGCCACGCCGGTCGCCCTGGAGGCGCTGCTCAGTGAGATCCGCTCGGTGGCCGGGGTCTCCACCCGGACCAGCCTCGTGCTCTCAGTGCCCTTCGAGGATCACTTCGTTCACTAGGCGCGGTTGCGCGTTCGGTCGCCCTCTGGCGGGTGACCGAACGCCGAGCTCAGTCCTCGTCGGCGTGCCGGGCCCACCAGCGCTGGCCCTCCTCGGGC
Source organism: uncultured Actinomycetes bacterium (assembly GCA_963697345.1). Taxonomy (GTDB): domain Bacteria; phylum Actinomycetota; class Actinomycetes; order S36-B12; family CAIYMF01; genus Prado023. The sequence continues at coordinate 137,223 of CAVONS010000005.1, read as the reverse complement.
AGCGTGTGGATCGGGTCGAAGTACCGATAGCCACGCGTGAGGGCGTTGGGGTCGTCGAACTCGATGCCCGTGCGGTAGTTCTTCGTCCAGTCGGAGATCCCGAGCACGTGGTCGTAGGTGTGCACCTGATGCACCCAGCGCTTGCCCACGTAGGGCACGTCGCACACGATGCGTGGGGTGGCGAAGCCGGGAAGGTAGCCCATGATCGCGTGCTGCAGGTCCTGTGCCTTCGACAGCGGGACCCGCCAGTGCTCGGCGTTGGGGATCATGTCGCACATGTAGAAGTAGTAGGGCATGATCCCGGCGCCGTCGAGCAGCGTGAAGCACAGGTCGAGCAGGTCCGTCGAGGTGGTGTTGACCCCTTCGAGGAGGACGCCCTGGTTGCGGACGTCGCGCACGCCGGCGTCGAACATGGCCCGGACCGCCTCGGCCACCAGGGGTGTCACCGAGGCGGCGTTGTTCACGTGTGTGTGGATGGCCAGTGACACACCTCGCTGGCGGGCCTTGCTGGCCACGCGACCCATGCCGTCCACGACGTCGGGGGACAGCCAGTGCTGAGGGAGGGCCATCAGCGCCTTGGTGGCCAGGCGGATGTCGCGGATGTTGTCGATCTCGAGCAGGTCGTCGAGGTAGGCCTCGAGCCGCGGCCAGGGCATGTTCGCGACGTCGCCGCCCGAGACCACCACGTCGCGGACCTGCGGGTGCGTGCGCAGGTAGGCCATGTGGGCGCCCTGCCGGTCGACCGGCTTGAGGACCAGCTTGAGCTTGTCGACGCTGGGGGTCGAGTTGCCCACGAGGTCCATGCGGGTGCAGTGACCGCAGTACTGGGGACAGGTGCTGAGCAGCTCGGCCAACACCTTGGTGGGGTACCGATGGGTCAGGCCCTCGGCCACCCACATCGCCTGCTCGTGCAGGGAGTCCCGGGATGCGTAGGGGTGGCTGGCCCAGGTCTCGAGGCGATCGCTGCGCACCGGCAGCATGTAGTGCCGGATCGGATCGGCGTAGAACGCCTCGGTCAGGGATCCCGGGCCACTGGGGGTCACCCCTCGCATCATCGTGTTGATCATCTGCGGGGGGACGAGCATCGACATGGTGGCCTTCTGGGCCAGGTCCGCGTCGAGGTCGTCGTAGGTGCTCTCATCGAGCAGATCGCCCATGAGGTCGCGCAACTGGCGGGAGTTCTTGATGCAGTGGGCTCGTTGCCACTGGGCGGATCGCCACTGCTGCTCGGTCACGTCGGACCAGCCCGGGAACCTGGTCCAGTCCGGCTCACTCAGATGGACGCGCTGGTACATGTAGGGCTGCTCCGGCGCCCCCTTGTCCGCCTCAAGGGTCGGCAGGAAGGGATCAAGGATATCCGTCATGAGAGCAGCGTAGCGGAAGAAATGTCGGTCCTACCACTGTTCAGGCGCAGTATCTCCGTGTCGGGAGCCGCTAGGCTGTCACCAGGACTGAGGAGCAGATCATGGATCACCACATCACCAGCGCCGTCGGCGTGCATCGCGTTCTCGAGCCGGAGGGTGTGCTGCCGCAGGCTGCCTGGCGTCTGGACGCCAGCCCGGAGATCGGGCCCGACGAGGTGCGCGTGCGCGTGCGACGGCTGAATCTTGACGCGGCAAGCTATCAGCAGCTGCACGACAAGCACTTCGGTGACGGTGCGCGGGTGCGCTCCGAGGTGGCGGGGATCATCGCGAGCCGGGGCAAGATGCACAACCCGGTCACCGGTTCCGGCGGGATGCTCATCGGTGAGGTCGAGGAGGTCGGGGCGGAGTCACCGCTCGGACTGCGGGTGGGGGACCGGGTTGCGACGCTCGTCTCCCTGACGCTGACCCCCTTGAGCATCAGCGACGATCTGGCCGACTGGGACGGGATGTCCGAGCAGGTGCCCTGCGACGGCACAGCGATCCTCTTCCGCCGCTCGATCGTGGCGATCCTGCCCGATGACATGCCCGAGGAGCTGGCCATGTCGGTCAACGACGTGTGTGGTGCGCCGGCTCTGACGGCACGCGTCGTCAAGGACTACCTGCGCCAGGGGATCACCCCCACGGTCGCGGTCCTGGGTGGAGCGGGCAAGAGCGGGTCTCTGAGCCTGGCGGCAGCCCGGGCCGAGGGGGCGGGGAGGACGGTCGGGATCGTCCCGGTCGAGCGCGAGGCGGCGGCTCTTCGGGCCGCCGGCATCGCCGATGTCGTGGCGCTGGCCGATGCCCGCGACCCGGTGGGTGTCTCCGATGCCGTGGTCGAGGCGCTGGGGGCGCCGGCCGACATCACCATCGTCTGCGTCACGGTTCCCGGCTGCGAGCACGGGGCTGTGCTGTCCACGGCGGAGAGTGGCACGGTCATCTTCTTCTCGATGGCCACGTCGTTCACTGCGGCCGCGCTGGGGGCCGAGGGGCTGGCTGCGGACGTCACCATGCTGATCGGCAACGGCTACACCCGCGGGCATGCTGCCTACGCGCTGGACCTCCTGCGCACGGACAAGGCCATCCGGGGGCTGTTCGAGGCGCGGGTTGCCGGTGAGCACCGATGAGGCTGCTCCTGCACGGGGGCCCCATCTATGCACCGTCGGTGCCGGGCGCAGGGGCCATGCTGGTGGTCGACCAGGAGATCGTCTGGATCGGCCCGGCGGCGGGTGCGCAGGTGCACCGGGACTCCGCCGACGCCGTGGTCGACCTCGATGGCGCGCTGGTGGCACCGGCGTTCGTCGACGCCCATGTCCATCACACCGCGACGGGCATGACGCTGCTCGGGCTGGACCTGCGTGGCGTCCCCAGCCGCGGGGCGCTGCTCGACCTGCTGACCGTGCAGGCCCGGGAGAGCCGGGGCCGGCCCATCGTCGGTCATGGCTGGGATGAGACCCAGTGGGATGACCAGAGGCTGCCCACTCGTCAGGAGCTCGATCGCGCCACATGGGGGTCCGTGGTCTACCTGAGCCGGGTCGACGTCCACTCCGCCCTGCTCTCCAGCGCCCTGATCGCCCTGGTGCCCGAGCTCAACGCGGCCCCCGGGTACGAGGACACGGGCCGGGTGACCGCGCACGCCCATCACCTGGCGCGCCAGTACGTCACCGAGCAGCTGCCCGGTGGGCTTCGGGAGGCTGCGCAACGGGCGACTCGTGAGCATGCAGCGGCAGCCGGGGTGGCCGCCCTGCACGAGGCCGCCGGCCCCGACATCAACGGCGCGGAGGATCTGCGCGCCCTGATGGAGCTCGCGGCCGACTCAGCCGGCCCCGATCTCGTGGCGTACTGGGGCCAGGCCGGTGGGCCCGGCGCGGCCGTGGATCTCGGGGCACAGGGAGCCGCGGGCGACCTCTTCATCGATGGGGCGCTGGGGTCGCACACCGCCTGGCTGCATGAGGAGTACGCCGACGAGCCGGGGAATGTGGGCAACAGGTACCTGGATCCGCAGGCCACTGCCGACCATCTGGTCGCCTGTACGCGGGCTGGTGTCCAGGCCGGCTTCCACGCGATCGGTGATGCAGCGATCGACAGCGTGGCCGAGGGGTTGCGCAAGGCGATCGAGGTGTGTGGTCACGCCGCAGTCCGAGCAGCCCGGCACCGGATCGAGCACCTGACGATGGTCGGCCCGGAGCACATGACGGTCCTGGCTGACGCTGGCGCCATCGCCAGCGTCCAGCCGCTGTTCGATGCGTACTGGGGTGCCCCGGGGGGCGCCTATTCCGCCCGGTTGGGTCGCCAGCGCTCGGCGGGGCTGCATGACTTCGCCGGTCTCGTGCGAGCGGGTGTGTCCCTGGCGCTGGGCTCGGACAGTCCGGTCACCGAGATCGAGCCCTGGGAGTGGGTTCGTGCCGCGATGTGGCACCACAATCCTGACGCGCGGCTGAGCAGCCGCGCTGCGTTCGCAGCAGCAACGCGCGGTGGATGGCGGGCAGCACGCCGGGACGATGCAGGGGTGCTGGCCGTCGGCGCGCCAGCCACGTACGCGGTGTGGGCGGTCGACGACCTGGTCGTGCAGGCACCGGATGCCCGCGTGGCCAACTGGAGCACCGATCCGCGCTCGGGAACCCCGGGCCTGCCCGTGCTCGAGCCGGGCACGCCGGCGCCCCTGTGCCTGGCCACGGTGCTCGAGGGGCACACCCTCTACGTGGCGCAGGACTCATCGGCGGGCGAGAGCCTGCCCCCGTCTGGGAGCGTGACCCCATGAGGCTCCACCTTGACCCCACCACCGTCACCCGGGCCCGTGAGTTGGCGGCACGTGCCGGGCAACCGGTCGTCGAGATGGCCGGCAGCCACACGACGGTGTCGATCGAGCGCGCAGTCCTGCGGATGGCCGGCCTTGAGGGTGCGGATGTCGAGGGCACCCCGTGGGTCAACCGACTCGTGGACTCGGTGGCCGAGCAGGTGGGTCTCGAACAGGGTGTCGCGCTGCCGGTGTGGGACGCCCTGGCCGCACAACGGCGAGCGGGTGTGGGCACCGATGCTCCGCTGCTGACCCTCGCCCAGCGCGCAGCCTCCGGGTCCGTGGACTTCTGCCAGCCCGAGGGCCGCGCGGCCACCTCAGCGGCCACCGCTGCGGTTCGGGCTGCCCGGGCGGGTGTGCGGCAGATGGACAAGCAGCGCGTGGCCCGCGAGAAGCTGCTCACGCGCTACCCCGTGGACCACAAGCCGTGGATCTACCTGATCGTGGCCACCGGCGACATCGACGAGGATGTTCCCCAGGCCCAGGCCGCGGCCCGCGAGGGGGCCGACATCATCGCCGTGATCCGGTCCACGGGCCAGTCCCTGCTCGACTTCGTGCCGGAGGGAGCCACCCACGAGGGATACGCGGGCACCTACGCCACCCAGGAGAACTTCCGGATCATGCGCAGGGCCCTGGATGAGGTCTCCCGGGAGCTGGGACGCTACGTCCGCCTGACCAACTACGCCTCCGGGTTGTGCATGCCCGAGATCGCGACCCTGGCGGGCCTCGAGCGCCTCGACATGATGCTCAACGACTCGATGTACGGGATCCTCTTCCGCGACATCAACCCCGTGCGCACCTTCACCGACCAGCACTTCGCCCGTCAGGTGCACGCCCGGGCCGGGATCATCATCAACACCGGCGAGGACAACTACCTGACGACGGCCGACGCGGTCGACGCCGCGCACACCGTGACCGTCAGCCAGCTGCTCAACGAGTACTTCGCGAAGGAGGCGGGCCTGGCCGACTGGCAGCTCGGCCTCGGGCACGCCTTCGAGATCAACCCCGACATCCCCGACTCGTTCCGCCTCGAGCTTGCCCATGCCCTGCTCGCCCGTGAGCTCTTCCCGGACGCTCCACTGAAGTGGATGCCGCCCACCAAGCACATGACGGGCGACATCTTCCGGGGGTACCTGCTCGATGGGTTCTTCAACCTCGCCGGCGCCCTGACCGGGCAGGGGATCCTGCTGGTCGGAATGATGACCGAGGCGGTGGTGACCCCCTGGCTCAGTGATCGGGATCTCGCCCTGCAGAACGTGCGCTACGTGATGAACGCGGCCAGTGGGCTGGCTGAGGACCTTCATCCCGCCCCGGACGGCGTGATCGCCTCCCGCGCGAACCAGGTGCTGGACGAGGCTGTGGATCTCCTGGGCCGCATCGCCGAGGACGGTCTGCTTCCCGCGATTGCCGAGGGCACGTTCGGGCTGATGAAGCGGCCCGCGGACAAGGGCAAGGGCCTCGACGGCGTCGTGGCCCGGGGCGCGGGCTACCTGAACCCCGTATCCACGGTCCTCGAGGAGGTGTCGGGATGAATGCCGGGCGCAGCAACGTCATCCGGCCCTACGGCGATGCGACGGGCGACGGCATGGTGCAGGTCTCCTTCACCCTGCCCATCGCCCACGACAAGCGGGCCGAGGGCGCGGCGGCACAGCTGGCGAAGAAGATGGGCATCGACCCCGCGCTCGTGGTGCATGCCAAGGCCATGGGCCCGGACTTCACGTTCTTCGTGGTCTACGGCCGGGTCAACCATCTCGTCGAGCTGGACAAGGTCCAGGTCTTCGAGCGCGACTTCCCCCTCTTGACGGCCAAGGAGGTGAACACCCGCGTCCGCAAGCACCTGCGACGGCCGTTGGTGGTCGTCGGCGCCTGCATCGGCACCGATGCGCACACCGTGGGCATCGACGCGATCCTCAACATCAAGGGGTTCGCCGGCGAGAAGGGGTTGGAGTACTACGACAGCCTGGAGGTCCACAACCTCGGCGCGCAGGTCTCCGTGCCGGAACTGGTTGCCGCCGCGGGGGAGACCCGGGCCGACGCCGTGCTGGTCTCCCAGGTCGTGACCCAGCGGGATGCCCACCTGCACAACACCCAGGAGATGACAGCGGCCTTCCGTGAGGCGTTCCCACGCGATCGTCGGCCGCTGATCGTGGTCGGTGGTCCACGCTTCGACGAGGCGATGGCCGATGAGCTCGGGGTGGATCGGATCTTCGGCAAGGGCACCACGCCCGGCGAGGTGGCCTCGTACCTGGTCAGTCGTCTGGTCAAGGAGGGATGACGATGTCGCAGGACAGCTCCGCAGGGGACCGGCCCGCGCAGCAGGGGGCCGCGGCCCCCGGGCGCACGTCGCGTGTGGACGTGGGCTTCCGCGTGGTGCATCGGCGCTACGTGCCCTACAGCCACGCTCACTACGGCGGGAACCTGGTGGACGGTGCCTACGTGATGGCCCTGTTCGGTGACGTCGCCACCGAGTTGCTGATCCACGCCGACGGCGACGAGGGGCTGTTCGCGTCCTACTCCGATGTGCAGTTCCGCGATGCCCTGCGTGGTGGCGATGTCGTCGAGGTCACCGCGACGCTCGTACGAGCGGGGCGCAGGAGCCGTGAGATCGAGTTCGCCGCCCATGTGATCTGCCGAGCGGCGCCCGAGCGAGGCGCGAACGCCGCCGACGTGCTCGCGGACCCACTGCTGATCACGACCGCGACCGGGACGGTGGTCGCTCCCGCCTGAGCCCGGCGGCTTCAGACCCGTCCTGAGGGCCGACCCAGCGATGGTGGGCGATGATGGTCGCCATGACCACGACGGCGTCGCCGAGCCGGACCCGCCACCGCGCGCTGCGCGTGGGTGCGGCGGTCGTGGCGGCGCTCCTGCTGGCGCTGGCGTTCCCCCCGGTGGATCTGCTGGCCGGTTGGTGGGCCCTACCTGCGTTCGCGGCGCTTGTGGCGAGCTTCCGGGGTGCACCCACGGGCGGTGCACGCGGTTGGCTCTCGGGGCAGGGCGCCCTCGTCGGATTCGTGTCCGGTATGGCGTTCTTCCTGGTCCTGCTGGGCTGGATGCGTGTCCTGGGCCCGGACGCGTGGGTCCTGCTCGCCCTTCTGTGCGCCTCGTTCTGGGCGGCCGCAGGGGCGGTGCTCCCGGCGGTGCTGGCCCGGCGGTGGTGGATCATGACAGTGCCGCTGCTCTGGGTCTGCATGGAGGCGCTGCGGGCAACGATCCCGTGGGGCGGGTTCCCCTGGGGCCGGCTGGCATTCTCGCAGCCGGCGACGTCGCTGGTCGGGTGGGCCGCGATCGGCGGTGCTGCGGGAACGACCTTCGCGGTGGCCCTGGCCGGCATCCTGATCCTCGCGGCGTGGGACGCAGCCCGTGCCCGGCAGCCACGCAGGGCCCTGCTGGGGCTGGCCGCCGTTGCCGTACTCGTGCTCGTAGGAGGGCTCGCGCGGGGCGCTTCGTGGGGTGGTCCGGACCTGGCCGCCCAACCCATCGCGGTCGTCCAGGGCAACGTCCCGCGCCTGGGGTTGGACTTCAACGCCCAGCGCCGCGCAGTCCTGGACAACCACGTGGCCCAGACGGAGGTCCTGGCCGCTGAGGTCGCCCGGGGGACCTATCCGGCCCCCGTGGCCGTGATCTGGCCGGAGAACTCCTCGGACATCGATCCACTGCGCAACCCTGACGCCGCTGAACAGATCGACCGTGCCGCCGACGCCGTCGACGCTCCGATCCTGGTGGGGGCGGTGCGGGTGAACCCGGAGGATCCACCTCGTGGTGACGGCTATCCGGGAACGATTCTCAACGTCGGGCTGGTCTGGGATCCGGTCAGCGGGCCGGGGGAGTCCTATGTGAAGCGCCATCCCGTTCCGTTTGGTGAGTACCTGCCGCTTCGCGGCCTGCTCAGTCGCTTCATCACGCGCTTCGACCGGATCCCGCGTGACTTCGCGGCAGGTGAGGAGCCCGGGTTCCTGCAGATCGGTCCGGTCCCAGCGGGTGTGGTGATCTGCTTCGAGATCGCCTACGACGAACTCGTGCGCGACGCTGTCCGGGCCGGCGGTGGGGTCCTGGTCGTGCAGACGAACAACGCCACCTATGGCCGTACGGGGCAGCCGGAGCAGCAGCTGGCGATCACCCGGGTGCAGGCCGTGGCCAGCGGGCGCACGACGCTTGTGGCCGCCACCTCAGGGATCAGCGCGGTCATCGACCCCCGTGGTGATGTGGTGTGGCGCACCGCGGAGTTCACCGCTGACTCCACCGTCGTTCAGGTGCCGATCAGGACCGGCCTGACACCTGCGATGCGTCTGGGCGCGCTTCCCGAACTGGTTGCTCCCGTGCTGCTGGTGGCGCTCCTCGTGATGGGTGGCGTTCGCCGCCCGTAGCGCCCGGCCGCATCCGTGGCCGAATGGACTCAGAGCTCGACGAAGACGTCGTCGCCCTCGACGACAACTGCGTGGGTGGTCAGCGGAGCAGGCTTGCGGCCGACCCCGATGAGCTTGCGGGACCACCGCGGCACCTCACGTCCAGCGAACCCTGCGACCCAGTCCAGGTTCTCCCCGCTGCGCACCACGAAGCGTGAGTTGTGCCAGGGGCACTGGATGACACCGTCCGCGTAGTGCTGGCCACCTGGCCCTGACGTCAGGGACAGGCCGAGATGCGGGCACTTGTTGCGTGCGGCACACAGGCCCTCATCGTCCTTGACCACGAGGAGCTTCTGCCCCTCCACCTCGACCTCGGTGACCTGCCCGGCCGGGAAGTCCTGGACCTGTCCGATTCGGATCCTGCGAGTCATGCCTCGGTGCCTTCCGTTGTCGTCAGCTGCGACGCTACCAGCCGTGGGATGCCTCGCCTGCGGGCGCCCGGTGGGTGCGCATCGTGGGACACTGTGGGCGTGACTGAGCAGTTCGCCGACCTCGGCCCGATCCTGGTGATCATCCCCACGTACAACGAGATGGAGAACGTCCAGCGGATCACCGAGCGGGTCCGGGCATCCGTCCCGGAGGCGCACATCCTGGTGGCCGATGACAACTCACCGGACGGAACGGGTCGCATCGCCGACGAGCTCGCGGCCGCAGACGACCACATCCACGTCCTGCACCGCCTGGGCAAGGAGGGGCTGGCCGCGGCCTACATGGCTGGCTTCGCCTGGGGGTTGGAGCGCGGGTACGAGGTGCTCATCGAGATGGATGCCGATGGGTCCCACAAGCCCGAGCAGCTACCGACGATGCTTGACGCGCTGCGTGACGCCGACCTCGTCCTCGGCTCGCGATGGATCCCGGGTGGCGAGGTCGTGAACTGGCCCAAGTCCCGCGAGTACCTCTCGCGAGGCGGCAACCTCTACACGCGCATGGCGCTGGACGTGCCACTGCACGACGCGACGGGCGGGTATCGCGTGTTCCGCGCCAGCACGCTGCGTGCGCTGGAGCTGGACAACGTGGCCTCGCAGGGCTACTGCTTCCAGGTGGACATGGCCCGGCGGTGCGTGCGCTCCGGACTGCGTGTCACCGAGATCCCCATCACGTTCGTCGAGCGTGAGTACGGCACCTCGAAGATGAGTGGCAGCATCGTGCGTGAGGCGCTCTGGCGTGTCACCGTGTGGGGTGCCCAGGAGCGGGCCGCCAAGGCTCGGGCCGCGGTGCGCCGGCGCCGGGGGGCGCGTTCTGAGCGCCGCTCCGGGAGGGGGACCCGCTAGATGGGGCGCTTCCTCGTCCTTGCGCTGCTCGCGGCACTGACGGTCGCCGAGGTTGCTGCTGTCGTCGCGCTTGTCGATGCCTTCGGTGGGGCGCTTGCACTGATGGTGCTGTTCCTGGATGTGGTTGCCGGCCTGCTCGTGGTGCGTTGGGGCGCTCGCAGCCAACCCCCGGTCCGTGGCTGGCGGATCGCTGCCGGCGCGTTCATCGCCCTGCCTGGTCTGGTCCTGGACCTCGTCGGGCTGGTGCTGCTCCTACCACCGATCCAGGCGTGGGTCTCAGGTCACGTACTGCGTGGGACTGAGGCGGCCCTTCGTGCACGCGGTGTGTCAGTGGTCACCGTCACCGACGCCAGTGGGGTGCCCCGGACCACGGTGGTGCCCGGTGAGGTCATCCCGGGCGAGGTGGTTGAGGGTGAGGGTGAGGGCAGCACGACGGACCGGGGCGGCTCTTCGCCGCAACCCGGTCCGGATGTGGTGCGTGGTGAGGTCCTCGGGCCCGAGGACTAGGCCGAACGACGGATCTGCTCGCCGCGCATCTCGCGCAGGATGTCGAGGCGCTCCTCGAGGACCTCTTCGAGCTCGGCCACGGAGCGGCGCTCGAGCAGCATGTCCCAGTGCGTGCGCACCGGCTTCTCCGGCTTGCGCTCCGGCTCGACGCCGTCGCGCAGGACGGCGGGCAGGCCACAGGTGGCGCACTGCCAGTCGAAGGGGATCTCCGCCTCCTCGGCGAAGGGCAGCGTCGTGGCGTGCCCTGCCTTGCAGTCGTAGGTGGTCATGAGGCGTGTGGCGAAGTCGACGCCCGCATCGCTCTCGTAGCTGGTGGTGCCCAGTCGCGTGCCGCGAACAGCGCCATGTCCCATGATTCTCGTGCCTTTCCGCGTAGGTGCCCCTGCTGGGCTGCTACGCACGTCGCGGCTCCAGGAGCCGCCTATGTCCGTAACACGATTGACCGGCGCTTCATTCCCCGTCAGCACGCGGGCCAAACACGCGATCTGCCGGGAGGTGCACCGAAGGCGACAGCCTAGCGGATGCGGCCGACGTCCCACACCACGTCGCAGCCGTGCCGGTCGCGCCCGGCCAGCGGTGGCGGTTCCGGCCACCCCTAGGACCACTCGCCCCGTTCGTCAAGGACGTCGCGCAGGATGCTGGGCCGGTCGGTCACGATTCCATCGACCCCGAGGTCGAGCAGCTCGTGCATGACCTGTGCGTCATCGATGGTCCACACGTGCACCTGCACCTCACGGCGGTGTGCTCGCTCGACGAACCTGCGCGTCACGACCGGGAGGCGCCCGGCGGCCGGCGGCACCTGGGCGGCGCAGGCAGGTGTGCGATCGGGGAGGCCCAGGACCAGGCGCGTGACCTCGGCTGGCCCCATCGAGGTGGCCAGCCGCGCCCCACCGACGTCGCGCAGGCGCTTGAGTCGCGACGTGCTGAACGCGGCGGCACAGACGCGGTCCCAGGCGTCGGTCTCGGCAATCGCGCGCAGGAACGGGGTGACCGCACCGTCGTCCTTGACATCCACGTTGAAGCGGACCTCGGGCCAGCGCTCCAGCGCCTCCACGAGGGTGATCGGGTGCTCCCCGTCGCGCAGCGATGCGCCCCGGACGTGCGACAGGGGCATCGTTGACATCACTCCGCTGGCGTCAGTGGTGCGATCGAGGGTGGCGTCGTGGAAGACCACCGCGTGGCCGTCGATGGTCGCGCGCACGTCTGTCTCGATCCACCGGTAGCCAAGGTCGACCGCACGCTGGAACGTGGCTGGGGAGTTCTCCGTTGCCTCCCCAGCGCCCCCGCGGTGGGCCAGGGCCACGCGGCCGGGCCCGATCAGGAAGGGGTGTGTCGGGCGCGGCACCTCAGCGACGAACCTTGAGGTAGTCCGGTCGACTCTTCTTCCACTGCCCGGAGGGGAGTTGGACGCGAGCCCGCCACCGACCACTCCGGAACGGGACTGCCTCGAGGGTGGCGTAGCCGTCGACACCTGAGGCCACGACAGCGACTGGTCGGTACTTGCGGCTGCCGGCACGCTTGAACTCGAACTGGACGAGGGTGGGGATGGGGTCCGCGCGCCAGGATCCGTCCGGGAACCTCGCCTTGACCTGGGTGGTGAAGGTGCTGACCTTGCCCCGCCGGGCCGGCTCCGGCCTGGCATTGAGCCGGCGCAGCTTGAGCCTGGCGTCGGATGCAAGCCCCGAGGAGGTCATGATCAGTGCCGCCTGCACGGCCCGGTCCGCACTGACGATTCCGTAGCCGAGCTGGTCGTCCCGGCCATTGCCGCTCAGGTCATCGGCGGCCGTCTGCTGCACCAGGGCGGCGACTTCGGCCGAGGACAGCTGCGGGTTGGCGGCCATCACCAGGGCCACGGTCGCGGCGACATGCGGCGCCGCGAACGAGGTGCCGGACTCCTGGTCGTAGATGCCGCCCGGGATGGCACCCAGGACTCCCTCACCCGGGGCAGCGAGATCGATGTGCGGGCCCGTGTTCGAGAAGCCCGAGGGATTCCCCGTGCTGTTCACGGAGGCCACGGCCAGGACATTCGGGGAGGCTGCCGGGTACTGGACCCGGTTGCCCGTCAGGTAGCTGTTCCCGCCCGCCGCCACGATGACCGAACCCTTGGTGAAGGCGTAGGCACACGCTGCGTCCAGGACCGGATCACGATCTGGCCCACCGAGCGAGAGGTTGATGACCCTTGCCCCGGCGTCGGCGGCGGCGATGATCGCGCTGGCCACTGTGCTGCTGTCGCCGTACCCCAGTGGGTCGAGCGCGGAGACCGGCAGGATGCTCGCCTGGGGTGCGACACCTGCGATCCCGATGCTGTTGACGGCTGCCGCGATGATGCTCGCGACTCGTGTGCCGTGCCCGTTCTGCTCGGGAAGTGGCTGGACCGCTGGCAGCAGGTCGATCTCCGGCAGGACCTGCCCGGCAAGATCAGGATGGGTCGCATCCACGCCTGTGTCGATGACGGCCACGGTGACACCGGCACCCTGCGTGACATCCCAGGCCGCGGGAATGCCGACGAGCGGCAGGTTCCACTGCGAGAGGGCCATCGGTTCGGTGTTGACGGCAGCGAAGGCGCGCAGCCGGGACGTGGGAGCAGCGACCACGCCGGCTTCGTCGTCGAGGGCATCGGCCAGCGCAGCGGCATCCGCGGGGGAGTCGGTGCGCAGCTTGGTGACGGTCGGCGAACCCGACTCGTCCTCGACCAGGACCGTGACCTCGTTGCGCGTCGAGCGGATGCTGCGGTCTGTCTGGGTGACGTCCTCGACCTCGACCGGGACCGGCACCTCAGCGGAGAACCCAAGGTCAACGGAGTCCACTGCTTCGCCGGGGACCGCGACCACATCGGGCTTCCCGAGCGCATCTGCCGGCAACTGCGCCTCGTCGGCGGCGACCGGAGCCGCCCCGAGGAGCAGTCCGGCGGCCGCAACCCCCGCGATGAGCGGGCGCGTGAACCGGGGCACGAGTTCTCCTCGCCTGCGGGTTGAGCGGCCCTGGGACCGATTGTCTTGCCCCAGTATGGCCGCACCGGCGCGGCCGTGGCACCGCGACGTCGTTTCCGAAGGCTAAGGCGTGCCTAAACCGTCGCGGGGCGGTGGGCCATGATGTGCCGGTGTCCGATGCGCAGGTGCAGCCCCTGGGCGGTCCTGCGCTGCCAGGTGGCTCACCGGGGGTCGGGCGTGTCTTCCTGCGGCTGGGCCTGACCTCCTTCGGCGGGCCGGTCGCACACCTCGGCTTCTTCCGCACGGAATTCGTCGATCGACACCGCTGGCTGGGGGAGCGGCAGTTCGCCGACCTGGTTGCCCTTGCCCAGTTCCTGCCCGGCCCTGCCAGCTCGCAGGTGGGCATGGGTGTGGGTCTTCTGCGTGGGGGGATCGGGGGATCGCTGCGTGCGTGGCTGGGCTTCACGCTTCCTACTGCTGTGGTCCTGATCCTCGCCGGCCTCACGGTGGGCGCGGGACTCGACCTGCCCGAGGGACTGGTCGCGGGGTTGAAGGTCGCGGCGGTGGCCGTTGTGGCCCAGGCGGTGGTCCAGATGGCCCGCGCGCTGTGCCGGGGGTGGCTCCGGACGCTCGTCGCGCTGGTCAGTGCGGCAGCGGTCCTTGCGGTCTCGGCGGTGTGGATCCCGGCGCTGGTGCTGGCCGTCGCCGCGCTTGTCGGGCTGGTTCTCCTGCGTGATGTGGGGGACGCGATTCCGGGGGAGGAGGTTCTGGGTGTCCCGAGCCTGCCACGGTGGTTGCCGGGTGCCGCGATTGCCCTGTTTGCCCTGATTCTCGTGGGCCTGCCCGCTGCGGCCCGGATCTGGCCCTCCGAGGGGCTCGTGCTGATCGCGGGCTTCTATCGGGCGGGTGCGCTGGTCTTCGGGGGAGGGCACGTCGTGCTGCCCATGCTGGAGCAGATCGTGGTCGGATCGGGCGCGGTCAGCGGCGAGGAGTTCGTCGCCGGATACGGGTTGGCCAACGCGATGCCGGGGCCGCTGTTCGCGTTCGCCGGCTACCTCGGCGCCATTGCCGGGGGTGCCGTCCTCGGCGTGCTCGCTGTCGTGGCGATCTTCCTTCCGGGCTTCCTCCTGGTGGTGGGGGTGCTGGGGCATTGGCACCACATCGCCGGGGATCTGCGGGTCCGCCGCGCGTTGGCCGCGGTCAACGCCGCCGTGGTCGGCCTGTTGGGCGCCGCGCTGTACGACCCGGTGTGGGTCAGCGCGATCACGGGGTGGGGTGAGTTGGCGCTCGCTGGAGTGTCCTTCGTCGCGCTCCTGCGCCTGCGGTCCGCGCCGCAGGTCGTCGTCCTGGCCTGCTCGCTTGCCGGTTGGCTGCTGCTCGGCGGGTGACGGGATCGGGTTGGGGCGGGGTCGGTGATCCGGGGCCGCGGGTCGGCTGGCACGCTAGGGGCCAACCCCTCCCGGGGAGCTGGCTGAGGAGGCGCGATGGATCAGCCGAAGGTTCGGTTGGCTGAGACCCTGATCCACGGGCATCGTGTCGCGTACCGGGTCGCGGGCGATCCTGGACTCCCTGTCGTCATGCTCATCCACGGGATCACGAGCAGCAGCGCCACCTGGGATCCGGTCATACCGGCCCTCGCCGAGCACGCGCACGTGATTGCGCCGGACCTGTACGGCCACGGTGCCTCAGAGGTTCCGCATGCTGACTACTCACTGGGCGGCTTCGCCACCCAGGTTCGTGACCTGATGGACACCCTCGGTCACGAGCGTGCCACCATCGTCGGCCATTCCCTGGGTGGTGGTGTGGCCATGCAGTTCGCCTACCAGTACTTCGAGCACTGCGAGCGCCTCGTGCTGGTCGACAGCGGGGGATTCGGGCGCGAGGTCAGCAAGGCCCTGCGGGCCGGGACACTGCCCGGCGTGGAGGTGATCCTGCCGGTCATCGCCAACAGGCATGTGCGCAATGCCGGGGTCGCCGCCGCCAGGGCGCTGTCCCGGATGCCGATGCGGCCCCGGCCCAGGCCCTCGACGATCGAGGTGGCGCGTGGGTACTCGGGGCTGTCCGAGAGTCCTTCGCGCGCGGCATTCGTGCACACCCTGCGCAGCGTCGTGGAGCCCGGCGGCCAGCGCGTCAGCGCCGTAGATCGGCTGTACCTCGCGGAGGGCCGCCCGACGTTGATCGTCTGGGGCGCCCGTGACACGGTGATCCCGGTGGCCCACGCGTATCGGGCCCACGAGGTGATCCCGGAGAGCCGTCTGGAGATCTTCGAGCAGTCAGAGCACTTCCCGCACATGGACGAGCCCGGGCGGTTCTCCCGAGTGCTGCTCGACTTCCTGAGTACCACCGCGCCAGCCGACATCGACCGTGCGACCGTACGACGGCGGATGGCCCAACGTGGGCGCGACGACGAGGCCGCGCAAGCCCGGGATCAGCAGCGGGAACGCGAGGCAGCAGCCGAGTTGGACAGCGGACACGCGCCTGGTACCGGCGATCGCGGAGCGCCTGAGGGGGAGTGACCCAACGTCCGTGGGCGGTGCCGTCCCATCCGGGTCCACACCACCCGGGCGGCTCGTCTGGGGCGCCCGAGTTGGGCGATCTGAGCACGGAATCGCTTGGCACTCGCATGCGGCGAGTGCTAATTTGGTGTTGCCACAAGAGAGCAAACAGGAGGTGGTTGAGGTGGCAACCCGTTTCGATCCGCTACGTGACCTCGATCGGCTCGCCGATCGCATGTTCGCATCCGCAGCTGACCTCGGACAGGCCATGCGTGCCATGCCGATCGACCTGTATCGCGAGGGCGATCACTGGGTCCTGCACTGCGACCTGCCGGGTATCGATCCCGGCTCCATCGACGTCGACGTCGATGGTCGGGTGATGACGATTCGTGCGCAGAGGACCGCTGGACGCCAGGACGTGGAGTGGTTGGCAGCAGAACGCGTGTCCGGCACATTCGCCCGGCAGCTGACGCTGGGTGAAGGCGTGGACCTGGACCAGATCGTCGCGTCGTACACCAATGGCGTGCTGACACTCACGCTGCCCGTCGCTGAGGCGGCCAAGCCGCGCAAGATCGCGGTGAACTCCGGCGACTCCGAGTCCGTGTCCATCTCGTCCGGGGACTCAGCCTGACGGTGCATGGGCGGGGTGCGTGAGCACGCGCGTTCCACGTGCCCCGCCCGACCCGGTCATTTGGCCGATAATGCACATTATGTAATGTTGATGTGAGGCATGCCCCACTCAGGTACTGGGACACCCACACAATGATGAAGGCCCCCACCTTTCGGTGGAGGCCTTCATCAAGACGATGTGTGGTCGTCAGACAGCGCGGACGTTCTCCGCCTGCGGGCCCTTCTGGCCCTGCGTGATGTCGAACTCAACGCGCTGGTTCTCGTCGAGCGAACGGTAGCCGTCCGCAGCGATGGCCGAGAAGTGGACGAAGACGTCCGGGCCGCCGCCGTCCTGGGCGATGAAGCCGAAGCCCTTCTCGCTGTTGAACCACTTGACTGTGCCTTGTGCCATTTCGAATTTCCTTTGTGTGTGCTGTGTGTTCAGGGCCAACGCTGATGCCGATCCCTGGGCTGCCTCGTTGGATGCCCCGTAAATCAAAACGCCCTACGGAAACAATCCGCGGGCGTCCCAACAACCGGAGAGACCTGCTGCTGCAGCGTGCTTGAGGGTAGCACGGATCGCGACTCGAACGGTGGGACACGCGCACAACCGGGCGTGTTCAGGCCGGTGCGGTCCTCGACAGCCAGTCGAGCAGCGCCGCTGTGACGGCTTCAGGGGCCTCGTTCTGCACGAAGTGACCCGCGGTGTCGATCCTCACCACGGTGGCCTCGTTCGGGAAGGCAAGCGTCCTGCGCAGCGCTTCTGGGCTGACCAGATCAAGGCCGAGGAACGCGTCGTGCGTGCCCCAGATGACCAGGACCGGCGCGGCGATCGGGGTGGCGACCGGGGTGGTCACAGACGAGCCGGTCCGCAGCGCGCCGCGGAAGGCGCCCCGGTACCAGTTCACCGGACCGTGCGCATCGGCCTCGGTGGCGAACGCCTCGGCGTAGGGCGTGAGGTTCTCGCGGTTCCATGCCTCACGGACGTAGGAGCCTCCTCGTAGGACACCGGGCATCGAGCGCACCACGAACTTCTCCGGCAGCCACGGGATCTGGAAGAAGAACATGTACCAGGACTTGCGCAGCTGGCGCGGGCTGCGCAGCAGGCGCGCGGCCAGGACGCGTGGTGGTGGGCAGTTCATCGCGACCAGGGCAATCAGGCGGTCGGGGTACAGCTGGGCCACGGTCCAGGCCACTGCCCCGCCCCAGTCGTGACCGACCACGACCGCCCGCTGGGCACCCACGGCGTCGAGGATGGCGATCACGTCCGCGGCGAGGTCGGCGGTGGCGTAGGAGCCGTCACGCACCGAGCCGGCGTACCCACGCTGGTTGGGTGCCACGACGCGGTATCCCGCGGCCACCAGCGCGGGGATCTGGTGGTTCCAGGAGATGTTGAGCTCGGGGAAGCCGTGGAGCAGGATGATGACCACCCCGTCCTCGGGACCCTCGATGATGGTCTCGAAGTCGCCACGTTCGGTGTGCAGGAGTGCCATGCCCCGATCCTGCCGCATCCCGTCAGGTGAGCGACCGGCGCACCTCGTCGAGGACCTCGGAGATGGAGTCACGCACGACGAGGTCGGCGTAGTCGTCGTAGGGCGTGGGTTCGGCGTTGACGATCGCCAGCTGGCTGGCCATCCCGCCATGCGTGCCACGGGGTTCACCTGCAGTGACGTTCCGATGGCCACGAAGAGGTCGCTGTCGGACGCGGCCGCGGCCGCCGCGTGCAGCACCCGGGCATCGAGGGCCTGGCCGAACGAGATCGTCGCAGACTTCAGCACCCCTGCGCACAGGACGCAGGGTGGGTCAGCCTCGGCGCGGGCCAGGATCTCGGCGGTCGGCCAGCGTCCGCCGCAGGACATGCAGGCAACCTCCCAGATGGTGCCGTGCAGTTCGAGCACGTCGTGGGATCCGGCCCGCTGGTGCAGGCCGTCGATGTTCTGGGTGAGCAGCAGTTCGAGGTGGCCACTGCGTTCCAGCTCGGCCAGCGCCAGGTGTCCGCGGTTGGGCTGCGCGGTCCAGGCGCCATGCTCGCGCCGGTTGGCCCACGCCTGCCTGCGGATCTCGGGATCGTTCATGTAGACATCGATGTCGAACATGGCCTCGGCCCCGGGCATCGTCGTCCACAACCCATGGGGGCCGCGGAAGTCGGGGATCCCTGAGTCGGTCGAGATCCCGGCACCCGTGAGCACGACCACACGGTCGGCCTCGGACCAGAGGGCCGCCAACTCGCTGCTCGTGCCCACCTGCCCATGATGGCCCGACCCACCCGTTGCCCGCGCGATGATGGGTGCGTGACGGTTGCAGAATGTGTCCCCGAGTTGGTGGCTCAGGTCGGCGGTGTCCCGCCTCGATGTGGGTCGACCCGCCTGGTGTGCATCGACGGACCGGCGGGATCCGGGAAGACGACGCTGGCTGCCGCGCTGGCTTCGGCGCTGGGCGGGGCGCCGGTCGTGCACATGGACGACCTGTACCAGGGATGGACCCAGCGCCTGGGTGACCCGCTCACCGCGCGAGTCGATGAATGGTTGCTCTCAGCGTGGGAAGCGGGGGCGCCCGGACGGTATCGCCGGTACGACTGGACCCGGGGGCGCTTCGCGGACGTGTGGACCTCGGTCCCAGCGGCGCCCGTGGTCCTGCTTGAGGGCTGCGCGAGCGCGGCTGGTGGGATCCGGGATCGCGCGAGCCTCATCATCTGGGTCGAGGCACCAGCGAACGTGCGCCTGACACGCGGGTTGGACAGGGACGGGGATTCGATGTCGATCCAGTGGCGCTCGTGGCAGGAGCATGAGGCGGCCCACTTCGCGGCCGACGGGAC
This sequence comes from uncultured Actinomycetes bacterium, assembly GCA_963697345.1. Classification (GTDB taxonomy): domain Bacteria; phylum Actinomycetota; class Actinomycetes; order S36-B12; family CAIYMF01; genus Prado023. The sequence continues at coordinate 117,996 of CAVONS010000005.1, read as the reverse complement.
CCGCGAGTCCGCCCACGTGGTCATCGACGGAACCACGGGACGCATCGCCCGGTAGCGCCCCGTGGTTCCGCGCACCCCCGCAACCCCACGGTTTGCGGCAGGAATCGGGTCGTTTGGGCGTCCGAAACCTGGACGAGATCCGGATCGGCGTCCCAAACGTGGCGCAAGGTGCCGACCGTGACCGTGGGGGCGGGAGGGGTGTGGCTACATGGGGGGCCACGGAAGGGCGGGCCACTGTGCGCCTGGCATCGGGAACGTGGCGCCCTCGAGCAGGTCGTCGAGGCGGTCGCTGGCTGCGCGCACCTCATCGTGGGACAGGTGCGCCGACCCGGCGCCGTGCCCGGGCCGCTGTTGGCCCCGCCCCAATGCCCCACCAGGGTGCGGAACTGCTCAGCTCCCGCCTCGACCTCGGCCATCAGCGTGGGACTGACCGGCAAGCCGGCCCACCCCCACAGGACGGTGCGCAACTTGTTCTCGGCGTGGAACGTCACGCCGTGGTCGATCGCGGCCAGGGAGCCGTCCGGTCGGCGCAGGATGTGGCCGCCCTTACGGTCGGCGTTGTTCACCAGGGCGTCGAGGAGCACCAGCCGCTGCATCGGCTCCCCCGCGTCGTGGGCCAGGACGATCGGGGCGCCATCGGCATCACGGCCCTCGGCCACCTCGCTCCAGCCCACGGGAATCGTGCCGACGGGGAACAGGTCGACCGGCGGGGCCGCGACGGGCTCGACCCACTCCTGGCACATGCCAGGACCCGCCGGCCCGTCCGAGCGCCAGGTCGTCACCGGGACGAGGTCCCAACCGAAGCAGTCCGCCACTTCAGCGGTCAGGACCTCGCGGGCGGCCAGCGCGGCGCCCGGGAAGTCCCAGAGGGGCCGCTCCCCCGCGACGGGCTTGTAGATGCAGCGCATCGGCCCTTCGTCGGTGGTCACCTCGGCCAACAGCGCCAGGTTCGACGCCTCCGTCAGTCGACCGATGATCTCCAGCTCCCCCGTGGCCAACGCCTGCGCGCGGTCCGTCACCGCCGGTAACCGTTGGCGCGCGGGCAGATGTGCCCCGCCGGGTCCAGGGGCTGCTGGCAGAACGGACACGGAGGGCGACCAGCGGCGACGACCAGCCGGGTGCGGGCGATGAAGTCGACGGCCTGCTCGACGGTGGCGCGCACGCGCAGCACCGGGGGCCCCTCGTCGTCGTCGTCGAGATCTGTGGGATCGACGTCCTCGTCGGTGCTCTGTCCGTGCATCTCGAAGAGCATCTGGTCGCGGGCCGGATCCCAGCCGAACGCGATGGCGCCGACGCGGAACTCCTCGATCAGGGGCACGTCGAGGGGGTCGAGGTCGGGCGGGCCGGGTTCGGGGACCTCGATCTGCAGGCGCTGGCTGACGTCGGCGATCAGTTCCTCGAGCCGGTCGGCCAGCGAGGAGACCTGCATCTTCTCCAGTGCGACGCTGTTGACCAGATTGCCCGATCGCGCCTGCAGGTAGAAGGTCCGCTCCCCCGGCATTCCCACGGTTCCCACGACGAAACGTTCCACCGGGTCGTGGAGATGGATCAGGCGCGCCATGATCCTCAGACTAGCCCGGCGTGCCGGGCGGCGCCCATGGTCGGGGCCCGGCGACAGCCCTCACTGCGCGGCTCACCCCGCTCCCCCGCCCACTGTCGGCCGGCCGGCCGCGGTGTGAACGGGCAGAGATCGTCCCGTGTCGTTCATCCGGAGCACCGCCGGGCGACCGGGGCCGTACCGGATGACGCTGAGGGACCCGGGGCCGATCACGATCCGCTGGAACTCGTCCAAGGGCTGGCCGAGGGCTGCGGACAGGATCGCCTTGATGACGTCCCCGTGCGAGACAACGGCCACGGTCCCCTCGGGATGACGCGCGACCCAGTCGGCCACCGAAGCACTCGCGCGAGCGGCCATCGCGGTCATCGACTCACCGTTCGGGAAGGTCACCCCCGACGGCGCTGCCTGGATCCGGGGCCACAGCGGGTCCTTGGCCAGTTCGGCCAGCGCCTGGCCGGTCCACTGGCCGTAGTCGCATTCGATGACCCGGTCATCGGAGTGCAGCGTGACGTCGGACCTGCGCGTCGTGATGGCTTGGGCGGTCTCCACACAGCGTTCGAGTGGTGAGTGGACGACGGCGTCGAGCGCCAACCCCCGCAGCCGGGTACCCAGGGTGCGTGCCTGACGTCGGCCCGTTGCGTCCAGCTGCACGCCTGGGGTGCGCCCGGCCAGGACACCGGCGGCGTTGGCGGACGTCTGGCCATGTCGGATCAGCAGCACCGTGGTCACGGTCCCGAAGCCTAGTCACGCATCGATCTGCCACCTGATCGGCGCCTGTGAGCTGGGTGGGAACCACCGCCCGACGGGGTCGGTCGGTCACCCGCAGCCTCCTCACGCGCTGGTGAGCACGCCCGTTCCGAGCAGCAGCAGGACCAGCGTGCCCAGAGTGACGCGGTAGATCACGAACGGCATGTAGGAGTTCGTGGACACGTAGCGGATGAGCCAGGCGATCACCGCGTACCCGATGAGGAAGGCGATGATCGTGGCCAGGATCGTCGGCCCCCACGCTGCCGTGGGATCCGAGCTGATGTCCAGTGCCTGGTAGAAGCCCGATGCCAGCACCGCGGGGATCGCCAGCAGGAAGGCGTAGCGGGTGGCGGCCTCACGGGTGTAGCCCATGAACAGTCCGGCGGTGATGGTTGCCCCGGATCGGGACACCCCGGGGATCAGGGCGAGGGCCTGGCAGAGTCCGTAGATCAGGCCGTCGGGCACGTTGAGCTGGCCGAGATCCTTGATCGCCCGAGAGGTCCTGTCGGCGATCCCGAGCAGGATGCCGAAGAAGATGAGCGTGAAGGCGACAAGGTAGAGGTTGCGCGCCACAGTCTCGATCTGGTCGGAGAAGACGAACCCGAGCAACCCGATCGGAATGGTGCCGATGATCACCAGCCAGCCCATGCGCACGTCCGGGTCTCCCCGCGTCTCCGGGTGCGCGAACTGCCCGAACCAGGCACCGAGGATGCGCCAGATGTCCTTGGCGAAGTAGATGAGCACGGCGGCCTCGGTGCCGATCTGCGTGACGGCGGTGAACGCTGCGCCAGGGTCGGACCATCCGAAGAACTGGGAGAAGATCAACAGGTGGGCGCTGCTGGAGATGGGCAGGAACTCCGTCAGGCCCTGCAGGACACCCAGAATCACCGCTTGACCCCAGGTGACCGGTTCTGTGGCGCCCTCGCCGGCCTGGGCGGCGATTGCCGCGACGGCTCCAGAAGTGGCGATCATCTGCTTCTCCGCACTCACATGGTGGCAGCCCCTGTCCGGGGCCCTTGTTCGGCCGATGCGGGGGACGCCGGCCCATGGCCCAGCACGCCACGCCGCGCTGAGCCTAGTGGCTCACGCTGCGCCGCTCCCCCACCAGATAGCGTGGCGCGCCATGGAGAGCAGAGCGGTCGGGCGCAGCGGGCTGCAGGTCAGCAGGACGGGTCTGGGCACCATGACCTGGGGTCGCGACACCGACGAGTACGAGGCGCGCGACCAGTTCTCGCTCTTCCGCGAGGCCGGCGGGACGCTGTTCGACACGGCTGATGTGTATGCCTCGGGAGCGGCCGAGGAGCTGTTGGGTGCGATCGTTGCCGAGGCCGGTGACCGCGAGGACGTGATCATCACGACCAAGGCGGGGGGGCGCCGCACGCCGGAGCGACGGTTCGACACCTCGCGGCGGCACCTCCTGCGCGCCCTCGATGGCTCCCTGGAGCGACTGGGCACCGACTACGTCGACCTGTGGCTTGTCCACGGATGGGATGACGTCACACCCATCGAGGAGACCCTCTCAGCACTTGCCGCCGCCCAGGAGTCGGGCAAGGCCCGCTACGTCGGGGTGTCCAACTACGCGCCCTGGCAGCTCACCCTGGCCGCGGCCACCGCCGAGCACAGGCATGGCCTGGCCCTGGTGGCCAACGAGGTGGAGTACTCCCTGCTCGCCCGCGATGGTGAGGACGACGCCTTCGGGGCGGCTGATGCTGTGGGTTCTGGGGTGCTGGCCTGGTCCCCGATCGGGCGCGGTGTGCTCACGGGCAAGTACCGGCATGGGACGCCGGCGGACTCACGTGGGGCTTCCCCACACCTCGGCGGCTTCGTCCGCGAGTACCTCGGCAAGAGTCACCAGCACGTGGTGGACGCGGTGTGCACGGCAGCTGAGGGACTGGGGGTGGCCCCGGTGGAGGTGGCGGTCGCCTGGGTCCGGGATCGACCTGGGGTGGCCTCGGTGCTGCTGGGTTCCCGGACGGCCGCCCAGCTCCGAGGTGCGCTGCGCGCCGAGGAGCTCACGCTGCCCGACGAGATCCGCGCTGCGCTGGACGAGGTGTCCGCCTGAGGCTGCTCCGAGCCCGAGCGGTCAGGCCGATCGCAGGAAGCGGTCCAGCACGCGGACGCCGAACTTGAGGCCGTCCACCGGGACGCGCTCGTCCACCCCGTGGAACAGCGCGCCGAAGTCGAGTGTGGGCGGCAGCTGCAGGGGGGCGAACCCGTAGCAGCGGATGCCCAGGAGTGAGAACGCCTTGCCGTCGGTGCCGCCGGACAACGTGTACGGCACTGCCCGGGCGTAGGGGTCCTCGGCCCGCAGTGCCGCGGCCATGGCGTCGATGGACGGGCCGTCGAACGTGGTCTCGAGGGCAACATCGCGCACGACGAACTCGCGGATCACCTGATCGCCGAGCAGCTCGTCGATCGTGGCCAGCATCTCGTCCTCGAAGCCGGGCAGGAAGCGCGCATCGACGTGGGCGGTGGCCTCCCCCGGGATGACGTTCACCTTGAATCCGGCGTCGAGCATGGTGGGGTTCACGGTGTTGCTCAACGTCGACCCGATGATCCGCGCCAGCGGACCGAGGACCCGCGCCAGCTCCTCGGTGTCGTAGGGGTCCAGGTCGATCCCGAGAGCGTCGGAGAGCTCGGCGACGAAGGCCTTCGTGGTGTCCGTGACACGCACGGGGAACTGGTGGTCGCCGAGCCTGGTGACCGCCCGGCACAGGTGCGTCACCGCGTTGTCGTCGTTGAGCATCGAGCCGTGACCGGCCCGACCTGCCGCCCGCAGCCGCAGCCACCCCATCCCCTTCTCGGCGGTCTGGACGAGGTAGAGGCGCAGGTCGTCGCGGATCGTCATCGAGAACCCGCCGACCTCCCCCACAGCCTCGGTCACGCCGTCGAAGATCTCCGGTCGGTTGTCCACCAGCCAGTGCGACCCGTGCAGTCCCCCGGCCTCCTCGTCGGGCAGCAGCAGGATCACCACGTCCCGGCGTGGACGGGTCCCGGTGCGGCCCCAGTGCCGTGCCACGGCCATGATCATCGCGACCATGTCCTTCATGTCGACGGCGCCGCGTCCCCACACCATGTCCAGCCCGGAGGCCGGGTCGGTGGCCACCTCGGCCGCGAACGGTGGGTGGGTCCAGTCCCGGGCATCGGCCGTGACGACGTCAAGGTGGCCATGCAGGAGCAGCGCACGTCGGGCGGCGTCGGGCTCGGTACCAGGGATCCGCAGGACGATCCCCGCTCGCGAGGCCGACGTCGTGTGGAACGGCTGCGGGTCGAAGCCCACCTCGCGCAGGGCCGCTTCGGCGAACTCCGCGGCCGCCAACTCCCCGACTGTCTCGGGCCGCTCCCCGGCATTCGTCGTGTCGATGCGGATCAGGTCCTGCAGCAGCGAGACCGCGTCGTCCTCGGCTGTCGGCAGGCACACGAGGGCGGGGTCCCGGGATTCGGCCATGGCCCCATCCTGCCCTGAACGGGGGTGCGCGGCAGTGCCGGGCGATGGGAGACTCCGGCCATGAGTGAGATGCTCGATGTTGAGTCGACGTGGCTCAGTGACGATGAGTTGTCCGCGGCGAGGGGAACCCTGCCGATCCTCTACGTGGAGGCCGTGCCGGTCCGCGTTGATACGTCAGGGCGCATCACCGGAGTCGGACTGCTGCTACGCGCCCGTCCTGATGGGTCCCTGTCGCGGGCCGTGGTGGCCGGGAGGGTGATGTACAAGGAGCGCGTCCGCGACGCCCTCATCAGACATCTCGAGAAGGACCTGGGCCCGGTGGCGCTTCCTCGGCTCCCGGTGTCCATCGCTCCGTTCACGATCGTGGAGTACTTCCCGGATGCCAGCGTCACCGGGTACCACGACCCGCGGCAGCATGCGGTTGCCCTGGCCTACGTGGTGCCAGTGGATGGCGACTGCGAACCGAGCCAGTCAGCCATCGACCTGGCCTGGCTCACCCCGGAGGAGGCGACCTCCGAGGCAGTGCTGGCTGAGTTCTCCGGCGGCCAGGACCGGCTCATCCGGCTCGCGATGGCGTTCGGCGGTCGGCTTCTCTGAGTGGGGCGGTGGATGGCCTGGGCAACCCTCCCCCGCGGATCGGCGATTGGTGGTCGGCCGACGTTGCTTGCTATTCTGTCCCTCGCCCTGCGCAGCGACGCCGGGTCACCTCGTCCGGGTGGCGGAATAGGCAGACGCGCTAGCTTGAGGTGCTAGTGCCCTTTACGGGGCATGGGGGTTCAAGTCCCCCCTCGGACACCAGAGAACGGCCCCTGACCTGCGATGACGCGGGCAGGGGCCGTCGGTCGTTCGGCGTGTCGGCCGTCGGAGTCCTGGGGCGTCACCGGAATGGACGGGGAGCAGGTACTTCGGCCCTTGCGGGGTCCCCCGTCGCGGTCCTACGTTCGCAGCGAGGGGCGATGAGAGGCGCGGTGAGCGTGATGAGGCGGGGAATCTCGGTGGGCGCGGCGATGGTCCTCGTGGGTGGGTTCGTCCCTGGGGCGATGTCCGCCGGGGTTGAGCCCGCGCAGGCGGCGTCGCGAGCGGCGATGCCCTTCGACTTCGACGGCGATGGGTACGCGGACCTTGCCGTCGGGGTGCCGGGTGAGGACCTCGGCGCGCGTACGTCCAAGCGCGATGCGGGGGCTGTTCAGGTGCTCTACGGGTCGAGATCCGGGCCGACTGCCCGCGACCAGCTGTGGCACCAGGACTCGAAGGGGATCAAAGGTGGCGCCGAGCGGGGCGACCGCTTCGGCGAGGTGCTGACCTCGGGGGACTTCGATGCCGATGGGTATGCCGACCTCGCGGTCGGGGTGCCGTTCGAGGATGTGGGGATTGCCGAGGAGTCCGGCGTGGTCCAGGTCCTGTACGGAGGCGCGCGTGGCCTGACGGCCAGGGACCAGCTGTGGCGGCAGGGCAAGGGTGGAGTGCCCGGTACGCCCTACGACAGCAACTCCTTCGGCAGCTCGCTGGCGGTCGGTGACTTCGACGGTGACGGATTCGATGACCTTGCAGTCGCCGCCACGGGTGGGCTGCTCCAAACCGAGCCGCTCGATCTCATGCGGTACGCGAAGGGCCACATGGTGGTGCTGCGCGGCTCGGCGTCCGGGTTGACGTCGGCGGGTTGCAGTCGTGGAGCGTGGACACCGCTGGACTCATGCTGCCTGCGGTCTGTGCCACGAAGCTGGAGCGCTATTCCGACGATCGACACCTGCAGCATCGGCGCGTTCGCCGGAAGCCTTGCCGCGGGCGATGTGAACGGCGATGGTCGTGACGATCTGGCGTTCCTGGCGCCGAAGGGGCCGCAGTACGGGCCGTTCTCCTCGTGGGCCTGGGCAGTGCTCGTTCTGCTGGGGAGCCCCACGGGGCTCACGACCTCCGGCCAGCAGTTGCTGACCGTGGAGCAGATGGACAACTACCTGGAGTACACGAGCGCGGGCGTCAGGCTGCCGCGGGGGGACGGCGGAGACTACTTGTTCGGACCGAGGGTGGAGCTGGGCGACGTGGCCCTGGCGGACTTCAACGGTGACGGTCGCGACGACCTGGCGCTGGGTGAGCATGCCCGGGACGAGGAGAGGGCTGGCAGCATCGCGATCCTCTACGCGGGCGCGTCAGGATTCACCCCCTCCGCGAAGCAGGTGTGGTACCCGGACAGGCTCGCCCTGGATGGTGTGACCTACTTCTTTGACGACCTCGCGGGCGGAGACCTGAATGGCGACGGCTTCGCTGAGCTGGTCGTCGGCTGGAGCGATCGGCCGATCGTGGGTTCTTCCGACCGGTCCTCCTACCCACCGATGCGCGGCGGGACGGTGTACGTCCTCAACGGCTCGGCCACAGGGCTTGCCGGGGCCTGGACCGTGCTCACGCAGGACACGGCAGGAATTCCAGGTGCGGCGGAGCCCGAGGACAGCTTCGGAGCATCGGTGGCGACGCTGCCGTTCGCCGGTGGGGCCACGGACTGGTTGGCTGTCGGCTCTCCGGGCGAGGCCCTGGGCAGGCGCACCGACGCGGGTCGCGTCGTGGTCATCCCCGGATCGCCCGGAGGGGTTGTCCCCACATCGAGCCGGTCGTGGCATCAGGACAGCCGCGGCATCCGGGGTGTCGCGGAATCCGACGGCGGTTTCGAATGGGCGTTGGGCGACACGTTCGGCGCCAGCGTGGGCGCGCGCTGATCTCGGGTGCGTGCCGACACCTGTGTTCAGCTGCCGCTTCCCTCGGGCTGTCGGCGGATCGCGGCAGAGTACCGGCGCACTTCGCCTCGTCGCTCGGGTCGCTCATCGGCAGAACTGCCCACTCGAAGGGGGACGTTGATCGTCCGGAGCTGACCGATCGTCAGTCCCTGCCGTCCTCAGCAGCCTGTGTGGCAGCCTCCCGTTCACGTTCGGATGCCTGTTCGGCGGCCTCCTCCTGATCCTCGGCCGCCCGTTTGGCAGCTTCCCGCTCATGCTCGGCCGTTTGCTTGGCGGCCTCCCGCTCATGCTCGGCCGTTTGCTTGGCGGCCTCCTGCTCACGTTCGGCGGCCTGTTCGGCCGCCTGCTCGGCGTCCTTGATCCCGTCGGACTCGTCCACCTCGCGCGATGATCGTTTCGGAGCGGGCGTGCGCGTCTGTGGCGTCTGCGGCTCGCGCGTTGCATGCGGGGTCGGAGCCGTGGTGCGCCTGGGCTTGGGGGCCCGTGTGGGCTGCGGCGCCGGCCCGGCGGCGAGTGCGGAGGACGGCTCGACCTTCCTGATCACGTCCACCACGGTGACCGTCGGAGTCGGCTCGACCACCGTGCGCACAAGGGTCCGCGTCAGTGTCGGGGTCGGGGTCGGGAAGGGCCCGGGGATGGGTGGCCGGGTTCCGGACGGCGCACCCGTGATGGTCGGAGCCTGCGGCGTGCTGAGCACCACCTGGTAGACCGCGCCGCCAAGCAGAGCGCTGGACAGCAAGGTCAGGCACCAGCCGAGCAGCATCCGCATCGTTCCTCCTGGGCGGGGTCTGAGCCCCGGGCCCGGCCCGGGGTGGCGGCCACCTCATGGGGGCTATCGGTCGTGACTGGTCGGGCGCTGAAGCACTTTACGAATGCTTGACACCGCGGACTCATGGACTTGCCGCGACGTGTTGCCTCGCGTGGCGACGTGTGGCGTCGCGTGGCGAGGCGGGCAGGCTGGCCTCAAGACCGGTCACTGCCCGGCCGATGCCTGAGGGGCCCGCGCGAACGTGACGACTGGAGACGATGAGCAATGTCGATTGCGCCAGAGACCAAGAGCACCACCGAGGACTTCTCGTGGGACCTGGCAGAGGAGGTCCTGGCTGATGCCACGCGGCTGTCCGGACTTGCCCACGCTGCAGCCGTCCGGTCGGCCATCCAGCGTGAGGCCACGGACGCCGCGATGGACCTGATGCGGATGTGCCGGGCGGATCACCGCGGAGCCCGCTGACCGAGCGTCCGCGACACCGCTCCAGTCGTGCGGATCGGCGCTGGGGTGATTCAATCGTCGGTGGTGGACGACTCAGGCTCAGCTCGACGGTGGTGGACGCGACGTCGGAGGGCGATTGCGTGGCTGACGCTCGTGCTGGTCGGGTGCGTTGCGGGATTCGGCGTCGTCTACTGGTTCTCGGTGCGGACAGTTCCGGGGAGGGTCCTCGACGACACGGCGCTGCGCGGCGCTGATCTCGGGTCCACGCAGGCCGCGGGCAATGTCGAGTCCATCCTTGACGTGATCACAGTCACCTCGATGGCCGCTGCGGTCGCGCTCGTGTCAGTCATCGCGCTGCTGCGGATGCGCCGCAACCTGGGCGTGGCAGCTGTCGGGCTGCTCGTCGTCACCAGCGTCGTGTCCCGGATCCTGAAGTCGTACCTGATTCCTCGCCCTGACCTGGGCCTGGATGAGGCCACGCCCGCGACCTTGAACAGCCTGCCCAGCGGTCACACCACGGCGGCGTTCGCCATCGGTGTCGCCCTGCTCTTCGTGGTCCCGGCGGCCGTTCGACGTGCCACGGCTGTGGTCGCGCTGGCATTCTCCTGCGCCGTGGCCATCGCGACCATGTCCGCCGGCTGGCATCGAGCCGGTGACTCGTTGGCCTCGTACCTGCTCGTCACAGGATGTGCCGCGTTCATCGGCCTTCTCGTGCTCGCGGCAGGTGACGCGGACGACAGCGAGGCAGACGACAGCGAGGCCGATCCGCAGACGTCCCCTCCCCCGCAGCGCGCGGGCCGTTGGGGTCGCCTCCTGCTCGGTCTGGCAACGCTGACGGTGGGAGCCCTCGTTCTGCTGCTCGCGGCAAGCCCGACGCTGCGCGACTCCGCTCTCGGGCCGCCGCTGGCCTTCGTCGCGGCTGCTCTGCTCATCGTGGTGGTGGCAGCAGCGTGCACCCTCATCGTGCTGGGAATCGTCGAACGGGTCTCGCCCAGCACACCGACAGGACGGCCGTCGATCACTGAGCCGGAGGAACACCCGAACTCCCCTGCTGCGTAGGCGATCTGGCGCCGCTCAGCCGGTGGTCGCAGGCTCCTCGACCTGGACGGGCACCTGGGAGTCATCAGGGTGCTCGGTCCTGGGGGGCATCAACCAGCGGGCCACCACGAAGACCAGGCCGGCGATCACCAGGCCGACGATTCCGTCGAGCCACCAGTGGTTGGCTGTGGCGACGACCACGTAGAAGGTCATCACGAAGTGCGCCGCCAGCAGCCAACGCCAGCGGCTGGTGCTGACCGCCACTGCGAATGCGGCGATGATGCCCGCCCATGCGACATGGATCGAGGGCATGGCCGCCAGTTGGCCGGCGATACCCGTGCCTGGTGGGCCGTACATCGACTGCCCGTACTCCAGGCCGGTGTCGACGTAGCCCAGCTCGGGCAGCAACCGGGGCGGGGCAACGGACACGTTCTGGATCGCGACACAGATCAACGTGGTGCCGGCGACCGTGACGCAGGCCAGGAGGTAGTAGGCCTTGTGCCGCCACCACATCCAGATCAGGAAGGCCGTCATCGACGTCAGGTGCAGGCCCGCGTAGTAGGCGTTGAGCGCCTGCACGAGGCGCGGGTAGGGCAGGATCCACTGCTGGATCGCCAACTCACTGGGCAGGAACAGCCGCCGCTCCACGTCCGAGATCCAGATGGCTCGCTGCTGGGCTCCGTCGATCATGCTGAGGCCGTGATGCGAGGTGTGCTGGTAGACGGCGAAGATCGCCACGACGACGCCGAACTGCAGACAGAACGCCTGGAGTGCTGCAAGTCTCGGCCTGTCCAGCACTCTGAGGACCAGGTACGTGAGGAACAGGCACACCGCAATACCCGCACTGAGCTGCCAGCTGGCCCTCAGCATCGGCATGGCCCACTCCGTCGGCTCGGCATCCTGACCGGAATGCCCGGCTGGAGAAACGGTACGTCAGTCGGGGCCCCCACGACATCCGGGGATCGCCGCTGACCCCCGCCATCGCCGACTACTCTCATGCGGTGAGCTTCACGCGGACCGCTGCGCCGGGCACGATGACCCGCCAGGCGTGGTTGCTCTTCGCAGCGATGTCCGTCATCTGGGGCATCCCCTACCTGCTGATCAAGGTGGCGGTCGTCGAGCTCTCCCCGGCCGCTGTTGCCGGTTCACGCACGTTGCTGGCCGCACTCATCCTTCTTCCCCTGGCCGCCCATCAGGGGGCGCTGCGTCCGGCGATGGCGCTGTGGAAGTGGGTGCTCGCGTTCGCCATGCTGGAGATGGCCGGTCCGTGGCTCCTGCTCGGACACGCCGAGACGCGCGTGTCGAGCAGCTTCGCGGGTCTGATGCTCGCCACGGTTCCCCTGATCGGCGTTCTGATCGCCGGCCTGCGCCGCGAGCCACACGCCTTCGCCCCGATCCGCCTGCGTGGGCTTGTGGTCGGGATCGTCGGTGTGGTGGGGCTGGTCGGCCTGGACTCACAGTCCGGGGTGGTGGACCTGCTGTCCGTGATCGAACTGCTGCTTGTTGCCGTGGGCTATGCGGCGGCTCCCGTGATCGCCAACACGGTGCTGGCCGAGGTCCCCGCGATGGGTGTCATCGCCGTATCGGTGGGGGCCGTCGCCCTGCTCTACCTGCCGTGGACAGTGGGCGAGTACAGCGGCGGCGGCATCTCGGGTGAGGTCCTTGGTGCCGTGCTGGTCCTGGGCCTGCTGTGCACCGCGCTCGCCTTCGTCCTCTTCTTCCGGCTGATCGCGCTGGCTGGACCGGTCCGTGCCACGGTGATCACGTTCTTCAACCCAGCCGTTGCCCTCGGCCTGGGGATGCTGGTGCTCGGTGAGTCCCTGACGACCGGCATGCTCCTGGGCTTCCCGCTCGTTCTGCTGGGTGCCTACTGGGCCACGCGCTCCCCCGCTGACGGTCCCGCCGAGCTGTCCTCCACCACGACCTGAAGGGTCGCGAGTGTGGGATCGGCGGCGTACGCGATCCTGTTGCCGGCTGCGTGCGAAGCGTCGAGTGCAGCCAGGGTCTCGTGGGTGATCACCTCGCCGGGGACCAGGAGCGGCACGCCGGGCGGGTAGGGGGCCACCAGTTCGGCGCTGATCCGTCCGACACTCGCCGAGCGTCCCACCGGGGTGGACGTCGCGAAGAAGGCCTCGCGCGGCGTCAGGCGCATGGGCGGGATCGGGGGTGTCGGAACTGAGAGGGGTCGGACCGGCCCGGGTGGCCCTGTGGTCGCGGCGAGCACGCCCTCGACAAGTCGGTCGAGCGACGTCTGGTCATCGGTGAGCCCGACCTGTGCCACGACCGTGTCGCGATCGGCCATCTCGACTGGGACGCCACGAGCGAGCAGCGCGCGCTCCACGGCCAGGCCATCGCGGCCGGAGGCTGCGCAGAGGATCACGAGCTTGGCCGGATCGAGGCGATCCGATCGGTCCAGGTGGCCTGCGAGCATGGCCAGACCGGCGGCCTCGAGTCGCAGCCGCGTCCTGGCCACGAGGGAGGCCGTGGCTTCCAGGGCCGTTCGACCGGCCCCCGAGGCCAGGAGGGCTCGGGAGGCATCGATGCTGGCCAGGATCGCGGCCGACGGGCTGGTCGTGTGGGTGGCCTCGAAGGCGCGCTCCAACCGGTTCGGGTCGATCCGCTCTGTCCGGACGAGGACAACAGCTGCCTGGCTGAACGCAGGCAGCATCTTGTGTGCGCTGGTGATCATCGCGTCGGCCCCGGACGCCAGCGCGTGGGGCGGGTACCCCGGGGCCATCCCGAGATGCGCGCCCCACGCCTGGTCGATGACCACCGGCAGGCCATGCTCGTGGGCGGCCTGTGTGATCGCGGCAAGGTCAGCAAGGGCGCCCTGATAGGTCGGGTCCGTCAGCAGGAGGGCCACAGCCTCGGGGTGGGCGGCCGCGGCTGCCCGGACGTCATCGACCCCCACTGGCCGGGGGCCACCGGTCCTGGCGTCGGCGCTGACCGGGATCCAGACCGGCGTCAGGCCGGCCAGCACCAGGCCGGACACGATGCTGCGATGGGCGTTACGGGCCACCAGGACCGTGTCCCCGGGCCGGCCGACCGTCAGGCACAGGACCTGATTGGCGTGTGTCGATCCTCCCGTGGAGAACCGACAGCGGTCCGCGTTCCACAGCGCCGCTGCCCGGGATTCCGCGTCGGCCAGCACTCCCCCGCTGAGCTTCATCGAATCGGCGCCGCCGTACAGGGGCACATCCGCATCGAGCAGCCGCCCGAGATCGGGATGCAGCTCTCCTGCGCGGCGCTTGTGCCCGGGGATCGTGAACGGGGCAGGGTCGGACCCGACGAACTGGCGCCACGCAGCCATGAGTGGGGCATCGGCCATCCATTCCTGGGAGCCACTCATGGAGGTCACTGAGCTGGGTTCGGACGGCCCAAGGTGTCGAGGGCCTGCAGCGTCGCACGGACCCGTCCCACTTCGTGGGTGCGGTAGACGTTGACCCTCCCGAGGGCAGCGATCACTGCGAAGAAGCCCTCGGCGGTGCGGAACTCCTCCTCGAAGATGTCGAACGCGTGCGGCATCGCCTGGCAGATGGGCACCCCGAGGGTGCGCAGCCGGAAGGAGTTGAGCAGGACCTCGGCCTGGTGGCGGGCACGGACCAGCGGATCGGTCAGGTTGGAGTAGTAGAAGCCCAGGCCGGGGTCGATGATGAGTTCGGTGGCACCGTGTGCCCGGGCCTGCTCGATCCGTGCCCCGAAGTAGTCGATGAGCGCTGGCAGGGGGTCCGATGTCAGCTCCACCTGCCCCACCTCCCGTACGTTCGCACCGGGGACGAAGCAGAGCACCACAGCCGCTCGGTGCTCGGCGGCGAGCTCGTAGATCCTCTCCAGATCCGTGGTCCCGGTCAGGTTGACCAGCGAGGCGCCGGCCTTGAGGCACTTGTCCACGACGTGCGCGTTGTAGGCCTCGACCGATGTCGCGACACCAACCGCAGACAGAGACTCGATCACGGGCACCAACGCCGTGGCTTGGTCATCGGCGCCGATCCGGGCTGCCGCGACGGTGCTGGACTCCGCGCCGAGGTCGACCACACCGGCCCCCTGCGCGAACTGCACCCGAGCGCGGCGGACGGCCGACTCGGTCGAGACCGCCACACTGTCCCGATAGGTCGAGTCGCGCGACAGGTTGACCACACCCATGATCAGCGGCTCAGCGTCGAGGTCAAGGACCCTTCCAGCCAGGCGGAGCGGGGCCACCTGATGGGCCAGTGACGCCGAGTGCTGCGCGGCCAGGGCCGCCAACGAGGTGAGATCCAGCATCGTCAGTCCGACCTCACATAGCGGGCGAAGAGGAAGCCGTCGTCCTCGAGCAGGTGGTGCAGGCGCATGCCTGTGAGGACGGCCGTCCCGGAGCGGGTCGGCCGCGGCGACGCCGTGACCGTGGGCGACAGGGTCAGGTCGACCTCATCAAGTGCGTCGGACCTCACCATGTCGGTGAACAACGAATCGCCACCCTCGCACGTGACTCGGGTCAGACCGCGCTCCGCGAGGGCATCGAGTGCGGCTCGTGGGTCAACGCGGGACGTGCCCGTCACCACGACGTCACACCATCGGGCAGCGGCGCCACGATCCTCCGGGGTGCTGTTGGCGACCGTGAGGATGACCGGGCGGTTCTCGGAGTGCTGGAACGTGGTCCGGCTCCAGTCGAACCTGCAGCTTGCCGAGACGACGGCCAGGGTCGGTGCTGCTGACTGACCCGCTGCGAGGCGCTGATCAGCCAGCTCGGAGCGAGCACGCACCGGGCTGTAGCCCTCCTCGCGAACCGTTCGGGCGCCGACGAGGTAGGCGTCGGCGAAGCTGCGGACTGCAGCAAGGACCTGCCGGTCCGTGGCCGATGAGATGGATCCTGAGAGCCCGTCGGGGCCGGTGATGCTGCCGTCGAGGGCCATCACCATGCAGGCGCGCACCCACCGCGCCGACGGCCAGTCATAGGCGTGCTGCCACGTCACCACCGGTGCGGTGTCGGGAACCAGCCAGCGCATGCCGGCGACACTAACAGCGGGGCCCCCGTGGCGCCGCCGGGCTGCTCGTGCACACCCGTCGCTGGGCAGCGCCCGCCGGGGCGTCACGCCGGGCTCTGGCTGGCATGATGACCCCACTGCGCTGCGGTGTGGCCGTGCGTATGGACCGGAGGTGCGCTGTGGCGGACAACCCGACAATCACGATGCTCGGTTCCATCGACCTGTTCGCGGGCCTGAGCAACAAGGTGCTCAGGCGCATTGCTGAGGCCGGGCATGAGCTCGACTTCCCAGCGGGCGCAGAGGTGGTCAAGGCCGGTGAGCCCGTCGCCGGCTTCCGGGAGTTCTCGCCCAAGGGTGTGGAGATGCACGTCGTGCGCGCCGGTCGCGCCGTGGTGCAGGTCCGGGGCCACGAGGTCGCCAGCCTTGGTCCGGGGGCGTACTTCGGCGAGCTGGCACTCATCGACGGCCAGCCCCGGTCGGCAGACGTCCTGGCAGGTGAGGAGGGGCTCTCGACATTCGCGCTGCCACGGTGGTCCTTCAAGGAGCTGCTCGCGACCCACCCGGAGATCGCCGTCCCGATGCTGCGGGTTGTCGTGGCCGAGCTGCGTCGCTCCGAAGCTGGCAACTGAGAGCTCCGCGCCACCACGCCCCCGACCTCGAGCACCCGGAGGCAGCGCCGGTCCCCGGAAGATCCTTCGGCGCGCCTTCCGCAGGAGGCCCTGAGTTCGAGCCACCATGGGGCCACCCGGACGTGATCGGGAGGTGGATGGTGCAGGGCACTGTGGGCGAGTTCGACGACTACGTCGTCGACATGGTCCTCGAGGTCGATTCGAGGGGTATCGGCGTCGAGGAGTTGGCCCGGCGGATCTGTCTGCCCGGGATGGAGATCCTGCGCTCCACGGCGCGGGGGACGATCTGGCTGACGGCGCTGGTGACCGCTGACGGCGAGGCGGCCGCGATCCGGGAGGTCCGCGACAGCGTCCTGGCTCAACTGCCCGACAGGCCGCGGGCAGTTGCCGCAGCGGTGGTCAGCAGCATCCCGTTGGGCGATCTCTATGCCCGGCTGGAAGAGGTCCTGTCCGACGAGGAGTTGGCCGAGATCGATGTCCGTGACCTCGTCGCGCGGACCATGTTTGACCGATCAGCTGCGGACGAGGTCACGGTTCACCTGCGACCGATCGATCTCGCCGGGAAGCAACGCCGCCCCGACACGGCGTCGTACTCAGCCTGAGACTTCCGCTGTCCTCTGCTGCGGAAGCCGGCCGGCGACAAGTGCGTGGATGCTGAACACCATCACCCACAACGGGAACGCCATTTGCGTCCACCGGCTGAGGAACGGCGAGATCAGCATCATCAGCGCTGCGCCGTAGCCGAGCAGGACCAGCCACTTCGGAAGGACCGCGGTTCGGAGCCCGATGGAGGAGACCGCCAAGGTGAAGACGGCCGCCATCCGCATGCCGAACATGCCCATGAGCGCCTTGGTGAGCAGCACCATCGCGACGACAGTGTCCGCGTCGACCAGAACTCCGCGGTCGTAGAGCGCGAGCGCCGTCGCCAGCATGGAGGCGGTCACGAAGAGCAGCGCCACGAACAGCAGTCCCGATCCGAGGAAGACAGTGGCGAACAGCTTGTCCTCGCCGTCGCCCAGACGTGCGCGGATGACTCCGATGAACCAGAGGAACGCGATGCCCGCGAAGGGGATGAGGTGCACCGCCGTGCTCACGCCCCGCCTGCGGCCGGACTCGAGCAACCATTCCGTGGTCACCCCGCCCCCTGGGACCGCGGTGTGGAACTGCACGAGCACCGCGAACAGGATGACCGAGAAGATGATCCCGGCGATGGCCGCTGATGCGGGATTGCGCACCTGCTGGAAGATGGTCTGTCCCTGCACGGTGGACTCCTCTGGTCGGTCGCGGCGAACCCTACCTCGCAGTGGGCACCGGCCACGCCGGGCGCCCCTGATGAACTGAACCCCGGGGAGGGCTTGGAACATCGCTGCGTGACTGGCAGACTGCACCGCGTGATCAAGAGGGGACGTAGCCTGAGATCAGGGCGCCACGCGGGTCTGCTGGGACTGTGTGTCCTCGTGGTGGGCCTGGCCGTGCCGGAACAGGTGCTGGCTGCGCCCTCCGTGCTCGCTCCCCCAGCGGCGGCGGGTACCTCGGTGCCGTCGGGACGGCTGATCGTCGGCGACTCCCTGGCCGTCAGCGTGACCTCACGCATGCGCGCTCAGGAGTTCCGGGTGCACGCCCAGGTGGGTCGCCAGTTCAGCACGGCCCCCGGGATCGTGCGCAGCTTCGGCAGGCAACTGCCGCGCAACGTGGTCGTCGAGTTGGGCACGAACGGGACGATCTCCCTGTCGCACTGCCGCTCGGTGGTGCGCATGGCGGGCGAGGACCGTCGGGTCTTCCTCGTGACCAATCGGGTCCCGCGCAGTTGGGAGCGCGCCAACCTTCGCACCGTGCGTACGTGCAACCGCAGCTTCGCTGGGCCACGGGTCCGAGTCATCAACTGGTACCGACACAGTGCCGGGCATCCGGAGTGGTTCGCTGGGGACAGGGTGCACCTGTCCGCCGCCGGTCAGCGGAACTTCACGAGGCTGATCGACCGGTCCGTGGACCGCAACGGCCTCCCCTGAGGGCGCAGGCCAGATCTGCTACGGACTACTCGCCGCCGAGGTCGCGCTCGTAGGCATCGAGCAGGACCTCAGTGGTCCGCTCCTGGAACCGCCGGACCTGGCCCAGCACTTCCTTGACCGAACGGGAGACAGCCTCCACGGCGCTCGGATCGCCGGCGTACTCGCCGACGAGGAGTCGTACTCGGGTGACTGCTTCGTGAAGGCCCTCACCCTCGTTGGACAGGCGGATCCACCGCCCCATCATGTGCGGAGCATCGTCGCGAAGCTGCTCGGTGAACCCGACCGGATCCACGAGGTCACCGGGGGTGCTGCGCACGGCATCGGCCAGGTCGTCGAGTTGGCGGGCCACGTCGACCCACCAGGAGGCACGGCCACGGCGATCCTCAAGGAGGTGCGCGAGGCGGCCCTGCACGCCTGCGAACGTGATCACGCTGAGCATCGTGCCGTCGAAGGTGTCGGCGGTCATTGCTGTCATGGGAGGTCTCCCTTCTCGTGGTCGAATCTTCAACCCGGCAGGTGCCCCACGTCCATCGGATATCCCTCCCACTTGCGTCACAAAGATGTCGCAGCCCCTGATCGCCGCAGCGGGCAATGAGCGCCGCGTGCCGCAACCGGGGTCGAGGACGGCGACGGTGAGGTGACCGGCTACGCGCTGACCGCGGTTGCGGTCTGCCGGGCGATCTCCAACTCCTCATTGGTCGGTACCACCAGCACCCGGATCGGTGCCCCGCGGAAGGACAGGTCGACAGGGGCCGAGGGGCCGCGAAGGGTCGCGTTGCGCTCGGTGTCGATTGCCACGCCGATCATCTCCAGGCCAGCGATCACGCGGCGCCGGATCTCCGGATCGTTCTCCCCCACCCCAGCGGTGAAGACGATCGCATCCGCTCTGCCGAGGACAGCAAGGTACGCGCCGAGGTACTTGCGGATCCGGTGCACGTACACCGCCAGGGCCAGCTCCGCGTCCGCGTCACCGCTGGCGGCCAGTGCATGCACCTCACGCAGGTCGTTCTGGCCACACAGCCCGAGCAGCCCGCTGCGCTTGTTCAGCAGCGTGTCGACATCGGCGGCGGACATCCCTGCGGTCGTGATGAGGTGGAAGACAAGGGCTGGATCGATGTCACCGGAGCGGGTACCCATGACCAGCCCCTCAAGCGGTGTCAGTCCCATGGATGTCTCCACGCTGCGGCCACCTCGCACCGCGCACGCAGAGGCGCCGTTACCCAGGTGCAGCGTGACGAGGTCGACAGAGTCCACCGGCTTGCCCAGGACCTCCGCAGCCTTGGCTGTGACGTACTTGTGCGATGTGCCGTGGAAGCCGTAGCGCCGGATCCGGTGCTCCCGGGCCACGGACTGGTCGATGGCATAGGTGTAGGCCGCTGCGGGGATCGTCGAGTGGAACGCCGTGTCGAACACAGCCACGTGCGGCACGTCGGGGAAGGCGGCCATCGCGGACTCGAGGCCGGCCACGGCGGCGGGATTGTGCAGGGGGGCCAGCGGGATCAGCTCGCGGATCACGTCGATGACCTCGGGGGTCACGATGGTCGGCTCGCTGAACTGGTCGGCCCCCTGGACCGCCCGGTGCCCCACCCCTGCCAGCTGCCCGACCTCGGAGACGTCGCCCGTTGCCTGGAATGCTGCGGTGACCGCGCGGAACGCCTCCGTGTGGTCACTGATGGGTGACACGGTGCTGGTCTCGACCAGATCTGAGTCGGCGCCACCCCGGATGCGTGTGCGATGCGTCAGCGGCGACAACTCGTCACCGATCCGTTCCACGAGGCCGGTGGCCCACACCACCTCGGACTCGGTGTCGACGAGTTGGTACTTCAGCGACGACGAGCCGGCATTCACGACCAGGACGATCATGGATCAGGAACCTTCCTTCGACGATTCTGCGGCCGCGACCTGCTGGGCCTGCACGGCCGTGATGACCACCGTGTTGATGATGTCCTCCACCAGCGCCCCACGGGACAGGTCGTTGACCGGAAGCCGCAGGCCCTGCAGGACGGGGCCGATCGCCACCGCGTTGGCCGAGCGCTGCACCGCCTTGTAGGTGTTGTTGCCGGTGTTCAGGTCCGGGAAGATGAAGACCGTGGCACGTCCGGCAACCTCGGAGCCGGGCAGCTTGGACTTGGCCACTGAGGCATCCACCGCGGCGTCGTACTGGATCGGTCCCTCGATGGCCAGGTCGGGGCGGCGCTCCCGGGCCAGGGCCGTTGCCTGGCGCACCTTCTCCACGTCCTCGCCGGCACCCGATGCGCCCGTCGAGTAGCTGAGCATCGCCACGAGCGGATCGACCCCGAAGGCAGCGGCGGTCTGGGCCGAGGAGATCGCGATGTCGGCCAGCTGGGTGGCATTCGGTGAGGGATTCACCGCGCAGTCGCCGTAGACCAGGACGCGATCCTCGAGTGCCATGAAGAACACGCTGGAGACGATGGACACCCCGGGGGTGGTCTTGATGATCTGCAGGGCGGGGCGGATCGTGTGGGCCGTGGTGTGTGCGGCGCCCGAGACCATGCCGTCAGCCAGGCCCTTCCACACCATCATGGTGCCGAAGTAGGACACGTCCACGACCATGTCGAGGGCGGCGTCCAGGGCCAGGCCCTTGGCCTTGCGGATCTCCACGAGGTCGGCTGCGAACACCGAGCGCAGGGGGTCGGTCTCGGGATCGATGATGCGTGCCGAGGAGATCTCGAGTCCGAGCTGCTTGGCGCGCTCCGTGAGGGCCTCGGGTCGGCCGAGGATCGTGAGGTCCACCACGTTGCGCCGCAGCAGACGGTCGGCGGCCTGCAGGATCCGGTCGTCGTCGCCCTCAGGCAGCACGATGTGCTTGCGATCCGAGCGTGCTCGCTCCACGAGTTGGTGCTCGAACATCATCGGCGTCATCGTCGTGGACCGTGTGACATCGATCCGGGACTCGAGCTCGGCCTCGTCGACGTGCTCCTCGAACAGGCTCAGCGCGTCGGTGATCTTGCGAGCGTCGTCCGGTGCGATCTCGGGGTGCAGGCTGGCCACGGCTGCTGCCGTGTCATAGGTGTCCAGCGAGGTGACCAGGATCGGCAGGGATGCCGACGGGGTGACTCCCTGGGCGAAGCGCATGACTGTCGGATCGGGCTCCAGCCCACCGGTGAGGATCACACCGGAGACGGCCGGGATCGCGTCGGACTGCCGGGACGAGTAGGCGGCCATGAGGATGTCGGAGCGATCCCCCGGGGTGATGAGCAGCGTCCCCTCGGACAGGTGATCCATCAGTCGGGGCACGCCCATGGCCGCGACCTTGATGTCCGGGACGGGCCGGGACAGGTCGGCATCGTCGCCCAACACCTGCGTGGCACCCACGGCACGGGCCACCTCACGGATCGTCGGGTAGGTCAGCGAGGGCATCTCGGGCAGCATCCAGACCGGGACGGGGCAGTCGACGGCCACAGCCTCCAGGGCTGCCCAGTCCCCCTCGGGGACCCTGTTGACGAAGGCACCCACGGTCGGCACGCCCCGCTCCCCCAGGCCGTCGATGGCCGCTGTCAGCGCTCCGTTGACCTGCGCGGGTGCGTGGTCCTGCGCGGTCAGGACGATGAGGGCCACGGCGCCGAGGTTGGAGGCGATCTCGGCGTTGAGGGCGAACTCGAAGGCCTTGGACGCGCTGAGGTGATCGGTGCCCTCCACCAGCACGAAGTCGCACCTGTTGGCCAGGCGGCGGAAGCGCTCAATGATCCGGCTGACGAGGGCGGGGTCGACATGGTTGCCGCCGAAGTCCCGAGTCTCGTGGGAGGTGACTCCGAAGGACTCGTCGTAGGACTGGTCGAGCCGGTACCGGCTGCGGAACAGCTCGATCCGCTTGTCGGCCTCCGTGTCGGCCTTGATGACCGGGCGGAAGTACCCGACCCGGCTCACCGACCGGGTCAAGGTCTCCATGAGCCCGAGGGCGACGACGGACTTCCCGCTTTCGGCTTCGACTGAGGTCAGGTAGAGGGCGCGCACGCCCGCCATACTCGCAGGCTGGCTCGCCCTACGCCTGCCGTCGGGGATGCCCCCGTCAGCCGACCTGGTTCAACTCGTCGACGACCCGGAACAAGTCCCCGCGGTCGTACCAGTTGACCGCGATCATCGAGGGCTTGCGACCGCGCTCGATCTCGCACTCATCGATCCTCGGCTTGAGCACGTCGTAGGTGTTGACCTCCTCCGCGCTCGAGATGAGCTTCGAGAAGCTGGCCAGCCAGTGGTTGACTGACAGGAGTGGGCTGTCGACGGATCCACGCTTGAGCGTGCAGGTGAAGTCCTCAGCCGTCTTGAACGTGTACTCGGTGTCCTGGACCAGGTCGAAGCCCTGATGCAGGTACGGGTACTCGGAGCCGCCACCGTTGTTCTCCATCAGCACGACCAGGCGCTTGTTCGAGTCGATCATCTGGCGCAGTGTCGGCCACTGAGCACCCTCCGGGTGCACGTAGGCCTTGTCCGTCAGCCCGGCCTTGGCCAGCACCGCATCGGTGTCCTGGGGGGTGACGGTGTCCTGGATGAACAGCACCACGACCTCGCGGGGGTTGGCGTCCATCCAGTCGTTGAGGCGATCCATCGTTGGCTGCATCGGTTCCGAGCCGATCTCGCACACGGTGTGGCAGAAGTACGGCTCGGCAGGCCCGGAGGGCTCGGCGCGACGGGCCAGGTCGATCGTGCGCCGGATGGAGGCCACCACCTCAGGTCCGTACGTCTCTGTGAGCTCGGCCTCGGCCTCCGCGATCGACTGATCGGCGGTCAGCGCTCCACCATCCTCGGTCGGCTGCCCGTACCAGGTGTCCACGAGCAGGCCACGGATGCCGTCGTCGAGGGATTCGACCATGTCCTTGGGCTGCTCCGCCAGGAACCACGAGCCATCTGCGATGGACATCGAGTTGTGCGAGGCGGGGATCACCACCTCGTCGAATGGGCGGTCGCACAGTTGCTCGTAGCCGTTGCAGGCATCGGTGTTCACGGCCGAAACCGTGGTGATGGAGCCGCTCTGGGGCAGGTTCCCCGGGACGATCAGTGCTGCCAGCACGAGCAGGCCGACCGCTCCCGCGGCAACGGGGATCAGCCACGTGGCTGGCGAGCGTCGTGGCTCATCGATCTGCGCGTCGGAATCAGCCGAGGCGGCTTGCCGGGCGGCCCGCTCCGACTCGTCCTGGGCCCGCGTGCGCTCGGCAATGACGTCGAGTTCGGTGACTCCGTAGAACAGCACGGCCAGACCGCCGATGACCACCACGACCTGGGAGCTCAGGGTGGGGAAGAGCACGATCAGCAGGCCCAGCGCGATGACCGCGATCGCGCGCACGACCGCCCACGTGGTCCCCTGGGGGCGCCGTGTCGCCAGGCCAACGGCCGCCCGGGCATGCCCGGTGACGTCCACCTGCGGCAGGAGCGCCCCGGCGGTCGCGATGATCAGGCCGCCGACGACGCCGATGGCGATGAATCGCACGGACAGCGGCTCGCTGACCACGCGCAGGCCGGCCGCGAGCACCGCCCCGGCCAGGGTCGTGTCGTTGATCAGCGCGGCCGCGATGTTCAGCCCGATCACCACGAGTCCGAGGAAGCCGGCAGCTGCCAGCATCATCCAGCCCAGCCGCACCAGCGACAGGCGCCGCTTCGGTGCAAGCCAGATGCCCAGCCCGACGAGGAGCAGCGAGACGAGGGGTACCACCCACGCCAAGGTGGACACGGCCTGGATGACGGGGATGATCTGGGCTGCTATGCCCTCCTGGCCGCCCACCTCCGCCAGTGTCACGTTCAGGTCGTCGGGCAGGACCTCCGCCGCCTGGGGGACGAACTTGTCCAGGGCGGTCGTGGCGGTGGCGCCCAGGTCCGCCAGCTTGAGGACAGCCGAGTCGCTGCCGGCCTGGGTCATGGCGTCGTGGAAGGAACGGATGGCGGGTGTGAAGACGGGATCGAGGATCGGGCTGCCCACCACTGCCGCAGCCCCCGCGGCGATGGCCGGCTCGACAGCGATGAGGTCAGGCTCGGCATCGAGCGCAGCCACGGCGATCGCCTGACCGATCTCGGTCTTGACTGCCTCGTCCTGACGGACCTGGTTGACCAGCTCTGCGAACCGCTCCCCGTTGACGACGGAGGCGTTGAGCCAGCCGAAGACTCCCGTGAGGAACAGCCCGATGGCGCCGAGCGTGAGCAGGACCTTGGACCAGGTCTCGCTGCGTGGCGTAGGCATGGATCCTCCCGGGAGCGGCGTGGTGGGAGCACAGTATGCCGGGATCGGGTGGGTCTGCAGGGGAACTGATCACACGAGTCGGCTCAGGGGCGGGGAGCCAGCACATGCAGGGCGATGGCGCTTGCGGCTGCCACGTTCAACGAGTCGATCCCGCCGGCCATCGGGATCCGGGCGCGGACATCGACCCGGCGCATCAGCTCCGGGGCCAGCCCGTGGCCCTCGGTGCCGAGCAGGAGTGCTCGCCGACCTGAACCACCGGGACCGGGAACGAGCAGATCGAGGCTGGCAGCGTCATCAGCGGGGGTGAGCGCGATCGTCTCGAAGTCGGCCAGGTCCCCCAGCGGGTCCGGCCCCGTACGGGTCCAGGGGACGGTGAGCACCGCTCCCATGGAGACCTTGATCGCCCGGCGATAGAGCGGGTCGGCGCAGCCGGGTGTGAGCAGCACGGCATCGGCGCCGAGCGCGGCGGCCGTCCGGAAGATCGCACCCACGTTCGTGTGGTCGACGAGGTCCACCAGGACCACGACGAAGCGTGCGTCGGCCAGCAGCACCTCCGGGCGGGCCAGCACTGGTCGGCGGAACGAGGCGAGGGCGCCGCGATGCACCCGGTACCCCGTGATCGAGCCCAGCACCTCCGGGGTGGCCAGCAGGACTTCGGCCTCGGACTCGCCCAGTTCCCCCGCCAGCTCGTCGAACCACTTGGGCTCGGTGAGCACAGCACGAGGCTGGTAGCCCGCTCCCAGGGCACGCCGGATGACCTTGGCGCCTTCGGCGATGAACAGGCCCTCGGCAGGTTCCCGGGCAGATCGCGCCGCGACGTCGGTGAGTCCCGCGAAGTCGCGTACCCGGGGGTCTGCGGGATCCGTGATGGTGACCGGTGCGGTCACCGGGTCATCGCGTGGCGCCGGGCGCATCACCCGTTCCGGGTGCCTGCGGCGGGGGTGCCGAAGTGGTGGATGCCGCGGGCGTCACCGGCTCCACGATCACGGCCTCCTCGATGTCCTTCTCGACGGCGTCCATGATGTGCGCGAGCGGGTCGCCGTCCTCAGCCTCGACGTCCACGTCCACGTCCTCGAACTCGACATCAACATCACCATCAGGGTGGGACGCGGGGGCGCCGGGCATCCCTGCAGATCCTGGGGGGGCGAACGCCCTGCTCACCGCGCCCAGTGCCCCGGTGAGCTCAGCGGGGATCACGAAGACCTTGTTGGCAGATCCCTGGGCCAGCAGCGGAAGGGACTGCAGGTACTGGTAGGCCATGACCTGGTCGGTCGCGTTGCCGGTGTTGATCGCGTTGAACACCTTGGCGATCGCCTCGGACTCACCCTGGGCACGCAGGACCTGTGCCTGTGCCTGGCCCTCAGCCTTGAGGATGGCCGCAGTCCGGCTTCCCTCGGCGTCCAGGATGGCGGCCTGCTTGCTGCCCTCGGCATTGAGGATGGCCGCGCGCTTGTCCCGGTCGGCGCGCATCTGCTTCTCCATCGACTGCTGCACGCTGGCAGGCGGGTCGATCGCCTTGAGCTCGACGCGGTTGACGCGGATGCCCCACTTGCCGGTCGCCTCGTCGAGCACCCCGCGCAGCTGGGCGTTGATGTTGTCACGGCTGGTCAGCGTCTGCTCGAGGTCCAGGGAGCCGACCACGTTGCGCAGGGTGGTGACGGTGAGTTGCTCCACGCCCTGCAGGTAGCTCTGGATCTCGTAGGTCGCGGCCTTGGCATCGGTCACCTGGAAGTAGATGACCGAGTCGATGCTCACGACCAGGTTGTCCGAGGTGATCACCGGCTGTGGCTCGAACGAGACCACCTGCTCGCGCAGGTCGATCAGCGGGCGCAGCCTGTCGACGAACGGGATGATGATCGTCAACCCGGGGTCGAGGGTGCGCTGGTAGCGCCCGAGTCGCTCGACGATGCCGGCCTGTGCCTGCGGGATGATCTTGATGGTGCTGAACACGACCAGCATCGCGATCAGGACGATGACACCCGCAATGATCAGACTCTCCACAATGTCCTCCTCTGCCGGGAAGTCCCGGCTAGCCGACGACGGCAGTTGCGCCGTCGATCTCGAAGACCGAGACCTTGTCCCCGGGTTCGAAGCGGGCCGCCTCGTCCAGGGTGCGTGCCGACCAGATCTCCCCGGCAAGCTTGATGCGCCCGTTGTCGCAGTCCACGGCCTCGAGCACCAGGGCCTGGGTCCCGATCAGGGCCGCCGTCCCGGTGCGATCCAGCGGTGCCTGGTAGACGTGCTTCTTGGCGATCGGTCGGACGAAGGCGACCAGAGCGACGCTGACGAGGGCGAACACCGCGGCAGATCCCACGACCCCCGCGCCCGCCAGGGATGCCACGGCCGCGGCCAGGGCACCACCGGAGAACATGATCAGCAGGAGACCGGCGGTGGCTGCTTCAGCCCCGGCCAGCACCACCGCGATAATCAACCAGACGATCCATGCGTCCACGTGTCCAGCCTAGACCGTGACGCCCGATCCGTCCCGTTCTGACCCGTCGGACTCCACGACCTCGCGTCCGCGACGGCCGCGGGCGACGGTGTCGCTGGGCACCGAGCGTGCCCAGTACCGGTCCCGAACCCGTCCGGTGCGCAGGCGTGTGCCGAAGGTCTCGGTCAGGGCTCGACCGGTCAGCACCTCCCGGATGGGGCCGGCGACGACCACCCGACCCTCGCGAAGCAGCAGCACATGGGTGAACCCGGCTGGGATCTCCTCCACGTGATGGGTGACCAGGACCTGCACCGGGGACCAACGATCGGTGGCGATCGCGGCGAGTCGGGTGACGAGGTCCTCGCGGGCCCCGAGGTCGAGGCCGGCTGCGGGTTCGTCGAGGAGCAGCAGCTCCGGGTCGGTCATGAGCGCACGTGCGATCTGCACGCGCTTGCGCTCCCCCTCGGACAGGGTTCCGAACCGCCGGTCGGCCAGCCCGCTGACGCCCACGAGCTCCAGCACGCCCAGCGCGCGGGCCGTGTCGGTGTCCTCGTAGGACTCGTGCCAGCGTCCGGTGACGGCCCAGGCCGCCGTCACCACGACGTCACGGACGAACTCGTCGGCGGGGATCCGCTCGGCAAGGGACGCGCTGGCCAGGCCGATCCGTGGTCGAAGGTCGAACACGTCGACGGCGCCCAGGGTCTCGCCGAGCACCTGCACCTGACCGGACGTGGGATGCAGTTGCGCTGCTGCCAGTTGCAGGAGGGTGGTCTTGCCCGCACCGTTGGGACCAAGCACAACCCACCGCTGGTCCTGGGACACCTGCCAGTCGATGGTGTCGATGATGGGCCGACCACCGCGTACGACGGTCACCTCGCGGAAGCTGAGCACGTCGACCACGCGGCACACCCTACCTGCGCGCATGGTGCTCGCCGGGCTGCGCCGTGCCCTAGCCTCACGCCTGTGAATGCCGCCCGCATGACTGTCACGGCACTGTGGCTCGGTGCCTGGCTGCGCGGTTCCGCCGGCTCCGATGACCTGCTCGAGCAGATGGCCCGGACGGCACCGGATGCCCCGGCACGAGTGGGGATCGATGGTGCCGACCATGATCTGCCCGACCTGCTGCGCCACGTGCGCGGGTTCACGGCGCCCCGGACGTGGTTGCTGCTGCCGAGGCCCGGGCGGACAGGTGGCTGGCCTGTGGGACTCGCCGGGTCACCCGAGCCGTCCGTGCTGATCAGCGCCGAGGGTTCTGCCGCTCGGCTGCTGCGATCGGACCGGACCGGCTGGTCCTGGGACTCCTGCGGGGATTCGGGTGTCGGCGTGCTCGAGGCCGGGATGCTGACCGCCAGGTCCGGTGCCCGGGCGCTGGCGGAGGCAGCGGCGGATGCCGCGCAGAGGTTGGAGTCCCTGGGCCTGGAGCGTCCGGCCATGGGAACGCTTGCCCACGAGTGGGAGGGCGCGATGCGGCACCTGCCGCCAGGACTGGACTCCGCCGTGCATTCGCTGATGATCCGACTCGCTGCTCTGCACGACGCCCTGGATCTGGCGGTGGCCGAGGAGGGTGCGGCGGTCACCGCCGCGGAGTCCCGGGCCCGGTCGGTCGAGCTGCGCGCAGTCGTCGGCCAGGTCGAGGACATCATCTCGGGCCTTGTCGGCGGACTGAATGCCCCGGTGCCCGCCGGGCCCGCTGCCCGGTAGCGTGGCTCGAGTGACCGAGACCACCATTCACGCGACCGTTGTCGGCACCGACCGGCCCGGGGTGACCGCGCTGATGTTCGCAGCCCTGGCGCAGACCACCGTGCTCGACGTCGAGCAGGTCGTGGTGGCTGGCCAGCTGGTGCTCGGAGCTGTGGTCCTGGCGCCGCATGGCTCGGAGGATGAGCTCGGCGACCGGATGCGTCGGGCCGTCCCCGACTTCGACGTGTCAGTGCGCCAGGTCCACGCCGCCGACGTCTCGTCGGAGGTGGCCAACGCCACGGTGACTGTGGTCGGGCAGGCCATCACGGGGGCGGACATGAGCGCCCTGGCCGCAACGATCGCCGCAGCGGGGGCCAACATCTTCCGGATCGACAGGGTCGCGGACTACCCGGTGACGGTGCTCGCCCTCGAGGTCCTGGCCCCCGATGCGACCGCGCTGCGCAGAGATCTCGTCGAGCGCTGCCACGACCTGGACGTGGACGTGTCGGTGCAGGCCCGCGGCCTGGCGCGCCGGGGTCTGCACCTGGTCGTCATGGATGTGGACTCCACGCTGATCCAGGACGAGGTCATCGAGGTCCTGGCACGTTACGCGGGCAGGCAGGACCAGCGTCCGGGCGGTCACGGAGGCGGCGATGCGAGGCGAGTTGGACTTCGCCGAGTCCCTGCACGCCCGGGTCGCGGAGCTGGCCGGGCTGCCCGAGGAGGTCATCGAGCGCGCCCGCGGGGAGATCCGGCTGACACCTGGGGCCAGGACGCTGTGTCGCACCCTCAAGCGGCTGGGCTACCGGGTCGCGCTGGTCAGCGGTGGGTTCAGCGAGGTGATCGGGCCCCTGGCCGAGGAGCTGGGGGTGGACGCCGTCCGCGCGAACGGGTTGGAGATCCAGGACGGCATCCTGACCGGACGAGTGCGGGGACCGGTGATCGATCGTGCCGCCAAGGAGCAGGCGCTGCGCGAGTTCGCCGTGCAGTTCGGGATCGAGAGCAGCAGGACCGTGGCCATCGGGGACGGCGCCAACGACCTGGACATGCTGGCGGCTGCCGGACACGGGATCGCCTTCAACGCCAAGCCGGTGGTGCAGGCCGCGGCCGACTCCTCGATCAATGTGCCCTACCTGGACACCGTCCTCTACCTGATGGGCATCTCCCGCGAGGAGGTCGAGGAGGCCGACGCGGCCGCACGTGACGAGGGGATGCGACCCGACGAAGTGCTCAGTCCAGGCGGGGTGGTCACTCCTTCGGGGTCGTGAAGACCTCGAGGGAGGCGCAACCCGGCCGGACGGTTGCCCAGGGCCCCTGGGTCGCCAGGAGGGCGACCGCGCAGGTGGGGAACTTGGTGGCCACGCGGCCACGTAGGCCCTGATCGCCGGATCCCGAGAGGGTGAGGACCAGCTCGGAGACCCCCGGTTCGTGGCCCAGGATCATGGCCGTGCGCGCCTCGTCAGGCAGCTCGCGGACCAGGTCGATCATGTTGGCACCCCACGCGTCATAGATCCGCGGGTCCGTCCGGACCGGTCCGGTTGCCTCCAGCGGCCCGCTCATGAGCGCCCAGGTCTCGCCGGTGCGCTGGGTCGGGCTCACCACGACCACATCGACAGCACCCACGAGGTCGCGGATGCGCTGGCCCATCCTCGGCGCGTCGCGCAGGCCCCGTGGGCCCAGCGGGCGGGCGCTGTCGGGCACCCCGACGGGCCATGCGGACTTGGCGTGGCGCACCACGAGCAGGCGCCTGGTCGTGACGTCCATGGACTCACCGATCCTGACGACCACGTCCGGGTCGTCCAGCGACTACCCTGCCACAGGTGACCAGCACTGGAGCGGCGTTCCCAGTCCGCCGCCTGATGGCCATCGGGGGCGCCGAGGACAAGTTGGGGCAGGCACGGGTCCTGCGGCGGTTCGTCGCGGAGGCCGGTGGGCCCGAGGCCCGGATCGTGGTGTGTGCGACCGCGTCCGCGCTGGGCCCGGAGATCGTGGACCTCTACGTGCAGCTGTTGGGCAAGCTCGGGGTCTCCCAGGTGGTCTCCGCACGACCCCGCGATCGTGGTGAGTCCGACACTCAGGAGTTCGTCGACGCCGTCGAGTGGGCGACGGGTGTGTTCTTCACGGGCGGCAACCAGATGAAGCTTGCCGCGGCCATCCGCGGGACCCGCTTCGGCGACGCTGTCGTGGCCGCCTACGACCGCGGCGTGGTGATCGGCGGTACCTCGGCGGGGGCCTCGGTGGTCAGCGAGCACATGGTCGGATACGGCACGCCGGGCGCGCAGCCGAAGTTCCGGATGGCGGCACTGGCCCAGGGCCTGGGCCTGCTGCCCGGTGTCATCGTCGACCAGCACTTCGGTGAGCGTGACCGGTTCGGGCGCCTGATGAACCTCGTGGCGTCGTCACCGGATCTGCTGGGCATCGGGTTGGACGAGGACACCGCGATGCTGGTGACCGACGAGACCGACCTGGAGGTCGTGGGTCGGGGGTCGGTGTTCTGCGTGGACATGCGCACGGCCCTGACCGATGCCGCGACAGCCCGGGGCACCACTCCCCTGATGATCTCGGGCGCTGCCGTGCACTTCCTCCCGCATGGGGCCCACTTCGACCTCTCGTCGCGCAGCCTCGTGTCCTATCGCGACCACAGTGCCGTGGACCCCGGGGACCTGCCCGAGGTGTCGCGGGACCTCGCAGCCATCTCACGTCGGGTCGCCGCCGAGGGTGTTGATGACTCGGTTGTCGCCCGCAACGCTCGTCGGCGTCGGCGCACCAAGGAGCACAAGGAGACCTCGTGACTGATCACCCTGAGCCTGCGGGTCCGGCCGCTCCTGACCTGACGATCCTGGAGACACGTGTCTACCGGGGCCCGAACGTGTGGTCCTACGGCCCAGCCATCCACCTGGTGGTGGACCTGGGCAGCCTGGAGGACTACCCCACCGACACCCTGCCGGGGTTCACCGATCAGCTGCTGTCCTGGCTGCCGGGCGTCGGTGAGCACTCCTGCTCCCGGGGGCGCAAGGGCGGCTTCGCCGAGCGGTTGCGCGAGGGCACCTGGGCCGGCCACGTGGCTGAGCACATCGCCCTGCAGCTGCAGAACGAGGTGGGCCACGACACGCGGCGCGGCAAGACCCGCGGCACCGGGGAGCCTGGGCGCTACCACGTCATCTTCGGCTACCAGGACGAGTCCGTGGCCCTTGCGGCGGGCAGGCTCGCGGTGCGCATGGTCAACGACCTGGTCGAACATGACCCGGAGTTCGACTTCGACCAGGAGTTCGAGGACTTCCTGCTCCTGGCCGAGCGAACGGCGTTCGGCCCGTCCACCCAGGCCCTCGTCGACGAGGCCGTGTCCCGCGACATCCCCTGGATGCGCCTGAACAAGGCCTCCCTGGTGCAGCTGGGGCAGGGCCGCTACGCCCAGCGGATCAGGGCCACGATGACGTCCCAGACCTCGGCGTTGGCCGTGGACATCGCAAGCGACAAGGACATGACCAACAAGCTGCTGAGCGCGGCGGGGCTGCCGGTTCCCCGCAGCGACTCGGTGCGCACGCTGCGCGGCGCGCTGCAGGTGGCACGTCAGATCGGCTACCCGGTGGTCATCAAGCCCCTGGATGGCAATCACGGGCGTGGAGTGGTGCTCAACATCGCCGACGATGAGGCCCTTGAGGCCGGATATGACGCTGCGAAGGCGGAGTCCCGAAGTGGCTACCTCCAGGTGGAGAGCTTCATCACCGGTATCGACTACCGCTTCCTTGTGGTGGGCGGACGGATCGCCGCGGTGGCCGAACGGGTGCCGGCGCACGTCATCGGTGATGGGCGGCGGACGGTGGCCGAGTTGGTGGAGGCGACCAATGCGGACCCACGCCGAGGTGTTGGCCACGAGAAGGTCCTGACCCGGATCAAGGTCGACGAGGCCGCCGTTGATCTGGTGGCTGCCCAGGGCCTGTCGATGCAGGACGTGCCGGAGCAGGGCCAGACGGTGAAGCTGGCGCTGACGGCGAACATGTCCACCGGTGGCATCTCGATCGACCGGACCATGGATGCGCACCCGGACAACATCGAGATCGCCGAGGAGGCCGCTCGGGTGGTGGGCCTGGATGTGGCGGGGATCGACTTCATCGCACCGGACATCACTGCGCCGGTGCGCGAGGTGGGCGGGGCGATCTGTGAGGTCAACGCTGCCCCGGGCTTCCGCATGCACACGCACCCGACCATCGGCGAGCCGCAGTACATCGCCAAGCCGGTCATGGACCTGTTGTTCCCGCCGGGGACCCCGAGCCGGGTGCCGATCATCGCGGTGACCGGGACCAACGGCAAGACCACGACCTCGCGCATGATCGGCCACGTCTTCAAGGGCATGGGTCGCAAGGTGGGCATGACCTCCACTGATGGTGTCGTGATCGACGAGCGACTGGTGATCCGCTCGGACGCCTCAGGCCCCAAGAGCGCCCGGATGGTGCTGCAGAATCCGCGGGTGGACCTGGCCGTGCTCGAGGTCGCACGGGGAGGGATCCTGCGCGAGGGGCTGGGGTATGACCGCAACGATGTGGCGGTGGTCCTCAACATCTCCGCCGACCACCTGGGCCTGCGCGGAGTGAACTCACTGGAGGACCTCGCCGACGTGAAGAGCGTGGTGGTCGAGGCAGTGCCCCGCGGTGGGCACGCGGTGCTCAACGCCGATGACCCGCACGTGGCTGCGATGGCACGGCGCTGCAGTGGGGAGATCGTGTGGTTCACCATGGCCGAGCCGGGATCCGAGGCCCGGGTGAAGGTCGACCGGCACTGTCGCGACGGTGGTCTCGGGACTGTTCCTTGAGCGTGGTGAGCTCGGCGAGTCGATCGTGCTGCAGCAGGGCAAGAGATCGATGCAGCTTGCCTTCACGCACCTGCTGCCGGCCACGTTCGGCGGCAAGGCGCGGTTCAACGTGAGCAACGCGATGGCTGCGGCTGGTGCGTGCTTCGCCGCCGGTGCGCATCTTCATGACATCCGGGCTGGCCTGCGCACCTTCTCCACGAGCTACCACCTGGCGCCCGGCCGACTGAACCACATCGACGTCAACGGGATCAACGTCTTCGTCGACTACGCACACAACCCGGCCGGACTGGCGGCTCTGGGTGAGTTCATCGACGCGTATGCCGAGGGGCTGGATTCCGCACGGTCCGACGTGCACAAGAGGCGCAGGATCGGGGTCATCGGCACCGCCGGCGATCGCCGGGATGCCGACGTGATCGAGCTCGGCCGCACCGGTGCGCAGTTCTTCGACGTGTGCGTGGTCAAGGAGGATGCGAGGCTGCGTGGCCGCGAGCGGGGTGACGTGGCCAGCCTGCTCGAGGAGGGTGTGCGCGGCGCCATGGCCGAGGGGGCGCGGGCCAAGGAGGTTCGCGCGCTCCCCATGGAGATCGATGCGGTGCGCTGGGCCATCGAGCAGGCGACGGCCGGTGATGTCGTCGCGATCTGCGCCGACCAGACCGAGGATGTCTACACGCAGCTCGAGGAACTCGGCCACGCGGCCATGCACGAGATGCACGAATAGGCCAACCCCGCGCCCCACACAACGAGTGGGATCTGCCGGTGGCTACTGTCGGGCCGCGGCGCGGGCCTTGGCGACCAGCACCTGCGCTGAGTCCGGGGTGCCGCCAGCCTGCCTCAGCAGGTCCTCGCAGGCCTCCCGGTCCTGATGGATCATCATCGCCACGACGTCGCCGTCGACCGCTCTGGCCAGGATGGTGCGCAGCCCCGTCGGCTCGTCCGGGACCTCCTCCCATGGTTCCTTGCCCGCGCTGCGGACCCCGATGCGCTGCAGGTCGTCGATCTCCTGCTGCGTGCGTCCACGCAGGTACTTCGGTTTCGCGGCCAGCTGGACGGTGTCGGCTGCCACGGCCGCGATCCTGCCGACGTCGATGATGCCCTCGTCGGTGCGATCGCCGGCGTTGCCGATCGAGGCGTGCAGGGCCGCCTTCGGCTGGCGCAGCCCGGTGCCGACGCGCATCAGGGCCTGTGCGCCGGCCTCGTTGTGGGCGAAGTCCAGGATCACGGTCACGGAACCGCCGCCGGCCGTGGGCACGCTCCAGATGTTCATGCGCCCCGGGCTGGTGCTGCCGTCAGGCTGGAACGAGCGCAACCCGGCGGCGACCGCAGCGACGGGCAACCCTGCTGCCAGGCCCGCGCTCGTGGCCGCCAGCGCATTGGCGATGTTCTCGTGCGAGAGCCCCGCGATCGTCACCGGGAAGTCCACGAGCGGACCGACATCGACCTCGTCCTGCGCCCAGCCGATCACGATGATGTGGCCCTCGCGCACCGTGGTGACGGGACTGCCGGCCAGCGTGGCGATCCGGATCGTGTCGCTCTGCGGGTCGCGGGCGAAGAACCAGGTGCGGCCCGGTCCAGCATCCCGGTAGCGGCGCACGATCGGGTCCTCCGCGTTCAGCACGGCCCATCCGTCGGGGCGCACCACCTTCACCACGGTGGACTTGGCCCAACCGAGGTCGTCGACCGTGTCGAGCCCCTGCAGGCCCAGGTGGTCGGGGCTCACGTTGGTGAAGACGGCCACGTCGACCGCGGTCACCCCCATCCCCCGGCGCATCAGGCCGCCCCGGGCGGTCTCGAGGACGGCGAATCCGACGCCGGGCTGGTCGAGGACCATCCGGGCGCCGCCCGGTCCGGACCAATCGCCGGCGTCGATGCACTGCCCGTCGACGAAGACCCCGTCGGTGCTGCTCCAGGCCGCGCGCAGGCCGGCCTCGGCAGCCATGCGCCCCAGGAGCCGCGTGGTGGTGGTCTTGCCGTTGGTCCCGGTCACCGCGACCGTGGGCACCTCAGGATCCACCAGGCGCGGTGGATCACCCGGAGCAGCGTCGCGCACATGGGTGGCTGCGGTGGCGATGCGCTGCTCCAGCGGGATCGCCGGCCCGACGCGCAGGACCTCGACCAGCGCCTGGCCCAGCGCCTCCCCCGTGCCATCGTGGTCCCACGGGAAGGCGACCACCACGGTCCCGTCCGCCGCGGAGCGGGACACCGCGGGGCCGACGAAGGCGTCAGCAGCCCGGGCGATGCGGTCCACCACGTCACACAGGTCGACCCCGGGCTCCGTTGGGCCGCTCAGGGTCAGGCGGATCGCCGGTGCGACGATGTCCGGGTTCGGCCCGTCCAGCACCCGCAACTCGATGAGCATGGCCGAACTCTGCCACGGAAGCCCTTCAGGCTCTCGTCGGCCATTACGCTGGGCGACTGTGCAGTGGGGACTACGCGGAACAGAGGCCCGCCGGGTGATCGAGCAGGGCTTCCAGGCCCTGCCGCTGTCGGCCACCGCGCACGCGGCGATCGAGGCCGCACAGCGCTTGGGCGCCGAGCACGTCGATGTCCGGATCAGTCGACAGCGCACGCGCTCGGCCACCGCACGCGATGCCCACCCGTTGGGAGTGTCCTCAGACAGCACGATCGGGGTCGGCGTCCGTGTCCTGGTCGATGGCGTCTGGGGGTTCGCCTCGGCGGGGCTGGTCACGCCTGAGTCCGCGGCGCGGGTGGCTGGGTCGGCAATCGGCATGGCGTCCGTGGCTGCTCCGGTGGCGCGGGAGCGGGTGGAACTGGCAGGCGAGCCGGTGCACGCGGGGCAGGCATGGGCCAATCCCGTCGACATCGACCCCTTCGAGGTTCCTGATGCCGAGGTCCTGGCACTCCTCGAGGCGCGCAGCGCTGGGCTTCTGGGCAGCGCGCAGGTGCAGCGTGTGGACGCAACGTTCCTCGCCTCCCGTGACCTCACCTACTACGCCGACAGCGCCGGCACCGACACGCTCCAGCAGCGCACACGGGTCCACGGGCAGGTCACGGCCTTCCACATCACCGATGAGCGTTTCGACGACATGTCCTCGTGTGCGCCGCCCGCCGCGCGCGGGTGGGAGTACATGGCCCGCGATGACACCTGGGACTGGACGGCCGAGCTCGCGGCGCTGCCCACGTGGCTGGCGGAGAAGGCCGTCGCACCGTCCATCGAGCCGGGCCGGTACGACCTCGTCATCGACCCGACGAACCTGTGGTTGACGATCCACGAGAGTGTGGGACATGCCACAGAGCTCGATCGGGCCCTGGGGTACGAGGCCAACTACGCGGGTACGTCCTTCGCGACCCTCGACCAGCTCGGTTCACTGCGCTACGGCTCCCCCCTGATGACCGTCACCGGCGATCGGACGGCGCCCCACGGGTTGGCCACGGTCGGCTATGACGACGAAGGCGTCGAGGCGCAGTCCTGGGACCTGGTCCGCGACGGGACGCTCGTCGGATACCAGCTCGACCGGCGGATGGCAGCGGAGCATGGCTTCGGTCGGTCGAATGGATGTGCCTTCGCCGATGCGGCGGGCCATGTGCCTGTTCAGCGGATGCCCAACGTCAGCCTCCAGCCCGATCCGGCGGGATCGGATGTCGGGGCCCTCATCTCCGGCGTGGAGGATGGCATCTACATCGTGGGGGACAAGTCGTGGTCCATCGACATGCAGCGCTACAACTTCCAGTTCACCGGTCAGCGCTTCCTACGAGTCCGCTCGGGTCGGATCGTCGGCCAGGTGCGTGACGTCGCCTACCAGTCCAGCACTCCGGACTTCTGGGGTCGGCTACGGGCGCTCGGGGGGCCCAGCACGTACCTGCTCGGTGGGGCCCTGAACTGCGGCAAGGCCCAGCCGGGCCAGGTGGCGGCAGTCAGCCACGGATGCCCGGTGGCCGTCTTCGAGGGTGTCAATGTGCTCAACACGGAGCAGGAGGGACACGAGTGAAGCCGCAGGAGGTGGTGGAGCGTGGCCTCAAGCTGCTCGGATCCGACCGGGGCACCGTGCTGGTCGAGCACAGCACCAGCGCGAACCTGCGCTGGGCGAACTCCACACTGACCACGAACGGGATGTCGGCCCAGCAGCTCGTGCACGTGGTGGCCCATCCCGACGTCCACGGCGGGCAGGCTGTCGGCACCGCCAGCGGCGACGTCCGGACCCCCGACGACCTCCGTGCTCTTGTCGAGGCGGCGCAGGCGGCGGCGCGCGGATCGGGTCCCGCCGACGACGCAGCCGCCGAGGTGCCGACGCGCCCAGCATCAGCTGACTGGGACCAGCCCCCGAAACTCACGACACCCGAGGAGCTGGCACCGGTCGGAACGCTGCTGGGCGAGGTCCTGCCCGAGGGCGACATGGACCATTTCGGGTACGCGGAGCACTCAACCTCGAGCACGTACCTCGGGACCACCGGGGGGTTGCGCCTGCGTCACGACCAGCCTGCCGCCCGCTTCGAGCTGTGTGGGAAGAGCGCCGGTCGCAGTCGCTCGGCGTGGGCGGGTCGCACCGGGCGGCACTTCGCGGACATGGACCTTGCCAGCGCGCCGCAGGAGGTGCGCAGGGGACTGGCTGCGCAGGCGGACCGCGTCGAGATCACACCCGGTCGGCACCGGGTCATCCTCTCCCCGTCGGCTGCCGCCGACATGCTGATCTACCTGCTGTGGTCGACCGGGGCCCGGGATGCAGCTGAGGGGCGCAGCGCACTGAGCCGGCACGGCGGTGGCACGCGGGTCGGTGACCGGTTGAGTCCCCTTCCCGTCTGGCTCAGGTCAGACCCACATGCCCCGGGACTCCAGTGCGCCGACCATGTGCAGAGCACGCGGTCCTCGGCCTTCAGCAGCGCGTTCGATGCAGGGATGCCCGTGGGCGCCACCGACTGGATCGCTGGGGGCAGCTTGTCCTCCTTGATCACGACGAGGCATTCAGCCGCACTCGCCGGGATCGCCGACACACCCTTCGTGGACAACGTCCTCGCCGGTGTCGAGGGGCGCAGCGGGACCCTCGAGGAGCTGGCGGCCCGCATCGGTGACGGCCTGCTCGTGACCTGCCTGTGGTACATCCGTGAGGTCGACGCCCAGAGCCTGCTGCTGACCGGGTTGACCCGCGACGGCGTCTACGTGGTGCGCGACGGCGAGGTCGTCGCAGCGGCGGGCAACTTCCGTTTCAACGAGTCCCCCCTGGGGATGCTGGAGCGGGTGCTCGACGCGGGATCGCCCGTCGACTGCCTGCCCCGGGAGTGGGCTGATTGGTTCACCCGCAGCAGGGTTGCCCCGCTGGCCATCGCCGACTTCAACCTGTCGACGGCCAGCGAGGCGGTGTGATCAGGCGTCCTCGAGGCGGAATCCGATCTTCATCGAGACCTGGAAGTGGTCGACCTCGCCGTCGCGGACGTGGCCACGGATCTCCTGAACCTCGAACCAGTCGATGTGGCGGATGGTCTTGCCTGCCCGGCTGACCCCGTTGCGGATCGCCGCATCAACGCCCTCCGGGCTGGTTCCGACGATCTCGGTGAGTCGGTAGGTCCTGTTGCTCATCGGTGTCTCTCCTGATTGTTGAGTGTGCGCGCATGGGCAGGATGCCGTATCCGCTGCCCGGTCGTACGCTGGGCGGGTGAGTCGGGATGTCGAGGTCCATAGCATCACATCGGCACAGCCCGGCCCATCGGAGGACCTGCGACACCGAGAGCGTCAGTACCTGTTGCTCATGGGGTTGCGGATGGTGGCGATCGTCGTGGCTGTGCTGGTCCCGGGGATCTGGCGGTGGGTTGCGATCGCCGCGGGAATCATGCTCCCCTACTTCGCGGTGATCCTGGTCAACCAGGCCAAGGTCCGCGGGACGCAGGACGATCCGAACTACTTCGTCCCCGAACCCAAGGTGGCGATCGCCGACGCACCGTTCAGCGGCGAGGTCATCCGCCACGAGCACTGAGTCCCTCGGGCCAGCGTGCGTGGACCGCTGACCGAGTGCACCGCGTCGGCCGCAGACCTCGCAGGGGCGTCAGCGCACCGGGCCCCACGAGTGCAGGGTCTGGTAGTAGTTGGCCCTCTGGTAGGCCTCGGGCTCGGCGGCCTTGCTCAGCGACACCGAGCCCTTGGCCTGCGTGACCGACTCGTAGCCGCGCTCCTCGAGCCACTCGGCAAGTCCGGTGACCAGGCTCTCCACATGGTCTGGCCCGTGGCGCAGCAGCGCGGCCGTGGTCATGGTGGCGTCCGCCCCGGCGAGGATGAGCTTGACGACATCCTCGGCGCTGTCCACTCCCCCACTGGCGGCCAGGGACAGCGGGACCTGACCGGACAGGATGCCGATCCACGCCACGGACTGGCGAACGTTGCCCGGGACGCTGAGCATCAGCCTGGGCTTGACCGAGGGGCCGTCCAGGTCGATGTCCGGCTGGTACAGGCGGTTGAACAGCACGAGGCCGTCGGCGCCGGCGTCGGCCAGCTTCGTGGCCATGTTCGCCAGGGCGCTGAACCACGGGCCGAGCTTGACCGCCACGGGGACCGAGACCTCCGCGCGGACCGTGGTCATGAGGTCGATGATCCGGTCCTCGACGTCGGTCCCGGTGACGCGTGGCTCAGTGATCACGTCGTAGACGTTCAGCTCGATCGCGTCCGCACCTGCCTCCACCAGCCGGCCCGCGTAGTCGACCCATCCGCCGCTCGTGGTCCCGTTCAGGCTCGCGATGACCGGCACGGACACCGTCGCCTTGGCCCGTGTCACCAGGTCGAGGAAACGGTCCGGGCCGATGGAGTAGTCCTCGAACTCGGGCAGGTAGTCCGATGCCTCTGCGACGACGTCA
Organism: uncultured Actinomycetes bacterium; assembly: GCA_963697345.1. Taxonomy (GTDB): domain Bacteria; phylum Actinomycetota; class Actinomycetes; order S36-B12; family CAIYMF01; genus Prado023. Next base: position 77,761 of record CAVONS010000005.1, on the reverse strand, counting down.
CGGCCCTCGTCGAGGAGGTCCGAGACCCACCACGACTCGGAGGTGATCTCCTCCTCGAACAGGCTGGGCAGCACGATGGCGCCGACCCCGGCCTCCTCGAGCCGCCGCCACTGGTCAGGGTCGCCGGTGACCGGACCGGGCGAGGCGACGACCGGGTTGCGCAGCGTCATCCCGAGGTAGGTGCTGGTCAGGTCGATGCTCATTCGTCGCTCTCCCCTTCGTCACTGAGCCGGGCACGCCGCCCGGCAGGGTCCGGCATGGGCGCGGCGCGCTGCACCCCTGCAAGCTGCTCGTAGTAGCGCCAGCGCTCGGCGATGTCCTCCTGCGAGCGTTCCATGAGCTCCTTGGCCCGGTGCGGGTCGGTCCGGAACAGCATCCCGAAGCGAGCCTCCTTGCGCGCGAAGTCCGAGAACGGGATGCTCGGCGCCTTCGAGTCCAGCTGGAACGGCGCACCTTCGGCCGCAGGCCGATAGCGGTACAACGGCCAGTGGCCGGAGTTCACTGCCAGCTTCTGGTGGTTCATCGAATCGGCCATGTCGAAGCCGTGTGCGATGCAGGTCGAGTACGCGATGACCAGCGACGGCCCCGTGTGGGCCTCAGCCTCGGAAAGCGCCTTGACGGTCTGCACCTCGCTGGCGCCAAGGGCGATCTGGGCGACGTACACATCGCCGTAGGCCATCGCCTCGAGGCCCAGGTCCTTCTTGTGCAGGCCCTTGCCGGCGGCGGCGAACTTCGCCACTGCGCCACGTGGTGTGGCCTTCGACTGCTGGCCGCCGGTGTTGGAGTACACCTCGGTGTCCATCACCAGGATGTTGACGTCGCGCCCGGAGGCGAGCACGTGGTCCAGCCCGCCGTACCCGATGTCGTAGGCCCACCCATCGCCGCCCACGATCCAGAACGTGCGCCGGACCAGCGCACTGGACAGGTCGATCAGCGCTGCGGCGCGCGGCTCCCCTTCGGCCATCTGACCGAGCTTGTCCACGAGCTCGGCCACGTTGGCTCGCTGCTCACGGATTCCGGCGTCGTCCCCGGCGGTGTATCCGCCGGCGATCCGGCCCACGAGGTCGAGGCCCAGCTGTGGCTCCAACTCGGCCAGCAGGGTCAGTGCGTGGGTCTGCTGGCGCTCGTAGGCCAGGCGCATCCCCAGCCCGAACTCGGCGTTGTCCTCGAACAGGGAGTTGGACCAGGCCGGGCCGCGACCGTCGCCATTGACCGTGTAGGGCGTGGTCGGCAAGTTGCCCCCGTAGATCGAGGAACACCCGGTGGCGTTGGCCACCAGGAGCCGATCGCCGAAGAGCTGCGTGATCAGCTTGAGATAGGGCGTCTCGCCACAGCCCGCGCAGGCTCCGGAGAACTCCAGCAGCGGCTGGCGCATCTGCGAGGTCTTCACCGTGTCCGGTGCCCACTGGGACGTGTCGGCCGGCGTGAGTGCCAGGAACGAGTCCCACCGGGTCCGTTCCACCTCCAGGTGCTCCTCGATCGGCTGCATGTTGATCGCCTTGCGGCGGACCTCGGACTTGTCGAAGGCCGGGCACTGGCCCACACACACCCCACAGCCCGTGCAGTCATCGGGCGCGACCTGGATGGTCATCTCCAGTCCGGGCTGGGCGCGGTTGCGGTACGCCTTGGACGGCAGGTCGGCGTGGTCGGCGTTCTCCGCTGGGTCGAAGACATTCATCCGGATCGCCGCGTGCGGGCACACGATGGTGCACTTGCCGCAGTCGATGCACAGGTCTGGCTCCCAGATGGGGATGGACGTGGCGATGGTGCGCTTCTCGAAGGCCGCGGTCCCGGTTGGGAAGGAACCATCCACCGGAAGGGCGCTCACGGGGAGCAGGTCGCCCTCGCCGGCGATCATCCGCGCGGTCACGCGGGAGACGAAGTCCGGCACATCGCCCGGCACGGCCGGTCGCCGGTGATGGGTCGAGGTGGCCTTCGTCGGGGTCGGCACCCGGTGCAGCTGGTCGGTGGCGGCAGCGATGGCGGCCAGATTCCGGTCGACCACGACGGTGCCGCGCTTGCCGTAGCTGTGCTTGACCGCCTCGGTCAGTCGGGGCATCGCCTCGTCGAGTGGAAGCACACCCGCAATGGCGAAGAAGCAGGCCTGCATGACCGTGTTGATGCGCCCGCCGATGCCCGCCCCCCGGGCCACAGCCGTGGCGTCGATGGTCCAGAGCTCGAGCTCCTTGGCCAGCACCTGCTGCTGGACCTCGACCGGCAGGTTGTCCCACACCTCATCGGCCGGGTGTGGGGAGTTCAGCAGGACCCGGGCGCCAGCCCCAGCCAGGCCCAGGACATTGAGCTTCTCCAGGAGTCCCCACTGGTGGACGCCGACGAACGTGGCCTCCTCGATCAGGTAGGTGCTGCTGATCGGCTGCTCATCGAAGCGCAGATGGCTGACCGTGACCGACCCGGACTTCTTGGAGTCGTAGACGAAGTAGGCCTGGACGTTGAGGTCGGTTGCTCCGCCGACGATCGTGGCTGTGTTCTTGTTCGCGCCCACCGTTCCGTCTGAGCCGAGGCCGAAGAACACCGCGCGCACCCTGGAGCTGTCGGCGGGGAAGTCCATGGGGACCTCGAGGGAGTTGCCCGTCACGTCGTCGACGATGCCCACCACCGACTGGCGCAGCGGTTGCTCCGATCGCGGCCTCGGTGAAGACGGCTGCCGCCATCGCCGGGGTGAACTCCTTGCTCGACAGGCCGTAGCGCACGCCGATCGTGCGTGGGATCCCCGAGGTGAAGTGCGCCGGCAGCGCGTGGGTCGAGCAGGCGGCCATGACGTCCAGGTGCAGGGGGTCCGCCGGCGCTCCGGGCTCCTTGGTGCGGTCGAGCACGGCCAGGGTTCGCACGGTCGGGGGCAGTGCGGCGATCAGGTCGGCCACCGGGAAGGGTCGGTAGAGCCGGACGACCAGCAGCCCCACCTTCTCGTCGCGATTGGCCAAGGTGCTGCACGGCCTCCCGCACCGCGCCGGCTCCGGAGCCCATGAGGACGATGACGCGGTCGGCCTCGCGGGTGGCCGACGTAGTCGACCAGTCCGTAGCGACGCCCGGTGGCAGCAGCGATGCGGTCGAAGGTCTCGGCCACGATCCCGGGGACAGCGTCGTGGAACGGGTTGGCGGCCTCGCGCGCCTGGAAGAAGACGTCGGGGTTCTGCGCCGTCCCGCGCAGCACCGGCCGATCCGGGTCGAGCCCGCGCAGCCGGTGGGCGGCCAGGTCGCGGGGGTCGACCAGTGCCCTGAGCGTCTCCTCGTCCATCAGGTCGATCGTGGCCAGTTCGTGGCTGGTCCGGAACCCATCGAAGAAGTGCATGAACGGCACGCGGCTGGCCAGGGTCGCGACGTGCGCCACGGCCGCGAAGTCGCCGGCCTCCTGGACGCTCGAGGCGGCCAGCATCGCGAACCCCGTCTGCCGGGCGGACATGACATCGGAGTGGTCGCCGAAGATGCTCAGGGCGTGGGTCGCCAGTGTGCGTGCCGCCACGTGGATGACAGTGGGCGTGAGCTCGCCGGCGATCTTGTACATGTTCGGGATCATCAGCAGCAGGCCCTGGGACGCCGTGAACGTGGTGCCCAGCGCTCCTCGGGTGACCGCGCCGTGCAGGGCACCTGCGGCGCCGGCCTCACTCTGCAGGGATGTGACCTCGGGAATGGTCCCCCACAGGTTGCGCTGCTTCTTGGCGCTCCAGGCATCGGCATGCTCGGCCATCGGGGAGGCGGGCGTGATCGGGTAGATCGGCACGACTTCGCTGTAGAGGTGGGCCACGCGGGCCACTGCCTCGTTGGCGTCCATCACGGCTCGGGTGGGCTGCGGCATGGGGCCATCCCACCACGTCGGCGGGCCGGATCGGTGGGCCATAGGTCCCGCCCCACCGCGACGCCCGCCCCCGTCCCGTCCCGTCCCACCCGGCCACGCCCCGCAAACCCTCCGCAAGGGTGCATCTCCTCCGCAACGTGGCGGAGGAGATGCACCCTTGCGGAGGAGATCGGGGAGGGGGGGGCTTCAGTCGAGGTTGGCTAGGGCGGCGGCGAACAGGTCGCGGGACTCCTCGAGCAGCATCACCATCGTGCGGGAACCACCCACAGTGGTCATGAAGTTGGAGTCGCCCGGCCAGCGCGGAACGATGTGCTGATGCAGGTGGCCAGAGATGCCCGCGCCCGCGGCGGGTCCCTGGTTGAGGCCGATGTTGAACCCCGCCGGATTGCTGGCTGCCCGGATCGCGCGCATCATGCGCGCCTGGAACCAGCTGAGCTCGGTCGACTCCTCCACCGTGAGGTCGGTGAAGTCCGCGACGTGCCGGTAGGGGCAGATGAGCACGTGCCCCGGGTTGTAGGGGAACAGGTTCATCACGACGTACGTGTGGGCGCCGCGCGCGACGATCAGACCCTCCTCCGAGTCATCCGTGCGGCAGAACGGGCACTGCGGACCCTCGAGGGTGTCCGCGGGCCGACTCTCGCCCTTGATGTAGGCGATGCGGTGCGGCGTCCAGAGCAGGTCCCACTTCTCCTGTCCCACGAGTGACCTCCCGACTAGACCTGACGGTGCTCGGCGATGGCAGCAACGATCTCCGCCACGGCCTCATCGATGGGAACTGCGTTGCGCTGCGTGCCGTCCCGGTACCGGAAGCTGACCGCCCCCGCAGCGAGATCGTCATCACCAGCGATCAGCATGTAGGGCACCTTCTGCTTCTGGGCGTTGCGGATCTTCTTCTGCATCCGGTCATCGGAGGTGTCCACCTCGACCCGGACCCCCGCATCCCGCAGCTGCGCCGCCACCTCGTGCAGGTAGTCCGCATGGCGCTCGGTGATCGGGATGCCGACGACCTGCACGGGTGCCAGCCAGGGTGGGAATGCCCCGGCGTAGTGCTCCGTCAGCACGCCGATGAAGCGCTCGACGGAACCGAAGAGCGCCCGGTGGATCATGATCGGGCGCTGACGGGTGCCATCGGATGCCTGGTACTCGAGCTCGAAGCGCTGGGGAAGCTGGAAGTCGACCTGGATCGTCGACATCTGCCACGTGCGCCCGATCGCATCCCGGGACTGGACTGAGACCTTCGGCCCGTAGAACGCCGCACCGCCGGGATCGGGCACCAGCTCGAGGCCGGACTCCTCGGCTGCCAGCCGCAGGGCCTCAGTGGCTTCCTCCCACTCGGCCACCTCCCCCACGTACTTGTCGGGGTTGCGCGTCGACAGCTCGAGGTAGAAGTCGTCGAGGCCGTAGTCCTTGAGCAGGTCCAGGACGAACCCGAGCAGCGACTGCAGCTCGGCGCCCATCTGGTCCTTGGTGCAGTAGATGTGGGCATCGTCCTGGGTCATCCCCCGCACACGGGTCAGGCCGTGGACCACGCCGGACTTCTCGTAGCGGTAGACCGATCCGAACTCGAAGAGCCGCAGTGGCAGCTCTCGGTAGGACCGCCCGCGCGACCGGTAGATCAGGTTGTGGAACGGGCAGTTCATGGGCTTGAGGTAGTAGTCGGTGCCCGCACGGCGCACATTGCCCTCGGCGTCGGTCTCGGCGTCGATGTGCATCGGTGGGTACATGCCATCGGCGTACCACTCGAGGTGTCCGGAGGTCTCGAACAGATGGCCCTTGGTGATGTGCGGGGTGTAGACGAACTCGTAGCCGGCGTTCTCATGCTGGCTGCGCGAGTAGTCCTCCATGGTCCGGCGGATGATCCCGCCCTTGGGGTGGAACACCGCCAACCCGGAGCCGATCTCGTCGGGGAAGCTGAACAGGTCGAGGTCCTGGCCCAGGCGCCGGTGATCACGCTTGGCGGCTTCCTCGAGGAAGGTCAGGTAGCCACGCAAGCCGTCCTTGTCGGGCCAGGCGGTGCCGTAGATGCGCTGGAGCTGCTCGTTGGCCTGGTTCCCCAACCAGTACGCCGCAGAGGAGCGCATGACCTTGAAGGCGTTGGGCGGGATCATGCGGGTGGTGGGCAGGTGCGGGCCGCGGCACAGGTCGCCCCAGATGGTCTCGCCGGTCCGCAGGTCGACGTTGTCGTAGATCGTCAGCTCGGCTCCGCCGACCTCCATGACGTCAGCGCCACCCTCGCTGCCGATGAGGCGGCACTTGTAGGGCTCGTCGGCGAGCTCGATGCGGGCGTCGGCGTCGGAGACCACTCGGCGCTCGAAGCGCTGGCCCTTCTTGACGATCTCGACCATGCGCTTCTCGACCTTGGCCAGGCCCTCGGGATCGAAGGGCTCGGGAACGTCGAACTCGTAGTAGAAGCCGTTGTCGATGGGCGGGCCGATGCCCAGCTTCGCCTCCGGGAAGACGTCCTGGACTGCCTGGGCCATGACGTGGGCACAGGAGTGCCGAAGGACGCGCAGCCCGTCGGGATCGGTCACCAGGACCGGCTCCACCATCGTGAACGCACGAGCCGGTTGGTCGAGGTCGACCAACTCGCCGTCCACGCGTGCGACGGCGACGCCACGCAGGCCGGGGACGAACTCGCCGAGGACATCCGCCCACGTCGTGGTGTCGTCGATGGCCCGGACGTGGGACTCCCCGGAGACGACGACGGTGACCTGCGCGGACATGGGACTCCTCGAGGCGATCCCGGCGGGCGCCGGGGCGGGTGTGGTGGGGTCAGCCTACCCAGTGCCCGGCCACAGCCGGCCCGCCCGAGCACGCGTCTGCCCCGCGCCCCATGGGGTCTACGGGTACCGTCTGTAGCGCTGGAGTCATGGCAGGGAGGTGCGCGTGGACAGTCAGCAGTACGCCCTTGTTGTGGGTGTGTACGCCGACGCCCACGAGGCGGCCTCGGACCTGCGGGACATCACCGGGCCCGCAGCTCTCGGAGACGCCGTGGCGGGTGCGGGGATCCTGCGCCGTGATTGGCGGGGCTCCGCGCTGAGCCAGGGCAGCGGCGGCACCCTGGCGTACGGGATCGGCACGGGGGCTGCCGCCGGGATCGTGGTCGGCGTGGTGCTCGGGGGGCCGCTGCTGGGAGCAGTCGTCGGCGCGGCTGTGGGAGGCATGCTCGGTCAACGTGCAGGACGTCGGGAGATCGAGGTTCTGGTTGCCGCGGTGAGTGACACCGTTCCCGTGGGCGGGACGGCTCTGGTCGCCGTCGTGGTCGAGGGGCAACTGCCCCTGGTGCGGGCGGCCATGACGCGGGCCCTGCGGACCTCAGGGCGGGTCCTGGATGAGGGGCCGCTGACCACCTGCGCCCGGAGTCTGGTGCGCGGCAACCCGACGGCCATGGAGGCACTCGACGCGCAGCAGAAGAAGTGGGACGGTCAGTAGCCGCGCGGCACGTCGGCACACCGCGACACGTGCCAGCACGTGTGCCATGGTGACGTACTCTCAGAGGTGAGGCCCCGTCGCATGCTCCCCCGTCTGCGGCGGGGTCTCACCTCGCCCGGGGGGCGTCTATGCGAATCGAGTCAGCGGCCGTCCGGGATGCCCGACCGCCTCATGCGTGAGCCGACTAGAGCTTCTTCGCGGCGTCGGCTGCCTGGTCGATGACTGCATCGCCCTGGTCGGGCGCCTTCTCCTTGGCGGCGTCGGCCACCTGGTCGATGGCCTTGTCGGCGTTGGCGTCGCCGCCCACAGCCTGCTTCGCCTTGTCGATCATGTCACCCATACCCATGCGGGGCTCCTCTCGATCGCTGCACGTCGGAAGGTCCGTCCGTGGCCCTCACCCGGCAGTGTTCATGACGGGTGCCGGAAGGCTAGGCGCAGTGGGGCGCTGGTTGCACGCCGGGCGTTCAGTGCCACCAACGTGGAGCCCGGGCCATCTGGAGCGACATCGAGGCGCGGTGGCAGTCAGAAAGGCGAGAACCCCCACCTGGGTGGGGGTTCTCAGGAGTGGGCGATACGGGGATCGAACCTGTGACCTCTCGCGTGTGAAGCGAGCGCTCTAACCGCTGAGCTAATCGCCCGAACGGAAGAACTCTACCAACTCTGTGGGCACCAGCCCAATACGGACTGCAGCTCAGCCGAACAGCCCGCGGAACCAGTCCATGACCGATTGCAGCAGTTCCATGACCGGGTCCACGGTCACCCCGAACGTGAGCAGGTACCAGACCAGAACGATGCCGATCAGGACGCCCGCGATGGCGCCCAGGGTCAGATTGCGGCGACGCTTGCGGGGGTCCATCGCGGCATCCTTGGCCCGCATTGCGGCCTCCTTGACCGGATCGAGCACACGGTTGGCCCAGGTGAACTCAGAGGCGAGCACCACCAGGCCCAGGATGAGAGTTGCCCAGCCGGGACCGGGAAGCAGGAACATCGCCAATCCGGCGACCATCAGCGTGACGCCGATGGCGAAGACCATCACGCGCCACACGGTGTCCAGCGCGCGGTTGCGACGAAGCCTCTCCCGGAAGGCGCGAAGGCGTGAGGCCACGCTGGGCGGCGTGCTGGCCTCCACCTTGCGGAAGGCTGCGGTGGACGCCTCGCGCCACTGCTCGCGTCGTCGGGCCTCCCGTTCGGCCTCGCCGGGCGTGCCCGAGTTGCCGACATTGGCCGGTTTCGGGTCATCTCCCGGAGAGTTTCGTGACACGACTCACAGACTAGCCGGGGTAGGTGACACGGGTTTGGGGTACAGAGGTGGTGTTATTACCTTGACCTTGAGAGGTGAGCCACATGTCTCGCAGCATTCCGACCGCCGTGACGGCCGAGTTGACGTTGCGCATGGTCGTCGACTCCGATCGCACGATCGAGGTTCCATGTGAGTTCGAGTACCGCTCCGACGAGCCGTACGCGGTCCGCGCCACGTTCCGCACGGGGGCTGCAGACATCGAGTGGATGTTCGCGCGTGACCTCCTCCTCGAGGGACTTCAGCGGCCCTCCGGTGAGGGCGACGTCGTGATCTGGCCCGAGAACCACGGCGATGCACCCCTGGTCCTGCTGGCACTGAACTCCCCCACTGGCCAAGCGGTCCTCGAGTGTGATCGTCCCCACGTCGAGCAATTCATCCGCCGCACGTTCGACATCGTCGCCGTCGGCGAGGAGGGCAGCTCGGTTGGTGTCGACCGCTGCATCGACCTCATCCTCGGCGAGGGCCTCAAGGAGGTCTGAAGCGCGACCCCTGGCCAGCGTTGGGCCCTCAGCCTGCGCTCAGGGGTTCCACTGTGCCGCCGATCTGGTCGCGAAGACCTCGGCGGCCACTTCCGTCTGGGGCGTCCTGCCGGCGGCCCACCACCGCTGCCCCTGGTCATCCAGCATGGTCTCGACGGGGTGCACATCGCGCGTGGACGACGTGATGAAGATCTCCTCAGCCCCGGCCAACTCCTCCAGGGAGATGGCGCGCTGGTGCACCTCGATCCCCGCATCGTGGCACCACTCGATGACCAGGGCACGTGTGATCCCGGCCAGGCAGCCCCCGGACAGCGGCGGCGTGGTGATGGTCCCGTCGATGACGACGAAGACGTTGGATCCCGTTCCCTCGCAGACCTCCCCGGCCAGGTTCGTCAGCAATGCCTCCTGGGCGCCCAGGGACTTGGCCCGGGCAAGGGCCAGGACGTTCTCCGCGTAGGACGTGCTCTTGAGGCCGACAAGCGGGCTGCGCTCGTTTCGCGGCCACGGCGACAGGGCGAGCGTTGTTGACGGCGCCCACGCGATCGCAGGCGAAGCGACGACGACGAGGCTCGCGGCTGCCGCCGTGCGGTCCGAGCCCAGTGGACCGGGGCCCGACGTGAGGGTCACGCGCAGGCGCCCTCCCCCGGCCAGCTCCGGATTGGCCGCACATACGGCGAGGAGGGCGTCGCGGGCCTCATCTGCGTCCAGCCCGTCGATCCCCATCCCGCGGCAGAGCGCGACAGGCGAGCAAGGTGACGGTCCATGGCGAACGGCACGACGCCGACCGCAGGGATCAGCGACCGTCTTGAGTGTCTCGAAGACCCCGTCCCCGACGGTGAAGCCGTGATCGAGCACCGCCACGGTGGCCTGCTCCGCGGGCACCAACCCGCCTGCGACCCAGAACCTCACGGCACCTCCCGTTCGCCGGCCACGGCCAGGAGCCGCGCGGCCTTCAACTGCGTCTCCCGCCATTCTGCCCGCGGATCGCTTCCCCACGTGATGCCCGCGCCGGTGCCGAAGGCCAACTTCGGTCCGGATCCGGAGTCCTCCCGCCAGAACGTGCGGATACCCACGGCCAGCTCGGCGGTGCCCGCGTCGGCATCGATCCATCCGAACGCGCCACAGTACGGTCCGCGCGGCCCGGCCTCCAGGGTCCTGATGATGTCCAGCGCGGCCAACTTGGGGGCACCCGTCACCGAGCCGGGCGGGAAGGTGGCAGCCAGGATCTGCGGCCACGTGGTCCCCGGACGCAGGTCTCCGACGACCGTCGACACCAGGTGGACCAGTCCCGGATGGGCCTCGACGGCAAGCAGCCGCGGAACGGCGACAGATCCTGTTCGGCAGACACGCCCGAGGTCGTTGCGCACCAGGTCGACGATCATGACGTTCTCGGCGCGGTCCTTGTCCAGGAGGTCGTCGGGGTGGCGTCCAGTGCCCTTGATCGGCCCGGACTCCAGGCGCTGACCGGTGCGTCGCAGGTACAGCTCTGGTGAGGCGGAGGCGATGTGGACGCCGTGCTCGGGCAGGCGCAGGGCCCCCGACTGCGGTGCGGGGTTGCCCTCGACCAGCAGCCGGTGCAGCGCGACGATGTCGGCTCCTGGGTCAAGGGGCGTGCGCAGGATCCGGCAGATGTTGGCCTGGTACACCTCACCGCGACCGATGTGGTCCCGTACGGCCTCGACGGCGGCCACGTAGGCCTGCTCATCGAGCGAGGAGGCCCAGCCGTGGGGATCAGGACCGCTCCACGAGCCGACCTCCTGACGGTGAGGCCGGCGCTCTTCCCACGTCCGGAAGCGGGCCAACGTGGCAGTCGCCCTCGAAGGAGACCGTGACGGCCCAGCGCCCGCCTCGATCCAGCACGTCGAGCTCGTGACTGACCTCGATCAGGTCGGTGGCCGTCCAACGCCCCAGCACTGCCAGGGGGTCGAGGGCCGGGTTCTGCACATGGCGAGACTAGGAGCCGCAGGGTGCCTCTGTCCGTCCGTGCGGACGCTGGCGCCTTTTGGTCGGGGCTGCCGCGATGGGCTATCCTTCCGGGGTGCCTGCGATGCGGGCATTGCGGACGTAGCGCAGCTGGTAGCGCATCACCTTGCCAAGGTGAGGGTCGCGGGTTCGAATCCCGTCGTCCGCTCGCAAGGGGTCCGATCGAGGACTCACGGTGGCGTGGCCGAGAGGCGAGGCAACGGCCTGCAAAGCCGTGTACACGGGTTCAAATCCCGTCGCCACCTCGTTAGGATCTATGTATTGGGCGATTGGCGCAGGGGCTAGCGCGCTTCCTTGACACGGAAGAGGTCACAGGTTCGATTCCTGTATCGCCCACCAGCATCACCGCAGGTCAGAGGCCGGTTTCCCATCAGGGAGCCGGCCTGTGGCATGCGCAGCCTGCCGATCGTGGCCTCGATGTCCCACCGAGCCCCCCGGAGCGCAGGTCCTCACCGGCGCTGCAGCCGACCACGCACGGCTCGGACCAGGTGCTGCACGGCCAGTGGCCCGGGGGGACTCATCTGCGCGAGTCCGGGCGACACGATCCGGGGGGATCCCGTGGGGGCACCCAGGAAGGTCCCGGCGGGCGTCCCAGCCGAAGCCCGCAGAACCGCCGCCCCACGGTTCCGGGGGCCGGGCACGCGGGAAGGACATGGTGGCGACCCCGGCCCTCAGGAAGTGAAGGTTCACGGGAACGCCGGCTCCGGGGCATAGCGTTCATCCGGAGAGGGGGTGGGCTGTGGCCACGAACGATGTCGGCTCGCCGGGGGAAGCCACGGTGCCGGGCAGGAATTGGGCGGGGTGGACGAGCCTGGGGCTGGCCGCCCTGGCCTGGCTCTGCATCGTTGTCTTCGTCCTGGGACCGTGGAACGCGGTGTTCTACGTGAGCTTCCTGGCCATGCTCGCCTCGATCGGGTTCGGCCTGGTGGGGCTGCTGACAGCGCGCGGGCGGCCGCGCTGGCAGGCCATCCTGGGGTTGGTCCTCTCCCTGATGCTGACGCTGCCCTTCATCCAGACGGTGCTCTTCGTGATCTCCGCTGGGTGAGTACCGGCTGATCCCCATCGATGGCTCAGCCGGGCACGGGCTGCCTGCCTCCGGGCTCACATGAGGTCGGTGGGCTCGAGCTCCTCGGGGTGTTGGGGGGCTGGGGCGTCGCGGTCCTCGACGGCGCAGTACCAGCTCCAGGACATGTATCCCACACCCACCAGGATCATCGCAGCCACGGCGAAGCCAAGGGTGGAGGCGCCGACCACGGGAGCAACCGCAACCGCCACGACCGCGTTGAAGACAAGGGTGATGAACGTGGCTCCCGACATGACAGCACCGCGCCGGTCCGGGAAGAGGTCGAGCAGCATCAGCTGCAGGTTCGGATAGGTCATGCCGTTGCCCAGCGCGATGATGCTGCAGCCGACGACAGCCCACGGCAGGTGGTCACCCAGCGAGGTGGCAGCCAGGGCCAACCCCACGGCGCCACCGGCGACGGACACGGTGTAGCCCAGGCTGACGATGCGCCGCGCCGACATCCTTCGCGCTGCCCTGCCCGAGATCCAGGAGCCGAGCATCATCGAGCCGATCATCGGGACGAAGAGGACCCAGAAGTCCAGCTCCCCCTTGCCCAGGAGGTCGACGACGAAGATTGCTGCGCCACCGATGTAGAGGAACTGGGCTGCGAAGGCCAGCGTGGCTGCCCATGCCAGGCGGTGGAACTCGGCGCGTCGGGCGACGGCGACCAAGCCCTCCATGACCGCGCTGGGTCGCAACGGCGTGCGACGCTCCGGGGGATGGCTCTCGGGCAGGACGAGCACTGTCGCGGCGATGAGCACGAGGCCGAACAGAGCCATGAAGGCGAAGACCCACTGCCACGGGCCGACCTGCAGCACGAGTCCGCCGATGATCGGTGCGATCGCCGGCCCCAGCGCGAAGATCAACGCGACTCGGCTCATGAGGACCTGCGCCTGCTCGCCGTCGAAGAGGTCCCGGATCACCGTCCGGCTGACGATGGCCGCTCCCCCGGCGCTGAGTCCCTGCAGCACCCGGAAGGCCAGCAGCACACCCAGGCTGGGCGAGAGCGCGGCCCCGATCGACGCGAGGACGTAGACAGAGATCGAGGCGAGGATGACCGGACGTCTTCCGATGGCATCCGACAGGGGCCCGTGGAAGATGCTCATCACCGCGAAGGCCGCGAGGTACGCGGTCACGACGAGCTGCATCTCGGTCGAGCTGACCCCGAAGTCCCTCTGCATCTGCGCGAACGCGGGGAAGGGCGTGTCGATGCTGAACGGGCCGATCATCGACAGCATGGCAAGGATGCCCGGGATGACGAGACGTACCCGCCGGCTGCGGGGATCCAGCGAGCCGGGGGTCACCGGACAAGTATGCGTGCGCCGGCCGCTGCTCCCGTCCGGCACCGGTTCAGCAGGCGGTCCACGCTCCGTCGGCAGCGCTGGAGGCGATGACGGCGTCCACGAAGCGCACGCCGCGCAGTCCGTCGATGGCGTCGGGGAAGTGCAGCGCCAGCGGGTCGGGCGTGACTCCCGCACGCCGCGCAGCGATCGCCTCCGCGGCGTCGGAGTAGAGGTTGGCGAAGCTGTCGGGGAATCCCTCGGGGTGCCCGGCAACGAGGTGCGTGCTCCGGGCGGACAGCGGCAGGGTGCCGGGGCCGTTCGGTGTGCGCTGCTCGGCAGGTCCCCTGAGGGGCTTGAAGGCCAGTTGTTGGGGCACCTCCTGCATCCATTCGACGCTGCCCAGCGACCCGCTGACCCGGATGCGCAGGCAGTTCTCCACACCTGCGGCAGCCTGGGTGACCCAGAAGGATCCGCGGGCGCCGTTGTCGAAGCGCAGCAGCGCGCCGGCGAAGTCATCGATGGAACGGTTCGGCACGATCGCGCCGATGTCTGCGGCCACCTCCGACACCTCCAGGCCGGTGATGAAGCGCGCAAGGTTGTGGGCGTGCGTGCCGATGTCACCCATCACGCGCGACGGCCCGCCACGGACCGGGTCGAACTTCCAGTTGCGCGGGTCCGGCGCGGGCGCGGCCTCGTCGGCCTTGCCGCCCTGCACGTACTCCACCTGGACGAGGCGGATCGTCCCCAGCTGCCCATCGGCGACCATGGCCCGGGCCTGGCGCACCATGGGATAGCCGGTGTAGTTGTGGGTCAGGCAGAACACGAGGCCGGACGCCTCGACCGCCTGCGCCAGGGCCTCAGCCTCCTCGAGCGTGTTCGTCATCGGCTTGTCGCAGATCACGTCCAGGCCGTGTGCGAGAGCAGCCATCGAATAGGCGAAGTGGCTGTCGTTGGGCGTCATGATCGCGACCACATCCAGGCCGTCGGCACGGCCCGCCTCGGCGTCCAGCATGCCCGGGACCGTGTCGTAGGCCCGTTCGGGCACGATGCCCAGGCCGAGGGCGGCCTCCTTCGAGCGCGCAGGATCTGACGACAGGACGCCGGCGACGATCTCGAAGCGGTCGTCGCGACGGGCCGCCCGCCGGTGCATCCCGCCGATGAAGGACCCGGGTCCCCCGCCGATGATCCCCAGGCGCAGCCGGCGGCCCAGCATCGAACGAACAGGATCGATGGTCACGTGTACTCCTCGGTATGGGCGCTCGGATGGGCGGCCCCTGGGAGAAACCTACTCAGGGATCGACCGTGTAGTTCAGTGTCATCCGGCCACCGTCGACAACCACGATCTCGCCGGTGATGTAGCTCGATGCATCGCTGGCCAGGAAGGCGACGACGTCGGCGACCTCCCTCGGCTCGCCGAAGCGCCGCATGGGCGTCCTGCTCATGACGCGTCGTCGGGAGGTCTCGTCAGCCAGCACCGTGGAGGTGGCCAGCTCGGTGGCGATGGTGCCCGGGGCCACGGCGTTGACGCGGACCCCGCGGTCGGCCAGCGCCAGCGCGAAGACGCGGGTGAGCTGGTTCATGCCGCCCTTGCTGATGTTGTAGCTGGCGATGGTCGGGATGGTCAGCGTGGCATTGACGGAGCTGAGGTTGATGATGCTCCCCCGGCCTGCCGCAACCATGATCCGGGCCACGGCCTGCGCGATCAGGAACGCGCCCTTGAGGTTGACGGCCAGGACGGCATCGAAGTCCTGCTCCGTGACGTCGAGGATGTCAGCCGCCCTCGCGATCCCGGCGTTGTTCACAAGGACGTCGATACGGCCGTGACAGGTGACGGCAGTCGCCACCGCCTCGGCGATCTGCGCCGAGTCGCCGACGTCGCAGTGCACGTAACAGCCGTCCACCTCGTCGGCCACGGCCTGTCCGCGCGCATCGTCGATGTCGAGCACGACGACCAGGGCGCCGTCCTCGGCCATCCGTCGGGCACACGCCGCACCGATGCCCGAAGCCCCACCCGTGATGAGGCAGACACGGCCCGAGAGGCCGAAGTTGATGGTCCGATCCACAACTGCATCCACGCGTCGCACCCTAGTCCGGCGCCCCAGCGATGGTCAGCCCCCGCTGGTGATCCAGCCCTGGATGTGGGGGGCCAGGACGTCGGCCAGAGTTCGGTGTCCCGATCTCACGCAGCACGTACGACGCCCGACGCAGGGGTTGGTCGATCGTGATGATGCGACCCAGATCCATGGGGGTGCCGGACACGACGACGTCCGCGGGCGTCGCCCTGATCGTCGCCTCGAGATCGGCAAGCTGGGTCGCGCCGTAGCCCATGGCAGGCAGGACCGGGCCAGTGCCGGGGTACTTGTCGTACGTGGTGATGATGGAGCCCACCGCGTAGGGGCGCGGGTCCACGATCTGACCAGCGCCTGCTGCCCGGGCCGCCACCGTCCCGGCTCCGAAGGGCATCCCGCCGTGGGTGAGGGTCGGGCCGTCCTCGATGACCAGCACTCGTTGGCCGGCCAGGGATGGGCCCTCATCCAGGGTCACCGGGGAGTCGGCCCGGATCACGACTGCGCCGGGGGCCAGGCGCGCGGCTGCGGCCACGACGGCCTCGACATCCGCCGGCTGGGCGCTGTCCACCTTGTTCACCACGACGACATCGGCGATGCGCAGGGTGGTCTCGCCGGGGTGATAGGCCGACTCATGCCCGGCGCGCAACGGGTCGACCACGGTGATCATCAGGTCGGGTCGCACGAACGGGAAATCGTTGTTCCCGCCGTCCCACACGATGACGTCGGCCTCGGACTCGGCCGCGCGCAGGATCTGCTCGTAGTCCACGCCGGCGTACATGATCATGCCCATCTCGACGGGGGCCTCGTACTCCTCGCGCTCCTCGACGGTGGGGTTGCTGGCGTCGATGTCGGCCAGGGTTGCGAAGCGCTGCACCCGCATCGCCTCGAGGTCGCCGTAGGGCATCGGGTGCCTGATCAGGGCAACACGCAGTCCGGCGTCGAGCAGCAGCCGGCCGACGGCCCGCGTGGTCTGGCTCTTGCCGCATCCCGTGCGAACGGCGCCGATGCCCACGACGGGCTTGGTGCTCTGGAGCATGGTTGCCCGCGGACCGGCGAGCCGGAAGTCCGCCCCGGCTGCCATCGCCATCGATGCGTGGTGCATCACGTCGCGGTGATCGACATCGGAGTAGGCGAAGACGACCTCATCGACGGCGCTCTGCGCGATCAGATCCACCAGCTCGTCCTCGGCGACGATCGGGATGCCGTCCGGATAGAGCGGTCCGGCCAGCGCCGCGGGGTACATCCGGTCGTCGATCCCGGGGATCTGGGCGGCCGTGAAGGCGACAACGCGGCTGTGCGGATCGTCACGGAAGACAGTCGCGAACACGTGGAAATCGCGGCCCCCGGCACCCATGATGACGACGTTGCGCATGGACTCATTGTGGCCCGTGCGATGCGGCGACGTCGGCCCACGGCGCACTCCTGCAACGACGTGCAGATCCGGGCGGACTACAGCCCCAGACGTGCGAGCGTCTGCGAACCGGGGATCCCATCGGCCTGGGCGCCCCGCCAACCCAGCGAGCGCTGGAACGACTTGACCGCCTGCTGGGTGCGCGGCCCGAAGTAGCCTGTCTGCCCGGCCGGGATCGAGAACCCCTTGGTGATCAGCGCGCCCTGCAGGTCGTAGACCAGGTAGGCGTCGTCAGGGTCCCACGTCCTGCGCCCACGAGTGCCGGATGACGATGTGGTGGGTGTCGTGGTGCTGGAGGGCTTGGCGCTCCTCGCCTTCGACTTCGACGAGGAGGACTTCGTCTTGACGCCCAGCCGGCGCAGTGTCTCGGCACCCGCGATGCCGTCGGCCTGGCTGCCCCGCCAGCCCTGGGCGCGCTGGAACGCCTTCACCGCGCGCGTCGTCTCCGGGCCGTACATCCCGGTGGGTCCCGAGGGAATCGTGAAGCCGTTCCTGAGGAGCTTCCTCTGCAGCTTCTTGGTCTTCTTCTTCGACAGCCCTGACGGGTGTGAGGCGCGCGACGTGGTCGACGTGGACCTCTTCTGCGTGCTGGCCTGGGGTGTCTGGTAGCTGGCGGGAGTGGCTGTGGTGGCCGTGGCGGCTGGTACCCCCAGCCGGCGCAGGGTCTCCGGCCCGGCGATCCCGTCAGCCTCAGATCCGCGCCAGCCCTGGGCGCGCTGGAAGGCGGCCACGGCGCTGGTGGTCTGGGGTCCGTAGACGCCGGTGGCCCCAGCCGGGATTGCGAAGCCGGCGCTGATCAGTGCGCCCTGCAGGACCCGCACCTGGGACTCGGTCAGCGACAGGCCCGAGTTCGGCGTCGCCAGGAAGGCCGGAGCTGCCGATGTCTTGCCGCTGAACCAGGACCGGGTGCTGTTCTCCGCGTCGGTGGCTGCCGACTGGCTGTCCTCACGCAGGTTGATGTGGATGTGTGTGGTGTGCGGGTCCCCCGAGTACGGTCGCGCCGACCAGGCAGTCGTCCGGCTCCAGATCGTCGAGTCGTGGATCACGTACCAGACCCGGGAGTCCCCGATCACCGCTGAGAGGAGTCGGCTGACGTCGACCCCGGATGAGGTGATGTCCAGTGCGTGGACCGCACCCCGGGTACCGGCGCGCGGTCCGTTCGCCGCACCCACCGGATTGTGGCTGTTGATGGTCCGGCCGTGCCGGTTGTCGCCGATGCTCCCATCGCTGAGCCGACTGCGGCCCGGCCACAGGGTGTCCACCTCCCGGCGCAGTGCCACCAAGGAGGGTGCGGTGTACCAGGGGATCAGCGACATGGCGCCCATCGCTGCGGTCTCCGCCGGCACCTCGACAGGAGAGGGCTGTGCCGCCTGCGCCGGTGCGGGGACGGCCGCAGCGATCAGCAGCGCCCCCACAGCTGAGGCCACGACACGCGCGCCCACCCCACGTTCCCCTACCATTGGATGCCCCTCACGCAGCGGACCCGCCGCGGCTCTTCCCCGAGCCACGCGCAGGCGATTTCACCGGCCATACCGTGGCAGACACGCCGAAGTGATGCAATTGCGGGGCGAATCTGGGTGAATCCCTTATCCTGCCCGCCCCCTCCCCCTAGCCCCGGCCGCCGCATCCGGGCAGCACGGCATGGGCCCGCGGAGGCCGTCCAACCAGCACTGAGGCCTGACTCGCCGATAACGTTGTGCCGGTCCGTCCACGAGAGGACCGTGATGACCCTCGCGCAATGGATCGCAGCGCTCATGCCGATCCTCTCCGTGGCGATCCTGCTCGTGGTCCTGCGCATGCCGGCCTCCCGAGCCATGCCCATCGCACTGGTCGTGACGATCGCGTTGGCGATGCTGGCCTGGGGCGTCCCGGCGCTGCAGATATCGGCATCGGTCATCGAGGGCTTGATCATCGCTGCGTCGGTCGTCCTCATCGTCCTGGGTGCCCTTGCCTTCCTGGGCGTGATGCGTGCCAGCGGTGGCCTGTCGCTGATCCGCCTCGACTTCCTGAAGATCAGCCCCGACAGCCGCGTCCAGATGCTGTTCGTGGGCTGGTTGCTCGTGTGCTTCATCGAGGGGGCAGCAGGGTTCGGGACACCCGCGACCGTGGCCGCCCCGTTGCTCATCGCCCTGGGCTTCCCCGCGATGGCAGCGGTCTGCCTGGCGCTGATGGCCGATGTCTCGGCAGTCACCTTCGGAGCGGTCGGGACCCCGATCATCGTGGGTCTGACCCAGGGCACCGGCCGCGACTGGACGGATCCTGCTGACGCCGCACAGATGACCGATGTCGCGCTGCAGGCTGCTGCCATCGACGTCCTGGCCGGGATGACGATCCCCGTGCTGATGCTCTGGTTCCTGACGCACGTTTTCGCGACGGAGCCGGGGCGTCGCCCCTTCTTCGAGATGATCCCGCTCGCGCTCGTCGCGGCCCTCTGCTTCTCGATCCCGGCCTACCTGTGGACGTGGCTGCTCGGCGTCGAGTTCGGTGGGATCCTGGGTGCGGCCACGGGAATGGCGATCCTCTTCGTGATCGTTCGGATCGGCTTCCTCGTGCCGAAGGCCCAGTGGTCGGTGACCGCGGGCTACCTTGACCCGGCCGAGCTCGAGCGGATGGTGGAGCAGACCGCGGCCGAGGTCGAGAAGGCACACCTGTCCACGGCGCGCGTCTGGGCCCCCTACGTCCTGCTCACCGTCCTGCTCCTGATGACCCGGATCGTGGACGAGATCAAGGACACCCTCAACTCCTGGACCCTGGGGTGGCAGAACATCCTGGGCACGGAGATCTCCGCCGGCTTCGAGCCGCTGTACTCCCCGGGCGTGATCTTCCTCGTCGTCGCCGCCTTCACCGCATGGTTGCACCATCTGGACCGGCCGAAGCTCCAGGAGGCCGGAGCTATGACGCAGAAGGCAGTCATTGGGTCAGGAATCGTCCTTGCCGCCTCCGTCCCGATCGTGCGGGTGTTCCTCAACTCTGGTGTGAACTCCGAGAATCTCCTGTCCATGCCCCTGGAACTGGCCAGTGCTGCCGCCGACACCGTCGGTGACGGCTGGCCGGTGGCCGCCCCCTGGGTGGGTGCCCTCGGGTCGTTCGTCTCCGGCAGCGCGACCTTCAGCCACCTCATGTTCGGTGCACTGCAGGAGTCTGTCGCGGACTCGGTCGGGGTCAGCCCGGAGGTTGTCCTCGCCCAGCAGGTGGGCGGATCGAATGCAGGCAACATGGTGTGCGTGACCAACGTGGTGACCGTGGGGGCGGTCGGTGGCCTGCTGGGCTCGGAGGGGGCCATCATCAGGGTCACCGCCATTCCGATGGCCGTGTACACGCTGATCTTCGCGGGCGCGGGCTGGCTTCTGGTCTGAGGCCGGCCCCCCGGGCCTGCGCACAACACATCCGAACCCGGCCAGGTGGGATGCTGGGCAGCATGCGTGCCTGGCTGCTGGACCGTCCCGGTCCACCGGCATCCCTGAGGCTCGCCGACATCCCCAGCCCGTGGCGCACCCCAGCCACGCAGCGCGGTGAGATCGAGGTCCTGGTTCATGTGGAGGCCGTCGGCCTGAACCCGGTGGACTTCCAGACAGCATCGCGGGGACATCCGAAGTGGCGCTACCCCCATGTTCCGGGGCTCGACATCGCGGGCCGGGTGGTCGCGGTCCACGCCGAGCCGGCCGCCAGGATGTCCGCGGGGTGGATGCTGCCCGAGCCCGGGACGCGTGTCGTGCTGCATCAGGACCTCAGGGCACAGGGGGGCTTCGCCGAGTACCTGGCCGTGGCTCCAGACGCCCTTGCGGTCATCCCGCCGGAGTTGGATCCGATCGCCGCGGCCAGCCTGCCGACACCGGGCCTGACCGCCCTGGACGCGGTCGAGCGCCGTCTGCGCCAGATCTCCGGGCACAAGGTGCTCGTGCACGGGGCATCGGGCGGGGTCGGCGCCTTCTGCGTGCAGTTGGCCAAGCTGTTCGGCGCCACCGTCATCGCGTCGGCTCGTCCGGAGAACGAGGCGATGGTGCGTGCGCTGGGCGCCATGTACGTCGTGGACTACCGCGCCGCGGACTTCGCCGAGCAGGTGCTGGCGATCGCTCCCGGAGGTGTCGACGCGGTGATCGACACCGTGTCAGCAGACTCGGCCACCGCGGGCCTGCAGCTGCTCCGGCACGCTGGGCACCTGGTCAGCGTGGCTGGGCGCGCCGACCTCAGCACGATCCCCACGTTCGGGATGGCGCCGACAGTGTCCGAGGTGGCGCTCGGTGCGGCCTACACACACGGCGGGAGCGCGGGCCGTCGGTGGTTGTCATGGGGTCTGGAGCGGCTGATGCAGCTGATCATCGAGGGGCACCTCAACCCCCCGGACATCGAGGTGATCGCCTTCGACGCCATACCCGATGGGCTCGAACGTCTCGCCCGCCGCGAGGTGACCGGCAAGCTCGTAGCCAACCTGCGCTGGACCTGACGCGCACCGACCCGCAGGCACATGGCTGTCGGTCGGGCTAGCTAGCGCCGCCCATTGGTGCAGAGCTGTCCTGGCGGGCAGTACTGGGGGAAGGCCACCTGCGGCAGGAAGGCCATGAACATGATGATGACCAGGGCTGCGATGGACCCGATCCATGCTCCCCGGTAGAGGTTGGGGCTGCGGGCCTTGATCCGCTCGGTGTTGCGCCGCAACGCCCAACCGATCACCAGGCCCCCGAAGACCAGGCCCATGGCGAGTCCGACCTTTGCCCCCGTTGTGCCCGACACGGACCGACCCGCGGCCAGCGCGATGCTGCCGAAGATGGCCAGGACCACGGTCGCGACGAGCAGGCTGATGCCGGCGAAGACCGAGGTCATGAGCGTGTCGGCGGCCATCTGGTCCGGATCCGGTTCCGGCCGCGGCTCGACCCGACCGGTGGTGGGCTTGGCCATGAATCCTCCTGCTGGGCAACGGGCCCAGACTCTCACATCGTCGGTGATGTCTCAGTCAGCCCAGACCTGCACCGTGCGCCCGATGTCGGAAAGGACCTCCTTCAGCGTGTCGAAGTCCTCGTGCCGCAGCCGCATCCATGCGTTCGCGTGGTAACCGGCCTCGACGGACTGCGTGGCGGTGCCCGGTGCGGGGAAGTGGGCGGCCGTGACCATGGGGCCGTACCGCTCGTGGACCGCGTCCAGCCCTGAGTACCCGCTGATGATCCCGTCGCGGTTGGGGCGCAGGGCAATCAGGCCGCACGAGTAGCGGTAGCTTGGTTGATGACTGGATCGGCCGAACATGAGGGCGTGGGCCCATTCGTGGTGCAGGTCCATCTCGTTGGCCTCGTTGTACATGTCCCACTGGCCGACGCCGGGGGGTCGCGCGCCGATCTCGGAGAACTTCAGCCCCTTGGGTCCGAAGAACCACTCCATGTGGGTCGCCGAGGTGTCCAGGCCCAGGACGTCGATGACGCGCCGGCCCATCTCGCGCACCTGCTCGTACTCGGGCTCCCGCACCCGGTTGGTCGCGACGATCTGAGGTGAGATCCAGCGCGTGCGCATCGCATCGAGCACGTTCGGGAAGTAGTGCGAGGCGAACTCATGGACGACCCTGCCCTCGATGGTGATGGTGTCGAAGAAGCCCTCGTGGCCCTCGACGAACTCCTCGAGGGCCACGGAGATGCCGTCGTCCACGCCCGAGGCCCGGCAGGCTGCACGCAACTGGTCGTCGTCGTCGGCGCGGACCGTGCCCGCGGCGCCGGCAGCGTCGCGGGGCTTGAGGATCACCGGGTAGCCGACCGACCGGGCGAAGGCGAGGGCGTCGTCGGTGGACTCAACTGCCGTGGACGCAGCGGTGGCGATCCCCGCGTCGCGCAGGACCTGCTTCTGGGTGGGCTTGTCGCGGCACAGGTAGGCCGCGCGGGGCGACGTGCCGGGGATGCCGCACCGCTCACGGACCCGAGCGGTGGGCAGGACGTGTGACTCGATGGTGCATTCGAGTCGGTCGACCCAGGTGTGCAGCTGGGCCTGCCGCACTGCCCACTCCAGCGCGACCTCATCGGTGACTGAGGCGATCTGGTGATGCCAGTCGATCCACGACCTGAGCTCCTCGTCGTAGTCGTCGTAGGAGTACTCGCTGATCACCATGACGTGGGCCCCCACGGCGTGAAGGGCACGGACGAACTGTCGCTGGGTGTCGGGGAAGCGTGGTTCGACGAAGACGATGTTCACAGCGCAAGGATGCGCCCGTCGTCAGTCCGCAGTCGCGGTGGTTCAGAACTCCTGCGAGGAACCCGTGAGGGGCTGGGGGGGTGGGCCAGCGTTGTCCGGGTGGACGAACCAGCCGCGACGGATCGCCAGCGCCCCGTTGAAGGCCGCGCCGAGCATGAGTGAGAGCACGGTGACGTAGACCCACCACATGACAGCCACGGGCGCGGCGATCGCGCCGTAGACCGAGCCCTCCCGGAAGATCCAGGCGAAGTACCAGCGCAGGAGCCACGAGAACATGGCCCAGAGCCCCATCGCGATCAGGGCTCCGGGGATGTCGGCGACCCAGCGGGTGCGGTGGGGAACGGCCCAGTGGTACAGCGAGACCAGCAGGGTGAGCACCACGCAGATCTGCGTGACCGTCAGCAGCGTTGACGTGGTGGAGCCCTGGACCCCGGGCACGACGCTGGTGAGGAAGGCGGGCCCAGCCAGGATCAGCGGGATGGCCACGATGAGGACCCCGAGCCCAGCGACATACACGCCCAGGGACAGCAGCTTGGCGCGGACGAAGGAGCGCAGGCCCTCGCGCTGGTAGACGATCGTCATGGCGTTGACCAGAGCATCGATGACCCGCGAGCCCGCCCACACTGCGATCACGACGCCGACGAGGCCCAGGGTCGTCTGGCCCCGGCCGAAGAGGCTGTCGAACAGGGGAACGAGGAGGTCGTCGATCGCCTCGGGGGTCAGCACCTGGTCGGCGAGGTCCAGCACACTTGCCCGGAACTGCTCGACGGAGTCGGAGCCCAGCGCCGTCTGCACCCGGCTGATCCCGGCGACCAGACCCATGATCAGCCACGGAAGCGCGAACACGGCCCAGAACGAGGCCTCAGCAGCCAGCCCCGTGGTGCGGGTCTGGAAGGCGACGATCAGGGAGTCCCCCAGGGCGCTGCCCGAGAAGCGGCGCCCAGCGGTACGCATCCAAGTCGACAACGCTGACCTCCGAGGTAGTCCGGACCTCCGGCGAATCTAGCCCGGCTGGTCCGATGAGCCCACATCCGAGGCCCCCTCCGGCGTGAGCCGTGGTGCCTGTCATAGGTTGGGCCTCGTGACCCACGAGTGCGACATCCTGATCATCGGGGCTGGACCGTCAGGGCTGTATGCGGCCTACTACGCGGGCTTCCGCGGGTGGTCCGTGGTGGTGATGGACGCCCTGCCCGAGGCCGGCGGCCAGATCACTGCGATGTACCCGGAGAAGGACATCTTCGACATCGCCGGATACCCGACCGTCAAGGGTCGGGTCCTGGTTGAGAACCTGGTCGCCTCGGCGGCGCCCTTCTCGCCCACGTACGTCCTGGGAGAGCAGGCGGTCTCGCTGGAGGCCGTCGAGGGCGGTCCGGCCGTGGTGACCGGGTCGCAGGGGACGCGGGTGACAGCCAAGGCGGTCATCATCACCGGCGGGATCGGCTCCTTCACCCCGCGGGCGCTGCCGGCCGACGACGGGTGGGAGGGCCGAGGGCTGGTGTACTTCGTCCCGCAGCTCTCGGTGCATGCCGACAAGGACATCGTGATCGTGGGCGGAGGTGACTCGGCCTTCGACTGGGCCTACGCCCTGCAGCCGATCGCACGAAGTGTGAGCCTGGTCCACCGCCGGGAGCAGTTCCGCGCCCATGGCTCGATGATCGACACCGTCCGTGACATGGGGGTCCAGCTGCTGACCTCCTCGGAGGTCACTGCCATCCGTGGTTCACAGGACTGGGTCGAGCAGGTCGAGGTGAAGCACAAGGAGACCGGCGAGGTCACGGTCCTGCCGGCCCAGACCGTCGTTGCAGCGCTGGGGTTCGTGGCCAACATCGGCCCGATCGCCACCTGGGGTCTGGACCTCGAGAAGCGCCGAATCCTGGTCGACACGGCCATGCGCACCAACCTGCCGGCGGTGTTCGGGGCAGGGGACATCGTGACCTATCCGGGCAAGGTCCCGCTGATATCGGTCGGCTTCGGTGAGGCGGCACTGGCCGTGAACAATGCCGCCCCGATCGTCGAGCCAGGGATGGGCATCTTCCCGGGACACTCCTCGGGCGGTTCCGAGTGACAGACCCCCACGGTGTGCCAGCTGCTGCTGACGAGCCTGCGCCCTTCCCCGCCGAGGACTTCGCGGACGTCCTGACGGCCAACGACGACTACGCCAGCACGTTCCACGGGCTGGGACTCGGCGGCCGGGCGGCCAAGGGACTCGCCATCGTCACGTGCATGGACTCACGGATCGATCCGCTGCGGATCGTGGGGATGGATCCCGGGGACGTGAAGATCCTTCGCAACGCCGGCGCCCGGGTCACCGACGACGTCCTACGCACCCTGGTCCTTGCCACCTACCTGCTGGACGTGAACCGGGTCCTGGTGCTGCCGCACACGAGGTGCAAGATGGTGGGCACCCCCGAGGACGAGATCCACAGGATCATCCAGGAGCAGTACGGGGTCGACACCTCCAGCATGGAGTTCCGGACCGTCAGGGACGAGGCAGTGGCCCTCAAGCGTGACCTCCGTCGGATCCGCAGCTTCCCGCTGCTCCCTCGCGACCTCGTGGTGGGCGGGGCGATCTACGACGTGGACACAGGGCGCCTTCAGCTGATCGACGGCTGATCCGGGCCGCCCGGCGAGCAGGGATCAGGCGTCGATGCGGTCGCGGTCCAGGCCGGCCGAACCGGCAACGATGAACTCCTTGCGCGGCGCCACGTCAGAACCCATCAGCAGGTCAAACACTGTGGCAGCGTCGTGGGCATCCTGCACGCGAACTCGACGCAGCGTCCGCTTGCCGGGCTCCATCGTGGTCTCGCGCAGCTGACCGGCATCCATCTCGCCGAGGCCCTTGTAGCGCTGGGGGTCCTTCCACCGGCGCCCGCCCCGCGACAGCTCGGAGAGCGTGGCCTTCAGCTCGGCGTCGGAGTGCGTGTAGCGGACCTCGGCCTTCTTCCCGCCCGAGGCCATCACCTCGACACGGTGCAGCGGCGGCACGGCTGAGTACACCCGGCCCTCGGCGAGCATCTGCGGCATGTAGCGGTGGAACAGGGTCAGCAGAAGGCAGCGGATGTGCGCGCCGTCGACATCGGCGTCGGCCATCAGGATGACCTTGCTGTAGCGCAGGGCTTCGAGGTCGAACGTCCGGCCGGACCCGGCGCCCAGCACCTGGATGATCGCGGCGCACTCGGCGTTCTTGAGCATGTCGGCCAGGGAGGCCTTGTGCACGTTGAGGATCTTCCCGCGGATGGGCAGCAGGGCCTGGAACTCCGAGTCGCGCGCGAGCTTGGCCGTGCCGAGCGCCGAGTTGCCCTCCACGATGAACAGCTCTGTGCGCTCGAGGTCGGCACTGCGGCAGTCCACGAGCTTGGCCGGCATGGACGAGGACTCCAGCGCGCTCTTGCGCCGCTGCACGTCGCGGTGCGCCCGGGCAGCAACCCGCGCGCGCATCGCGTTGGCCACCTTCTCCCCCACCGACTTGACCGCCTGCTTGTCACCGCGGGGTGGGTTGGTCAGCCAGGCGGAGAGCTCCTTGCCCACCACGGCCGCGACGATCCGGGATGCCGCGGGGGTGCCGAGGATCTCCTTGGTCTGGCCCTCGAACTGCGGTTCAGCCAATCGAACGGTCACCACGGCCGTTGCACCCTCGAGGACGTCCTCCTTGGTCAGCGTCGGCTCGCTGGCCTTGACCACCTTGGTGCTGCTGACGTGATCGTTGAGGGTCTTGACCATCGCACGTTCGAAGCCGGCGACGTGGGTTCCGCCCTTCGGCGTTGCCACGATGTTGACGAAGGACCGCAGCTCGGAGTCGTAGTGGTTGCCCCATCGCAGCGCGATATCCACCACGAGCTCGCGCTCCACCTCGGTGGGCGTCATGTGACCCCGCTTGTCGAGCACGGGAACGGTCTCGGTGAACGTGCCGGAACCCGCCAGGCGCAGCACCGGTGACACCGCCTGACCGAGGGCCAGGTGCTCGGCGAACTCCGTGATTCCGCCGCGATGGGCGAAGCTGCGCTCCTCCGGGTCGCCGCCGTCGCGCTCATCGCGCACGACGATCGTCAGGCCGGGGACCAGGAAGGTGGTCTGCTGGGCGCGGGAGTGAACGGCCGCCACATCGATCTGGGCATCGGAGGTGAAGATCTGCGCGTCGGGCCAGAACCGCACGCGGGTGCCGGTCCTGGATCGCGGGCACGTGCCCTCGCGACGCAGGCCGGACTTCTTCGAGAAACCGGTATCGGGCCCCTCGCCATCGAACAGACCTGGGATTCCGCGTCGGAAGGAGATCAGGTGAACCTTGGCGTCGCGATCCACCTCGATGTCAAGGCGCGAGCTCAGGGCGTTGACCACACTCGCCCCGACTCCGTGCAGCCCGCCCGACGCCGTGTACGAGCCGCCGCCGAACTTCCCGCCGGCGTGCAGCTTGGTCATCACGACCTCGACGCCCGTCAGCTTCGTGCGTGGCTCGACATCGACAGGGATGCCTCGGCCATTGTCGTGGACCTCGACCGAACCATCGGCGCGCAGGATCAGGTCGATCCGGGTGCACCACCCTCCCAGCGCCTCGTCGACCGAGTTGTCCAGGATCTCCCAGAGGCAGTGCATCAACCCGCGGGAGTCGGTGGACCCGATGTACATGCCTGGGCGCTTGCGGACAGCCTCCAGCCCCTCGAGCACGGACAGGTGCTTGGCGGAGTAGCCGCCCGAGGACGAATCGCTGCGGCGGGCGCGCCGCTTGGGCTCCAGGGGTTCTGCAGTCACCCGGCAAGGGTACCGGGACCGTCGCAACGTCCTTGCGCACCGAACCAACGAAGGATTCCGTGCCGCCCCCGGCGACGGATGCATGTTGCGCGTCTGGCGAACGTCCGGGCAGATCCGGCCGCGGGATGCCACACTGGTATCCACGACGTACCGAGGAGGGGACATGGTTGGCACTCTTGAGGCAGAGGTGGCGCTGAGCGCCGCTGACCGGTGTGACCGGTGTGGGGCCCAAGCCGTGGCACGGGCGACCCTGGCGTCGGGCTCGCACCTCCTGTTCTGTGGACACCACCTGCGCGCCCACGAGGCGAGCCTCCGCGAGATCTCTGCACGCATCGCCAAGGCGAATGCTGCCGCGGTACACACCAACGGTGATGAACTGACCAACGCTGAGTGAATGAGGTCCTGCTCGACCTCCTCGTCCTGGCAGCTCTCGTCGTAGCAGCGGTGGGGATCGTCGTCCCGATCCTGCCCGGAACGCTCCTGGCACTGGGGGCGCTGCTCGTCTGGGCGATTCTGACCGGAGGCGGTGGCGCCTGGGGTCGCCTTCGCCGTGATGGCTCTGGTCATCGGAGTCGGTCAGATCCTCAAGTACCTCCTGCCGCACAGGTCCCTGTCCGCTGCGGGCGTGCCTGGCCGCTCCATCCTCGTGGGCGGCGTCGCGGCAATCGTCGGGTTCTTCCTCATCCCGATCGTGGGCCTGGTCGTCGGCTTCATCGGCGGGCTCTACGCGGCTGAGCAGGTCCGGCTCGGCGACTGGCCGGCCGCGCGATCGTCGACCTGGTTGGCGATGAAGGCCACGGGCTTCTCGATCCTCATCGAGTTGGGTGCCCTGCTCCTGGCCGCCACGATCTGGGCTGGAGCGGTCGTGGTGCTGGCCGGTGAGTGACGCGAGCTAGGCTTCTGCTCATGGCCACACCTGGGGACCAGCACGACACGCTGGCACTGACGCATCTGCCTGCGCCGCCTGCGCGCCCGGCCGCCGCTGCGTCGTTCCCGACGGCTGCGGCGTGGAGCCAGGTCCCGCCGTTCGTCACTCCCTCCCCGGCGCCCGTCGTGGTCATGCGCAACAACGCAGCCGTGGTCGGGGCGACGTTGGGTTCAGTCTCGCTGTTCCTCTCCCTGATCCCGCTGATCGGAATCGTCGCGTGGGTGCTGGCTCCGATCGGCCTGCTCACGAGTGCCGTGGGGCTCGTCGTGGGAGTGTCCCGCCAGGCCGGCAGGGTGGGTGCCGTGTTCGGCCTCCTGTCCTCCGGGGCGGCACTGGTGATCTGCTTCGCCTGGCTGGCCCTGCTCCTGGTCCTGTGACCATGCGCGTCCCCGGCGCGGGCACCAGTCCCCCGTTGTGGTGAGTTCCGCCAGTTCCTTGGGCCTGGCCCGGGTGGGGGTCTAGGATGGGGAACGCGGGGCAAGGCACTGGGAGGGACCGTGGCAGCAGGGCGCAGGATGGCATCTGTGGCCATGTGCGTCGCCCTGGTGACGGGCGCGGCGGCCATGCCTGTCGCTGCCGATACCCGCTCGCGCACGAATGAACCTGAGACGAGTCAGCTCAGCGATGGCGCGGAGCAGTTCCTCCGTGAGAGCGTGACGGAGTCCCGCGAGACCTACATGGCGCAGATGGCCACCGCACGAGCCGAGCGTGACAACCAGCTGGTGGCTCCCCGGGCCCAGCGCCGTTCAGCGCTCAAGAACGCTGACACCAAGGCCGAACGGCGCAAGGCACGCCGCGTCTATCGGCGCGGAGCCGCGCCCATCGTGGACGAGTACCGCACGACACGGAAGGTCGCGCGTGCCGAGCGCAACGCGGAGATCGATGAGGCACTGGCCAACTACTTGGTGAAGATCCAGCCGCTGGAGTTGGACGTCAAGACGCAGGAGTACCGGGCTGCGGCAGCGATCGCGGGCGACACCCTGAGCCTGGCCCTGACCTCCGCGCGGGAGACCTTCCGTACCGACAACGCCGATGAGCAGGCCCAACTCAGGTCCGATCTCGAGGATGCGGCAACCAATGCCCAGCGGGTCCGGGCATGGCGCAGGTACCAGGTGGCGTCCATCTCGGATCGGCTGGCCTATGAGCGGTCCATCGTGGCCGCCCGTGCAACCTATGCCTCCGCGCTTGCCGAGGCCCAACGCGACTACCGCGCAGCGACCGGGGAGTCTGTGGTGTCGTTGAAGAGCCTGTCGTTCATGGTCTGAGTCCGGCAACGAACTTCTCGATCCGCCGCTCCGAGACCGGGACGGCTGTGCGGATGTGTTGCGCGAAGAGGCTGACGCGGTACTCGTCGACCATGCGGCGGGCGGTGCGCTGCAGTTCGCCGGCCGCCATCTGATCGGCCACCGGCCAGCCGGGCAGGGCATCCGACATCAGCTGTTCTGCGACGTGCGCCGACTCCATGCGCCGCTGATCGGCTGCGGGGTCGTCGGGCAGCTTGGCCACGCGCCAGGCCAGCGCCTGCAGGTGGCGACGGAGGTCCGGGAGTTGAGCGACCCCATGTCTGGTGGCCGGTCGGGGGCCTACGAGCCGACCCAGCTCGGCCCGGATGTCGGCCACGGAATCGGCCACCACCGGGGACCGGAGCGCCTCCACGGCTCGTTCTGCCTCCCAGGCCAGCCCGAGGATCGTCACCAGTTGGGCCAGTGCCGCCGCGTACTGCCGCGGAAGCTCGAGGGTGATCCGCCCGACGGCTGTGGCGAAGGTGGGCTCATCGCGTACTGGCGGGCCGGAGAGCAGGAAGTCGATGCAGGCGTCAGTGCAGTCGTCGAGGACGGACTGGGCCCCGCCGTCCGGGTATCTGCCGAGGATGAGCCTGGCGGTCATGTCGAGCCCCGAGTACCCGCGAGGTGCGGGATTCGGGACAGCCAGCGCCACCAGCCGGCGCACCCCCCGCAGGTGGGTTGGGGCGGCGGTGTCGGCATCGGGCAGGACCCCGAGGTCCACGGCGCCTCCGCGGTCGATGAGCGCTGGGTAGGCGGTCACGGGCACGCCGGCCACCACGCGCTGCACGGTCTGCGGGATCGTGGCGAAGGTCCACGTCGTCGCACCGGTCACGGTGATGTCATCGGCGGCGCGTGCCAGCATCGCGGCGCGGTCCGGCGCGTGGGCACGTTGCAGGACGGCGAGGTCGCGCCCCTCCCCCAGGACTGTGCCGTCCTCGTCGATCACCCGGTAGCGAGGTAGCAGGTGCAGTGGCACACGGGTGAGCTCCCAGTCCTGGGAGGTGACCCGAACGCCTGTGATCCGGGTGACCGCTGCGGCGACACCCTCCAGGATCGGTTGCTCGGCCAGTTCGGGGGCGTCGAGCAGGGCCGGCACGAGATTCGGCGCGGGCCCCAGTTGGCGGCGGATCGACTTCGCCGGGCTGCGCAGCAGGGCCGTCACGAGGTCGGCGCGCAGGCCCGGTGCGGCGCCGGGGACCTCGGCCGGGTCGAGTTCGGGAAGCAGGGCCAGTGGCACGTCCGCAGTGACTCCATCGGCGGCGTCTCCCGGCTCGAAGGCGTAGGAGAGGTTCAGTGTGACTTCAGGCCCTGCGCTCCAGCGCAGCGGGAAGTCATCCTCCGCGGGCAGTTCCTCGCCCGCGACCCGGATCTGCGCTGGAGTCAGGGTGAGCAGGTCCGGGGTCGACCGCCGCGTCCTCTTCCACCACGAGTCGAAGTGCCTGACGGAGGTGACGTCAGCGGGGATGTGGGCGTCATAGAAGGCGAACAGGCCCTCGTCGTCGATGACCAGCCCACGGCGCCGGCTGCGCTCCTCGACCTCCTCGGCGGCCGCCACGGCAGCGCGGTTCGTGGCCCAGAACTGGTGGTGGGTGCTCCACTGACCCTCGACGAGAGCGCCTCTGATGAACAGCTCGCGGCACAGCGGCGGGTCGATGCTCCCGTAGTCGACCGCGCGGCCGGCAACCAGAGGGATCCCGAACAGTGTCACGCGCTCGCGGGCGACGGTAGCTCCGCGCTTGGTGGACCAGTGCGGCTCGGAGTAGCTGCGCGAGACCAGGTGCTCGGCGGCCTGCTCGACCCATTCGGGCTTGATGGCCGCGTTGCGCCGGGCGAAGAGCCGGGAGGTCTCCACCAGTTCGGAGGACATGACCCACTCCGGGTTGCGGCGGGCAAGGGCTGAGCCCGGGAAGACGACGAAGCGCACTCCCCGGGCCCCGAGGTAGTCGCGGCGCACCGGGTCCCACATCCCGACCTGGGACAGCAGGCCGGTCAGCAGCGCGCGGTGCACACCGTCGTGGTCATCGCGACTGCTGCTCCACGCGATCCCCAGTCCGCCAAGGACCTCGCGGATCTGGGCCACGAGGTCCTGCCACTCGCGGATGCGCAGGTAGTTGAGGTACTCGGCGCGGCAGGCCCGCCGAAGGCCGTTGCCCGATGTGGTGCGCCGGACCTCTCGGATGTGGTCCCAGAGGTTGAGGAGCGTGGCGAAGTCCGACGTCCTGTCCGCGAATCTCGCGTGGGCAGCATCAGCCCGTCCGCGCTCCGCCTCGGGGCGCTCGCGCGGGTCCTGGATCGTCAGCCCGGCCGCGATCACCACCACCTCACGCACGCAGCCCGCCTCGGCGGCTGCGAGGACCATGCGACCGAGCCTGGGATCCAGCGGCAGCCGCGCGAGCTTCTTGCCCAGACCGGTCAGCCGTGGGGGGCCGTCGCCGGGCGTGAGGGCGCCCAGTTCGACCAGGAGGTTGATCCCGTCGCGGATCTGTCGGGTGTCCGGTGGATCGAGGAAGGGGAAGCGTTCGATCTCGCCGAGGCGCAGTGCGGCCATCTGGAGGATCACTGACGCGAGGTTGGTGCGCAGGATCTCCGGATCGGTGAAGGCCGGGCGGTCCAGGAAGTCCTGTTCGTCGTAGAGACGGATCGCGATGCCGTCGCGGACGCGCCCACACCGGCCCGCACGCTGGTTCGCCGAGGCCTGCGAGATCGCCTCGATCGGCAGCCGCTGGACCTTCAGCCGCTTGCTGAACCGCGAGATCCGGGCCGTCCCGGGGTCAACGACATACCGGATTCCGGGAACCGTGATCGAGGTCTCCGCGACGTTGGTTGCCAGCACGACCCGGCGCCCTCCACCGGGCGCGAACACCCGGTGCTGCTCGGCTGCGCTGAGGCGCGCATACAGCGGAAGGACCGTGGTGGTGACGTCCAGCGCTGGGCGCAGGGCGTCGGCCACGTCATGGATCTCGCGCTGGCCGGACAGGAACACCAGGACGTCGCCGTCGCCGGAGGTCAGGCATTCCATGACCGCATCACACACGGCGTCGACGTCATCGCTGGCCACATCCTCGGTGGGCCGGTACCGGATCTCGACGGGGTAGGTGCGTCCGCTGACCTCGATGATCGGTGCGCCGCCGAAGTGGGCGGAGAAGCGGTCCACGTCGATCGTCGCGCTGGTGACGATCACGCGCAGGTCCGGGCGACGGGGCAGCAGGCGCGTCAGGTAGCCGAGCAGGAAGTCGATGTTCAGGCTGCGCTCGTGTGCCTCGTCGATGATGATCGTGTCGTACCGGCGCAGGTCCCGGTCGCGCTGCAGCTCAGCCAGCAGGATCCCGTCGGTCATGACCTTGACCTTGGTGCCCCGTGCCGTGCGGTCGGTGAAGCGCACCGCGAAGCCCACCTCCGCGCCCAGCTCGACGCCGCACTCCTCGGCGATCCGGGCGGCGAGCGTGCGCGCGGCAATGCGCCGCGGTTGTGTGTGACCAATCATCCCTTTGGCCCCGCGGCCGGCGGCCAGCGCGATCTTGGGCAGCTGCGTTGTCTTGCCCGAGCCGGTCTCGCCAGCCACGATGACGACCTGGTGGTCGCTCAGAGCGGCGGTGATGGCCTCGACATGAGCCGAGATCGGCAACTGGTCGGGGACCGCCAGGCGCATCGTCATGGGCCGACCGGACGACCCCCGGACTCGTTCCACTGCCCGTCCTGGGGTTGTTCTGCCGCGGCGGCTATGTCGGCGAGGTCCTTCGCGAGCGCCTTGCGCGTGGCGCCCGAGAACAGCCGACCCACGGTGGCCGACATGACTCTTCCGGCCATGGAGGTCGGCTCGCCGCTGAAGGTCATCGTCAGCGTGCAGGAATCGGGCGTCTCTGCCCGGACAGTGAGGGACGACTCGTAGCGGGCGCCATGACTCGCTGCCACGGTCGTGTAGGACTCCCCCGGCGTGAGGACGCTGACCTCCATCACCTCCGTGGCCTCCTTGCCGAACATGGTGCGGGACTCCCGCCACCGAGTGCCCACGGCGAACGGGCCAGGCTCCGAGAGGATCTCCACGGTGTTGATACCGGAGATGATCTGCGCGCTTCCCTCGAGGTCGGTGATGAGCTCCCAGACGGACTGCGCGGGAGCGCTGATGTGCTGCGAGGCGTCGATCTGCATGTGCCAAGGCTGCCACACGTTCCGTGGGCGCGGGTCCCGGTTCGGATCCGTTCGTGGTGTCGCCGGTGCGCGGACGTCTCGCGGCGTCGGGAAGGAGACTCCGCGCTGGTTGTGGTCGAACCGGGCCGTGTGGACACCGCGCGGGAGCAGCTCTGCGCTCTGAGTGGTTGAACCCGGGCATCCAGATGCCGGTCTATCAACCCGAACGGTGGCGAAGTCTCGTCGGGAGGGTCACCAGACGGGCCCTTTCGACCACAACTGGCGCGAAGCCGCGCCCCGTGGGGCGCACGGGACATGGTCCCTCACCAGGAGCGGTCGACCGGGCGCCCCTCGGCATAGCCCGCGGCGGACTGCACGCCAAGCAGCGCCCTCTCGTGGAAGCCGGCCAACGTGGACGCCCCGGCGTAGGTGCAGGCCGAACGCACACCCGAGGTGATGGAGTCCAAGAGGTCCTCGACACCGGGGCGTGCAGGGTCGATGTACATGCGGGAGTGTGAGATCCCCTCCTCGAACATGGCCTTGCGGGCCCGGTCGAACGCGGACTCATCACTCGTGCGGCCCCGCACCGCGCGGGCCGAGGCCATCCCGAAGCTGACCTTGTACGCCTTGCCCGAGGGGTCGATCTGGAGGTCCCCCGGTGACTCGTAGGTGCCTGCGAACCACGATCCGATCATCACGGCGCCGGCCCCCGCGGCCAGGGCGATGGCCACATCCCGGGGATGACGCACTCCCCCGTCTGCCCAGATCCAGCGCCCGAGGTCGCGGGCGGCGGTCGCGCAGTCGATCACGGCCGACAACTGCGGGCGCCCGACCCCGGTCTGCATCCGAGTCGTGCACATCGCGCCCGGGCCGACTCCGACCTTGACGATGTCCGCGCCAGCCTCGATCAGGTCCAGCGTGCCGGTCGCTGTCACGACATTGCCGGCGACAACCTGGACATGAGGTGCTGCGTGCCGGACCCGGGACACGGCGGTGAGCGCCTCCACCATCTTCTCCTGGTGGCCGTGGGCCGTATCGACGACAAGGATGTCGACGCCGGCTTCGAGCAGGGCCTCCGCGCGGCCCGCGACATCTCCGTTGACGCCGATGGCAGCGCCCACGCGCAGCCGTCCGTGGGCATCCAGTGCGGGGGCGTAGACCGTGGCCCGCAGGGCGGCGGCGGCCGTGAGGACCCCGACCGTGGTCCCGTCGCCGGCCACCACGGGGGCGAAACGGCGCCGGGCCCTGAGCATCCGCTCGTAGGCCTCACGCGGGTCGACGCCGTCCGGGAGCGTGAAGACCTCCTCGCTCATGACTGCCGACACGCTGGCGAAGCGGTCGGTGTCCAGGCAGTCGGATTCCGTGACGATGCCCACGGGCACCCCATCACGCTCGACCAGGACCGCGCCGTGTGCGCGCTTGTGGATCAGTGACAGTGCGGCGCCGACCGTCTCGCCCGGGCTGAGCCGGACCGGTGTGTCGTAGACCGGATGCCGGTCCTTGACCCACGCGATGACCCCGGCCACCACATCGACCGGGATGTCCTGGGGCAGGATGACCAGGCCGCCACGGCGGGCCACGGTCTCCGACATCCGCCGACCGGCGACCGCGGTCATGTTCGCCACGACGATCGGGATCGTCGCGCCGGAGCCATCAGGGGCCGTGAGGTCCACGGCGAACCGGGACGTGACGGCCGAGCGGGTCGGGACCAGGAATGCGTCGTCGTAGGTGAGGTCGTGGGCCGGGAGCTCGTGCAGGAACCGCATGGCGTCACGCTATCCCGGGTGCGGCCCCTTCGCGGTGGGTCGCCGTACCCTCGGCAGGTGCGTCGCATCGTGATCGTGGGCAACTCGGGGTCCGGCAAGACGACCCTCGCCGCGGTCGTGGCGCGACGCCTCGACATCCCGCACGTCGAGCTTGATGGGCACTTCCATCGAGCGGGTTGGGAGCCGACGCCGCTCCCCGAGTTCCACGCCGACGTGTGGGGTGCGCTCGATGCGGCCGATGCGGTGGCAGCAGGCTGGGTCGTCTGCGGCAACTACCGGGCTGTGCGCGCTGCCGTGTGGGCGCGCGCCGACACGATTGTGTGGCTGGACCTCCCCCGCCGGCACGTGATGATGCGGGTGACCACGAGGTCAGCTGGACGCCTGTTGCGGCGAACGGAGCTGTGGAACGGCAACCGGGAGTCGGTGCGCGACGTGTTGGCCCTGAACGAACCCGAACGTTCGATCATCCGGTGGGCCTGGGGCGGTGTGGAGCGCTATCGGGCTCAGTACGAGCCCATGATGACCGACCCGTTGTGGGCTGGTGTGGCGAGGTATCGGCTGGATTCCCCGAGCGCGGTTCAGGTGTGGATTGAGGGCATCAGCTGATCTGCGCGACCGGGGATTGCTCCCCCAGCACGCAGTGCGCCGTGCTCACGGCTCAACCCGAGCACCTGATGTGCCGACGAACTCCCCGGGAGAAGGGGTCGTATCCATGGCGCGCAGGAAGCTTGGCGACACATTGGTGGGTTGGGGCGTGATCACGCCCCAGCAGTTGGAGGCTGCCCTCGAGGCTCAGGCCCGCGACGGTCGGGCCGTCCGCCGCCGGCTCGGCCGTGTGCTGGTTGATGCGGGTCTGGTGACCGATGGCGCGGTGGCCGCCGCGCTGGCCGACATGCACGGGCTGCAGGTGGTCGATCTCGACCTGCAGATCATCGATCCCCTGGTGGCCCGCCGGATCCCACACAGCATTGCCGCGCAGCACGTGGTGCTTCCCCTGACCGGCAGCGATGGAGTCCTGCGGGTGGCGGTTGCCGACCCGGTTGACGTGGTCGCCCTGGACGACCTGCGGATGCGCGCCAAGGGCATGCGCCTCGAGGTGGTCGTAGCCTCCGAGAGCCAGTTGCGCGAGAAGGTCGCTGAGCTGTGGAGCCAGGCTGTCACCGAGGACGCGTTGGAGAAGTTCGTCTCCGAGCTGGCGGTGGAGGAGGAGGGCGGCGTCGATCCGGGGGACGATGAGGGCGCGGTCGCTGCCGTCCACCAGATCCTGTCCGCAGCGGTCCGCACCGGGGCCAGTGACGTGCACGTCGAACCCATGCGCGATGGTGTCCGGGTCCGCGTGCGCGTGGACGGCACGCTGCGGCCACTGATGACGCTGCCTCGCAGCGGGCATTCGTCGATCGTGGCGCGCACGAAGATCATCTCCGGGCTGGACATCGTCGAGCGGCGCATCCCCCAGGACGGTCGTGCGCGGCTCCGGGTCGACGGAAAGGACCGCAACCTACGGGTCTCGACCCTGCCGACGATGCACGGCGAGAAGATCGTGGTGCGCCTGCTCTCCGATCAGTCCAGCCTGCCGAGCCTGACCGAGCTGGGGATGGGGCTCGACCAGGAGTTGACCCTGCAGAACGCCCTGCACCTGCCCCAGGGCCTCGTGCTCATCACAGGGCCGACCGGCTCGGGCAAGTCCACGACGCTCTACGCCGCCATCCGCCAGATGGTCAATGACGAGCGCAACCTGATCACGCTCGAGGACCCGGTTGAGATCGAGCTGCCTGGTGTGGCCCAGGTCCAGATCCAGGAGAAGATCGGGATGTCCTTCTCCGCCGGGCTTCGGTCGGCGCTGCGGCAGGACCCCGACGTCATCATGGTGGGCGAGATCCGCGATCAGATCACCGCTGAGTTGGCCGTGCGGGCCGCACTCACCGGGCACCTCGTGCTCTCGACCCTGCACACCAACGACTCGGCCTCTGCGGTCATCCGCCTCGTCGAGATGGGTGTCCCCAACTACCTCGTGGCCTCGTCGCTGACGTTGTCCATGGCCCAGCGTCTGGTTCGCCGACCGTGCACCGAGTGCGCGGTCCGGCAACCGGCGGATGCCGACACCCGCTCCCGCCTCGGGATGACCGAGGCAGAGGGCGCGGTCTGCCTCGCGGCAGTCGGCTGCCGGGCGTGTGGGATGACGGGCTACTCCGGGCGATTGGGGCTCTACGAGATGCTGCCGATCTCCCGGGCGGTGCGCTCGGCGCTCATGGGCGGCGAGGGCGAACAGGCGATCATGGCAGCGGCATCCTTCGACGGGTTCCGCTCGCTGCATCGGTTGGGCGTGGAGGCGGCGGTCGCTGGACAGACGACGCCGGCCGAGCTGCTGCGCACCCTGACGATCGACGCGGACGCCATGCAGTCGGTGTGACCGGCCCGCTGGCGGCGTGGGAACGGCCACCAGCCTGAGTGGTGCGCCCCTCTCGTGCGGCTCAGTCCGAATCGCGCAGCCAGCGCAGGACCTGGGTCTCTCGGTGCACCCACGTCTGGGCGCCGCCGGTGCCCAGGACCCTCTCGTTCGCGGAGATGGCATCGTCCAGCTCGACCCAGGTCGGGTGGAATCCCAGATCCCGCTCATAGTCGTCGAGGTTCAGGGGCTGCACCGGACCGTCGACCGAGCACGAGTGGTAGGTCGAATGTGACTGGAACACCAGCCCGGGCTCCCGCGCCTTCCGGCTCTCGATGACCGTCAGGAATGCGGGAGTGACATCGGTGACGAGTCGCCCACATTCCTCGGCGACCTCGCGGATCAGTGCCGTGGCTGGGGCCTCGCCGGGCTCCACTCCCCCGCCCGGGAACTTGTAGTCACCAGCGCTTCGGGAGTGCACCATGAGCAGCATCGGCCCGTCAGTGATGATCGCCCGGACGGCACGCCGCGTCACGTACTCGGCTCCCTCGGGGATCGGATCGTGATCGATCACCATCAGGTGGCCGTCGGCCCCCGATCCGCTCCCCTGCACTGCTCGTCAGTCCAGGTAGTCGCGCAGGACCTGGGAACGGCTCGGGTGGCGCAGCTTGGACATGGTCTTGGACTCGATCTGCCGGATCCGCTCACGCGTCACCCCGTAGACCTTGCCGATCTCGTCGAGCGTCTTGGGCTGGCCGTCGGTGAGGCCGAAGCGCATCTTGACCACGCCCGCCTCGCGATCGGACAAGGTGTCCAGGACGCCGTCGAGCTGCTCCTGCAACAACGTGAACGACACGGCATCGGAGGGCACGATCGCCTCGGAGTCCTCGATGAGGTCGCCGAACTCCGAGTCGCCGTCCTCGCCCAGGGGTGTGTGCAGCGAGATCGGTTCGCGTCCGTACTTCTGGACCTCGACCACCTTCTCGGGGGTCATGTCCAGCTCCTTGGCCAGCTCCTCGGGCGTGGGCTCGCGGCCCAGGTCCTGGAGCATCTGGCGCTGCACGCGCGCAAGCTTGTTGATGACCTCGACCATGTGCACCGGGATGCGGATCGTGCGCGCTTGGTCGGCCATGGCGCGCGTGATGGCCTGGCGGATCCACCATGTCGCGTAGGTGGAGAACTTGTAGCCCTTGGTGTAGTCGAACTTCTCCACCGCGCGGATCAGGCCCAGGTTGCCCTCCTGGATCAGGTCCAGGAACAGCATGCCGCGGCCCGTGTAGCGCTTGGCAAGGCTGACCACGAGGCGCAGGTTCGCCTCGAGCAGGTGGTTCTTGGCCCGACGCCCGTCCTCGGCGATCCACTCGAGGTCCCGGCGCAGCTTCGGGTCCAGCGCCATGCCGGAGTTGAGCTTCTCCTCGGCGAAGAGGCCGGCCTCGATGCGCTTGGCCAGCTGGACCTCCTGCTCGGCGTTGAGCAGGGCAACCTTGCCGATCTGCTTGAGGTAGTCCTTGACCGGGTCGGCGGTGGCGCCAGCAACGGTGACCTGCTGCTGCGGCTCGTCCTCGATGTCGGCGTCCGAGATCTCGAATGCCTCGGTCTCGCTCGATTCCGACTTGGTCGCCGTCTCAGCCTTGACGCCCTTGAGGTCCTTGGCCAGATCGTCCTCCAGCTCGGCCTCCAAGGACGCGGCCTTGGCCAGCTCGCCGCGCGCAGCCTCTGGGGAGAGCTTGTCGACGTCCAACTCGACGTCGTCGTCGGTGGATACCGCGGCAGCGTCCTTCGAGCTTCCGGCAGCGGACTTCTTGGCTGCAGCCTTGCGAGGTGTCTTCTTCCTGGGGGCTGGGGCGTCGTCGGACTCTGCTGCGCTGGCAGACTCAGGCGCCTCGGGAACCTTCGCGGCGGACTTCTTCGCTGCAGCCCGCTTGCTGGCGGTCGCCTTCTTGGCCACCGGGGCATCATCAGCAGGCTCATCCGGGACCACCCGCACCGTGGCGGTGGACTTCGTCGGCTTCTTGCTGGTGCGCTTTGCGGGGGCCTTGGTCGAGGTGGGGGCGCTCACCTCAGCGACCTCGTTCGGCTCGGTCAACTCGGCCGCGACGGACTTCTTCGGACTCACCAGCAAATGCCTCTCACTTCGACGTCCGGGCGCGCTTCACTGCTACAGCTCCGGGAACGTGGGTCATTCTGTCACGCGGACGCCAGCCGGCGACCACCCCCAGTACAACGACACACAGGGGTCGATGTGTTCCCTCAGACGGGAGTGCGCAAACCCTGCGCCGCGTTTTGGGGACCGACTGGTCAGGCCTTGACAGCCAGAACGGGGATGTTCGCTTCGAGGAGGATGGACTGTGAGTGGGACCCCATGACGAGCTTCCCGACGGGGGTTCGCCGACGGACACCGATCACGATCAGTTCTGCGTTGAGCTCGTCGGCGGTGTCCAGGACGTCGCGCACCGGATCCTTGCCCCGCACGAGGTGGCGCAGGTCGTGCTCCACGTCAGCGGCGTGGAGGAGCTTGTGGACGCGATCCAATGCCTCGGCTCGCTCCACGGCAACAGCGCTGTCGAGCTTCTCCCCGTGATCGGAGTAGACCACCATCACCATGCATCCACGAAGCCTCGCCTCGGCGATGCCCTGCGCGACCGCGGCCTCTCCCTCAGGACTGGCCACGTACCCCACCACAACTGCGCTCATCCTGACCTCTCTCCGGTGCCTTCAGGCACACCGTACTTGGTCAGATGCCCGGATGGCCGCACGCAGCGACACCAGCCCTGCGCAGCCGCGATCCCACCCAGCAAGGGGGTAGGACCGTGGCCGCGCAGGGCCGGCGTCGCAGCGCCTGTCAGTCGCTCTTGGCGGCGCGGAAGCCGGCGTCGAGGTCGGCGAGGATGTCGGCGATGTTCTCGATACCGACCGCGAGCCGAACGAGACCCGGGGTCACACCCGTGGCGAGTTGCTCCTCCTCGCTGAGCTGGGAGTGAGTGGTCGAGGCCGGGTGGATGACCAAGCTGCGCACATCACCGATGTTGGCGACGTGGCTGTGCAGCTCGAGGGCCTCGACGAACGAACGGCCGGCCTCGGCGCCCCCCTTGATCTCGAAGCTCAGCACCGCACCCGTCCCGAGGGGGGCGTACTTGCGGCCCAGCTCGTACCACGGGCTGCTGGGCAGTCCGGCGTAGTTGACCTTCTCCACCTCATCGCGGCCCTCGAGCCACTCGGCGACTGCCTTCGCGTTGGAGACGTGGCGCTCGATGCGCAGGCTGAGCGTCTCCAGGCCCTGCGCGATGAGGAAGGCGTTGAAGGGTGCCACAGCGCTGCCCAGATCGCGAAGCAGCTGCACACGCGCCTTGAGGATGAAGGCGAGGTTGGCTCCCAGCGCTGAACCGACGCCGAGGTCACGGGCGTAGACGAGGCCGTTGTAGCTCGGGTCGGGCTCGTTGTAGTTCGGGAACCGCTGCGGATCTGCTGCGAAATCGAAGTTCCCGGAGTCGACGATGACACCGGCCACAGCCGTGCCGTGGCCGCCGAGGTACTTCGTCGCCGAATGGACAACGATGTCGGCACCGTGCTCGATGGGGCGGATCAGGAACGGCGTGGCCACCGTGTTGTCCACAACCAGGGGTACGCCGGACTCATGCGCGACGCCGGCCACCCCGGCGATGTCGAGGATGTCGTTCTTCGGATTGGAGATCGTCTCGGCGAAGAACGCCTTCGTGTTCGGACGGACCGCAGCGCGCCAGCTGTCCAGGGAGTCAGGGTCCTCGACGAAGGAGACCTCGATGCCCAGCTTCTTGAAGGTGTAGTGGAACAGGTTGTAGGTGCCGCCGTAGAGGCTCGGGCTGGAGACGATGTGGTCCCCAGCCTCGGCGATGTTGAGCAGCGCGAGCGTCTCAGCCGCTTGGCCCGAAGCGACCAGCAGTGCCCCAACACCACCCTCGAGGGAGGCGACGCGCTCCTCAACGGCCGCCTGCGTGGGGTTCATGATCCGCGTGTAGATGTTGCCGAACTCCTTGAGCGCGAACAGGTTCGCGGCATGCTCGGAGCTGTCGAAGGTGTAGCTCGTGGTCTGGTAGATCGGCAGGGCCCGAGCGTTGGTCGCGGT
This sequence comes from uncultured Actinomycetes bacterium, assembly GCA_963697345.1. Taxonomy (GTDB): domain Bacteria; phylum Actinomycetota; class Actinomycetes; order S36-B12; family CAIYMF01; genus Prado023. The sequence continues at coordinate 35,417 of CAVONS010000005.1, read as the reverse complement.
GTCGGGGTTCTGACCGGCGTGGATCTGGCGGGTCTCGAAGGACCAGGCGTTGTTCATGTGGACGTCTCCTCGTATGGGCCCAAGCGGGCTGTGCGGGTGTGACGCTGATCCGGATTCGGCGAACCGAAACCCAAACCCTCGTCGGGGCTCGGGGTCTTGAGGGGTCAAGACCCGCGCTTGCTGCGTCCTGCCCGCGTGGGCAGTAGCAACCAGGTCCTCACCTGGGGCACCCCACCGCGGTGGGAGGGTTGCCGCCCAGCAAGCCAGGGCTTGATGCTGGGACTCTTGACCTGCCGGAAAGGTACACGCCGGTCTGGGGGTGTGCAAGTCCCGTTCCCCCGGTGTCGCTCAGCGGCCAGAGGGATTGCGGCATTCGGCCTCTGTGAGGGTGGCCAGCGATTCACGCCAGATCCGGGGGTCGGTGCCGCGGGCCATCAGCCGGGTGGCCAACTCGGCCAATCGGTAGGGGGGATCCTCAGCTGCACGCTGTAGCGACACCGAGGCGAGGGCTCCCTCCCCGCGCATCCATGCGACCAGGGCCAGGACCGTCGCGACGGGAGCTGTCGAACCGGCTGGTGCGCTGCGCAGGACGGCGCTCAGGGTCTCGATGGTGACCGCCCAGCACTGCGGACAGTCGCGCTGGCTGACCACGACCCGGCGGAGCACGACGTCACGAACACGGATGTCCCCCAGGCCGCGCACTGCCCTGGCTGTCGCCGACACAGAGAGCGCCCGGGGCGGGTTCCCACAGCCGTCGGCGGGGAGCAGGAGATGGGTGAGGAAGCGGATGGAGGTATCCCTCCAGCGCCCGCTCGCGTTGGGGCTGCTCGTGGCGAGCGCCTGTGCGACGGCGGCCGCGCGCGGGTCGTCGCGAGCGACGCGGTCCGCGAGGTCCTCGCGACTGGGCAGCGGTGCGACGCCAGCAAAGACGTACTCAGCGCGTACGGCGTCGACCGTTGCCATGTCCACCGGTGTGGCGTCGGCGGGGCAGCACATGGGGTCCGTGCACACGTGTGACCACCAGACGCTGCCGTTGGTGGACAGCACCGCGCCCACCTCGATGCCAGCGGCACCCAGATGCCTTGCGAGGGCTGCCAGGAAGGGTGTGGTGGACAGGTCGTCGCGGCCGTCGTCATCGCGCGCGCCGACCCATGCGACCGCGTCCACGGCCACTGCGCGAGTGCCGCAGATGCTCCGTGTTGTCTCGGCGGCGGCATACTCGGCGCGCTCCGGGCTGGGTAGGTCGACCCGTAGGACGACCGGGGCCCTCCGCCCCGGAACGCCATGGATGAAGACAACGAGGCTGTGCTCAGGGACGAAGCCGAGCAGCGGCGCGCAGGAGGCGATCAGAGAGCTGGGACACGTGATGGGCGGCGGGAACGCGGCGGCTGTCATGGCCACAGCGTTGCCGCTGTGCTCGAGAGCGGGAAGCCTCTGGCCGTGATCTGTGGACGGTCGCGCTCAGATGTCCTCGCCGACGGCCAGCACCTTGGCCAGCCATGTGCCAGCAGGCGCCTCAACCTCACATTCGTCGCCCACTTCACGACCCATCAGTGCGGACGCGAGCGGGGACGTGCTGCTGATCCGCTCCTCGTCGAGGGCGGCTTCGACGGGATCAACAATGCGCACGACACGACGTTGGCCGTCGGCGTCCGTGATGGCCACGCGACTTCCCAGCGTGATCTGGGGACCGATCTCGGCAAGGTCGAGGGTGCCAGACGTTCCCAGCAGCACGACGAGGCGGTCGTGCTCGGCCTGAAGCCGCTCGAAGTCGGCAACGACCCGCTCGTCGCGCTCGTCCTCGACCAGGAGGGGGCGCATCGCAGGAAGTTCCTCGTTGGCCATCTCGTCGACGCGGGCCTGAAGGCTGGCGCGACCCCCCGGGGTCAACATCACCCTCGTCTGCTCAATCATGTCCCACCCCTGTGCTCGGTCCTGCACGCCCCGATGGACGAGCCTTACGGTACGAAGAGGCTACCCTGCGCCCGCGTCGCATGACATCCGGTGTGCGTGTCGGCGCGGCCTGCCACATCCTCGTGGGTAGTTGGGGATACCGCAATCCCCCGATCCGGTGATCGTCGCACGAGCGTTGAGGAGCCCGAGCATCCTGCGGCTTCCCCTCCGCAGAGCGCCCGGGCTCTACTTGGGAAACTACCTGCCCGAGCTTGCAGATCGGCTCAACGCCGCGCCGACGGAACGGATTGACTTGCCCACAGCTGCGGTTCCCGACCCAGCGCGGCAGGGTCCCGGGCAGGGCGGATACGGGCCGGGGCGGTAGTGCGCTCGGGTGGCTCTGGCCGCACACTTGAGTCATGGCGCGCTTCGTCACCAGTATCAGCACCCGGGCACCAGCAGCGCTGGCCCTGGACCACCTCGCGGACTTCCAGACGGTTGCGCAATGGGACCCCGGAGTCGAGTCCGCCCGCTGGCTCAGCGGGGATCCGGGGTGTGTCGGCGCCCGCTACGAGGTTGTTGCGGCCTTCGGTCCCCGGCGCATACCCATGGAGTACGAGGTCGTCGAGCGAGTGGACCCCACCGAGCATGAGTCGGGCCGGGTTGTGCTGGTTGCCAGCACCGGGTCCTTCACGTCGCACGACACGATCACGGTCACGCCCGAGGGCGTCGGCTCGGTCGTGGAGTACGACGCACTGCTCACTCTGCACGGGGTTGGTCGAGTTCTCGACTGGCCCCTGGATCGCATGTTCCAGGTCATCGGCGCGCGCGCCGAGCAGGGCCTGCGTGCCGAGTTGGAGGGGTTGTCGGTGGCCGATGACCTCCGCCCGGAATGAGCACGGTGGGATCAGCTCGTTCCGGTGCCGCGCGCCTTGCTGACGGGGCTCTGGAACTCAGCGTGGCCGGCGGGTTCGGAAGCCCCGGGATCCGCCTTCGACGCCGGATGTTCTCGTGGGAGGACGTCCCGGGGATGCAGGGGCGTCGGGTCCTGATCACCGGTGCCACCTCGGGGATCGGCAGGGCGGCTGCGCTGCAGATGGCCGGTCTCGGCGCTCAGGTGGCCATCATCGGCAGGGATCCGGACCGCACGCGCAGCGCGGCACAGGAGATCACCAGTGCCGGAACGGCCGTCCGTGACGGCAGGACGTACTTCGTGGCTGACCTGCGCCTGCTCAGCGATGCGCGACGAGTCGCCGACGAGATCATCTCCGAGGGACGCACCTGGGACGTGCTGATCCACAACGCAGGCGCGCTGGTGCGGACCTATGACAGGACCGCGGAGGGGTTCGAGGCCACGTACGCCTCACAGGTGCTCAGCCAGCACGTGCTGACGGCCCGCCTCCTGCCCGCTCTCGCCCGAGGCACGCACCCACGTGTGATCGTCGTGTCCTCGGGTGGGATGTACGCCGAGCGGCTTGATCTGGACTCTCTGCAGATGCCCGCCGACGGCTACGACGGGGTTCGCGCCTATGCACGGGCCAAGCGTGCCCAGGTCACGATGAGCCAGCAATGGGCCGCACGTATGCACGGCAGTGGGGTGCAGTTCCACTGCATGCATCCCGGCTGGGCAGACACCCCGGGTGTGCAGGACTCCCTGCCGGCGTTCCGCCGCATCACACGGTCGATACTGCGCACACCCGAGGAGGGCGCCGACACGTGCGTCTGGTTGGCGGCCTCAACCACGCTGCCGGCGCCGAGCGGCACCTTCTGGCTGGATCGACGCCCCAGGGGAACGGTCCGGGTCCCTGGTACGTCACCGGAGCCCGCTGACGCCTCCCGCCTCTGGGAGCTTGTGTGCGAGCAGACCGGCGAGAGCCCGGACGTCGTCGTGTGAGCCCAGGTGCGGTGAGGGCCGGCGTGCTGCTTCCGGGCCCCACCGCACCAGAGGTCAGGCCGACACCGGCGAGGTGATGCGCCCGCCGCTGAAGTAGCGCCATGCGTAGGCAACGGAGATGGCTGAGACCGGAAGCGTGACCAGGAGCCCGACTCCGCAGAGCAGCGCTCCCGCGATGTTCAGCAGGAAGCACAGAACGGCCAACAGGATCAGCGGCCCGATGTTGGCGGTGACGACCTCCACAGATGCCCTGATGGCGCCGATCGGCGTCGATTCGGGCGCGGTGGTGACCGAGTCGGACTTCTTGTCGATGATGGCGTAGCCGTAGAACTGCAGGAGGAATCCTGCGATCAGTCCGGGGATGACACACAGGAGCAGCCCGACCGTCACGATGGCCGCGACGACCACGGATGCCAGGAAGTAGGGCCAGACGTCGCGAGTGGACAGCAGCTGCTCAACGCTGGGACGTCCCCCGTCGAGGATCGCCAGGGCTGCTCGGATCAGGCCCAGTCCGACCACCAGCGAGAGGAAGGTGGCCAGCAGGCTTCCCGCAAGGCTGATCAACGCGCTGTCGAAGCCACGGGACAACCAGTTGGTGGCGATCGACACAAGGACCAGCACCAGCCCGATGACGGCCAGGGGCGCGATGTTTGCGGTGAAGCCCTTCCAGCCGTACCCGAGGGCGTCAGTTGCTGAGAAGGGCGGTCTGGGTGCGGTCGCCGGCACCGGAGGGTATGCGCCCGGAGGTGGTGGGTACGCGCCACCTGGCGGGGGTGGTGGGTAGGCCCCGGGTGGTGGAGGTGGCGGGTAGGCCCCCGCAGGCGGCGCAGGAGGATAGGAGCCGCCGGGTTGGGCGACGGGTGGCTCCGGTGTGCTCTGTTCGCCGGAAGGGTCTGGGCTGGTACCCGGGTGGCTGTCGGATGGCATGTCAGGTGCCAGCGCTGACTCACCCAGGGCAGACTCGACCCCAGACTCGGGCTGATCGTCGGGGTCCTGGCCCTCGGGGGGCGGCAGGGATGTGGGATCGGTCATGGCGCATGTCCTCACTGCCGACCCGGTGGCCGGCACACCCTCAGCGTATGAGTCGCACGGGTTGGCCCACCAGAGCCACGCCGCCCGACGCGAATCGCCTCGGCTGGCCGACGATGACGACACTGCCCTGATGGATGCCCTTCCACGGCAGAATCCGCACCTCCCGGGGGTGGGAACACCGATGCACAGAGGCGAAGGTCCCGACACCCGAAGTGCCGGGACCTTCGCCTCGTTCAACAGACCAGCGGCTCCGAGTGCCGGTCCGGTCATCTCACATCAGCTGCAGCCGCTCGTAGCCCCACAGCCCTCGCACACATAGCAGGAGCCCGCGGGGCGCATCTTCGTGCCGCAGGTGAAGCACAGCGGGGCATCCGAGGCCTTCCCGTTGATGGCCTCCAGGAGCTCAGCGGAGGAGTGCACGTTGCTCAACGAAGGACCGCCAGCTGACCGGTTTGCCGCCGGAGGCGTCGGTGTCGTCCCGATGTCGTCGACCGGCACGGACTGGGACATGCCCTCCACATCGATCTCGAGCTGGGAACCGCCGTAGGTCGCCGCGACCTGGGCCGCACGCTCCTCGGCGGTGAAGATTCCCAGGGCCTCGCGGCTGTCGTAGTCCAGGTAGTCCAGGGCCAGCCGCCGGAAGATGTAGTCCACGATGGACTGAGCCATCCGGATGTCAGGGTCGTCAGTGATGCCCGAGGGCTCGAAGCGCATGTTGACGAACTTGTTCACGAATGCCTCGAGGGGAACGCCGTACTGCAATGCGATCGACGTGGCGATCGAGAAGGCATCCATCACGCCGGCAAGCGTTGAGCCCTGCTTGCCTAGCTTGAGGAAGACCTCACCCAAACCGTCATCAGGGTAGGAACCGGCTGTCAGGTACCCCTCGGCGCCACCCACGGCGAAGGACACCGTGCGGCTGGGTCGCGACTTGGGCAGGCGCTTGCGGATCGGGCGGTACTCGATCTCGACGGCCGGGGCAGCGTCGACAGCCTTCTTGGCCTTCGCATCGGACAGTGGTTGGCCCACCTTGCAGTTGTCCCGATAGATCGCCAGTGCCTTGATGCCCATCTTCCAGGCCTGGAAGTAGATCTCCTCAACCTCGTCGATCGTTGCGTTCTCCGGCATGTTCACCGTCTTGGAGATGGCGCCCGACAGGAATGGCTGGCACGCGGCCATCATCCGCACATGGCCCATCGGCGTGATGGCCCGCTCGCCCATCGCACAGTCGAACACCGAGTAGTGCTCCGGCTTGAGAGCGGGAGCGTTGACCACGTGACCATGCTCGGCGATGTACTCGACGATGGCCTCGGTGGTCTCGCCTGTGTATCCCAGCCGGGTCAGCGCCCGCGGGATCGTCTGGTTGACGATCTGCATCGACCCACCACCCACGAGCTTCTTGAACTTGACCAGCGAGAAGTCCGGCTCGATGCCGGTCGTGTCGCAGTCCATCATGAAGCCGATCGTTCCGGTGGGGGCGAGCACTGAAGCCTGCGCATTGCGCCACCCGTGCATCGAACCGATCTGGATCCCCTCCTGCCACACCTGTGCAGCCATGGTGAGGATCTCGGCGTCCAAGGTCGAGTGCGTGCGCTGGGCATCTGTCGCCGCAGCATGCTTGCGCATGACACGGGTGTGGGCGTCCTTGTTGCGGGCGTAGCCCTCGTACGGGCCGACCACGGAGGCGAGCTCTGCCGAGCGCTTGTACGCGGTACCGGTCATCAGGCTGGTGATCGACGCTGCCAGCGCGCGGCCGCCCTCTGAGTCGTAGGCCAGGCCAGTGGCCATCAGCAGGGCACCGAGGTTCGCGTAGCCGATGCCCAGTTGCCGGAACTTGCGAGTGGTGTCACCGATCGGCTCGGTCGGGAAGTCCGCGAAGCAGATCGAGATGTCCATGGCCGTGATGATGAACTCGACCGCCTTGCGGAAGGTCGTGGCATCGAAGGCATCGTCCTTGAGGAACTTGAGCAGGTTCAGCGAGGCGAGGTTGCACGACGAGTTGTCCAGGCTCATGTACTCCGAGCAGGGGTTCGATGCAGTGATCCGGCCCGTCTCGGGGTTGGTGTGCCAGTCGTTGATGGTGTCGTCGTACTGGATGCCCGGATCGGCACAGGCCCACGCAGCCTCGGACATTGATCGGAACAGTGACGCAGCGTCCACCGTCTCAACAACCTCGCCGTTCTCGCGGGCGAGCAGGCCGAACTCACGCTTCTCCTCGACCGCCCGCATGAACTCATCGGACACCCGGACCGAGTTGTTGGCGTTCTGGTACTGCACGGACGTGATGTCCTGGCCGCCGAGGTCCATGTCGAATCCGGCGTCACGAAGGACGCGGATCTTCTCCTCCTCGCGCACCTTGGTGGCGATGAACTCCTCGATGTCGGGGTGGTCAACGTCCAGCACGACCATCTTGGCGGCCCTGCGGGTCGCGCCACCGGACTTGATCGTCCCCGCCGAGGCATCCGCACCACGCATGAAGGAGACAGGCCCCGAGGCCGTTCCGCCGCTGGAGAGCAACTCCTTGCTGGACCGGATGCGTGACAGGTTCAGGCCCGCCCCGGAGCCGCCCTTGAAGATGCGCCCTTCCTCCCGGTACCAGTTCAGGATCGAGTCCATGGTGTCCTCGACCGAGAGGATGAAGCAGGCACTGACCTGCTGCGGTGAGGTCGTGCCCACGTTGAACCAGACCGGTGAGTTGAAGGAGAACACCTGGTGCAGCAGCATCCAGGTCAGCTCGTGCTCGAAGATCTCGGCATCCTGCTCCGTGGCGAAGTAGCCGTTCTCCCGGCCGGCGCGACCGTAGGTGAGCACGACCCGGTCGATGAGCTGACGAAGGCTGTGCTCGCGCTGCTCGCTGCCGACGGCGCCCCGGAAGTACTTGCTGGTGACGATCGTGTAGGCGTTGACCGACCAGAAGTCGGGGAACTCCACGCCGCGCTGCTCGAACACCGTCTCATTCGTCTTCCAGTTCGTCTGCACGACGTCGCGCTTCTCCCAGACGACCTCGTCATAGGGGTGCACACCCTCCGTGGTGTACAGGCGCTCGAAGCGCACGCTCGGCACGATCCGCGGCTTGCGCTCGGCGCTGCTCCTGGCCGTGGCAGCCTTCTGGTTGTCCGACGATGCTCGTGTCACGCGTTCTCCTTGGATCGGCCGCGGCTGCTGCGCGGTGGGTCCCCGGTTGGGACTGGATGGGTTGGGTTGTCGTTGATGTTCTGCTGGGGTGCACCCACGTGGGTGCGGTGGGTCAGGTGGCGCCGGTGCGCAGATCGACCTGGGGTGCCGCTCCCCCGGCAGCGCGGAGCAGTGCGATCTCCGCCTCGAAGTCGGCCAGGGACTCAAAGGAGCGGTACACGGAGGCGAAACGCAGGTAGGCGACCTCGTCCAGGATTCGCAGGGGCCCGAGGATGGCCAGACCCACGTCATGGGAGGCGATGGCTGCCTGGCCGGACGCGCGCAGACTCTCCTCAACCTGTTGCGCCAGCAGGGCCAGGTCATCCTCACTGACCGGTCGCCCCTGGCACGCCTTGCGTACGCCGGAGACCACGTTGGCCCGACTGAAGGGCTCCACAACACCCGATCTCTTGACGACGAGCATGCTCATCGACTCGACGGTGGTGAACCTCTGGCTGCACGACGGGCACATGCGCCGACGTCGGATGGAGGTGCCGTCCTCAGTGGAACGTGAGTCCACGACCCGGGTCTCAGTGGAGCGACAGAACGGGCAGAACATGGGTCACCTCCAGACGGTTTCGGTCGCGTCATCTCGTGCGGACCGGTGGTCACCTGGGGATCGCCCTGGGGATTACCTGTCCAGAACCTGTGGACTATCAACCACAACCTGTGGATGACTTACACCGGTGTAACTACTAGATGTGGGGAACCGTAGACCTTCGATGCGCACGACGCAAGCATTGGCGACAAACTCGTCCGACAAGGTCCTCACTGAGCCGCGGGGATGAGCAGGACCTGGCCCGGCTGGATCACGTTGGAGCGCAATCCGTTGAGCTCGCGGATCTGCGTGACCACGCCACGCGGATCCGATTCCGGGGCGGCGCGCTCGGCGATCAGCCACAGCGAGTCGCCCTGCTCGACCACGACGCTCTGGGTGAGGACCGGCGCCGTGGGCGGCGTGTCGTCAGCCAGCGCGCTCCGACTCGCGAGGGTGTCGACCAGGGACAGGGCAAGGACACCCATGAGCACCACGAGGGCGAAGGTCCGTGCCAGTCGTCCGCGGCGAGTGATCCGAAGGTCCTTGGGTGCATGTGAGCCGGCTGGGCTCCAGGGAATTGTGGCACCGTACGTGGACATTGCTGCCTCCTCATCGAACGGATGTTCGTTCGAACACCTGTGCTAGTTGTACCACCACCGACCGACACGCTCAAGCCCAAATCGAACAAATGTTTGAATAATGTGGGTCACGGCGGTAGCGTTCCTTGCAGGTGGTCAGCCATCGATCACCTGGCAACAACCCTCGCTCAGGGGTCTGACATCACCACGATCCGCGAACCCCCGAGCGGCGAGCATGGAGGGCGACATGGCCACGATCCACCCACTGCCTGACTCCCACGAGGACGAGGTCGGCCTGACGCTGCGCCAGCGTCGCGTGCTGGAGGTGATCCGCGAGTCGGTGGAGACACGGGGGTACCCGCCGAGTGTGCGCGAGATCGGTGAGTCCGTCGGGCTGAACTCGCCGTCGAGTGTGGCCCACCAGCTGAAGGTCCTGGAGGCCAAGGGCTACCTGCGCCGTGACCCGAATCGCCCGCGGGCGATGGAGGTACTTGATCCCTATGGCCACGGCCGGGACGTGGATCCCACCGACATCGGGGACTCGCTGCCCGACGCCGTGTTCGTGCCCATGGTCGGACAGATCGCTGCCGGCGGCCCGATCCTGGCCGAACAGGTGGTGGAGACCGTGTTCCCGCTCCCGCGGGAGCTTGTGGGCGACGGTGACCTCTTCCTGCTGCGGGTGAAGGGTGACTCGATGATCGATGCTGCGATCTGCGACGGTGACTATGTCGTGATCAAGGCCGGGCAGACGGCGGACAACGGAGCGATCGTGGCCGCACTGCTGGAGGACGAGGCAACGGTCAAGACCCTGAAGCAGCGCGACGGGCACACCTGGCTGATGCCGCACAACCCGGCGTACGAGCCGATCAACGGCGACCGTGCGGTGATCATGGGCACCGTGGTGGCCGTACTCCGCAAGGTCTGATCCGTCCATCAACCCGTGCTGGGTGAGTCTCCTGTCCTAGGCTACGGCTGTGTCCGAGCCCGCCAAGCCCGATCCCGCTGGCCGCGCGGAGCGTGGAATTGCTGCGCGCGCCGAGGTTCCGCGACAGTCGCTGGCCGAATGGAGCCCCTCGGCGGACAGAGCCGATCCGGTGCAGCAGCTCATCGAGCAGGGGCAGTCGAGACTCACCAACCTGGTGCCCATCCGACACGGTCGGATGAGTACGTCAGCCTTCGCGTTCTATCGCGGATCAGCCGTGGTGATGGCATCGGACCTCGCCAGCCAGCCGCACACAGGCCTGACCGTTCAACTGTGCGGTGATGCGCATATCGCCAACTTCGGGATGTTCGCCTCTCCGGAGCGTGCGCTCCTTTTTGATCTCAACGACTTCGACGAGACTCATCCGGGGCCCTTCGAATGGGACGTCAAGCGCATGGCGGCGTCGGCGGTGCTGATCGCGCGATCGAATGGGTTGCGCAGCTCGGAGCAGCGGGCGCTGGCGTGTCGCTCAGTCCAGGCCTATCGGGAGGCGATGCGCGACTTCGCGGGGAAGTCAACGCTGGACGTCTGGTACTCGCGGATGGACATCTCCGACCTCGGCCGACTTGCCAGCAGCATGCCGCCCGAGGCAGCACTTGCCCGGGTGGACAGGTCCATCGAGGGTGCGCGTCGGCGAACGAATCTCCAGGCGATGGCCAAGCTCACCACGGTCGTGAACGGGCAGCGTCAGTTCGTGGAGGACCCCCCACTGCTCATGAGGGTGGGTCCCGAGCAGGCAGAGCTGCTGAGCTCGGAGTCCATGGCGGCCTACCGGGAGACCCTGGTGTCGGACCGAGCTGCGCTGCTCGACCAGTTCCACGTGGTGGACGTCGCTCGCAAGGTGGTGGGTGTGGGGAGTGTGGGCACCCGGTGCTACGTGCTGCTCATGCAGGGCGTGGACGGTGGTGATCCGCTGATGCTGCAGTTCAAGGAGGCGACTGCCTCGGTCCTTGAGCCGTACACCGATCCCTGCGCCTACGGCCAGCATGGGGCACGTGTCGTGGCCGGACAGCGCATCATGCAGGCGGCCTCGGACATCTTCATCGGGTGGACCACCGCAACTGATGCTCACGGGGTCGACCACGACACGTACGTGCGCCAACTGCGGGACATGAAGTTCTCCCCCGACCTGTCCGCACTGGATGTGGACAGCCTGACCGTGTACCTGCACGCCTGCGGCTGGACGCTGGCCCGTGCCCACGCCCGGTCCGGGGACCGTCTGGCGCTGGGCGCCTACCTGGGCCGCAACTCGAAGTTCGAGGATGCGATCACGGCGTGGGCCATGAGCTACGCGGACCAGGCCGAGGCCGACCATGAGGCCATGGTGCACGCCATCCGGATGGCGCGGCTGCCCGCGATCACGGGGGTCTGAGCGCTGCCTGCCGCTGCGCGGGCGCTGGCTGGGAAGAGCTGTCCGGAGGTGTTATGGCGTCGGTCACAATCCCCCATCGCATAGGCGGTTCCACGCCTTCGGCCGGCTCCCCCAGTCCGTCGCGTGAGTTGTTGGATGCCTACGATGGACATGTCCGAGATTGCCGATGGTCAGGTCGGCAGCCACGTTGATCTGGCCGCCACTGACTAGGAGCACGCATGACTGAGATCCCCACGATGGCCGCCCCCACGATGCCCCGCATCGGTGACCAGGCACCATCGTTCACGGCCGAGACGACTCAGGGGCAGATCAACTTCCCGGAGGACTATGCAGGCCGCTGGGTGATCCTCTTCAGCCACCCTGCGGACTTCACACCTGTGTGCACCACCGAGTTCATGACATTCGCCCATCTCGAGGACAAGTTCGCCGAGTTGAATACAGCCCTGGTGGGGCTCTCCGTGGACGGGCTCTACAGCCACATCGCATGGCTGCGCACGATCAAGGAGAAGATCAGCTTCGGCGGGATGTCGGATGTCGAGGTGACCTTCCCCCTGATCGAGGACATCTCGATGAAGGTCGCCCGCCTCTACGGGATGATCATGCCGGGCGAGGACTCCACCAAGGCCGTGCGCGCCGTCTTCGTCGTGGATCCCACGGGCAAGATCCGCACGATCATCTACTACCCGCTGAGCCTGGGCCGCAACTTCGACGAACTGCTGCGGGTCATCACCGCGTTGCAGACCGCCGACGAGTTCTCCGTGGCCACCCCGGCCGACTGGCGTCCCGGCGACCCGGTCATCATCCCGCCCCCGGGCTCCTGTGGTGTGGCCAAGGACCGGGCGGAGAGCACTGAGGCCGGCGTGACCGTGCACGACTGGTTCTTCGTCACCAGGGATCTGGACACCGCGACCATCGATGCTGCGATCCGGCAGCCGCGCGCCTGATCATTGCCCCGGGTCGGAGCCTGCGACTTCGGGGACCGCCTCGGCTGCCACCCCAGATCCGGTGCTCGACGCGGTGTCACTGAGCGCCGCGTCGAGGCGACCCAGGGCGCCTATGACGGTTGGTAGGTCCGTTGTCCACCAGAGCGGCGGCAGGCTCTGACGCAACCGGGCCCCGTAGCCGGTGGTGGCCAGTCGGGAATCCAGCACGGCGACCACCCCACGGTCCTCCGGGGTCCGGATCAGTCGCCCGGCGCCCTGCGCGAGCATCAACGCGGCTCGGGGCACGGAGACGGAGGTGAAGCCGCTTCCCCCCTGGGCGTCAATCAGCTCCTGGCGTGCGGAGACCACCGGATCGTCGGGTCGGGGGAACGGGATCCGGTCGATGATCACCAAGGTGCACGACGGTCCGGGCACGTCCACGCCCTGCCACAGCGACAGTGTGCCAAGCAGGGACGCGCGCGGGTCCTGCGCGAACTGGCGCACCAAGCCAGCAACCGCGTCACCGCGACGTGCCACGATCAGGGGCCGGTCACTGCGGCCGGCCAGCCTGCGCTGCAGCACCTCCTCGGCTCGTTCCACTGAGCGCCACGACGAGAAGAGGGCCAACGTCCGGCCGCCGGCTGCGTCGAGCAGCTCGGCGATCTGGTCCAGTGCGTGCTCGCTGATCCCGTCGCGCCCGGGGCGTGGAAGGTCCGCGGCGCAGTACAGCATCCCCTGCTTGGCATGATCGAACGGGGACCCAACATCGACGCCGTGCCAGCCGGGCAGGCAGCCCAGGCTCTCGGCCAGCGGCTCGAAGGATCCGCCGATGGCCAAGGTGGCACTCGTGAGGGCGACCGGCCTCCCAGTGAACAGGTTGTCCTCGAGGAGCTCCCGGACGGAGATGGGCGCGATGTTCAGGACCGCCGCTCCCCCAGCGCGTCGGGCGACCCAGGCGACCGACGTGCTGCTCAGAAGCAGAGCCTCTGCCGCGATCTCGTGGATGCTCTGGATTCCTGCGCGTGCCGAGGTCCGATCGGCGGCCGACTCCGGGGCGTCTGAGCTGTCGCCCCGCATCCCGCCCAGGGCGCCATGCCCAGCATCGCGCAGGGCGGTCACGGCCACCACGAGTTCCTCGGGGAGCGCACGCATCCGACCCTCGGGCAGCTCCTCGAGCACGTCGCCGAGGTACCCGGCAGCGTCCAGGAGGGGGTCCAGCAGCTCCGGGCTCAGGAACTTGCGTGCCCGCCCGATTGCACGCTCGATCACGGGCAGGGACAACTCGCGGGTCAGGGCGGTGGTCATGCGGTCCACGAGTTCGTGCGCCTCGTCGACCACCACGGCTCCGTGCTCCGGCAGGACGGGCACCTCGCCCTGGACGTGGATGGCCAGGAGCGCGTGGTTGGTGACGATGAGGTCAGCCTCGCGCGCACGGGCCTTGGCGGCCTCGGCGAAGCACTCCTGGCCGAAGGCGCAGTTGGTCGCGCCGGGACACTCCCTCGCCGACACCGACAGACCCGACCACACGCGGCCATCGACAGTGTCCTCGAGATCGTCACGATCCCCTGTCTCAGTGGTCTGTGCCCATGTCCGTAGGCGGGCGGCCTGCCGACCGAGACGAGTGGTGGGGGTGTCGAACAGTGCCGATTCCTCAGGGTCCGGCGAGCCACGGTTCAGCCGGTCCAGGCACAGGTAGTTGCTGCGGCCCTTGAGGACGGCATAGGTGATGTCCCGGCCCAGTGCGGGGGTCAGGGCGCGGCAGACGACCGGAAGGTCCTTGTCGACCAGCTGACGCTGGAGGGCCAATGTGGCCGTAGCAATGACCACCGGTTCGTTGGTGTCCACCGCATGCCGGGCCGCGGGGACGAGGTACGCGAGGGACTTGCCGGTGCCCGTCCCTGCCTGGGTCAGAACCGAACCGGAACCGGACTCCAGACACGTCGCCACGATGTGTGCCATCCGGGACTGGCCCTCGCGTGGCTGCCCACCCAGCTCCTCCACGGCAAGGGCGAGAAGGTCATCGACCGACGGAGCAGAGGCCGGGACCGCGGGGTCTGGCTCTGTCACGGCTCGGCGGGCCCGTCGGCCGCAGACGCCGGCACGGCCACCGACTCCAACTCAGCGGCCAGCTGCTCGCCGACCACGGCGTGGACGACCGCTCCCTCATGGGTGTACTCGATCTCGACCTCGCGCCCCTGCTCATGCACACGAGCCACGAGATCGCCACGGTCGAAGGGAATGAGCACGTCGACGACCTCGGTCGGATGCGGCAGATCGAGTTCGATCGCGCTGAGGAGGTCGTCGATGCCGGCGCCGGTTGCCGCTGAGACGAGCACGGAATGCGGTTCGCGTGCACGTAACCGCCCCACGACGATCGGATCGGCGAGGTCCGACTTGTTGATCACCACGAGTTCGGGCACCTCGGAGGCGCCGATCTCGGCCAGCACCTCACGCACTGCGGAGAGCTGTCCCTCCGGGAAGTCATCGGACCCATCCACCACGTGCAGGATCAGGTCGGCGTCGGTGACCTCCTCCAAGGTGGAGCGGAACGCGTCGACCAGTTGATGCGGCAGGTGCCGGACGAATCCCACGGTGTCAGCCAGCGTGAAGTGGCGACCCGCCGGGGTCTGCGCGCGGCGAACCGTGGGGTCGAGCGTGGCGAACAGGGCATCCTCCACGAGTGCCCCGGCTCCGGTGATCCGATTGAGGAGGCTGGACTTGCCTGAGTTGGTGTAGCCGGCCAGCACGACGGAGGGCACCTCGCTGCGCTGACGCGCGCGGCGCATCGTGTGCCGGGCCCTGGCCATCCCGGCGATCTCCCGGCGCAGGCGCGAGATGCTCTCGCGAACCCGACGACGATCAGTCTCGATCTTGGTCTCACCGGGGCCACGCGAGCCGATGCCCTGTCCCCCAGCAACTCGCCCACCCGCTTGCCTGGACAGCGAGTCGCCCCAGCCACGCAGCCGCGGCAGCAGGTACTGCATCTGGGCCAGGGACACCTGGGCCTTGCCCTCACGGCTGCTCGCGTGCTGGGCGAAGATGTCAAGGATGAGCCACGTCCGGTCGACGACCTTGACCTTGACGAGCTCCTCGAGCCGGCGCAGCTGGCCCGGGGTCAGCTCACCGTCGCAGATGACGGTATCGGCCTCGACCGCGTTGACGACCTCACGCAGTTCGACGACCTTGCCCGCCCCGACGTAGGTGGCCGTGTCCGGCTTGTCCCGGCGCTGGATCAGCCCGTCGCACACCACGGATCCGGCCGTCTGGGCCAACCGAGCCAGTTCCGCCAGCGAGCGCTCGGCGTCGGCCAGCGTGCCCGAGGTCCACACCCCGACCAGCACCACGCGTTCCAGCCGTACCTGGCGGTACTCGACCTCGGTGACGTCCTGCAGTTCTGTGCCGAGCCCGGGTACGCGGCGCAGCGCCTGCCGGTCGAGCAGATCTGGTGCCTCAGCCATGCATCTCCCACCATTGCCGGTCGATGGATCCGCGCGCGACGATCTGTGCCGGTCCGTCCAACTCGACTGCGCCGTCGGGGTGCCAGGTGACCCCGACCTCCCCGCCCGGGACCTCGACCCGAATCCGGTGGCCGTCCCGTTCGCGCCCGGCCTCACGAGCGGTGGCCACGGCAGCTGCGCCCGCGCCCGTGCCGCAGCTCAGCGTCTCGCCCACGCCGCGCTCGAACACGCGCATCTGGATGTGGTCCGCTGAGATCCTACGCACGAATTCGACGTTGACACCCTCGGGGTAGGCCTCGGAGGGCTGCACCGTCGGGGCCATGCGCAGGTCACCTGCGGATGACAGGTCATCAACCCAGACGACCGCATGTGGGTTGGGCAGCAGGACTCCGATGGCAGGCAGGGTGGACCTCTCTCCCGAGCCGACAGCCACAGAGATGTCGTCACGTTCCAGGAATGTCGCTTCACCCATGTCCACACGCACGGTCCTGTCCGGGCCCATGGCAACCCGCCGAGCGCCGCCGCGGGTGGCGATCAAGGACGTGTCCGCCTCGATCAGGTCGTTCTCCAGCAGGTAGGCCACGAACACGCGCATGCCGTTGCCACACATCTGCGCGACGCTGCCATCGCCGTTCCGGTAGTCCATGAACAGCGGCGCCGCGCCTGCCTGCGCAGCGACCTCGGGGTTGTGCGCCGTCCGGGCCACGACGAGCACGCCGTCGGCGCCGAGCCCACGGTGGCGGTCACACAGCGCCCGTACGTGCTGTGCGGTCACCCGGAGAGCTCCCTCGAGATTGGGCAGGATGATGAAGTCATTGCCCGTCCCGTGGCCCTTGGCGAAAGGGATACCGTGGGGACTCATGTCTCAAGGGTACGGGCTGGACCCGTCAGCCGAGCCACGATCTCCGAAGCTGTGGATCGAGTATCGGCGCTCGCGTCGAGCCAAGCGGTTCGGGGGTCGCGATGGAACCAGCGCTGCTGTCGTCGTGCGAACCGCCTCGTCCCGGCCACGATGTCGGCCCGGGCCTCATCGACCCCCATCGCGCCGTCGATGAGGTCGATGACCTGGGGGTAGCCCAGCGCCCGGCTCGCGGTGCGGGCCGAACGCAACCCCTCGTCGAGCAGGTGCCGGACCTCGTCGACGAACCCCGCATCGAACATGGCGTGCACACGCCACTGGATCCGCTCGTCGAGCCTCTCGCGATCAAGGTCCAGGCCGATGCTCAGGTGTTCGACGAGCGGTGGCCCGTCATGCGGGAGTTGTGCGGCAAAGGGCTGACCGGTGAGTTCGCCGACCTCCAGGGCGCGCACGACGCGGCGCCCGTTGGTGGGCAGGATGTGTGCAGCGGCCTCAGGGTCGCGCTCGGCGAGCACGGCGTGCAGGCCGGCAGCGCCCAGCTCGGCCAGCTGCAGTTCCCAAAGCGCCCGGATCTGGGGGTCGCTACCCGGGAAGCGCAGGTCATCGAGGAGGGCGCGAACGTAGAGCCCGGAGCCGCCGACCACGACAGCAGGCTTCCCGAGAGCAGCGAGTTCGGCCAGGACGGCCCGACCCCGGCGCTGGTAGGCCGCGACGCTCAGCTCATCAGTGATGTCCAGGATGTCGAGCAGGTGATGGGTGACCCCGTGACGCTGGTCGACCGGAACCTTGGCGGTGCCGATGTCCATGCCCTTGTAGACCTGGAACGCATCCGCGTTGACCACGTGCGCTCCGATGCGCTGGGCCACCTGGACGCCCACCGCTGACTTGCCTGTGGCAGTGGGGCCCACGATGGCCACCACGCGCGGCCACAGGCCGGGAGCAGCCATCTCAGCCAGTGGTCCGAAGACCGGGCATGCCCAGGACGACCGGAGCGCCGGCAGGAGTGGTGCCAGTTGCCGAGCCCGGGCTCGGGGCGCACGAGACCTGCCCTGCCTGCCACGCATCCCCAGCGCGCGTGGTCCGGATGGACCGGGCCACGCCGGTGAGGTGATGTGGGGCCGCAGTCTCCAGATCGACCAGCACGCAGTCCCCGGGCCGGGCGGTCTCAGCGCCCTCGAAGTGCACGAGACGACCGTCGCGTGCCCGACCCGTCAGTCTTCGGGTCAGCTCGTCCTTGCGACCCTCGCCCTCGGCCACCAGGACCTCCACCTGGCTGCCGATCAGATGCTGGTTCTCCTGCCAGGAGATGCGTTCCAGCGCCTCGACGAGCCGCTCGTAGCGCTCCTGGACCACGGCTTTCGGGATCTGGTCGGCCATTTCGGCGGCCGGCGTCCCCGGGCGCGGCGAGTACTGGAAGGTGAACGCAGCGCTGAATCGTGCCTGCTCGACCACCTCGAGTGTCTGGGCGAAGTCGGCCTCCGTCTCGCCGGGGAAGCCCACGATGATGTCGGTGGTGATCGCCGCGCCGGGGATGGCGGCGCGGACGTCGTCAAGGATGGCCAGGAAGCGGTCGCGACGGTACGAACGGCGCATCGCGCGCAGGATCTGGTCGCTGCCCGACTGCAGGGGCATGTGCAGGGAGGGCATCACGGACGGGGTGTCGGCCATGGCGGCGATCACCTCATGGGTGAAGTCCCGCGGGTGCGGCGAGGTGAACCGGACGCGCTCGAGGCCCGGCACGGCACCCACGGCCCGAAGGAGGTCGGCGAAGGCGTGGCGCTCGCCGAACTCGGCGCCGTAGGCGTTGACGTTCTGACCCAGGAGCGTCACCTCGATGACGCCGTCGGCCACGAGTGCCTCCACCTCGGCCAGGATCTCGCCGGGGCGTCGGTCACGTTCGCGACCCCGAAGGGCTGGCACGATGCAGAAGGTGCAGGTGTTGTTGCACCCCACGCTGATCGCCACCCACGCCGAGTACGCCGACTCCCGGCGACTGGGCAAGGTCGAAGGGAACGTCTGGAGTGACTCCTCGATCTCGACCTGCGCGGTCGCGGCGAACTCTGCCCTGCGCAGAAGTGCGGGCAGTGAGTCGACGTTGTGCGTGCCGAACACCACATCGACCCACGGCGCCCGCTCGACGATGTGCTCCCGATCCTTCTGGGCCAGGCATCCACCGACCGCGATCTGCATGCCGTCATGCCCGCGCTTCACAGAGGCGAGATGGCCCAGATTCCCGTACAGCTTGTTGTCCGCGTTCTCGCGCACTGCGCATGTGTTGAGCACGACCACGTCCGCCTGGCGATCAGGTTCCGCGCGCACGTAGCCGTGGGCCTCCAGCAGACCCGCAATCCGCTCCGAGTCATGGACGTTCATCTGGCAGCCGTAGGTACGCACCTGGTAGGTACGACTCAGCTCGGGTGTGGTGTGCATCAGGGCTCAAGGGTAGGCGCTCAGGCGGAATGGCAGCGAACCGTGCTGACGACCGGTCTGTCAGGTTGAGCCGTCGAGCCCCCGCCCGTAGGTCTCAGCCTCATCCTCGACCGCGTCGAGGACTTCGCGCACCACCTGGGCCGCGATACCCGCTCCATAGCCCTTGCGGGCCAGGGCCCCGGACAGGCGACGCACCTGGGTCGCACGGGGCAATCCGGCAACAGATCGCAGCTTCCGAGAGGCGATCGTGCGTGCCCCGGCCAGTTCATCCTCGTCGGTGACGGTGGCCAACGCCTCGGCGATGAACTCGTCGGGCACTCCCTTGAGGCGCAGCTCATTGCGCAGCGCCCGACCCGACAGGTTGCGGGCGCGCTGCCGGGACTCGACCCACATCTCGGCGAACAGCTGGTCGTTGATGAGGCCGACCTCCTCGAACCGATCAAGCACCCTCGTGGCGACGTCGTCTGGCACCAGGCGCTCGCGCAGCGCAGTGGCCAGTTGTGCCCTGGTCCGTGGTGCGGCCTCGAGACGGCGCAGCAGGATCGTGCGAGCCACCGCCTCGGGATCCGCCGGAGGGTTGTCGATGTCCTCCGGCGGAGTCCGCGCCCATCGGGTGCCCGCCACTGATCAGAGGTCGATCGGCTGCGGCGTCTCCGGAACAGGTGGTGCCGCCGGCGCATCGACCTGCGGGCCGATTCCGAGCTTCTCCTTGATCCGCTTCTCGATCTCGTCAGCGAGGTCAGGGTTGTCGCGCAGGAATGCTCGCGCGTTCTCCTTGCCCTGGCCCAGCTGATCGCCGTCGTAGGTGTACCAGGCACCGGCCTTGCGGACGAATCCCTGATCCACGCCCATATCGATGAGTCCACCCTCGCGGGAGATGCCCAGTCCGTAGAGGATGTCGAACTCTGCCTGCTTGAACGGCGGGGCGACCTTGTTCTTCACGACCTTCACGCGGGTCCGGTTGCCCACCGGCTCGGTGCCGTCCTTGAGTGTCTCGATGCGCCGGACATCAAGACGCACCGACGAGTAGAACTTCAGGGCCTTGCCACCGGTGGTCGTCTCCGGGCTGCCGAACATCACGCCGATCTTCTCGCGCAGCTGGTTGATGAAGATCGCCGTGGTGTTCGTGTTGCTCAGGGCGCCGGTCATCTTGCGCAGGGCCTGGCTCATGAGCCGGGCCTGGAGCCCGACGTGGCTGTCGCCCATCTCGCCCTCGATCTCGGCCTTCGGGGTCAGGGCTGCCACGGAGTCGATGACGATCAGGTCGATGGCTCCGGAGCGCACGAGGGTGTCAGCGATCTCGAGGGCCTGCTCGCCGGTGTCGGGCTGCGAGACGTAGAGATCGTCGATGTTGACCCCGAGCCTCTCGGCATAGATCGGGTCAAGGGCGTGCTCCGCATCGATGAAGGCGGCGATGCCACCCGCGCGTTGGGCGCTGGCCACGGCGTGCAGTGCGACGGTGGTCTTGCCGCTGGCCTCCGGGCCGTAGATCTCCACGACTCGGCCCCTGGGCAGGCCGCCGATCCCCAGTGCGACGTCGAGGGCGATGGAGCCCGTGGGGATCACGTCCATCGGAACGGCCGGCTGGTCGCCCAATCGCATCACCGCGCCCTTGCCGAACTGCTTCTCCAGATGCAGCAATGCTGAGTCGAGTGCCTTGTCCCGGTCCTGTGCAGCCATTCCCACTCCTTGGTCGCGCGGTGCCGGCGGCACCCCTCTCTGACAGGCCAGACACTAGATCGGCCCACTGACAATGCGACCGGATCAGATGCGAACCTGTGGATGACCCACTGGGCCACCCGCCGACTGACGTGGTCAGAGTAGTACGAACACGTGTTCGATCGGTACCGACACGCCGATCAGGTCAGGTCGCTGGGGACGGCGGCGTGGGCGCACACCGCACGCCACACCTCGCGGGTGTCCTCCCCGGCGGCCAGGGCCTCATCCACAGTGCGGCCCTGCAGCGCCGCGAGGTGTTGGTCAGCTGCCCACGACCGTGCGTAGGCCCGCCCGAAGGTGAGGTCCATCCGCTCCCAGAAGTCCGTCAGTCGCACAGGTGGAATCGTGCCATCCGGATCGGGGCCGGGCGAACAGCGGTGCTCGACCCGCCGATGTCAGGCCCAGGGACCAAGATGGGCGTCGTGGATCCCCTGGACCTGTTCTCCGAGCCGACGAGGCGCTGGTTCAGCGCGTCCTTCGACGCCCCCACGCAGGTGCAGGCCGAGGCGTGGCCCCGGATCCAGGCAGGTGCGGACGTTCTCGCGGTGGCTCCCACCGGGTCGGGCAAGACGTTGGCGGCCTTCCTGAGCGCGATCGACCGATGCCTGGTCCCGCGCGAG
Source organism: uncultured Actinomycetes bacterium (assembly GCA_963697345.1). Lineage (GTDB taxonomy): Bacteria > Actinomycetota > Actinomycetes > S36-B12 > CAIYMF01 > Prado023. The sequence continues at coordinate 13,945 of CAVONS010000005.1, read as the reverse complement.
CAGCCAGGCGTGCGGGTGCTCTACATCAGTCCACTCAAGGCGCTGGCCGTGGATGTCGAGCGCAACCTGCGGGCACCGCTGTCCGGGATTGCGGCCCAGTGCATGCTGCTCGGCCTGCCCGAGCCGCGGATCAGCGTCGCGCTGCGGACCGGTGACACGCCGACGCAGGAGCGACGGGTCATGGCACGGCGCCCCCCCGACATCCTCATCACGACCCCCGAGTCGCTGTTCCTGATGCTCACCTCGGCGACCCGCAGCATCCTGGCCGACGTGGAGTCGGTGATCGTGGACGAGGTCCATGCGATCGCGGGCTCGAAGCGTGGCGCCCACCTGGCCGTGAGCCTGGCCCGCCTGGACCACCTCGTGGGCAGACGTGTCCCGCGGATCGGGCTGTCGGCCACAGTCCGGCCCACGCACGTGGCGGCACGGTTCCTCGGCGGTGACGCGGCGGTGGAGGTGATCGAGCAGGGCACAGCCAAGGAGTGGGAGCTGACCGTCCAGGTGCCGGTCGAGGACCTCGGTGAGCTCAGCTCAACCCCTGGGACCGACGGTTCCCCGAGCGCGTCCATCTGGCCGCACGTGGAGGCCCGGATAGTTGACCTGGTGGACAGCCATCGGTCGACGATCGTGTTCGCGAACTCGCGTCGGCTGGCAGAGCGGCTGACAGCGCGCCTCAACGAGATCCATGCCGAACGCGCTGGACTCGCACCGCCCACGGCTGCTGGTGCGGGTCCTCCGGCCGAGGTGATGGCGCAGGCGGGGGCCACCCAGGGCGCACCCGCGGTGCTGGCCCGGGCCCACCACGGCTCGGTCAGCAAGGAGCAGCGTGGGCTCATCGAGGAGGACCTCAAGTCCGGCCGCCTACGGGCGGTCGTGGCCACGTCGAGCCTGGAACTGGGGATTGACATGGGGGCCGTGGATCTCGTGATCCAGATCGAGTCCCCTCCCTCTGTGGCGTCGGGCCTGCAGCGTGTGGGACGGGCCGGGCACCAGGTGGGGGCGGTCTCCACAGGTGTCGTCCTGCCGAAGTACCGGGCTGATCTCCTGACCAGCGCCGTGGTCGTGCAGCGCATGCGGTCTGGGGACATCGAGCAGATGCGCATCCCGGTGAACCCCCTTGACGTGGCAGCGCAGCAGATCGTGGCCTGCGTGGCGATGGACGATTGGGACGCCGCCGAGCTCCTCGCGCTGTTCCGGCGGACAGCACCGTTCGCTGAACTCACTCCAGCTGTCTACGAGGCCGTGGTGGAGATGCTGGCCGGGCGATATCCGTCGGATGCCTTCGCCGAGCTGCGGCCGCGGATCGTCTGGGACCGGATCGACAACGTCCTGAGCGCTCGCCCCGGTGCCCAGCAGCTGGCCGTCACCTCGGGTGGGACGATCCCGGATCGTGGGCTGTTCGGCGTGCACATCGTGGGCGGTGGGCGCGTGGGCGAGCTCGATGAGGAGATGGTCTACGAGTCACGGGTCGGCGACACCTTCGCCCTGGGGGCGAGCAGCTGGCAGATCATCGAGATCACCCACGACCGCGTGAACGTCGTGCCGGCGCCCGGATCACCGGGGCGGCTCCCGTTCTGGCGTGGCGACAGCCTGGGACGGCCCGCCGAGCTCGGGCGTGCCATCGGGGAGTTCACCCGGACGCTGTCCCAGCAGCGTCCCGGTGCAGCCACCGACCACCTGGAGGATCTGGGGCTCGATGCGTGGGCCGGAGCCAACCTGGTGGCCTACGTGGCTGAGCAGGCAGCGGCCAGCCACGTCCCCACCGACCGGACGATCGTGGTGGAACGCACCCGGGATGAGCTCGGGGACTGGCGCCTGACCGTCCTGTCGCCGTTCGGAGCACAGGTGCACGCGCCGTGGGCCCTGCTGGCCAGGGAGCGGCTGTCACAACGGTTCGGGATCGACGCGGCCGTGATGCACGGCGATGACGGCATCGTCGCCCGCCTGCCCGACCTGCCCGATGACGACTGGTTGTCCGAGGCCACGGACTGCCTGTTCCCCGAGCCGGAGGAGGTCGAGCCCGCGGTCACTCGACTGGTCGGGGGCTCGGCCCTGTTCGCGTCGAGGTTCCGGGAGTGCGCCTCCCGTGCCCTCCTGCTCCCACGGCCCCGGCCCGGCAAGCGTTCGCCGCTCTGGCAGCAGCGCCAGCGATCTGCTCAGCTGCTGCAGATCGCCGCCGAGCACCCCACGTTCCCGATCGTCCTCGAAGCTGTCCGCGAGTGCCTCCAGGACGTCTATGACCTTCCGGCCCTCGTGGACCTCATGACCGCGGTCGCGCAGCGACGGATCCAGGTGGTGGAGGTGTCACCTCACGCCGCCTCCCCCTTCGCCCGATCCCTGCTCTTCGGCTACGTCTCGGAGTTCCTCTACGAGGGTGACTCACCCCTTGCCGAACGTCGAGCGGCGGCGCTCACACTCGACCCGGCGCTGCTGGGTGAACTGCTCGGCCAGACGGACCTGCGCGACCTCCTGGACCCCGGTTCCATCGCCCAGGTCGTGGAGCAGGTCCAGCACCTCACGGTGGAGCGGCGCGCCAGAGGGCCGGAGGACGCGGCGGACCTCCTGCGGATCCTGGGGCCCCTCAGCACCGAGCAGGCCGCTGCGCGTGGTGTCGATCCGGCGTGGCTGGAGTCCCTGGAGTCAGCGCGCCGAGTGCTGCGCACGCGTGTTGGCGGGAGCCCTGTCTGGGCCGTCGTCGAGGACGCCGCTCGGCTGCGCGACGGGCTCGGCGCGCCCATCCCACCAGGAGTCGCGGGTGCCCACCTCCTGCCGGTGGACGATCCTGTCGCGGACCTCATCTCGCGGTTCACCCGGACGCACGGGCCGTTCGTCGTGGGCGACCTCGTCGAGACCCTGGGTCTCCCGCCTGCCGTCGTCACGCAGCACCTGCTCCTCGCGCGGGCGGCCGGCCGGGTACTCGAGGGGTGGTTCCTTGCGGATGCGCCGGGACCCCAGTGGTGCCACCCGGATGTGCTGCGCCTGATCAAGCGTCGTTCCGTGGCCCTGCTGCGCAAGGAGATCGAACCCGTCTCGCAAGCCGCCCTGGCGAGCTTCCTGCCGCGTTGGCAGAACCTGGCAGGCACCGGGGGCGCCAGCCTGCGGGGTGTCGATGGTGTCCTGCAGGCGATACGGGCGATGGCCGGGGTACCCGTACCTGTCTCCGCGCTGGAGGAGTCGATCCTGCCGGCTCGTGTCACGGACTATGCGCCGGCGCTGCTCGACGAGTTGACCTCGGCGGGCGAGGTCCTGTGGACCGGCAGCGCGGCCCTGCCGGGTGGGGACGGATGGATCTGCCTCGCCCCCGAGGATCTCGGATTCCTGCTCCCCCGATCTGCCGAGGCGCCCGGCGCACTTTCCGGTGAGGTGCTGGACCTGCTGGGATCTGGAGGCGGCTGGTTCGTGTCCGACCTGCGCGCCCGGCTGGCAGCGCAGGCATCCGATCCGGCTGCGTTGAGCCAAGCTCTGCTCGACCTGCTCTGGTCCGGGCGCGTGAGCAACGACACCATCGAGCCCCTGCGGGCATTGCTGGAACGCTCACCCGGTGGCCGTCGCCGGGCCAGCGCCGGTGCCGGCCGACGAGCGCGGCGCCCACCACGTGGTCGGTACGCCGACCTGTGGCGCCGCCCCGACCAGGAGGCAGCGGGCGGATCGGCTGGCCACGGGTCGAGCCGGCGCTCAGGGCACCAGCTCGAACCTGCCCACGGCGCTCGCTCGAAGGCCCCGCGTGAGCTCCCTGGTCGCTTCTTCGCCCTTCCCCTCGATCAACCGCCGCCCGAGCTGATGGCCGTTGCTCGCGCGGAGGCACATCTGGATCGGCTGGGGATCGTCACCCGCGGCGCGGTTCTGGCCTCGGGGGACCCGGGTGGGTTCGCATCGGCCTACCGGACGCTGTCGATGATGGAGGACCGGGGACGCGTGCAGCGGATCTACGCGGTTGAGGGGCTCGGAGCCTCACAGTTCGCCCTGCCCGGAGTGGTGGATCAGATCCGCGGGATCGAGCGCGAGGTGTCTGCCGGACACCCACAGGTGCTGGTCATGGCGTCCGCGGACCCTGCCAACGCGTTCGGGGCGGCCCTGGAGTGGCCCGCCAGCGCATGGTCCGGTGAGTCCGGCAGCCCGCACAGACCCTCGCGGGGGGCCGGGTGCCACGTCGTGCTTGTGGGGGGGTGGCCGGCCATCTACGTGGAGCGGGGCGGTCGCACGCTGCTGACGTTCCCCGACAACAGCCCCGGGCAGGAGCTGGACGACACCTCAGTGGCGCTGGCGGCCCGAGCGCTGCTTGACGCAGTGCGTGCCGGCGCGATCGGGGCGCTGACGATCACCCGGATCAACGGATCACCGGCAATGGACTCGGGCGCGCCGAGCGTGGTCACTGCTGCACTGGAGAACGCCGGGTTCACCCTCACCCCCAAGGGGTACCGGGTGCCGAGGTGAACGGGGTGGTGCTACGCCGCGTGGGCAACCTCAGCCTGGGCGGCCTCAGCGGCAGCGACCTCATCGCTGACCGAGCGGAGCAGGCTGGACAGGGGAACCTCAAGGGCCGAGCAGATGGCTGCCAGCAGCTCGCTGGACGGCTCCTTCTGACCACGCTCGATCTCCGACAGGTACCCGAGCGAGACTCGCGCCGCCGAGCTGACATCGCGCAGCGTTCGGCCCTGGTCCTGGCGAAGGCGGCGAAGCTCCTCGCCGACAACACGTCGCAGGATCACCATGGCCGTCCCCTTCCCTTCACTGGACAACAGTAGCGTGACACCCCCCCAAGTGCCGCTACCTGTCACCTGAACGCACGATCAGTCCTGGATGTTCCCCGCCGGAAGAGGTGGTCACGGGTGGCTCGCGACGTCCCCGGTCGTGGCCAGGACCTCAGCCAGGAGCCGAAGGGCTGCCTCGACCGAGGCCGACTGGATCCCCTCGCGCTCGCCCGGCAGCAGGTCCAACTGCCGCGTGGTGGTCCCCGTGGGGCCACTGACTGCGATGTGCACCGTGCCGACGGGCTGCCCGCTGCCCGACTCGGGGCCCGCCTCGCCTGTCGTGGACATCGCGTAGGTCGCGCCCAGCGAGACCCGTGCGCCACGGGCCATCTGCGCAGCAACCTCGGCGCACACCGGTCCCAGCGCGGCCAACACGTCGGGGTCAACGTCGAGCAGCTGCACCTTGAGGTCCGAGTGGTAGGCGACGACGGCCCCACGCAGGACGGCCGACGAACCGGGGACGGAGGTGAGAGCAGCCACAAGGCGTCCGCCCGTCACTGACTCAGCGACGGCAATCGTCATCCCTCGAGCGGCAAGTCCCCCGATGATCTCCGCAGCGATCCCCCCCTGCCCAGCTGTCACGTGGGGATCCCCGGCGGTGGAAGCCGGCCGTCAGCGTCACGGGCAAGGGCCGACGCAGCGTCGGCGCGAGCGGACTTCTCCGCCTTCGAGTCACTGCGCGTCCAGTAGGCCCGGTGCACGTAGTCCAAGCCGGTCAGGGCAGTGAGCAGCACCGCAATACCCATCACGATGTTGCGTGCCCACCACAGGAGGGCCAGTTCCGGGGTGATCGGAAGCAGGAACATCACGATGCCCAGCATCTGGAACGCAGTCTTGGCCTTGCCGCCCCGACTGGCCGGGATGACCCCATGCTTGAGCACCATGAAGCGGATGACCGTCACCCCGACCTCGCGGATGATGATCAGGATCGTGACCCACCACCACAGCTCGCCCAGGACGGACAGCCCGATCAGGGCGACGCCGGTCAGCGCCTTGTCTGCCAGCGGATCAGCGATCTTGCCGAAGGTGGTGACCAGCCCCTGACGCCGCGCCAGGTAGCCATCCAGCCAGTCGGTGAAGGCCGCGAAGATGAAGACGACGGTGGCTGCGACGCGTGTGCCGGCATTGTCCCCGTCGTCGTACATGAGCAGGTACCAGAAGAAGGGGATGAGCAGGATGCGCAGCAGGGTGAGCAGGTTGGGCACGTTCCACAGCTGCGCCCAACCGGTCACGACACGCTCCCGGCTCCACATCTCGGGCTGTTGCGAGGCCGCGGGCTCGACCGGCCCGGCCGGCCCAGCCTCGCCACCGGCCGGCACGCGGGGGTCCTGGGCGTCCTCAGAGTCAGATGCGGACAACGGACACCTCCACCGCCTGCAGGTCAACACCGTCACTGGACACGACTCGTGCCCGCAGCAGTGAGCCGGGAATCACCCTGCCGCGCAGGTCCGGCGTGAGGTGGACGCTGGTGCTGCCGTCCTCGGGCCCTTGATGCTCTGCACGCCCCTCAGCGGCAAGGCCGTCGACATGCTCGACCAGGACATCGACTGTGTCGCCGATGCGCTGCTCGGCCCGCTGTGCCATGACCTCATCAACCACGCCGCTGACGGCGTCGACGCGCGATCGGATCTCGTCCTCGTCGTGCTTGCCGGGCAGGTCCAGCGCCTCGGTGCCCTCCTCGTCGGAGTAGCCGAACACCCCGACCGCGTCCATCTGGGCAGCCCCCAGGAACTCCATGACCTCCTCGACGTCGGCCTCCGTCTCACCCGGGAAGCCCACGATCACGTTGCTTCGGATGCCCGCGCTCGGTGATCCCTCCCGGATGGTCGAGATCAGCTCGAGGAACGCCTCGGTGCCACCGAAGCGGCGCATCCGACGCAGGAGGGTGGCACTGGCGTGCTGGAAGCTGAGGTCGAAGTAGTCCGCGACGCGTGGAGCGTCGAGCATGGTGCGCACAAGCCCGGGGCGGATCTCGGCGGGCTGCAGGTAGGAGACCCTGATCCGCTCGATGCCTTCGACGGTCCCCAGCTCTGCGAGCAGGGACTCGAGGGCCCCGGGGTCCGCCAGGTCCTTGCCGTACGACGTCGAGTTCTCGCTGACCAGGACCAGCTCACGCACGCCCTGGCCGGCCAGCCATCCGGCCTCGGCCACGATCTCGGGCCGGGACCTCGAGACGAAGGCCCCCCGGAAGGACGGGATCGCGCAGAACGCGCAGCGCCGGTCGCAGCCTGAGGCGATCTTCAGTGAGGCCACCGGCCCGCCGGACATCCGCTGCCGGATCCACGCCGGGCCCACCTGGGCGTCCCGGTCGCCCGCCGCGGGGCCGGATGCGCCGTGGCCCGGGATGTGGACCTGTGACCCGCGCCGATCGACCGGCGCCATGGGCAGCAGCGTGCGGCGGTCCCGTGGGGCGTGGCTGGGCACAGAGCCACCCTCGACGATCTCGCGCAGGCGATCGGCGATGTCGGGGTAGTGGTCGAAGCCCAGGACGGCGTCGGCCTCCGGGAGTTCAGCGGCCAGCTCCGTGCCGTAGCGCTCGGCCATGCAGCCCACGGCCACCACCGACCGGTGCCGACCATCACTGGTCGACCCCCCGACGGACAGCAGCGCGTCCACCGACTCGCGCTTGGCCGCCTCGATGAAGCCACACGTGTTGACCAGCACGGCGTCGGCGTCCTCGGCCTCAGCGACCAGCTCGAAGCCGTCGGCGGCCAGCCGACCGGCCAGCTCCTCGGAGTCCACCTCGTTGCGTGCACAGCCCAGGGTCAGCAGTGCCACGCGAGGTTTGCCCATCTGTGCAGAGTAGGCCACGGGCTCGGTCAGCTGCCGTTCTGCAGGTCGGCCAGCACCGCATCGAGGTCGTCGGGCCTGATCAGGACGTCGCGCGCCTTGGAACCCTCGGATGGCCCGACCACGCCGCGGGTCTCCATGAGGTCCATGAGCCGCCCGGCCTTGGCGAAGCCGACGCGCAGCTTGCGCTGGAGCATGGACGTCGAGCCGAACTGCGTCGTCACCACCAGCTCGATGGCCGCCACCAGCAGGTCGAGGTCGTCGCCCACCTCGTCCTCGGCCTCACGCTTCGAGCTCGCCGGGGCGAGCACGTCGTCGCGGTACTGGGCGGTCATCTGCTTCTTCACGTGGGTGACCACGGCGCGGATCTCGGACTCCGGGACGAACGCGCCCTGGATCCGCATCGGCTTGGAGGCACCCATCGGCAGGAACAGCCCATCTCCCTGGCCCACCAGCGCCTCGGCCCCGGTCTGGTCCAGGATGACGCGGCTGTCGGTCTGGCTCGAGGTGGCGAAGGCCAACCGCGAGGGGACGTTGGCCTTGATCAGGCCGGTCACGACGTCCACGCTGGGCCGCTGCGTGGCAAGGACGAGATGGATGCCCGCGGCGCGTGCCAGCTGGGTGATGCGGACGATCGCCTCCTCGACGTCTCGCGGGGCCACCATCATGAGGTCGGCGAGCTCGTCGACGATGACCAGGAGGTACGGGTAGGGCGTGAGCACCCGCTCCGAGTCGGGCGGCACGGCCAGGGCCCCGGAGCGGACAGCGCGATTGAAGTCGTCGATGTGCCGGAACCCGAAGTGGGCGAGGTCGTCGTAGCGGGCGTCCATCTCGCGCACGACCCACTGCAGGGCCTCGGCGGCCTTCTTCGGGTTCGTGATGATCGGGGTGATCAGGTGCGGGATGCCCTCGTAGGCCGTGAGCTCCACGCGCTTGGGGTCCACGAGGACCATGCGCACCTCGGAGGGCGTCGAGCGCATGAGGATGGAGGTCACGAGTGCATTGATGCAGCTGGACTTGCCAGCGCCCGTGGCTCCGGCGACGAGCATGTGGGGCATCTTCGCGAGGTTCGCGCAGATGTACCCACCCTCGACGTCCTTGCCCAGGCCGACGAGCAGCGGATGGTGATCGCCCTGGGCGGTTGGCGATCGCAACGTGTCCCCCAGCGACACCATCTCGCGGTCGGTGTTGGGGATCTCGATGCCGATGGCGCTCTTGCCCGGGATGGGCGACAGGATCCGGATCTCGGAGGTGGCCACCGCATAGGCGATGTTCTTCGTCAGCGCGGTCACGCGCTCCACCTTGACGCTCTGGCCGAGCTCCACCTCGTAGCGGGTCACCGTGGGTCCGCGGCTGTAGCCGGTCACGTGCGCGTCGATCTCGAACTGGGTCAGCACCCCGGTGAGGGCAGCCACCACGCGGTCGTTGGACGCACTGCGTGCCTTGGGCGCCGAACCGGCCTTGAGGATCGTCGGTGTGGGCAGCCGGTAGTCCGGGGCGCCGGGAAGGCGCAGCTGCTCCGGGCGCGCGATCGCCACGGTGTTGTGCTTGGCAGGCTTCGCGCCGGGCTTCTGCACGGACAAGGTGGCTGCGAGGGCAGCGAGCTCGGGATCGACGACCGCCGACTCGCCATCCCCGCCGGGCCCGGACGTGGCGCCGGGGACTGCCGGCACATGGGTGGTCTGGTCGTGCGGACCCGATGTCCCCGAGGGATCCGCGGGGTCGAACAGGGCGTCCACGAGCGTGGTGTCCTCGACCTCGGGGCCGGGGTCGTCGCCCGGTGCGCTGGCCACGGCCGAGACGAACGCCTCGTCGCCGGCCAGTGGGCCGTCGTAGGGCGTCGGCTCCTGGTCCTTCGCGGACCTGCGCAGGCCACGGACAAGGCCGAGCGCTCGAGCCTTCAACCGAGATGACCTCGTGGGGGCGGCGACGGGAGCAGCACCTGCAGGCGCCTCGGCGGCGTCCGCCTGGGGTGCAGAGGCCGACTCGTCGGTGGGTGTGGAGTCGCCCTCCTCCTCAGGAGCCAGTGCGGCGTGCTTGGCGCGACCATCCACGGCCATGTCACCCGCGGGCTGCTCCCCGGCATCGGACGGCGTGGCTGTGCGACGGAGCAGCGCAGCATCGCGCAGCGCTGCCAGACGTTCGGGGACGGCGTGGATGGGGGTGGCGGTCACCACGAGCAGGCCGAAGCCGAGAACCACGATGAGCCACAGGTACGCCAGCCAGATCCCGACGGCTGCCACGACCGGTGCCGTGATCAACCAGCCGACCCACCCGCCGGCTGCGCGCAGCGACTCGGCGCCATCTGCCGGGGTGGGCGCGCCCTGGGCCAGCGCCCAGATGCCACACGCGGTGGCAAGCAGGATGGCGCAGCCGACAGTGAGCCGGCCGGTGGTCGACCCCTCGTCGGGGTGGCGCAGCACACGCAGGGTGGCCCAGAACAGGAACACCGGGACCACGACATCCAGGGCCCCGAACAGGCCAGTGACGATCGCCGTGACCACACCGGTGAGCCAGCCGTCGATGGAGAACCATGTGACCGCGGCCACCACGATGGTCGCGGTGAACAGCAGCAGGCCGATCCCGTCGCGACGATGTGTCGCGTCGATGTCGCGGGCGCTTCGGCCAACGGCACGGGCCAGCCCGCCGAGGATGGCGGCCAGGAACAGCCAGATCCGGGACAGGAGCCGACCGAGGGCGCGCACGACCTTGGCCACGGGGCCCGGCTGACGGCGCTTCACCTGCTTGGGTGCCGTCCGGGGCACTGACCGCGACGACGAACTGCGGGATGCGGTGGACCGGGTCGAGCCCTTGCGGCTGCCCCCCTGGGAACTGCGCGACGAACCCGACGTGCGGGAGCGCGCGGGCGTCTTGGTGGCCATGATGCGAGGCTACCTGCGGGTGGCCCCAGCCAGCGGCGTCCCTGATCCGGGGGCCGTTCGTGTCGTGGTCCTCAGACCTCGACGACCACCGGGACGATCATGGGACGGCGCCGGTGCGTCGAGCTCACCCAGCGGCCCACCTGACGGCGGACCACCTGCTCGAGTGCATAGGCGTCGGTCCCGCCATGTGCAAGGGACTCCTCCAGCGCGCGCGTGACCTGCGGCAGGACATCAGCGAACACCTCTGCGTCCTCGGCGAAGCCCCGGGCGTGCACCTCTGGGCCGGCCACGACCTGCCCCTGCTCGAGATCAACAGCGACGAAGACCGAGATGAACCCCTCCTCACCCAGGATCCTTCGGTCCTTGAGCGAGGCCTCCGTGATGTCGCCGACAGAGGATCCATCGACGTACACGTACCCGCACGGCACCGCCCCGACGATCTCAGCCCGACCCTCGCTGAGGTCCACCACGACCCCGTCCTCGGCGATGAGCACGCGCTCGGCCGGAACCCCCGTGCGCACCGCCAGTGCGGCGTTGGCGCGCAGGTGCCGAGCCTCACCGTGAACGGGCATCACGTTCCTCGGACTCAGCAGGTTGTAGAAGCAGAGCAGCTCACCGGCCGATGCGTGCCCGGAGACGTGGACCAGGGCATTGCCCTTGTGCACGACGTCAGCCCCCCACCGGGTCAGGCCGTTGATCACGCGGTTCACGGGGTTCTCGTTGCCGGGAATCAGCGACGAGGCAAGGATCACGGTGTCGCCCTCCCCCACCGTGATCGCGTGGTCGCCGTTGGCGATCCTGGACAGGGCGGCCATGGGCTCGCCCTGCGACCCCGTGCAGATGAGCACGACCTCATCGTCGGCAAGCGCCGCGAGGTCGTCGGAACGCACCATCAGCCCAGGGGGAACCGTGAGGTAGCCCAGGTCGCGGGCGACCCCCATGGTGCGCACCATCGAGCGCCCCACGAAGGCGGCCTTGCGCCCATGGTTCGCCGCGGCATCGAGGACCTGCTGGATGCGATGCACGTGCGAGGCGAAGCTCGCCACGATGATGCGCCCCTGTGCGCGGTGGAACACCGAGTCGAGCACGGGGGCGATGTCGGCCTCGGCGGTGACGAACCCGGGCACCTCAGCGTTGGTGGAGTCGACCAGGGCGAGGTCGATGCCCTCGTCGGCCAGGCGGGCCATCCCGCGCAGGTCGGTGATCCGACCGTCGAGGGGCAGCTGGTCCATCTTGAAGTCACCTGTGTGCAGCACAGTGCCTGCGCTCGTGCGGATGCCCACGGCCAGCGCATCGGGGATCGAGTGGTTGACCGCGAAGAACTCGCAGTCGAACGGCCCGAGCCGCTCGCGCTGACCCTCGCGGACCTCCAGCGAGTAGGGCGTGATGCGGTGCTCACGCAGCTTGGCCTCGACCATCGCCAACGTCAGGCGGGAGCCGACCAGCGGGATGTCCGAGCGGCCCCGCATCAGGAACGGGACGCCCCCGATGTGGTCCTCGTGCCCGTGGGTCAGGACGATCGCCTCGATGTCGCCCAAGCGGTCGACGATGTGGGCGAAGTCCGGGAGGATCAGGTCGACCCCGGGTTGGGACTCCTCGGGGAACAGCACCCCGCAGTCGACCACCAGCAGCCGGCCGTCGAGCTCGAGCACAGCCATGTTGCGCCCGATCTCGCCGATCCCGCCGAGGGCGACGATGCGCAGGACCCCCGGCGCGAGGGCCGGCGGGGACGCGAGCTCGTGGTGGCCGGGCCTCACGCGGTGAACCCCGCGACCCCCGCTTCGGCAAGGTCGGCGCGCAATGTGGCCACCTGGGCGGCGGTCGCGTCCACCAGCGGCAGGCGCACCGGGCCGGCGGGCAGGCCCAGCTCATTCATCGCGGCCTTGGTCGTGATCACGCCCTGGGTACGGAACATGCCCACGTACGCGGGGATCATCGAGGCGTTCAAGCGCGTGGCAGCGGCCACGTCGCCAGCCCTGTACGCCGCCAGCATCTGGCCGATCCGGTCACCGAGCACGTGCCCCACGACCGAGACCACCCCCACGGCGCCCACCGACAGCAGGGGCAGCGTGAGCGCGTCGTCGCCGGAGTACCAGGCCAGCCCGGTTGCGGCGATCACCGCGGCAGAACTCGCGATGTCTGCCTTGGCGTCCTTGTTGGCCACGATCCGCGGGTGCTCGGCCAGCCGCGAGAAGGTCTCAGGCTCGATCGGCGTACCGGTGCGCCCCGGGATGTCGTAGGTCATGATCGGCAGGTCGGTGGCATCGGCGATGGCCAGGAAGTGCGCGGCAAGGCCGGCCTGCGGGGGCTTGTTGTAGTACGGGGTGACCAGCAGCAACCCGTGGGCCCCCGCGTCCTGAGCAGCGCGAGCGATGTCGATCGAGTGGCGTGTGTCGTTGTTGCTCGCACCGGTCACGACCGTCGCACGGTCGCCGACGGCCTCCAGGACGACCTTCAGCGATGCGATCTTCTCGGTGTCGCGCAGGGTCGGGGACTCCCCCGTCGTGCCGTTCACGATGAGTCCGTCGTTGCCCATGACGTCCACGAGGTAGGTGGCAAGGGCAGCGACCCCGTTGAGATCCACCTCGCCCTCGGCCGTCATCGGGGTGACCATCGCCGTGAGCATGTGGCCGAACGGTGCTGCGCTGGTGGGATCGAATGCCATGGGCACACGGTATCGGGCGCGACGCCCAGCGCCCGGTATGTGCCCGACGGTGGTCCCGCGATCCCAGATGGATGCGTGACAGGATTACGTGGTCAGGAGGGATCCATCGAGGACTCAGTCACGAAGGCAACCAGCAGACATGGACGCAAGTGGAGTCGGCCTCGAGGCCGTGTTCTACGCGGTTGCAGGAGCGGTCGTCGGGGTGTTTCTGGCCGGTCTGGTCATCGCAGTGGTGGCGAGCTTGCTCGGCGGGCGTGGCTTCGGCCCCGTGTCGCTCATCCTGGGGCTCGTCGTTGCCGTCGTGACTGTGGTGGACGTCGTGGTGATCTGGCGGATCGTCGGGCGGGAGGTGACCGGTTGGGACCTGCTCTGGGCAGCAGGACTGACGGTGGCAGGGGTGTGGAGCATGCGCCGACTGGCCTCGCCGTGAAACTCGGCGAGCAGGGACCTACTGGCCGGGAGTGATCAGGAACAACGGCGTGAGTTCGTCGCCCTGGCCCATCGGGTTGTCGAGCATGACCTCCCGGGCAACGGCATCGGTCATGGTCATGTTGGCACTGCGCCCCACGACCTCGACGTTGATGTTGTTCCCATCGATGATGTAGGCGGCGCACCCGAAGCGTCGCGCCAGACCGTTGCAGATTCCGTCCGGATCCTTGGAGGGCAGCATCGCGTACTCGTCGTAGGGCGGCATCGCAGTCGGCCCGAATCCGTCGATCTCCGAGATGTGGTGACCTGCGATCCGGTAGAAGTCACCACGCCGGCGCAGCACCGCCTTGGAGAACCCGCCGCCGATGACCGCGGCAATCATCCGTGGGTAGCCGACCTCATCGATGGCCACCTGCATCTTCTTGGGA
>CAVONS010000004.1:0-189872 GCA_963697345.1 uncultured Actinomycetes bacterium | reverse complement strand
TGGTGGGGAGCCCGACTTCTTCTTCGGCGGCAGAGCGCGGGCGTAGGAAGCGCCACGCTCAACCCACTGCTCAAGCTCGCGGTCGGTGAGGTCGCCGACGACACGGAGCCAGCCGTCCATCTCCCGTCCGCGCATGACCATCGGCATCACTGCATCCTCCTTGATCCACGCGACACCGTCGGCCGCGTCGACGCGCACGAGGAGCCCGCCCTGACCGCTGGTTGTCACGGCAATGTTGCCGTTGTTGAGGAACGACAGCCCACCGAGCATCAACTTCTGAGTGAGGCCCTCTTCACGGGCTACGAGGTCACAGATGCGGTCGGCAAGTGGCTGGTCGTATGCCATGGAGCGCATTGTCTGTCGGAGCACCGGGAGACGGAGGTAGTCGCGGCCAGCTGTGCGTCCTACCGATGAGTTCCGGCATTCCTGGCGCAGGGCCGGGCTGGCCGCGGCCCTCAAGCTGTTGAGCGCCGGTGTGGGTTGAGGCAGGGTGGACCCGTGACTTCGACGCCACCTGGTCGTTACGTGACCAAGCCGCTCTCGGGCGAGACGTGGCCCGACTTCGCTGCGCTCGTGGAGGCGAACAACGGCGTCTGGGGTGGTTGCTGGTGCATTGGATTTCACCGCGAGGGCATTGGCAAGGACAGCACCGTTGCGGGCAATCGCGAAGCCAAGCTTGCTCACGTCAGGAACCGGACCGTCCATCAGGTCCTGGTCTACCTCGACGGCGCATGCGTGGGCTGGTGTCAGTTCGGGCCGCCGGCCGAAGTGGCCACGATTAAGAACCCCAAGGCCTACGAGAAGGATCTCGTGGACCTGCCTGACTGGCGCATCGGTTGTGTGTTCACCGGCAACGGGCACCGGCGCCACGGTGTGGCGCGGGCAGGACTCGCCGCTGCGCTGAGCGCGATCAGCCAGGCTGGCGGAGGAACCGTCGAGGCCTACCCCGAGCAACTGGACGGGCGCGGACCGCAGCGCGGCGCCTACCTGCACACCGGCCCGGAAGACCTGTTCGAAGAGTTCGGTTTCGTTCGGGATCGCCGCATCGCGAAGTGGCGCTGGGTCATGCGGACGACTGTCCCGAACCGGACGCGAGCCCTGAGCAGTCCGGCATGACCGGCAATCGGCCCGCCGATCAGACTCCCCATCGAACAGTCGACCGCGCTGGATGGTGCGTCATACCGCATGTCGCGCACCCCACTCTCGCCGGGACCATGGCCGGGTCGCGGTCGCTCTACTCGATGGTGGTATGTATTCCAGGTGAGCAGAACGGGCACCGGTCGCGTGCAGACACCATGTTGCGGCACACCCGACCGATGACCGATCGCTCCCGCACTCGCCTTCCTCGTCCTTCCGATGTCGCGGGGTTCGCTGCAGCGGCCTCGGCCGGTCTCACACCCGCCCGCCCGACGACTCCGCCACTTATCGCTGGGCGACCAACCGCGCGCCGGGCGTTCCGCCGGCTGGTGGCGACCCTGGCTGTCTCGGTTGCGGCCACGGTCGGCTGCCTGCTACTGCTGCCGGACGATCGGATCGCGGGCAAAGGAGCCATCGCCTACGTCTCGACGATAGCCGTCGGGTACGTTGCGACTCGCGCTTCGCTCCGCAGGTTTCGGGCGATCTTCCTCGACGAACTCCAGGCGGGGTATGCGACCACAACCTTCACACAGGGACTCTTCTGGCTGCCCGTCCGTGGAGCGGGGCGCCCGACATGGGGCGACGACGTTGTGGGTTGGGATTGGGACGGGCTATGGGTTCTCGATACCGACGGGAACGTCGTCTCAGTGCCCGATCCGTCGGTCGATCCACCGGGGCTCTACCCTTCTCCACACATCCCTGGACACCTCGAACTGTGGACCGGGTATCGCTGGACCGGTGTCTTCCCAAACCGGTGACGCTTGAGCCGGAGCAGCCGACGCCGGATTGGTTGGCCGGGTTGCGTCACATCGCCGCGAATTGGGCGCTGAGCGGCAGGTCCCCGTGCCCGCGGTGCTCGCGGTGACTCCCGCTTCACACAGGGGAGCCTCAACGGGAATGCTGGGCCATCCGGCATGCCTCCTCACCGAGGGAGACCGCCTGGTGCGAGTACGTGGCGTCTCCCAGGTTCGCGACCAGCCAGCGCGCCACGTCCGCGCGGGCGATCCGGGAACCGCCAACCTTGCCCTCTGTCAGCACGTGGACCTCCCCGGTCGCCGGACCGTCGGTAAGGCCCACGCAACGGGCGATCGTCCAGTCGAGATCACTTGACATGATCGCGCGCTCCTGGCCGTTGTGATCGGCGATCGCGTTGCGGAGCAGCATTCCCACGGTCATCCGGACAGCGCGCGGGAACTGCGAGGCCGAGTCCCCCGCGCCGACCGTGCTCACGGCAAGCAGCCGGGTGCCGGCGGGCAGGGCCGCGACGATCGTGGCCATCGCGTCGGTGATCGCGGTCGAGCGACCCATCCCGCTGCCCCCGATCGTGCTGATGACACCCTGCGCCCCGGCGACGGCACGGGCGACCGCCTCCGGATCCCGGGCGTCGCCGACCTCGACGGTGACGTTCGGATCTACGGCACCCAGCTTGTGGGGGTCGCGCACCAGGACGGTCACTTCGTAGCCCGCCGCCCGGGCCTCGTCCACGACGTGCCTGCCTGTGCCCCCCGCGGCGCCGAACACCGTCACCCGCATGACGTACCTCCCGTGACTGGGCCCTCATCCCATCACGGCATCTCGATGCGAGACGCTCGGGTGGGTTGGCGCACTCAGGCGCTCTGAAGGGGGTGGATCTGTTCCAGGGTGGCGCCGAGGTGGTCCTTCTCGATCTCCAGGTCGTAGCGGGTCTGCAGGTTGAGCCAGAACCGGTCGGTGGTGCCGAAGTAGCGGGCGAGGCGCAGGGCGGTGTCGGCGGTGACGCGACGCTTGCCGTGGACGATCTCGTTGATCCGGCGGGCGGGACGCCGATGGAGACCGCCAGGTGGTGCTGGGTGACCTCCAGAGGGGTGAGGAACTCCTCCAGGAGGACCTCGCCGGGATGGATCGGTGCGATGGTCGCCACTGTGTGTCTCCTTCGGTAGTGGTAGTCGACGATCTCGACGTTCTCGGGGCCGGCGGGTGTCCAGACGAAGCAGATGCGCCACTGCTGGTTGATGCGGATGCTGTGCTGTCCAGCACGATCGCCGCGAGGGCTTCGAGCCGATTGCCGGGCGGGACCCGCAGGTCGCCCAGGGTCTCGGCGGCATCCAGCATGACCAGCTTGCGCAGCGCTGTCCGTTCGATCCGCGGATCGAGCTTCTTGGTGCGTTCGCGTGACCAGAGGCGTTCGGTCATCGGGTTCCCGAACGACCTGATCACCCCGTCAGCATAACGCGTCGCGTTATGCCTGTCGATCAGGCCCCGACGCTGGGAGCAGGCAGGCGCCGCTGCGGCGCTGTGCCGCGTGCCGTCCCGGTCAGGGGCGCTGCCTACCGCCGCCTGTCGCGCGGGTACGCCAGCCCTATCCGGTCCGTGGCGCCGAGTGCTGAACCATCTGCGGCCAGCCCACCACGGAAGCGAGATGGGCGGGGTCCTTGTAGCGCGTAACGTTACGCGCTACGGTATGCGTGTGATCGTCAGCTTCAGGCACAAGGGGCTGGAGCGGCTGTACCGCACGGGGTCGAAGCGAGGAGTGCAGGCGGACCACGTGCCGAAGTTGCTGCGCATCCTGTCGGTGCTGGACGTGGCTCAGACTCCGGAGGACCTGGCGATCCCGTCGTTCCGGACCCACCCGCTGAAGGGCGAGCTGGCCGGGCACTGGTCGATCTGGGTCAACGGCAACTGGCGTATGACATTCCGGTTCGTGGACGGCGATGTCGAACTGGTCGACTATCAGGACTACCACTGAGGAGGTGAGCAGGATGGTGATGCGCAACCCGGTGCACCCGGGTGAGGTGCTGCGTGAGGACGTGCTGGCCGACCTCGGCCTGGGTGTGGCCGAGGCGGCCTCCCGGCTAGGGTCTCCCGGGTCACGTTGAGCCGGGTTCTGCACGGCCACGCCCGGGTCAGCCCCAACCTCGCCGTGCGCCTGGAGCAGGCCGGCGTCGGTACCGCGCGGGCCTGGCTGGCGATGCAGACCGCCTACGACCTGGCCGCCGAACGCGCTGCCGGGGTTCCAAAGGTCCGCCGCCTTGACGAGGTCGCCTGAGGAGCGAGCGGCCGAAATGCCGTCAGACGATCCGGGAAGCGACGACCCGCTGCATACCGCCGCCTATCGCACAAGTCCGGAGATGGATCGCCTCGGCCCTGATTGGTTTGCACACAGTGCCTGCCAAGTGGTTGATGCTTGCGGCCTGTGAAGGTTCGCGCAGGGAACGACCGAGGGCTGGCAGTTACTGGAAGCCGCCGAGGAGGTTCTGCGTCACGATGGCGCCGACCAGGATGACGAGCACGACGGCCAGGCACAACCATGTGAACCGGCGCCGGGACCGGGTCTGCTGGTAGCCACCCAGGACGGCTCCAGCTGCGGCGAACTGGCTGACTTGCACCATGATCGCCACTAGCACGAATGCTCCAGTCAGGTTCACAGCCGTCCACAGTGTGACCACACCCAGGGCCGCTGTGACCGCACCAGCGATCGCGCCGACGATCATGCCCGCCGCCATCCCGCGAGCAGTCAGCCGGTCGAGCAGCCAGGCCAGGGCAGCGACGCCGGCGAGCAGCGCCAAGTAGGCGACCGGGATGCGCCGGAACAACTCCTCGTCGGCCAACAGGCTGGGTTCACGGGCCTGCTCGAACAGGTTCGCGAACACTCCGGCGTTGAACAACAGGTCCACCCCGACGGCCATCAGCCAGGCCACCACCACCGGGCCGACAGCGAAGGCACGCGCCGCGTCCTGCCCTGTCTCTCGTGTGTGCTCGAACACATCCATCCCTCTGCCGACTGCCGACTGCCGACTGCCATCATCCTCCTCAGCGACGCCGCACCGGCCATACACCGAAAAGCCCAGGGGAAGTGGCCTCCCCAGCCTTGACACGCACTGAACGGGCTACACCAGAGTGCTCACCCCCCTCAGCACGATCCGGTCTAACACCTGGTGCTGCATACCGCCGCCTGTTGGGCTACCCAAGTCGAGCGGTGGACCCGCATGCTCGCCGCCCAGAAAGGGCGCAGTGGTGGTTCGGCGGGAGTCCGGGATCAGGGAACGGCTCTACGGGCGATCAAGTCCTCGGGTGCGTCTGCCCGAATCGAAGACCGATGCGGATCAGTAGAAGAGGCTGGTGACCCACAGAGCCGGGGACTCCTGTGCGTGGGGTCCACTCACGGACGTCACGTTCTGCGCCGGCTCCCGACGGGCGCCTCGGACCCGCCCCCGCGAGGCAGGACGTTCGGCACTTCAGGTCCCAGCCGTCCCGAATAGCATGGAAACCGGGTCAACTGGATATGGGACGGGGTGGCGTCATGAAGCGTGCGCTGTTGGTCGGGATGGGTCTGGTTCTCGTCGGTGGTGTGGTCACGCCAGCGGTGACCCCGATCGGGCGTGGACACCGCGTCGGCGGCCTCTCGAGCGGCGATGCCGTTCGACTTCGACGGTGACGGGTACGCCGACCTGGCGGTGGGCGCGCCAGGCGAGAACGTCGGGGGGAAACGCGACGCTGGGGCGGTGCACGTCCTCTACGGGTCGGCGTCGGGCCCGACGGCGCGTGACCAGGTGTGGCACCAGAACCGCAAGGGCATCAAGGGAAGCTGCTGAGCGCGGCGACCGGTTCGGTGCGGCGCTGGCCTCCGGTGACTTCGATGGCGATGGCTACGCCGACCTCGCGGTCGGGGTGCCCCACGAGGGCGTCGGATCAGCGCCGAGTGCCGGGGTCGTGCAGGTGCTGTATGGAGGGCCGGGCGGCCTGACGGCTCGTGACCAGTTGTGGCGGTTGGGCAAGGGCGGGGTGCCGGGGTCCCCGGATGGGGCTCCTCGGTTCGGCCGTGCTGTTGCCGCCGGCGACTTCGACGGCGATGGGTACGCCGACCTGGTGATCGGGGTGCCGAACGTGACGCTCGCCAGCTTCCCGGGTTCGCCGGGCAGCGTCGCGGTGGGCGGTGAGGTGGTCGTCCTGCGCGGCGGGACCTCGGGGCTGACATCGACTGGCCTTCAGACGTTCAGCCTGATGACACCCGGTCTGGCCCACGCCCAAGGCGACTCGGTGTTCGGGCGCAGCTTCGGCGCCCGACTGGCAATTGGGGACTTCAATGCTGACGGTCGCTCAGATTTGGCGGTCGTGGCACCCTCCGAGTCCGGCGACAAGGTCCCGGGGGCTGTGCATGTCCTGTTCGGTGGGACAGCGGGCCTGGGTATCGACGGCAACCAGTACCTCTCCCGCTCTGCCATGGGGTTCACGTACGAGGGTGGCGTCCTCGGCCCGATCGCCTCGGGTGACATCAACGGCGACGGTCGCAGCGATCTGGTCGTCGGCGATGATGCGTTCGAGCCGCAGGGGCGCGAGGGGCTGATCGCGGTCCTGTACGCGGGCGCCAACGGTTTCGTGGCCGCTGACGCGCAACACTTGAGCCTCGACCAGCAGCTGTGCGACGCGGGCGAACTGGAGCGCCGGGATGCTTTGGCCGTGGGCGACCTGACCGGAGACGGGTTCGCTGACCTGGCGGTCGGAGCCGCGGGGTACATCTGCGGGCAAGTCAACCAGCTCGGTGGGGCTGTGGGCGTTCTGGCCGGCTCGGCAAACGGACTCGTCGGGCACGTGGACCGTGGTGACGCAGGACACCACCGGGATCCCCGGGGCCGCGGAGAGCGGAGATGCGTTCGGCACCTCGGTGGCGATCCTGCCGCTGGCCGGGGGTGTACGGGCATGGTTGGCGGTCGGAGATCCCATGGAGGACTTCGGCTCCCGCAAGGACGCCGGCCGGGTCGTGGTGATCCCCGGTGCGGATGACGGACTGGCCACGGCCTCGGCCCGGGCCTGGCACCAGGACAGCAAGGGCATCAAGGGCGCGGCCGCGGCCGGCGACGAGTTCGGGAGGGTGGTCGGTGCGGACCGCGCGGCTGGAGCCTACGAGGACTGACGACGGGACAGCTCAGCGAGGTGTTGTTTGTGGCCGGGGCGAATCGGGTACCACGCATGTGCTCATGAGCCACGGACGTAGTCTGGGACGGTCCAGTGGGGAGATCAGCGTGCGTCGGCCTCCCGCCGGGTTGGGGGGTCGTTGGGCCCTTCCGGGTCGCTGATGGTCTCGGCTAGCGTGGGGACGGAGTCAACTGGATATGGGACGGGGTGGCGGATCATGAAGCGCGGACTGTCGGTTGGAATGGGTCTGGTTCTCGTTGGTGGTGTGGTCACGCCGGCGGTGACCCCGCTGGGCGTGGACAGCGCGGCTGCGGCCGCTCGCAGCCGCCGATGCCGTTCGACTTCGACGGGGACGGGTACGCCGACCTGGCTGTCGGGGTTCCGGGTGAGGATCTTGCGCGGCAAGCGGGACGCGGGGGCCGTACAGGTTCTGTACGGGTCGGCCTCGGGCGTCACGGACCGGGACCAGATGTGGCATCAGGGCCGCAAGGGCGTCAAGGGCGCGCCGGAGAAGGGCGACAGCTTCGGCAAGCCGCTGGCCTCCGCGGACTTCGACGCCGACGGCTTCGCGGATCTGGCGATCGGCATCCCCGCGAAGGACATCGGGGCAAGGCGACGTGGGGGCCGTGCAGGTGCTCTACGGCAGCCGATCGGGTTGACGGCCGCCGGTGACCAGATCTGGCACCAGGGCAAGTCGGGAGTGCCCGGGCAACAATGAGGCCGGCGACTGCTTCGGACGCGCGCTCGTCGGTCGGTGACTTCGACTCCGATGGCTTCCCCGATCTGGCTATCGGAGTCCCGGGCGAGGACGTTGGCTCGGATCGCGACGCCGGGGTGGTTGTCGTGCTTCGCGGGTCCGGTTCGGGGTTGACGTCTGCGGGCGCGCCGATGCTCCAGCAGGGCCGCGACGGGCTTGCCCAGCCAGCCTGCACGCGACGAGGGATTCGGTGCGACCCTCGCCACCGGCGACGTCAACGGTGACGAGCATCGATGATCTGGTCGTCGTGGTCGAGTCCGACGCCGACTTCCTGAGCCCAACGCCGTCAACCTCGATGAGGCAAGCTCGGGCGTACACGTGATCATGGGCAGCCCGGCTGGTCTGGTCCCGCGTGGGAGCCAGTACTTCAGCCCGGAGGCCCTGGGGTTCGCCGGGTACAGCGATCTCGGAAGCCGTCGCTCGCAGACTTCGACGGCGACGGCCGTGACGACCTCGCGGCAGGCTTCTCGCAGTCCTCGCCGCGGTCAGAGTTCGGGGTCGTGGTGCTCCACGGACACGCCGACGGGGTGCGCGAGGCGCCGTTGCCCGTCGCCGACACACCGGGCGTCGACACCTTCTGGCCCACGCCGCGGTCTGCGTCGCCCGTGGCCAGTGATGTGACCGGCGACGGTCACGTCGACCTGGTGCTCGGGATGTGCGCCATCGATGGCAGTCATCGCCTGGATCCCGGGACGGCCTCACGGGCACGTTCGTCGAGTCGTCGCCGGGCATCGCGCGTCAACTACTTGCAGGCTCTGCCGCTGAGCGGGGGCTCCAGCCTGGCTCGGCTGGCCATCGGCATGCCCTATGACACCGACGCGCCCGGCGGCAGGGTGGGCGTGCTGCAGGTGACCGGCACGGGCAAGGCTGGTCGGGTCACCGTGTGGGACCAGGACAGCCGCGGGATCAAGGGCAGCGCCGAGAGCGGCGATCGTTTCGGGAGTCCTGGGCTGACTCGCGGTCAGCGACGGCCGCAGGGCCTGAGGTTGGCGCCGACGCCGGCTGGCGGGCTGCGCCATGGCGCGACGACCCCCGTCCGGAGGCAGGTCGTTCGGCCCTTCTGGGTCCCTGATCGTCCGGGCTAGCGTGGAGAGTCAACTGGACAACGGGACCGACAAGGGACGGGGTGGCGGGTCATGAAGCGTGGACTGTTGGTGGGGATGGGTCTGGTTCTCGTTGGTGGTGTGGTCACGCCGGTGGTGACACCGGCGGGAGTGGACAGCGCCTCGGCGGCCCCGCGAGTGGCGATGCCGTTCGACTTCGACGGGGACGGGTACGCGGACCTGGCGGTCGGGGTCCCCGGGGAGGACCTGCGGGGCAAGCGGAACGCGGGGGCGGTGCAGGTGATGTACGGGTCGGCGTCGGGGGTGACCGCGCGCGACCAGTTGTGGCATCAGGGCCGCAAGGGCGTGAAGGGCGCGCTGGAGAAGGGCGACCGCTTCGGTGAGGTCGCTGGCCTCCGGGGACTTCGACGCCGACGGGTACGCCGACCTGGCGATCGGCATCCCCGAGGAGAACGTCGGGACCAAGAGGGACGCCGGCGCGGTGCAGGTGCTCTACGGCAGCGCCGACCGGGCTGACCGCCCGGGACCAGGTGTGGCACCAGGGCAAGCCGGGGGTGCCCGGCGGCAACGAGGCGGGCGACCGGTTCGGGTCAGCCTTGGCCGTCGGGGACTTCGACGCCGACGGGTACGCCGACCTGGCGGTCGGCGTGCCCGGGGAGGACTGTCGGGACGCCGTCGAACGCGGGCCGGGTGGTCATGCTGCGTGGCTCGGCCTCGGGCCTGACCGTCCGCCGGCGCGCAGTCGTGGGGCAGGGGTCGCGGGCGTGGCCAGCCAGCCACAGCGCTGCGAGCATCTTCGGGCGCGTGCATGGCCGCCGGCGACGTGAACGGCGACGGCCGGGACGACCTGGCCATCTCGGTGGGGCAGGTCGGGGACAGCGGCGTCCACCTGCTGCTGGGCAGCCCGACTGGGTTGACCGCGTCGGGCGCTCAGTATCGTCAGCCTCGCGTGACCTCGGGCTCGGCGAGTACGGGGCGACGGGTGCGGTGGCGTCGCTGTGGCTGGGCGACGTGAACGCCGACGGTCACGACGACCTCACCCTGGGTAGGTTCCGCGGCGGGGTCGCGGTGCTTCACGGGCATCCCGACGGGCTGCACCCCGGTCCGCTGGCCGCGCCGGGCCAACCGGGCACGGACACGATCTGGTCCGGGTACGAGTCTCCGGCCGTGTCGGGTGATGTCACCGGCGACGGCTACGCAGACCTGGTCCTCAGGCCCGACCCCGCCCCCGGGGGGGTAGCGCCGGTGTCCGGATCGGCTCATGAGATCGGGATCGTGATCGGGACCAGCAATGGACTCGGCTCCGAGGTCACCCTGTGGCCCAACCTGGGCCTGCCGAACGCGCTCAACGTCCTGCCGTTCAGCGGCGGGACGCACCTGTGGCTGGCTCTCGGCGAGCTGGGCGGGGACTCCAGACGCGGTGGAAGCGTCACGGTGCTGCAGGGAACCTCCGCCGGTGCACCGGGGCCGGCCACCGTGTGGCACCAGGACAGCCCCGGCATCAAGGGAAAGGCTCAGGCCAACGACTACTTCGGCACCACCGTCGGCGGGGTCGCGTGGTCCTGAGCGCTGGTCGGAATCCGGCGCGGTTCACGTCACCTCAGCAGGCCTTGCTCATTGGGGGGCCTTGCCGGCGAGGGGCTTGTCCGGCTGCACTACGGCCGGTGGAAGGCGAGTAGGCATGTCGGGCCAAGCGCCCGATTCAACGCACGAACGGCGACTGACCTGCGCCGAGCAGTCGCGGGCGGTCGGTCTGCACCATCGGCGGGCACCGGTTGGCGACCCTATGGTGCAGGCCTACGGTCGCTCGGCCGACGTCCGTGCCCCACTGCTCGATGCAGCCTTCCGGCGCTTGAGAACCCAGCTGTCCGAACACCAACCCGCTGTCGGTCTGGCAGGCCATGCGTGATGCCCGCCCGACTCCGCCGGTGGTTGGTGGAACCAGGTTCATCGGGGAAGGCGCCTCAACGGCTCGAGGACCGCCATGGCCCGCCCTCCCCTGAGGCCCAGTGCGCATGACGGTGCAGACGGCCGGCTGCTGTGGGGCCGCCTATCGCGCGCCCAGATGGAAGCGGCATCGATCGGTGCTCGGGATTAGGTTGGCAGCCAGTCGCCTACGGAAGAGGGGAGTTGGCGTCATGCGAGTTGTTCCAGTGTGGCTGCGGTGGGTGAGCGTCTTGTTCGGGTTGGCGTCGGTGCCCTTCCTGTGGGTCGCGGTGATCGATGCACACACCGCCACCCAGATGACTCAACCCAGCGTCATGGTTGATGGACTCATCCTCAGCGCGATCCAGCGCCTCACGTACGCGGTCATCTGCATCGCGATCGCAGTGCTGCCGGGAGTCTGGTCGATGTTCCCTCGCGGGTACGACGTTCACCAGTCGGAGAGCCCGGCGAGGGAATCCATCCGATAGTCGCGGCGCCACTGAGCGTGCGGTCACACCGCCGCGAGCCGGGCGTTGGGGGCCTGCATCACGGCGGCCCATGGTGTCCCCGGTCGTGGATCCTCGCCCGGTGAACCGATCCCCGCGGGGAGATCAGACGATCGGTGTGAAGGTCGGTCACCGGGTCCGGAAACCAGGCGATGCTCTCCGCCGCCACTTGATTGACACTGCAGCGACGAGTCGGCCCTCGCCTGCAGTGCCAGGACGGCCGCATGGCGTCTCGTGCGCGGACCCGTGCGCACCGACCGCGAAGGCCCGTCGGTGCGGGATCCGCGTTCGGTCGCTTCCCGCAGAGGTCGCTGAACAGAACGTCGGTTGCCGACATCGTGACCGTGGAGGTCCCTGTGTCCCAGGAGGGACCTGCCGCGATCGGGTCGCCCCGCCGTCAACCGCATGCAGGGGCGAACTCTCCAACGCCGCGATCTTGCCTACGTCGAGGTCGACGCGGCGTCGGCCGCGAGTCACCGGGAGGGTGATCCCGCCGCCGTGGCCGCGCCCGGTCTCCTCAAGTCACGACACCCGGTTGGACCGCCACGACCCTGACCCCTGATGCGCTCAGCAAGTGGCGGCAACTGGGTCACTTCCTAGCGCGCGCCAAGGGGGGAGAGTCGCATCCGAAACGCGAACCGATCACCGGGAGACCACAGGTGCTCGTTGCTGCATCGGTATCCACGGAGCCAGGATTCTCCATCCACGACACGAAGGTAGAAGCCTTTCGGATAGTCGTCGTCGGCGCGCAAAGGCTCCGAGGCGACCGTCAGCGAGCCGGTTGGGGCGCGGCCGTTCGACATCGCTGAATCCCGCGCGGTCATCTGCTTCGGCATGGCCAGCCGCAGGTACGGGCCCGACACCATCGGGCAGGGCAGCAGGCCTTGCTCTCGTGCGCTGGCAAGAATCTGCGGCAGTACTGCGCCGCGCGCCAGTCCCAAGTCCTCGACCGTGCACTCGACTATCTCGACGGTCTCGGCGCTCACGCGATCGAAGACCTCGTTCTCGAGCAATGTCTCAGCAGAAGTGTTGAGTCGAACCCCCGCGAGGGTCAGCGCCCCCTTCAGCTCAGTTCGAGTCAATTCGGCGATACGCAGACGCAGTGGCTCTGATCTGGGCGGGTGTCCCACGGAACGTCCCTTCGGTGCGGTTGTCGACGCGCGTGCGAGCCGAGACGACGAATCCACGTCTGGCCTTGGGCGATGAACTCTTGCACCAGCGTATGCGTGATCTGTCGCTGCCAAGGGCGCCTGGGCAGCCGGCACGTGACACGGATCGACCTGCTGCTTTGCGCCGCGACGGCCCCTTCGTCTCTAAGAACGACTCGTCGCCAAATCGCGCGTCGATAGTGCCGATCACGGGTACTCGTTTCGGCCACGGCGCTGAGCGATCTCGCAGATCACCTGCTCGGGGGCTATCGCGGCGGCGGGTGAGGGGAGGGGCTCACGGCTCCGTGAAGGATTCCTCTGCTGGCTCCTGGACGGCGTAGTCGCGCTCCCAGCCCTCATGCTGGAGGGTGATCGTCTCGATGGCGACCGTGTCGGAGTGCGCGTCGAGTTCCGGGAGGGCCTGGTACTCCGAGACCCATGCGCGGTACACGAGGTAGGAGCGCACCACCTGCCCTGCTTCGTTGAGCAGCTGGATGACCACGTCCTTGCGGTAGTCCTTCAGGGAGACTTCGGAGCCCACGGCGGATCCGACGTTCCACGACTTGTTCGCCCACTGCTCAAAGGCTGGGTCGTGGGTGACTCCGCGGGACAGCGTGATGGGGTCGAAGGTGGTTCGCCCGGGGGATCGCCGCACCGTCGAGGTGTCCGCGCCGTCGCGGTGCTGGACTACTTCGGTGCTCCTGCGTAAGGCGCTGACGCGGTCCACTCCAGCCACAGGCCGACCATCCCAGATGACGCGGAACTTGAACCCCTTGTAGGGGTCGAACCGATGGGGGTTGACGGTGAACTGCATGGGGACTCCTCTGCGGCGAACGCTCCGGATTGTGGGGCCTCGTGGGACATGATGTCCCACGAGTTCCGCTGGTGCCTGGCCTGCCGGCCCCGCGGTCTCGGGCAGGCGCAGGCAGACCCGGCGTTTGACGGCATCCCCGACGATTCGACCGTTCCCGTCAGTGGGCTGGGAGAGGGTCCGGGCGTGGCCGGGCCCGGCATAGCCCAGCGGCTACGGCGTGGGGTCATGCACCTGGATCTTGCGGCTCTCTGGGGGTGCCCCCTATTGCCGCGAGCTGGGCGCTTCTGGGCAGGCATCGCAGGGCCTGGTTGGTGCTCACTGATATTGATGGTGGGCATCGCCGGGTCTCTGTTGGTGGGTAGGCTGCTGATCGTGAATCCGTTGGTCCCGACGCCCATGGACGCGGTCGCGTCCCTGGTGGGGCTGGCCGTGACCCTGCTCCTGCTGTCGGTCCTCGCGGCCCTCGTCGTGCGGGTGACCCGCCGACGGCGCGAGACGCCCACCATGTCGACGAACGAGGTGGACCGGTGAAGGCCGAACCCGGGCGTCGTGATCGCGTTCTTCGCGCGTGCGTCCGCACGACGTTTCGTGGACGGGTGGGGAAGTGACCGTCCAGGACACCGACGACCTGCAGGACAACGGTGCCGCCTCGGGGTCGAATGCCCGGGTGCTGGTCGGGGTGCTGTGCGTGGTCGCGGTCCTGGCTTGCGTGGGTCCTGCCGCTGTTCGGGTGGATCGTGGCATTCGCGGTGGCGATCCGGTTCGCAGTCCTGGCCCGCCGCGCGGTGCAACCCTCCCTGTTCCGGGTCGCGGGGTGGGCGATGTTCGCCCTCGGGCTTGTCAACGTGGCTGTGATCGCAGTCCGCTCGTCGGGTTCTGACCAGGTCGAACTGACCCGGAACTCTGGCCTCGGTCTGAACCGGCCGGGGGTCGCCGGAGTCGATCCCGATGACTACCGAAGTGGCCTGGCACTGGCCGGTGAGCAGTTGGCCCAGCGTGAGGCGGAGCTGGCCCGGATCGTCGAGACGAGTGCGGCGGTCACCGCTCAGCTCGACGCCGGCACCAAGCTCGCCGGTGCCTCTACGCCGACCACCTGCTCAATCACCCTGTTCGACCAGCGCGGCCAGCACCAGGGCTCGCCTGGACTGGCGGGCCCACATGGCGCGCACGTCACACAGCCGATGTCGCCGGCGTGACCTTGCGAAACGTCGGCAGGTGTGCCACAGCGTACGACGTGAGGTGCCCACCGCCGTGCGTGCCGTGTCGGGCGGGCCCTTCGGGGCGGCGCCTCAGCCGCCGGCGGAGTCGCCGAGGGGGTCTTGTGCGAAGTCGTCGAGGTCTGGGCTCAGATGGGCTGTGCCGGTGCCCGGCAGGATCTCGAAGCCCACCTCGAAGTGCACGAGCAGTCCGGCCAGCTGCTGCAGGACGCGTGGGTCGCCGTCCAGGAGGGCTCGCCCGTCGGCGACCTGTGCGGCCAGGGGCGCGGCACCGGTCATCGCCAGTTCGAGGTCGGACCGGTTGATCGTGATGGTCAGGTCCGGCGCCTCGGCGAGGAACCCCTGCAGGCTCGTCAGGGTGCTGTTGCTCAGCTCCACGACGAAGGACTCGCCGTTGTCCGGGGTGATCAGGTTGACCACGATCGCGGCGTCGCCGGCGCGGGTCGGGTCCAGCCGGATGCCCAGGTAGTCCAGGAACTGCAGGGTGCTCAGGGCCCGGACCAGGTCCGGCCCGGTGCTCTTGGGGGCGACCCCGGACGGGATCCCCGACCGCAGCTCGAGGGCCGCGGCCAGGAAGCTGTTGCGCACACTCGGGCTCTCCTGCTGGTAGCCCAGCTGCTCGAAGGCATCGGCGAGCAGCCGACGCCCGGCGACGTGCTCCGGTTCAGCGTAGAGGATCTTGTTGAGGATCTCGACCGCCAACAGGTAGTCGCCGCTGGCCATGAGCTGCTGGGCGCGGGCGACGATGGCATCGGCCCCGCCCATCATCTCCACGAACAGCGGCGCGGACTCCTTCGGGGCCAGCGGGATCAGGGTGGCCGGGTTGCCGTCCCAGTAGCCGAGGTAGCGGTTGATCACCGCGCGCGCGTTGTGCTCCACCGACCCGTGGTAGCTGCGGGCGGCCCACTGTCCGCTGCAGCGACTCGGGCACCTGTGTACACGCGGTGGATCTCGTTGATCGTCACGCCCTGGTTGGCCAGGTGCATCACTGCGTTGTTGAGGTGCGCGTAGGTGTCGCGCTGCACCCGCATCACCTCCTGGATGCGGTCATTGCCCCACCGTGGCCAGGAGTGCGACGCGAACATCACCTCCGCCTCGCGGCCGAACAGGTACAGCGCCTTGTTGATCTGACGGGACCACTCCAGCGCGTCGCGCACCAGCGCCCCACGCAGGGTGTAGATGTTGTGAATCGTGGCGACGATGTTCTCCGCGGCCCAGAACGCCTTCAGGTGGGGGAACCAGGTGTTCATCTCGGCCGGGGCCTCGGTGCCCGGGGTGTTCTGGAACACCATCCGCACACCATCGATGGTGAGTTCCTCGATGTCGTCGACGATGTCCACGGTCGGCGCGATCAGGCCCGAGCTGCCGGCTGCGACACCCTTGCCGATGGCCTGGTCGACGTGCCCGAACGGGCTGCGGTCCAGCAGCGACCCGTACTGGTAGAACATGCGCCGGTTCATCGCGTTGCCCGCGTACACGTTCTCCGCCACGGCGTGCTCCAGGAACCCGACCGGGGCGATCACCGGAACCTTGCCACTGGCCACATCCGCGATGTCCACCACCCCGTGCGCGCCGCCGAAGTGGTCGCCGTGCGAGTGCGAGTAGACCACCGCGACCACCGGGCGGGCACCGAGGTGCTCGTTGATCAGGGCCAGGGCAGCTGCCGCGGTCTCCTTGCACGTCAACGGGTCGAACACGATCCACCCGGTGTCCGAGCGGATGAACGAGATGTTCGCCAGGTCGAAGCCCCGCACCTGATAGATATGGCCGGGCACCACCTCGAACAGGCCGTACTCCATGTTCAACGTCGCCTGCCGCTGCAATGACGGGTGGATACTGTCGAACTGCTCGCCACTGAGCAAGAAGTCATAGGCGCCGATGTTCCAGGCCACATGCCCGGCCTCGGCCATGATCTGCCGGTACCCCGGTGCGACCAGGAATCCGCGCCGCGCCTCGGCGAAGTCCCGGTCGTCGTCGAACGGCAAGCCCGCGCGCTGCTCCGCCTGCGCGGACACTGTCGTGGGGGAGGGGAGGGTCCCCAAGGGGTGGAAGTGCTCAGTCATGGATGGATGCTAGGCGCCAGCTCGCCGGTGCGCTGGCCGACGGGGAGCCGTGGCCTGGTCGCCCTGCCCGAGTAGGACGTGCCGACGAACTGGCAGATCAGTACCCGTGCTCGGGCAGTCGGCTGCGCAGTAGCGCACGCTCGACGACCGCCGGCCCCGGCCGTCCCGAAGGTGCTGCACTCCGCCGCCTGTGGACGCACCGCGGCGAGGCTTGGACGGGGGGCTGCGCGAGCCTCGATTCCGCCCAGGGGTCCCACGCGGCACTCCGAGCGTGTTGCGTCCCTTGCCGTGCCGCACGTACTCGCGTATCTGGAGGTGCGCGGTTCAGCGCAGCGTGACCCTGTTTCGTTCCCTCGGTGACTGGTGAGTTCGGCCGATTCGGTCACCGTCGCCAAGCCATGGGCTACATTGAATCTCCTTGCCCTCGGATCGGGAGCGGCACGCATGTCTAACGGCTCATCGCTCGCACCGCTGGCCCCGCCGATGCTGGACGCGGCCACCGACACGCTCGTCAGTGCCTTCATGGACGATTCGATGTTCAGGTGGGTGTTCCCCGACCCTGCCGCCCGGGAGCGCGGCCTGCGCCGACTCAATCGGGTCCCCCTCGAGTACGGACTTCGCTACGGCTACGTCCGACAGTCCGACGAGGGCCGGGCCGTCGCGATCTGGATCCCGCCCGGGGAGCCGATGTCCCCCGCACGGATGGTCCGCTGCGGCATGCTTGCCGTGCCCGTCAGGACCGGGCTGCGGCCCTTGGCCCGCTTCGGGGGCGCGAACGGAGTCATGGACAAGATCCACAAGCGTCACATGGCCGGGCCGCACTGGGAGCTGCTGATCGTCGGCGTGGACCGGCAACTGCAGGGTCGGGGTCGAGGCAGCGCACTCGTGCGAGACGGGCTGGCCCGGGCGGATGAGGAGGGGCTGCCGTGCTACCTCAACACGAACACCCCCGCCAACCTGCCGTTCTACGAGCGGCTCGGGTTCACCGTTCTGGAGGAAGCATCGCTGGGCAAGGGAGGGCCACCGGCGTGGGCGATGCGCCGGGAAGCCGCTCCGCGGGCCCGCACCTGACTGGGGCCTCGATGGCCCGAGCATGGCGGTCGACGAGCCCCCAGTAGACCCCCGCCGACCGGAAGCCGCTGGGGCGATTCTGTCTGCGTCTATCCGCCACCTATCGCGCACCCTGGGGCAGGCATCACAACACCCGGGGCTGCATACCGAACCTAGGATGTTTCGGTGAGCGGGGTCAGCCGGCCGGGGTGGGTTGGCAGCCGGGTGGGGTGGGTTCAGGTGGGCGGCCGGTGAGGATCTGGTAGTACTGGGCGAGTTCGTCGCAGGTGTGGGGTCCGAGCTTGGGGTTGACCCGGACGGGGTGGTCGGCTGTGGCCCAGGCGATGGTCTCGGCGGCGAGTTCGACGCCATGGTCGCCCCAGGTGCGCTTCGGGCTGGACCAGGTGGGCATCCCCGTGGCGGCGAGGAACTGCTCGATCGTCTCGGCGGTGAGGTGCTCGTCCATCCAGGCGTGCGCGAGTTCGTGGAGGGTGGTGGTCGTGGCCCAGGGTTTCCAGGTGGTGCAGTCCTGGTCTTGGCAGGCGGCTGTGGCGTCGAAGCAGAGGGTTACGGCGTCGCCGAGGATCAGGCCTGTGAAGTCCTCGCATTTGTCGAACTGCTTGTCGTGGAAGGTCACCCGATGCACGTTCGGGGTGCCCAGGCCGTGGGCGTGGAACTGGGCGAATGACCAGGTGATGAGGTCTTCCAGGCCGGGTGTTCCGTTGTACACCTCGATCTCCAGGTCGGCGACGGTCAGGCTGCCGGTTCGTTGCACCAGGACCGGGTCGGGCACGACCGCGGTGTCCCACCAGCCGGGCGGCAGGAGCCCGTCGACAGAACAGTGCTGCAGGTCGTCGATGCGGTGCAGGCGTTCCTCAGCCTGGATGAGCCCGTCCGGGCCGAGGCGCAGGACGGTGGCCACCCGGTGGGGGCAGGAGTCCGGGGTACCCACGGTCATCAGCAGGGTGATCGTGTCAAACAGGGCGTCGGTGAAGGGGCGGCCCGCGGCGTAGATGGCCGGGCCCCTGTAGTTGGGCAGCTGGTCGATGACGGCCGTGCCGAGGCCGCCGGCCGGGGCGGGCGCGTCCGCAAGGTCGGCGATCTGCGCCGCACCGCGGGCGGTGACCCCAGCCAGCGAGTCGGTGACCATGGCGTCGGGCTGGTACAGGGTCCCCACGGACTCGGCATCCCCTTGCGACCAGGCCTGGACGTAGCGCTGGGCGTAGGCATCGGCCGTCGCGGTGCGCTCATCTCTAGGGAAGTGGGTCCGCCAGCTGACCAGGGAGGCCGCGATTGTCTCGGAGACAGTCCCCGCCGGCCCCATGGCGGTGTTGACGGCCACGTCGTACTGCCCGCTCTGGCGCTTGGGTGTGAAGGTCTCGGTGGTCAGCGCTGCTGCGCCGCTCAGGTACAGGGGTCCGGTCTGCTCACGTGAGTCGTGGAAGGGTTGCTGTTGGGCGTTGAGGTATTCGAGTGCCTCGACGCGCCCGGAGATCGGATCTGCACCCAGGGCCCGATGGTCCAGGACAAGGTCGGGGTCGTAGAAGCGGACCAGGTTCTCCACGCCCTGGCGTTGGGCCGAGGTGCGGGCGGCGAACCACCGATCGGGCAGGGGGGCCTCGGACGCCGGCTCGCTGGTGCTCGTGGCGCACCCAACGATCAGGGTCACGGCAGCCAACAGCGCCAGGGCCCGCCGCGGCGTGTGGCGGAACCCGGTGCGTGCGTGTGGGGTGCTGGGCATGCGGTCACCCCCTGGAAGGTGGGCACGCCGCGCCGGCCGTTCTGGTGTGGGTGAGGGCCTGGAAGTCGGCAGCGAGCTGATCGCAACTGAACTCGGCGAGCGTGTCGGGCAGGTCGTAGGGCTGGTCCATCAGCCCCCACGTCACGATGGCCGTGGCCAGGTTCGCGACCGGCTGGGACTCGGGCACATCAGAGTTCTCCCAGGCCAGCCCGTGGGCCGCCGCGAAGGCATTGAGCTCGATCCAATGTGTGTCGCTGGCCGCCCAGGTGCGCGCCAGTTCGGTGAGAGTGAAGGTCCGATCCACCGTGGGCCACACGTCGCAGCCTTCGGGATCGCAGCCCTCGGAGGTGCCGGGCAGGACCAGGTCCGGGGCGCCGGGCTCGAACCCGTAGGCGGTCCACGGGTCGGCCACCGGCGGCAGGAACGTGACCGAGGCCAGTACCGGGGCAGGCAGGCCTGCGTCGGCGAAGCGCTGCAGGGCCCAGCCCAGCAGCTCCTCACGCTGCGCGGTGCCGTTCCACACGGTGACCTCGTTCCCGGCGACGGCCACAGCGCCGGTCACCCGCGCCGCCCGCGGGGACAGCGTCTCCCACCACGCGCTCGGCAGGTCCTGGGTGTCCAGGCAGGAGCGCACCGAGTCGACCCGGTGGTAACGCTCCTCCCGGGTGATCTGGCCCTCGGCATCCAGCCAGAGCGCGGCCCCGACGTGGGGCTGGCAATCACCCTCGCCCGGAAGGTCGAGAAGGAGGACCACCATGTGCAGCGGCTGGTCGTCAACGCAGGGGTTGTGCAGCGCGTACACGGCCGGGCCCCCCTTGGCCGGGACCTCCCGCAGGCTGGCACCGAGCAGGCCAAAGGGAGCATCCCCGGCCGCCGCCGCGTCGCTGATCTGCGACCCGACCAAGGACACCTCATGCAGGCTGTCGCGCAGCACCGCGTCGCCCGCATACAGGCCTGGACTCGGCTGCCCCTGACCGGTCCACATCCGCAGGTAGTCCACGACGACCCGGTCGACCGGCTCCGGGCGCAGGTCGACGATCGCCTCGCCGCTCCGCGTGGTCGCGGTCCAGTTCATCCGGGTAGCCCCCGACGTTCCTGCGAACTCGTACACCGGAGCCTGCGGAACGGTCAGACCGGACGGGTAGCAGCGCGACGGATCGATCGCCCCATCGGCAGACAGGTAGGGAGGCTCGTCAGCGCTGGCCCTGAGGCCCTCATAGCCGAACTCCTCCCGCAAGTCCGCCGCTCCCTGGGCACGTCCAGCTGCCAGCGGTTTGCAGGTCAGTGTGTGCGTGTCGATCGTCGCATCCTGGGCGAAGAACGTGCCCAGATTGGCGAACCCACTGCTCCACGACGAGTGCATGTCGGCGAAGTACTGCTCAGCCTCGGCCCCCCACACGGCCTCGGGGCTGGTACACCCCGCCATCGACGAACTCAGGGCCACGACCACACCGGCCCCGGCCACAGCCCGGACAACATCCCGGACCCCGTCACGGCGGGGCCTGCTGTCGATCCCCACACCCCCTTACTACGCCGCCGACCGCCCAGGCTCAAGGGCCATACGGCACAAGATGAGCCGCCGGCCACCGTGGTCGACCGCCACCCCCGATCAGCCATCGGCTCGCAAGGAAGCGCGTCCTTCCGCCGCGTAGCGTCCCGGTGACCGGCGGTGTGGGGAAGCCAAGGTCCCGCCCCCGCAGCGGTGGCCACGAGCGCTGTCAACCGGCTACGGCAGTGACGCGTGTCAGCATTGGCACATGTGGATCCCGCCGGCCGGGGCGCGATGCGACGAAGGCGAGCTGTTGGTCGCAACGCGCCTCGAGCAGATGGTCGGATCGGTCACGCTGGTCGACGGCCCTGGCGCACCGGAAGGCAGTCACGACTTTGACGTCCACGTCGAGGGCGATGTCTGGGCAATGGAGGTCACGTCGACAACGAACGGCCCCCGGAGGCAGGTCACTCAGGAGATCCGCAAGCGGGATCTTGGGTCGCTCGCCTTTGATGGCCCGGGCACCTGGCTGGTCTGGCTCGAGGACGGGGCCGCCCTCAAGGCACTCGAGTCAACGTTGCCGCCGCTCATCCATGCGTTGATCGCTCGCGGCGAGCAGCGACTCAGCAGCATGAGCGACTATCGCGACCCCTTGGTGCGCAAGCTCGGCGAACTCGGTCTCCAGGCCGTGTTCCAGATCGGCCAGGGCCCGGCGGGTCGGATCGTCCCAACCGCCGGCACGTACGGCGGAACCGGCTGGCAGGGCCCCGATGTCGACCACTGGCTGGCCGAGTGGTGGCGAAGCGGGGTCGCGGCCAACAAGGTGGCCAAGCTGGGTCGCTCGTCGCGCACTCGGCGGATGCTGGCCGTTGTGCTTGACTCGTCGAGTCCTCCAGGCGTGGGAGTTCCCCTCGGTCTGAGCATCAGACACGAAAGAGGTGCTGCCCCATACCTGATGCCGTCCTCAAGCCCTCCGCCGCCTCTCACCGACCTCTGGCTGGTGCCCGAGACAGTGCACGGGGAGGGGCTCCAGTGGGACAGCGTTCAAGGGTGGTCAGTCCTGCCCCCGTACCAGGCCCGACCGACCCTCCTCGATCACGTTGGGGAGCCCACCCTGCCGTGATCCTCGGCACGTGACGTGCCTCGCCCCGACTCAGCAGGTGGGGTGGCCAGGGCGCGTCCCTTCGCCGCCTGTCGGGCGCGTTGGGGCAGGCATCGCAGCCGCAGCCGCAGCCCAAGGGTCCACGCGTCCCTCGCCGTGTCCACGAGGTCAGAAGACAGATGCTTGCCGAACCTCTCCGTCGACTAGGGCCACGTTGATCCGGTCCCACCGCAGGTCGGCGGTCATGTTCGGACCGGCGCCGTCGATCCGGGCACGATTGAACACCAGGCCCGCGTCCTCGACGACCGCTCGGGCCTCGGCCTCGGGCAGGCCAAGGGTCGCGATGGCGACCTTCTGGGTCTCGAGGGTCGCCGCGGTGCTGCGGAACTTGTTCCTCGGGCATGTCAGCACGAAGCGCCCGCCCCAGGCAGACACCGAACCCAGCTCGGCGGCGGGCACGTCCGGGTCGGCGGGCACGGTCAGGGTGACCCCGAGCGGGTAGTCCTCATCGAGGCTCACCAGCCAGACCTGCCCGCCCGGCGGCACCTGGAACGGGCTCGGACCGGTCCACAGTTGAGTTCGGCCCGTCATGGGTGTGGCCGCCTCCTCAGGGGTCACACCCACTACCTCGAACAGATCGGGAGTGGGCCAATCCACCTCTGTGGTCACGCATCCCAAGGCTTCATCGACCGTCTCGGTGACCGGCCGCCCGGGGTCGCTCGAGCCGCAGCCCACGCAGGCTGCCCCGGTCACGAGCAGCAGCGCCAACAGCCGGGCTGACCTCCGCAACACCATCACCAGACCCCCCCGCTGACCCGACCTGCACGGGCCTCCCACAGCGTATGCCTTCCCGCCCGCTCCGCTGGCGTTACACCGAGACCTTGTGGGCACGCCTGCGTCGGTGACGGCCAGGTCCCAGCGTGCCCGCAACGCCCTGAGGCCGCAGTCCTGTTCGCCACGCGCGGCTGCCCCACTCCGCCGCCAGTGGACCGTCTCCCGGAACGACCACCAACACGCGCCTCGCGACTGTAGACGCCTCCGTTTCAGTGGAACCGGGAGGTGGACTGGCAGTCCAGGTGACTGAGTGGTTCACGGGGCAGGTCACAAGCCCTCCTGCGGTGCGCGTGGGCTGGTAGGCTGATTTGCCTTGAGCATCAGCCCTGCGCGGCGAGAAGCGCGGAAGCCCACCGCGCTCACCCCACGGGACCACGGTTCGTGGAAGGACCTCAGATGTCAGTGTGGTTTGACGGCTCCCAGCAGATCGACTGCAGCATCCAGGATGTGAAGCGCGCGCTGGCGGACCCCGGAGACCTCTTTGCCGGGGTCGTCCGCCACATGCCGGGGATGACCAGTGTCGAGGTGCTGGATAAGTCAGCCGATTCGGTCACCATCCAGACCAACGAAGGCACTATGACACGCACGGCCATCGCCGTGAACCTTGACCACGACCCTGTCACCCTGGATGTGGACGAGGAGTATCAGG
Organism: uncultured Actinomycetes bacterium; assembly: GCA_963697345.1. Taxonomy (GTDB): domain Bacteria; phylum Actinomycetota; class Actinomycetes; order S36-B12; family CAIYMF01; genus Prado023. Next base: position 166,483 of record CAVONS010000004.1, on the reverse strand, counting down.
CTGGCACAACAGTCACGGCCACTGCGCACTTCCGCGATGAGTTCAGCCCCACCGACGGCGGGGTCAGCCACCGGCTGGTCATTAGCGACCTCACTGCGTCCGGGCTGCTGGGGTTCTTCTACCGCCGGCTCGGCAGTGCCAAGATGGGCAGCGCCTTCCTCACCGCGTACGCGAAATACCTCCAAGACACCGGGAAGTAGCCGCCGCGCACCGCCCGAGCCGCAACGGGACCTGTGGGCACCCAGAAGGCGCCAACCGGGCCCCATCGCGGCTGGCATGATGCCGCACTCACCCGGCTTCATGGGCGAGCCTTCCCAGTTCGGTTCGCGCCGACGCCCGGTGTGACCCGGGGTCAGGGTGAGTCAGCCACGCCCGGACTCGGCTGGGCCAGGCGCGTCCTTTCGCCGCGAATCGCGCTACTCCCGGCCCGACCACAGACGCGCTACTTGCGGCCGAAGTGGATGTTCTTGTGCCACAGTGAAGCGTGCCCTCGCGTCCCATGTCTGTGAGGCGAAGACGACTGGCTGCCGCGACTTTCCTCGTCCTCGCGCTTGTTGCTGCCTGCGCCGACGATGGCAGCGGCGATGTCGACTCCGGATCGAACGGGAGCGGTCCGGTCGTTGCGCACCCTGATCTGGGAGACGGCTCCGGCACCGACGCACTGATCGAGGGCCCACTGGCGTTGTCCGGCGGGTGCCTGCTGGTGGGCGACTTCCCGGTCGTCTGGCCCTACGGCACCACGTGGGATGCGCAGGCCCAAGCAGTCCGGTTGTCCGACGGTCAGTTGGTCGCCTTGGGTGACCGCGTCAGCGGTGGCGGCGGCTATCCGTACTTGTCCGACCTTGGAACCGAGTTCGCCGAGCCGCTGGCGGACTGCCCGACGAACAAGTACGGGGAAGTCGCGATGTTCAACGCCGGGGAGCAGATCACCGTCACCAAATGACCCATGTCCTCGGCGGGCTGGTGCGGATGGTCCGACGGCCGGGTCGTCTGCCCACGCCCGCTGATCGGCACGGGCGAACGTTGCCGGCCACCGAGCGACCACGCCGGGAACCTGCGGCACTTCGCCGCGAGCTGGGCGTGAACATGTCGCGGGTCGAGCCGTCCCGGGAGTCCGCTGCGACCTGCTGGTCGCGGGTCCTGGGTGCCTGGGTCGCGGGGATGCTCAGTCGAGCAGGTCGAGGTACTGGCGGCGGGCCTTCATGGCGTGGATGACGAGTTCGTTGCCGCTGTCGAAGCGGAGCACGACGACCTCGAGGATGCGGCCGGCCGGGTCGAATCCGAGGCGCAACTGCCGGGCGGGGCTGTCGTCATCGAGGTCGCTGACGAAGACCGCATGCTCGGCGGCATGGATCGCGTCCCGCGGGTCGATGCCGTGCTTGCGGGCGGAGTCGTGGACCTTCACGCAACGTAGGAGCGGATAGCCGCCCGGATGGCCTCTGAGCGGCTGACGTGGTCGCGCTCGGCGCGTTCGGTCAGCGCGGCCAGCAGGGTGGCGTCGATCCGCACCGGAACCACCTGCGCGGGGCCGTCGCCGACCGGCTTGCGCCCGCGCTTACGCAGCTGCTCGACGTCGTAGCCGCGTTCGGCCTCATCTGCCCAGTCCTGGATGTCCTGGTCGGTGACGGGCTTGCCCTTGATCGTCTCCACGACAGAAGCGTAATACGAAATGGTGGTGAGGGGAAGCGCACTCAGCCCGAGGGAGACCGCGATCCCGGCGTCGGCCATCACCTTCTGGGGCGCTCGCCTCGTGTGGACGGGCCTAACGTCGGTCGGGTCCGGATGCCTGGCCGTGTTGGCGGCGGGCGGGGTCTGGGCCTGCTGACGGGTCGCCGCGTGAGGTGGCGTCATGTCTTCGCATCCACGATGCTGTTGCCGTTCCAGCCGTCGACGATGTCGACCGCGCAGTTGGCCGCGGTGTCGTTCCTGGCCCGCTACTCCGGGCGCACCCACGTCCTCTACGCGTACCAGCTGGCGCGGTGGTTCGCCTGGTGCGACTGCCAATGGGCTGGACCCGCTGCTGGGGATCCAACGAGCTCACGTCGAGCTGTACATCCGCGGGCTGGGCGACGCGGGGCTGATGGACTCCTCGATCAACACGATGATGCACGCCGTGCGCGGGTTCTTCCGGTTCGCCCACATCGACGGTCTGATCTCGGCCGACCCCGCCGTGTACGCCCGGCTGCCGAAGGTGCAGCGCGACGAGTCCCGCACCCAAGGACTGGACCGGCTCGAGCTGATCCGGTTCCTGCAGGTCGCCCAAACCCTCACCGTCCACCACGGCGCCCTGGCCTACCTGCTGCGGCATCAACGCCCTGCGCGCCTCCGAGGCCGCGGCGGTGCGGATCGAGGACTACGCCGACACCCTGCGCGGGCACCGGGTGCTGCACCTGGTCGGCAAGGGCAACAAGCCCGCCACCATGCCGGTCACCGTCCCCGTGCTGCGGGTCCTGGAGGCCTGCCGGGCCAGCGCACCTCCGGACCGCTGATCCTGCGACCGATCTCCGGCAAGCCGATCGACCGCCGCGACGTCTACCGGATGGTCGCCCGGATCGCCAAGGCCGCCGGCATCCCCCGGCACATCAGCCCGCACTCCCTGCGCCACGCCGCGATCACCAACGCCCTCGACGCCGGCGTCCCGCTGCGCGACGCCCAGATCCTGGCCCGCCACGCCGACCCCCGCACCACCGAGCACTACGACCGCGCCCGCGGCAACCTCGACCGCCACGGCGTCCACTTCCTCACCGCCTACGTCGCCGGCGTCTGACCGTCGAGGCCGGCGTCCCACGGCCCACTGCTGGGGCACCCCTCGATGGGCGTCCTGGCGACTCGGCCAGGTCGGTACCGCGGTGGTACCGTTGGCCCATGGCGATGAACCTCCGACTCACCGACGCCGAGAGCGACGCCCTGCGCGCGAAGGCCGAACAGGAGGGGCGCTCGATGCAGGAAGTCGCCCGCACCGCCATCGCCCAGTACGTCTCGGACCGCCCGCAGCGACTGCGGGCGCGATCCAGCGAGTTCGCACCGAGGATCGCGAGCTGCTCGAGCGCCTGAGCAAGTGACCGCGAGGAGATCGACTACCTGTCCGTCGAGGACCTCCTCGAGATCGCCGCCGGAGTGATCGAACACGTCGCGGTCAGGGACGCCGGCCTGCTGGCGCGGCCGCGGCCCGCCCCCAGATCACCGTCTTCGGTGATGACGCCTACCCGACCTTCGAGGACAAGGCCGCAGCCCTGCTGCACTCACTGGTCCGCAATCACGCCCTCGTGGATGGGAACAAGCGCCTGGCGTGGTCGGCAGCCCGCATCTTCTGCCTGCTCAACGGACGGGACCTGACCTACACCGTCGACGAGGCCGAGGACCTCATGCTCAGCGCGGCGTCCGGCCACCTCGACGTGCCGCAGATCGCCGCCTGGATCGTGGCCCACCTCGCGACTGTCCTAACGCCGCGAGCTGGGCGTGTTCCGATCGGCATCGCAGCGCCCTTGACCTGGTCTCAGCGTAGGTGGGGATGGAAGGCACTTCCCGAGGGGAGGCAGGGTTGGAAGTCCTGGATTCGGTTGAAGCCAGTTGCCGCTCGTCATCCCTGGCCGAACGGGCTGCGGGGAGGGGTGGAGAACGAAGGGCCTGCCCTCCACTCACTGGGGCTTCGTCCCGTTTCCGGCGGGGGTTGCGTCTGCGGGTTGGTCGCCGTGCCATGGCCTGGCAGGTCGCGGGGTGGCGGCGGTGGCCTGGTCTGGCCGTCTGGGGTCAGCCGCGGAGGGCGTGGAAGAACATGGTGGGGATCTTGCGGGGGTTGTCGCCGGAGGCGACCCAGTCGATGAGGGCCTTGTACGCGGGGTCCCGGGTCTTGTGGGTGGCGGTGAAGAAGGACTTGACGGGGTCCCGGAACGGCGGCTCGCAGCACGCTCTGCTCGGGTCGGGGGAGCATCAGCGTGTTGAAGGTGAAGCCGACGCCGCTGCCGATCGCCTCGGGGGTGTTGCCGGGGTAGGCGCCCCAGAGCAGCTGGGGCGCGGCGGCGGTGTAGCCGGCGTGCTCGTTGAGGCCGACGAACCCGTAGCGCAGTCCCGCCGACGGCGTCGGTGACGGCCTGGCGGTGGTGGGCTTCGGTGTCCGGGTCCACGAGCAGGGTCGCGCCCAGCGAGCCGGCCAGGGCCTCGTTGGCGAACCCGACGGCCCGGGCCAGGTAGGACTCCACATCCGGTGCGGGCAGCCGCACGACGCCGAGGACGTCGGCGAACACCTCGTCGCGGAACAGGCTGCAGTCGCGGTCGGGGTCCAGGCCGGTCACCAGGTACCGGCGCCCGCCGGCGCCGAGCGCCTCGACGTGCTCCTGGTCGGCCAGGGCACGTGCCACCCGCGCGTCGCTGCCCGGGTAGTAGGGGGTGCGGGGTTCGAGGGTGCGCAGGAACCCGCGCAGGTCGTCCACGAGCTGGTCGGCCTGGTCCCAGCCGTCGGGCAGGACCAGGATCTGGGTGGCGGCGCAGAAGTGGCCACAGTTGCACAGCCGGCCGAAGGCGATCCGGTCGGCTTGGCGGCGCAGGTCGTGGCGGGTCCACCGCCCGGGGGTCACGATCAGCGGGTTCACGCCGCCGAGCTCGGCGGTGAACGGCTTGTCCAGCAGCCGCTGGCCGGACGCGCGCCGGCGCTCGGCGTCGGGGCCGGTTCCCCACACCGAGGGCGTCATACGTGGCGGCCGAGCCGGTCAGGTGCACCCGGTCGACGTCGGGGTGGTGAGCCAGGTGCGCACCCACCTCGGGGCCGCCCTCGACGAGGGCCAGCCAGCCGGCGTCGATGAACTCGACGAACACCCGCTCCAGCGCCGGGCGCACGTGGGCGTTGACCGGGTTCAGCTTCATCACCACGGTGCAGCCATGCCCGAGTAGCAGCCCGAGGGCGTCCATACCCGGCAGGCAGTCGAAGTTGCCGGCCGCCAGCAGCAGGGTGACGCCCGCGTCCGGGAACTCCCCGGATGCCAGGTCATGACCGGCGGCCGCCACCTCGGCAGCTGTGGTGCCCGGCTGCAGGCGGACCCGGCCCGAGTACCCCATGAACAGCAGCCGATCGGTGCGCGACTGCGGGAACGCCTCGACCGTGACCCGGCCCTGAGCGTCCTGGCGCACGTCACCGGGCGGCACGAGGCGCTCTCGGCGGGCCAGCCGGGTCAGCGTCGACTCCCACCCGCGGATCAGGATCGGCAACCCGGACTCCCCGAGCCACACATCACCCATCCAGAAGCTGTCCGGCTCCAGGCCCTGCGCCTGCCGCCATGCCTCGACCATCCGCGGCACCTCGTCGCCGAACCGCCGGCGCAGCCGATGCACCAACCCCGCCTTCTCCTCCACCGGAAGGGCGACCCACGACGGCAACGCAGCCCGCACCTTCCCCACGGCGGCATCCAAGCGCCGCGACATCCACTCCTGCAACGTTCGGGTTCCCCGTCATCACGATCACCCCGTCCAAGATGGCCCGGGCCCCGTGCCCGGGGTGCTCCACCTCCCACACAACGCCCCCGACCGGCGGTTGCGGTAGGGGCAGACGTCCCGGGCGAGCGGACCGCACCTGCCGAGCCGGTGACCGACCACGACCGGCCCCAACCGGATGGCCCGTGTCCTGGCAGTCGAGGCGAGCCGACTACCGACCTCGCTGACCCACCCCCCGTCTTCGCGCCATGGTGCCCCACACCGCCGCGAATCGCGCACCCTGGGGCTGGGCCCGCGATCGTGACCGCCGGCGTCACAGGGCCGCGAGAGGGTAGGTGCGGCTTAGTGGAGGGACTCGATGTCGGGGGGACCTGCTGGCAGGGCGTGCCCATGCCTGGTCTGGGCCAGCCGGATGAGGGGCTGGGTGGCGAGCAGGGCGATGCCCAGCGGTAGGGCGATGAGGAAGATCACGCGGGCGAGGAATGCAGCAACGAGGATGCCGGCGTTGGCGGTGGGCCCGAGCAGGTCGCTGAGGGCGGCAAGGATCTCGGGGCCGAAGGACATTTGGAGCAGTCCCAGGGCGAGCAGGGTCAGGCCGGCAGCGAGTTGGGCGCGGGGGGACGGGTTGCTGTAGGGGCGGGTCAGCGCTCGGATGGCCAGGGAAGTGGCGATCAGCATGGCCCCGGCAGGTGCCAGGACCCGGGCGGCCAGGCCGTAGCCTTCGAAGAGTTCCACCCTGGCCGGCGATCGGTTCAGGACGAGCTCGATGAGGTAGATGGTCAGCACCGCGCCGATCAGGAGCAGCACGCCGGCGAGTCGGGTGGAGCGTTCGACCCGAGCCCCGCGGGTGGCTGCGAGGTGATCGCGGTCCATGATTCCTCCCCGTCCGGCTTGGGCGTACAGGCCCAGCATGCACCCGGGGGTGCTGGGATTCCGGGAGTCGCCCCGTATCCATGCGGATCCGCGCCCCGCGCCCATCAGCTGGGACCCGAAGGGCGGATTCCCATTTGCAGCCCCCCGGGATTGCCTTGGGCCACCCCGGGGGTTGTATTACTGCTTCGTAGCATTGCATTCCGCCCCCTGCGGACGCAGCAGGCAGGTGCGGTGAGGGTCGTGTAACGATTCGGGCGGTCCGGACATGTGCTTGGTGCAGGCGCGTTTCCGTGAGAAGGGGGTCCTCGTGTTGGACGGTGGGACTGCATCAGCTTCGGTGGATCGAATGGCTGCGGCCTGGGCGCAGCACTCTGCTGCGGTGTTGGCCTATGCCGCGCGCCGCACGCAGGTGGCCGAGGACGCCGCTGATGTGCTGGCCGAGACGTATCTGATTGCCTGGCGGCGGATCGGGCAGATGCCGGTCGAGCCGGACACCCGCCCGTGGCTGTTCACGGTGGCCCGCAATGTGCTGGCCAATCACCACCGGGCCCGTGTCCGGCGCTCGGCCCTGACCCAGTCGCTGATCGATGAGGCTGCCCGCACCGTGGCCGAGCACCAGCGACCGCCGGGCGACGACCCCGGCGGGGAAGGACTGGCCCGCGCACTGGCGCTGCTCCCGGAGCCGGACCGCGAGGTGCTGCTTCTGGCCGGTTGGGACGGGCTGGCGCCAGCCCAGATCGCCACCGCCCTGGGCTGCTCACCGCCGGCAGCCCGGGTGCGGCTGCACCGAGCCCGACGCCGGCTGCGTGCCCTGCTCGACAGTGAGGACCTGACGCACGACCGAACCCACAGCCCGTCCCCAGTAGCCCCCCGCCCGACCCCGATCCTGGAGGTGCCCCGATGACCCGTTCTACCGATGACCTGGCCGCGCTCCGCGCCGTCGACCCCGTCGACGGCCCCGGACTGGCCAGCACCTGGACCACCAGCCCGACCGCGGCTGCCCTGATCGACGCCCTGCTCGCCGACGCCCCAGACGAGGTCACCGCGCTGCCGGGAGCGCCCAGCCGCCCGCGGCGCTGGGCCCGCGTCGCGGTGACAGCGGCTGCTGCGGCCAGCGTGGCCGCCGGGCTGGTCGTCGTCGGCGTCCCGGGCAACTCGGACCGGGCCTACGCGTTCCGGCAGCTCGAGGACGGGCGGATCGTCATCGACTGGATGGCCAAGCGCCACGGCGGGCGCGAGCTGGTCGAGGACCTGCGCGACTACGGACTGGATGTCCAGATCGTGCAGGAGGTCCCCGCCTCACCGTCCATGGTCGGCATCGTCCAACCCCAGAACTTGAACACCGACGAGGCCAATCCCCGCGCCTGGCCGCCCGGGGTCACGATCGGCGGCCCCGACGGCAGCCCCAAGGTGTTCACCTGGATCATCGACCCCGCCCTGTTCGACACCACCATCCCGGTACACCTATACGTGGCCACCCCACCCGGGGCGGACTACCAGGCAGCCGAGTCGGTCTTCCACCCCGGTGAGCCGCTGGCCGACGCCCGCTGTTCCCTTCCCCAGCCCCTGCAACCCAGTGAGGCCGCAGCCCTCGCAGACGGCGCCGGGCTGACCGTCACCTGGACCATCGAGACCCCCACCGACGCCGATGCCAACACCTGGACAGGGGAGTTCCGGCCCAGCCCAACCATGCCCGAAGGAACCGTCGTCGGCGACCAGCAGATCAACCACGACACCGTCGACTTCACCGTCCGCCCCGCCGGCCAGTGGCCAACAGCCGTCCAGGACAGCGACCGCGACTACATCGCCGACCTCCAGGCCAACTGTCGCTAACCCAGCGGACACCCGTGTGCCTGCCCCCGAGAAGGAGGGGCAGGCACACGCGCACGTCCCAAGGCCGCGGACGTAGCCCCTACCGCCGCGAAACGCGCGCATGGACGCGGTACGGGGTGCGAGGTGGCAAGAGGCACCTGAATCGGATGGCGCTCTGTCGTGCGGCGGGGATGTGGAAGTGGCTGTCGCGGGGCGACCTTCGCATGCTAGAGGTGCGGAGGTCGCCGGAGTTGACCTTTCATGGCCGTCCGTGCCGCCAGTGCCACCGCGAAGAACACGAGGAAGGCGGCAAAGGACCCGAAGGCGTCGCTAGTGGATCCGAGCCAGGCGGCGGCAAAGCCGATTCCCAACCAGGCTCCGACCGCTCCACTGGCCAACCGGCGAGGGTAGGCGGCGCTACGGTCACGAGCGGAGACTGTGACGCCGTAGCGGCAGTGCGGCATAGAGCCGCCAGTGGACCGTCTCCCGGAACGACCACCAACACGCGCCTCGCGACTGTGGACGCCTCCGTTTCAGTGGAACCGGGAGGTGGACTGGCAGTCCAGGTGACTGGTGGGTTCACGGGGCAGGTCACAAACCCTCCTGCGGTGCGCGTGGGCTGGTAGTTTGCCTTGAGCATCAGCCCTGCGCGGCGAGAAGCGCGGAAGCCCACCGCGCCGACCCCACGGGACCACGGTTCGTGGAAGGACCTCAGATGTCAGTGTGGTTTGACGGCTCCCAGCAGATCGACTGCAGCATCGAGGATGTGAAGCGCGCGTTGGCGGACCCCGGAGACCTCTTTGCCGGGGTCGTGCGCCACATGCCGGGGATGACCAGTGTCGAGGTGCTGGATAGGTCAGCCGATTCGGTCACCATCCAGACCAACGAAGGCACCATGACACGCACGGCCATCGCCGTGAACCTTGACCACGACCCTGTCACCCTGGATGTGGACGAGGAGTATCAGGCTGGCACAACAGTCACGGCCACTGCGCACTTCCGCGATGAGTTCAGCCCCACCGACGGCGGGGTCAGCCACCGGCTGGTCATTAGCGACCTCACTGCGTCCGGGCTGCTGGGGTTCTTCTACCGCCGGCTCGGCAGTGCCAAGATGGGCAGCGCCTTCCTCACCGCGTACGCGAAATACCTCCAGGACACCGGGAAGTAGCCGCCGCGCACCGCCCTAGCCGCAACGGGATCGCTGACCTGCGACGATGCCTGGGTCTGAGCACGGAGCAGCCGGACCATTCGGGCGCGGTGGATCTCCCAGATCGGTAGCCTCCTGGGAGCCGCAGGAAGTGGGAGTGATGAAGGTTCTACGAGTTTCTTTCGTGGGCACGAGAACGAGCGACTTCGACGCCACCATCAGGTTGTTTCGTGACGTCCTCGGCATGGAACCGGCGTTCGCCAATCCAGGCTGGGCCGGCTTCGAGCTGCCGTCGGGTGAGCGGGACCTGCTGGAGGTGTTCGGCAGGCCCGACGTTGACGAGCGGGTGGCGCCCGCCGAGTTCGAGAGTGGAGTTCTGATCGCCCTGGCTGTCGACGATGTCGTTGCTGCGCGGGAGGAGCTCGCCGCGGCCGGAGTCGAGTTGATCGGCGACCTGGTCTGGGCGAGCGAGATGACGGGTGACTCCTCGGATGAGGGCTGGGGTTGGTGCTTCTTCCGAGGACCGGACGGCAATGTCTATGTGCTGCAGCAGGACGGCCTGACGAGGTCCTAGTGTGACGTGACGCCCTCACCGATCACCCCGGCCGCGCCCATCCTCGGTCAGCTGGCTGTGCTGCGTTGAGTCACTGTCGCCCATGTATCTCCAGCGCCCCAGCCGCTACTCTCGCGCACATGGAGCCCGAGGTGCGCTACGCCCGCAACGGATCCGTGGCGATCGCCTATGAGGTCTTCGGGAATGGTCCTTTGACCCTCGTGTGCCTGGCTCCCTTCGACAACGTCGAGATCGTGTGGGAGAACCCGCTCTACGCGCGATACCTGCGCCGACTTGCTGACGTCTCCACCGTCGTCATCATGGACCGCCGAGGTACAGGGCTGTCTGATCGATTCTCGCCTGACGATGTGCCGCCGCTTGAGGACCTGGTCGACGACATCACAGTGGTACTCGACGACTGCGGGTGCAAAGCGGCGGTGCTGTTCGGCTTCGAGGTTCGCGGCGGCGCAGTGCGCTCTCTTCGCTGCTAGTCGGCCCGAGCGGGTCGCGGGCCTGATCCTCTATGCCGCAACGGCATGCGGTGTCCAGAAGCCTGACTACCCATGGCAGTGGTCGGAATCCGAGTGGGAGAACTATCTGGAGGATGTACGGACGGGATGGGGGGTGACGTCCCCTGAGGTGGTGTAGTTCTCGCTCACCGTGGGGGTCAGTGTTCTGATCATGCCGTCATGAGTTCGGGTGTGGCCACCTGCCCTTCGGTCTCGGGGTCGGGGATGAGGAGGGCCATGGAGCGTTCGCTGAAGTAGCGGCGGTCTGCGGCGGCCCACTCGTCGTGTTGTTCGACCAGGACGGCGCCGGCCAGCCGGAGCAGGGCGGCTGGGTTGGGGAACACCCCGACGACGTCGGTTCTGCGCTTGATCTCCTTGTTGGTGCGTTCCAACGGGTTGGTGCTCCACAGCTGTCGCCAGTGCAGCTGGGGGAACGCTGAGAAGGCCAGCAGGTCGTCCTTGGCCTCGCGCATCATGGTCTCGACTTTGGGCAGTTGACGGCCGAGCATGACCGCGATGGTGTCGAACTGCTCGGACACCCGGGCGGCATCGGGCTGGGCGAACACGGTGCGGATCGCCGCGGCGACCATCTCGCTGTTGCCCTTGGGCACCACCGCCAGGACGTTGCGCATGAAGTGAACTCGGCACCTCTGCCAGCTCGAGCCGATGAACACCGCGTTGATGGCGGCCTTGAGCCCGGTGTGCGCGTCGGAGATGACCAGTTGGACACCTGCGAGGCCACGGGCCTTCAGCGAGCGCAGGAACGCGGTCCAGAACGCCCCGTCCTCGGAGTCACCGACGTCCATGCCCAGCACCTCACGCCGCCCGTCGGCGGTCACCCCGACCGCGACGACGACGGCCTGGGACACGACTCGGTGGTTGACCCTGGCCTTGCAGTAGGTGGCGTCCAGGAACACGTAGGGGTAGGTGGTGTCGGCCAGGGACCGGTCCCGGAACGCGGCCACCTCGGCGTCGAGGTCCGCGCAGATCCGCGACACCTCGCTCTTGGAGATCCCGGTGTCCGCACCCAGGGCCCGGACCAGGTCATCAACCTTGCGGGTGGACACCCCGTGCAGGTAGGCCCCCATCACCACCGCGAACAACGCCTGGTCGATCCGCCGGCGCCGTTCGAGCAGGCTGGGGAAGAACGTGCCGGTGCGCAGCTTCGGGATCCGCAGCTCCAGGTCCCCCGCGGTCGTGGTCAGGATGCGTGGTCGGGTGCCGTTGCGGACCGCGACCCGGTCCTCGGAGCGTTCCCACGGCCCGGCGCCGATCACCGCGGTGGCCTCGGCGTCGATCAACGCCTGATACAGGTTCTGGGTCGCCAACCGGACGCGGTCATCGACGTCGGCGGCCTTGAGTGCGTCGAGCAGTTCGAGCAGGGCAGACTGATCCGTAGCCATCGTGCAAGGTCCTCTCGTGAGTTCATTGAGCCGTTCTCACTGACCCTTGCACGATGGCCTTCAGCATCGCGGGAACCGCGAACCACAAGGCCGGAAAACCCACCACCACCCGGGACGTCACCGGATGGGGTACGGACTCGTTCGCCCGCGAGACCCTCGGCTTGTTCAACCCGTCCCATGTCGGTGACGGTCGTATCGAGCGCTGGTGGGCGCGGTACCTACGGCTCTCGAGTAGCCCGGGTAGCCAGCTCGCCCTCGAGCGTCAGTTGCGCGGGACTGACATTCGATCGTTGCTCCCTGCCATTTCTGTGCCGACCCTGGTGATGCATCGACGGGATGACGCGATTGAGCCGGTTGGTCAGGGTCGCTACATTGCCGACCAGATCGCGGGTGCTCGGTTCGTGGAGCTCGAGGGTGGCGACCACAGCCCATGGGCGGGCGACGCCGACGCACTCGTCGACGAGTTGACCAGGTTTCTCGTCGACTTGAGCGGGCGCAGGCAGGTGGCAGATCGTGTGCTGGCGACGGTCCTGCTCACCGACATCGTGGGTTCGACCGAACGCGTGGCCGCGGATGGGGATGCGGCCTGGAAATCAACGGTGGTCCTCCACCGACGCCTGGCGAGGGCAGAGGTGGAGCGATTCCGCGGCCGCTGCATCGACGACGTCGGTGACGCAATGCTTGCCACATTTGACGGTCCAGCCCGTGCGGTGCGATGCGCGCAGGCAATCGCCGCATCCGCGGCATCGCTGGGGCTCAAGGTTCGAGCCGGCTGTCACACCGGAGAGATCGAACATATCGGCGACGGCGTGGGCGGCCTCGCCGTTCACATCGGTGCTCGGATCGCGGCACTGGCTGACGAGTCGGAGGTCTGGACTTCCTCGACGGTGAGGGACTTGACGGTGGGTTCCGGCCTCACATTCGAAGATATGGGTGAGCGGACTTTGAAGGGGGTGCCGGATGCCTGGCGGATCTACCGTGTGGTCTCCTGACGGCGCACGTGGATAGGTGGGGCAGCTACCTGTCAGACGTGGCACCGGGTGCGGTGTCTCCCAAGGAGAGCCGGTATCGCACGCTGCCGTCAGGGATGGGATCGGCGAGCTCCCAGGATCGGATCAGCCTCGTCAAACAGGACAGCCGCCGGCACGAGTCGTGTGACGGTCCTGCGCAACAACGAGTAGCGCATGTTGTCGAGGCGCTCGCCGAACATGCGCGTCGTCCTGATCACTTCAGCCACCTCAGCAGACAGCGTTCGGACCTTCGGACCGTGTGATGGGCCCTTGGACGGCGACAACGACCTGGGCCAGTGTCTCCAAGGATCACGGTGACAGGCCGGTGGTGGCCGGGCAATGGTCTGGCGGGACTGTTTACATGATCGTTGCCGGGTGTACACCAGCCGCAGCGGCAGATCCTCGCGTGGCACCTCCTCCTCAACCGGTCCCGTGGCAAGCGGGGCCAGTTGAGCGCGGCGCGGAGCCTTGCTCGGCTTCGCTGGCACACTGGGTTCATGTCCGATCAGCAGGATGTCACCGGCCGGCGTGGGTTGTTCCGGACCAATCGTGTCGAGGCGTTCAGCGATGGCGTGTTCGCGATCGCCATCACGATCCTCGTGCTCGAACTCGCGGTTCCAGCGGTGGAGGGTGGTGATGCGTTCCCTGCCTTCCTCGAGGAGTGGCCCTCCTACGTCGCTTATGTGATCAGCTTTGCCACCGTCGGCGCGCTGTGGATGGAGCATGTCGCGATCACTGAGCATCTCAAGCACACCGATGCTGGGTTCACGCGCCTCAACCTGCTCCTGCTCATGGTGGTCTCGTTCATCCCGTTCCCGACCGGCCTGATCTCGGAGTTCCACGGCGATGTGAGCGGCGAGCGCGTGGCAGTGACGATCTACGGGCTGACGCTGTTCGCGGCCAGCTGCGTGATCGGGCTGCTCTGGTTCCATGCCAACCGCGAGGGCCTGATCCGCTCCGACGTCGACGACCGGGAAATCCAGACGCTGACGAAGCGGCTCACGCCCAGCCTGGCGGCCTATGTGGTCATGATCATCACCGGCTTGGTCCTGCCCTTCGTGGCCGTCTTCGGGTACCTGGTGCTGGCGGTGTTCCTGTTGGTCCCAGTCAGGAAGCGGCGCACGGCTGACGCCTGACCCCTGTCCGGCACCGTGCTCAGCCCAGCGCCCAGACGTCGTCGGTGGTCAGCGGGATCCGGGTGCCGTCGGCCTGCGCACCCGTGATCGATACGCCCGGTCCGCCGACGACCACATCGGTGTGCACAGGCGCTGTGTTGAGCAGCTCGGGCGCGGCCCCCTCGGGCATGCACATCGGGAACGCCTGACCCCAGGCGACGTGGGCTCCGGCGTTCTCGTCGTAGAGCGTGTCGTGGAAGATCACGCCGGCCTCGCGGCCCGATTGGACGTTGACCCCGACTCGGGCAACCACCTCGGCGTAGCGGGCGAGCAGGTCAGCAGGGGTGAGGAGCGCAGGAGACATGGCCGGGAACGTATCAGCGCTCGCGGCAGCTGGGTCGATCATCTGACAGCCCGACCTACACCGTGGCCTCCCCGGAGCCGATATTGCAGCCATGGCTCCCGCGGTCACGACGACGTTCACCGTGCACGGGCGGCGTGTCGGCTGGCACACCTACGGCGACACCGAAGGCCGCCCCATCCTGTTCGTGCCCGGCTGGGGGATGATGCTCAGCGGGTACCGGGTCGCCCTGGACGCTCTCGCGAGATCGGGGTGGGCCGTCCATGCGTGCGACCTGCCCGGTTTCGGGCTCTCCGAGCCGCTGTCGCCCTTGCACTCGACGTTGGGCGGCCATGCGGAGTTCGTCGCCGAGGCCCATCGGCTCGGGCCGCTCGCGGGCGAGCCGGTACCGGTCGCAGGGCACTCCTTCGGGGCGGGCATCGCAGCCCGGGCCGCTGCAACGGAGCTGACCGCCTTCGCGTCGCTGCTGTTGATCTGCCCAGTGGGCGGCGCCGGCTCGTCAGTGTGGTCGTGGCTGTCGCTGGCGCGCGGGATGGTGCTGGAGGTCAACCAGGAGTTGGCGATCCGGGCGTCCGACTCCCTGTCGACACTCATGCGCCATCCACTTCCCCTGTCGCTGTCCGCGTACGCCGCCAAGACCGCGGACCTCACACGCGAGCTGACGACGCTGCACCTGCGCAACGTCCCGGCGCACCTGGTCCTGGCCGACCACGACTCGATCGTGCCCGCCGGACGGCTCCGGGTCGCACCTTCGGCATCCACGCGGGTCGTCATCGGCAACCACGGATGGATGCTGCGCAACCCGCAGGCCTTCGCGGAGACCGCGCACCGGGTGCTCACCCCCGCTGCGTAGGCCGCGCGCACTGGGCGACCCATCTGGTTTGACAGGATGGGGCGGGTCATCACCCCAACCGGAGGAGCCGCGTTGCCTCGTCCCCTCATGATCGCCCTGGGCGTCCTGCTGGCGGGTCTGCTGCAGGGTTGCTCCTCGGACGACGCCCGGATCCAGGCCGCTGAGACGACCGCCGCAGAGCTCGGCCAGGCCCTGACCGCCGGCCAACTCGGTGACGTGCCGGTGGAGGGTGCCACCCAGGAGCAGCTCGACACGATCCTGGTGGGCATGGACGACCTCCCGGTCGAGGTGACCGCAACCGCCGTCCAGGTGGACGGCGACGCTGCGACGGTCACCCTGGCCTGGCAGTGGCAGACCCCCGGAACCCCCTGGGCCTATGACACCGCCGCCGACCTGACGTGGGCCGACGAGCAGTGGACCCTGCAGTGGTCACCGGCCCTTGTCGAGCCCTCGCTGACCGACGGCGAGTCCCTCGAGTTCACGACGGAGCAGGCGGAGCGTGGCGACATCCTCGGCGCAGGTGACGTGCCCCTGGTCAAGGAACGCCGGGTGGTTCGCTTCGGCATCGACAAGACCAGGGTGCCCGCGGACGAGGCGGCCGGGTCGGCCCGGGCCCTCGCGCAACTGCTCGGCATCGATCCGGCGGCGTACGCCACGCGCGTCAAACAGGCAGGGCCGAAGGCGTTCGTCGAAGCGCTCGTCCTACGTGCTGCCGACGCTCAGGAGGTCGACACGTCGGCGGTCGACGCGATCCCCGGTGCCCTCGGCTTGGACGACGAGGTGGCACTACCGCCCACCAGGGACTTCGCCGCGCCGATCCTGGGTCGGGCGGGGCCCGCAACAGCGGAGATCATCGAGGCCTCCGACGGGACGGTCCGGGTCGGGGACGTCGTGGGCCTGTCCGGCCTGCAGGCCCGCTACGAGGAACTCCTGGGTGGGACGCCCGCGGTGATCATCGCGGCGCAGAAGGGCGACGAGGAACGGACGCTGCTCACCACCCCCGCGGTCGACGGCCAACCGCTGCGCACGACCCTCGACCCGGGGCTGCAGCGCGCCGCGGAGGCGCAGCTGGACGCCGTCGGACCCGCCAGTGCGGTCGTCGCCCTGCGTCCCTCCACCGGGGACATCCTCGCCGCCGCCAGCGGCCCGGGCTCGCAGGGCTACAGCACCGCCACCGTCGGGCAGTACCCCCCCGGCTCGACGACGAAGGTCGTCACCGCGCTCGCGTTGATGCGTGCCGGTGTGCAGCCCGCGGACCTGATTCCGTGCACAGCGAAGGTCGTGGTCGACGGCAAGCCGTTCACCAACTACGACGGCTACCCGTCGGACCGGATGGGCGACATCCCGCTGCGGTCGGCGGTCGCCAACTCCTGCAACACCGCGCTGGTCTCGCAGCACGAGAAGCTCACGGGTGAGGACCTCACGCAGGCTGCCGCCGCCCTCGGCCTCGGCGTGGATCACGACCTGGGCTTCCCGGCGTACTTCGGCGAGGTCCCGCCGCCGGCCTCCGAGACGGGGAAGGCGGCGTCCCTGATCGGGCAGGGCAAGGTCCTGGCCTCGCCGATGGCCATGGCGGCAGTCGCGGGCTCCGTCGCTGAGGGTCGTGCGGTCGTGCCACGCCTGCTCCCCGACAACCCGGCTCAGGAAGCGGAGCCGGCCCAGCCGATGACGGCGCAGGAGGCCGGCGCGCTGCAGGACATGATGCGGGCGGTGGTCACCGAGGGGACGTCCACGTTCCTGGCCGATGCCCCCGGCCCGCCGGTCGGGGCCAAGACGGGGACCGCCGAGTTCGGCACGAGGACGCCGTTGCAGACCCACGCCTGGATGATCGCCTACCAGGGCGACCTCGCGGTCGCTGTCTTCGTGGAGGAGGGGCAGTCGGGCTCCCAGACCGCCGGGCCGATCCTCGAGCAGGTCCTGCGGGCTGCCCGATGATCGCCGTCATCGGGCCCGGCCAGAGTGCCACCGCCGCCGAGACCGCGACCGCGGAAGCCATCGGGCGACTCATCGCCGAGGCTGGGCACGCTGTCGTCACCGGAGGCCACGGTGGCGTGATGGCAGCGGCTTCGAAGGGGGCTAAGGAAGCCGGGGGGATCGCGATCGGCCTGCTTCCCGGTCGTGACCGGAGCGCTGCCAACGCGTACCTGACCGCGAGCATCCCCACCGGGTTGGGCGAGCTGCGCAACGGGCTCGTCGTGCGATCCGGGGATGCGGTGATCTGCGTGGGTGGCTCCTGGGGCACGCTCAGCGAGATCGCGCTCGCGGTGCGCGCAGGCGTTCCGATCGTCATGGTCGGCGGCTGGGACCTGCCCGAGGGCGGGCCGATCGTCGCAGGCAGCGCCGAGGAGGCCGTGGCCATCGCCGTGCAGCGGGCGGCAGGGGATTAGGAGTGTCGAATCGATCGACCGCGGTGATCTCGCTGCTCCTGGTCGCCCTGTCAGTGGTGGTCGGTGTCCTGCTCTACCCCGTGCTGCCCGACCCGATGCCCTCACACTGGAATGCCGCGGGTGAGGTTGATGGCTACATGTCCAAGGCGTGGGGTGTGTTCCTGCTGCCGCTTGTCACCGCCGGACTGACGCTCATGCTGCTCGTGATCCCGGCCATCGACCCGCTGAAGGCCAACATCGAGACCTTCCGCTGCTCGTACAACGTCTTCGTCGTCGGCTTCGTGGTGTTCATGCTGTTCGTGTACGGGCTCACCCTGGCCGCGGCCCTGGGCTGGCAGTTCAACATGTCCTCCGTCCTGCTGCCCGTCATGGGGGTCCTGCTCATCGGTCTGGGACGGCTGATCAAGCGCGCGAAGCGCAACTACTTCATCGGTATCCGAACCCCGTGGACCCTCAACAGCGATCAGAACTGGGACGCCACGCATGCACTCGGGGCCAGGATGTTCACGGCCGCCGGCGTGATCACGATCATCGGCGCCCTCCTCGGCGAGACCGGGATCTGGGTGATGCTGGCCGCGGTGCTGCTGGCCGCGTTGGTGCCGATCGTGTACTCGTACCTGCTGTGGCGGCGCGAGCAGACGTAGGCAGCCGGTCTGGCAGATGCGGCGCGGTCAGGCCGACACGTGGTCGCGCCAGCTGCGGGTGGCGGTGAATCCCAGGACGTCGCGGGCGCGCTGGCTGGACAGCAGGGACTCATGTGACCCCAGGACGCGGCGTACCTCGACGGTGGGGTAGTAGCGGTCGATGAGGTCCTGCGTGGGGATCGACATCGTGGTCTCAGGGTTGGCGATGATGAACTCTTCAGCGCCAGCGACGTCTGCGGTGAGCGCTGCGCTGCACGCCGCTGCGGCGTCGTCCACGTCGATGTAGCTCCAGAGGTTGAACTGGCGCTTCGTCGGATCCGCCCACGCCTGGGGGAAGTCGGAGTAGGTCTCCGGGGGGATCACGTTGGACAGCCGCAGCCCCACGAACGGGATCCCGGACCAATCGGCCAGGTGCCGGGCAGTCGTCTCGGCCAGCACCTTCGACAGGGCGTAGGTGCTGGCCGGATAGGGAGCGTGGGCCTCGTCGACCGGCAGGTACCTGGGCACGTTGACCGCATCGAAGTTCAGGCCGAGGATCGTCTCGCTGCTCGACCAGACGACGCGCTGGAGGCCCAGGTGAGTGGCGGCGAGGAACACGTTGGTGTTCATGGCGGTGTTGACGTGCATGGTTCGCGAGGCGGGTCGCAGGCCGGGCGCCGGCACGTTGGCCAGATGCACCACGGCGTCGACACCACTGAGGACCTCCACCGTGTCGCCGTAGTCGGTGAGGTCGCAGCGCACATACTGGAATGCCGGCAACGACCACTGCGGCGGCAGCGTCGAGGGCAACGGGACGAGGTCGGCGCCGACCACGTCGTACCCGTCGGCGAGAAGGCGAAGCACTGTGGCCGTTCCCGTCATGCCCCCGGCGCCAGTCACGCAGATGGTCGTCATGTCAGCTCCTCCGGCCGGGATTGACCGGCGGCTCACGTCAACCCTAGGGGACTGCCGGACTACGGTTCAGGCCCCATCGGACGCATGGCCGCCGCTAGGGTGGCGCCGGTCAGATGCACTGCGATGAACACCGACGAGAGGCCACGGCTGATGCGCATCGTGTTGATGGGTCCCCCCGGCGGAGGCAAGGGCACGCAGGCGAAGGTGCTCTCCGAGCAGCTGGCCATCCCGCACATCTCGACGGGGGACCTCTTCCGCGCCCACCTCGCCGAGGTGACGCCGTTGGGGATCGCTGCGGGGATGTTCATGGAAAGTGGGGACTACGTCCCCGACCGGATCACCAACGCCATGGTGCGCGAACGCCTGGGCCAGCCCGACGCACTCGGCGGGTTCCTCCTGGACGGCTACCCGCGAACCCTGGACCAGGTGGGCGTGCTGGACTCCGCCCTGGCCGACATGGGCCTGACCCTGGACCGGGTCGTGGAGCTGACGGTGGATACCGACGAGATCGTGTCCCGGCTGCTCAAGCGCGCCCAGGAGCAGGGCAGGGCTGATGACACCGAGGAGGTCATTCGTCGGCGCATGGAGGTCTACACCGAGCAGACCGAACCCCTCACCCGGGTGTACGCACAGGCCGGGATCCTGGTCCAGGTGGATGGCATGGGCGCCGTTGACGAGGTCCGGGATCGGGTCCTGGCGGTGCTGTAGCGCGCTGAACCTGTCCAGAACTGGGGCATGGACTCGCCGTCGAGGATCTGGTCGCCGGTTGGCTTCGGAGCCCGCGACTGCCCTGCGGCCGTCGGTCGAGAATTCGTGGTTCTCCGGCTGCTGCCCAGCACACCTTTCGGTCACAGGCGTGGATATGGTCAGAAAGTCACGGTTGTCTGGTGAGCGTCGGTATGCCGACGCCCACCGGAGAGCTTCGGACGGCCACGTCCCGCCCGGGTCGTGGAAGAGAACTGAGAGGAATCCGGGATGCGAATCCGTCATGGGGTGGTAGCAGTCGTGGGACTGTCCCTAGCCCTGAGCGCGTGCTCAAGTACAACAAGTGATAGTTCTGGCGACACCGGTGAGTCACCGGCGGCGTCGAGCGCGACGGAGACCGTCGACCTCCGCTGGCGGACCCGGCCTGACAACCAGGCAGAGGCGGATGTCTACGCCAGCATCTCGGACGAGATCACAGCCAAGAACATCGGGCTCAACCTGACGTACGAGGCCGGCAACTCCGAGGGATCGCCCTATCAGGACAAGCTCAAGACCGAGCTCTCGGCGGGGACAGCCCCCGATGTCTTCTGGATCCCCGGAACCGACGTCGCGGACTTCGCGAAGGCGGGCCTCATCCTGAACGCGAGCGACGTGTCGGCGGCAGCCGGCTTCAACGCGGCGGACTTCTACGCGGGGCCGATGGACCAGCTCCTCGTGGATCCGGCCAGCGGCCAGAAGGCGGACGGTTTCGTGTGGGGCGTCCCGCGCGACGTCTCGACCTTCGCGCTCTACCTCAACCTGGACCTCATCGACCAGGCGGGCGTGGACGATCCCCGTCAGCTCGCCGCTGACGGTGAGTGGACGTGGGACGCCTTCGAGAAGACCGCCAAGGCGATCACCGATCTCGGTGGGGGCGTCAAGGGCTTCGGCGCTGGCGGCTGGTGGGCCAACTGGGGCTACTTCGTGAACTCGGCCGGCGGCTCGTTCTTCAACGATGACCGCACTGCCTGCAACCTCGACTCACCCGAGTCGATCAACGGCATCGAGTACTACCAGAACCTCTACGCCAACAACTACGGCGTTGCGTTCGGTGAGGATCCGGAGCCGGTCTACAAGAGCGGAAAGCTCGGCATGTTCATCAACGGTCGCTGGGCCACCCCCGGCAGCCGCGAGATCACGGACTTCAACTGGGACGTCGCACCGCTGCCGACCGGGGATGCCCCGGGCAAGGACTGGCTGTTCTGGGGTGCCTACGTGATCAATGCCAAGACAGCTGATCCCGCCGCAGCCTGGAAGCTCGTGGCAGAGCTGACCAGCCTCGAGGTGCAGGACAAGGTCGCCTCGCTCGGTGCGAACATCCCGTCGCGCACGTCGCAGGACGCCATTGACGCGTTCCTGACCTACACCCCGCCGGAGAACAACCAGGCGTTCGTCGATGGGATCCAGAACGATCCTGTCGCCGAGGGCCCGCTGTGGAGCGGCAACTGGCCGGCATTCGACAAGGCGTCCGGTGACGAGGTCACCGCGCTGATGAACGGCAAGATCACGATCGACGAGTACGAGAAGTCGATCTGCAAGGTGACTGCACCCGCGTTCGAGTAGCGGCTGCCGCTCCAGCACGGTGGGGGTCCCGGGTTCCCAGCGGGGCCCGGGACCCCCATCCGTGAGACAAGAGCCGGCCAGGAACCGTGGAGGAGTCGAGCATGACCGCAGTGATCATGGAGACCGAGGACCGTCGGCCGGGCCCGTCGTGGGACGACGACGAAGGCTTCGCGCGGCTGCTCAAGGGCGTCCAGGCCTGGCACCTGCTCCTGGCGGCACTCTCGGCCTGGGTCCTGTTCAATGTCGCGGCCGGGATCTGGTCGCTGGAGGCTGCTCCCCGGACGGCCTATGGTGTCGTCGGCACGTTGGGGCTGGCCGTCAACCTGCTCGTCGCTGTCCTTCTCGCGCGCCGCGTCCGGGTCGGCCGGACACTGTCCTTCCTCGTCAGTGGCCTGGTCGCCCTCGGCGCAGCCGTCGTGCTGTTCGGCCAACTGGAGATCGCCGAGGGGCTCGACGTCTTCGCGGGTGCCTTCCAGCGGGCGTTCCCCGCATTGATCCTCGTGTCCGTGGGAGTGGTGTGGTGGGTGATCGCCCGCCGCATCCACAAGCGCCTCCTGCCCCCTGGAGCACTGCCCACCGACGACGATGTGAACGCGGGGGCCGTTCGGGCGGCCCAATGGTTGATGCGGGCCGGCCTGATCATCATCGCTCTGGGCAGTGCCTGGTGGCTGTTCCTCATGCGCGCGCAGCGCGCGCTGTCGTACTTCTGGGATGCCATCGGCACCAATCCCGGCGTCTTCGTCGCGGGCCTGGTGATCCTGGTCGCGGCGGGGTTTGCGCTGAGAACGATCATCTCCGACCGCTCAGCCCGCTACTTCCTTGTTGAGAACTCCCAAGCCGAGGCCCTCACGGGGTGGCTCTACCTCTCGCCGAACTTCCTGGGCTTCCTCGCCTTCTTCGCCGGGCCACTCGTCTTCTCCATGGTCATCTCCTTCTACGACTGGGATGGGGTCACCGAGGCCGTCTATGTCGGTCTGGACAACTACATCAACACCCTCTCGCTGAACGTCGCTGGTTCAGCGGACGCACTTGCGCCCGGCTACACGGAGATCATCGGGCTTCCGTTCTCCGACTCGGTCCTCGGTGGAACCGACCCGCTGTTCTGGAAGTCGATGGCCAACATCTTCATCTTCCTGGTCGTCGCCGTGCCGTCCGCGGTGCTGTCCGCCCTCTTCCTCGCGGTCATGATCAACACCGGCTACCGGGGCACGAAGTCCTTCCGCACCGTGTTCTTCGTCCCCGCCGTCGCGGGGGTCATCGGGGTGACGCTCATCTGGAAGCAGATGTTCAACGCGACGGTCGGGTTCATCAACTGGGGGATCACGAGCGCAGGCCAGCTGCTCAACGTGGTCCTCCCCGGGGAGCCGTTCTCAGACCGCATCGAGATTGGGTGGCTGTCGGATCCGAATGTGGCCCTTCTGGCTGTCTGCATCGTCTTCGTGTGGTCCCAGTTCGGCTTCAACACGGTGCTGTTCACCGCAGGACTGCAGGGCATCGGTCGAGACCTCTACGAGGCAGCGGAACTCGACGGCTGCAACGCGTGGCAGCAGTTCCGCCACGTCACGGTCCCGCAGCTCAGGGAGACCACCTTCTTCGTGTCCGTGACCACGGTGATCCTCGCGCTTCAGCTCTTCGACATCGTC
This sequence comes from uncultured Actinomycetes bacterium, assembly GCA_963697345.1. Lineage (GTDB taxonomy): Bacteria > Actinomycetota > Actinomycetes > S36-B12 > CAIYMF01 > Prado023. Next base: position 143,548 of record CAVONS010000004.1, on the reverse strand, counting down.
TACGCCCTGAACCAGCCACTTCCCGTGGGATCGCCTGACAACGCCACCCTCACGCCGGTCGTCTACATCTACCAGCTCGGGTTCCAGCAGGACAGCTTCGGCCAGGCCAGCGCCGTGGCCTGGGTGCTGTTCGTGATCATCTTCATCTTCACCCTTGCCCAATTCCGAGCTCAGCGCTCCGATGTGGAGGGAAGCTGATGGCCAGGTCAGGTCGTCCCGTCCGCGGCTGGCGGGCCCAGTCAGCACGCATCTTCGTCTACGGCACCCTCATCGTTGCGGGCCTGGTCGTCCTCGTGCCGTTCCTGTTCGCACTGTCCGGGTCGTTCAAGACCTCTCAGGATGTCTTCACCTATCCACCGAGGATGCTCCCGCGTGTGCCGGCGACCGTGACGGTCGACGAGGCCGAGCTGCCCGTGTTCACTGTGCCTCTGCCCGGAGGCGGCACCGCCGACCTCGCGCGGTCGGAGAACGGCACGAGCCTTCGCGAGTTCCGCATGGTCGACGACCCGGACTTCGTCCTGGTGAGCACGCGGGACTCGCTGCAGGCGACCGGAACCGTCGTTGTCGTCGACGGTGAGGACAAGGACGTCTACCTGGCCACCGTCGACGGCCAGCAGGTCGAGGTCTATGACAACCGCTCCCGGATCGGCGGCACGTACATCGACCCGGCGGACCCCACCGCTCCACCGGTGTACGCCGTCTCGGCCGACGTGATAGCGGCGGAGGAGATCTCCCCCCAGACGAGCAACTACAGCACGGTGCTGAACCTCAACGGCTTCGACCGCGCCCTGACCAACACGGTTCTGGTCACCATCCTCGTGGTCGGCGGACAGGTCCTGACCAGCATCCTCGGGGGATACGCCTTCGCGCGGCTCAAGTTCCGGGGCCGGGACAAGGTCTTCCTGCTCTACCTCGGGTCGATCATGATCCCCTTCGTCGTCCTGATCATCCCGCTGTACCGCCTGATGGTCGAGATCGGGTGGGTCAACGACCTGGTGTCCCTGGTGATCCCGTTCGCGTTCACCGCGTACGGCACCTTCCTGATGCGGCAGTTCTTCGTGACGATCCCCAAGGAGCTGGAGGAGGCAGCGATCCTCGACGGTGCCTCACGGTGGAAGATCCTGTGGCGGGTGATGGTGCCGTTGTCGATCCCGGCCATCGCCACCCTGACGACGTTCTCGTTCCTCTACGCCTGGAACTCCTTCGTCTGGCCGTTGATCGTCATCGACTCGGGCAACCAGGAGAACAGCGTCCTGGCACTCACCCTGGCGACCCTCGGCGGTCGCGCGGCCGATTCACCGAACCTGGTGCTCGCGGGCGTGATGATCGCGATGATCCCGCCTGTCACGGTGTTCCTCCTGGCCCAGCGGTACTTCGTGGAGAACGTCGCGAGCAGCGGCATCAAGGGCTGATGGCCAGCGAGTCAGGAACGATCTCCCTGCTGCACCTGCGCCGGGGTGGGACCAGCGTCGTCCTCCGCCTCGACGCCGAGACCCTGCCCTGCGTCCTGCACTGGGGTCCAGACCTGGGTGATCTGTCCGACGCTGCGCTGGCGGCGATCCTGCCCGCCCTGGGCATGCCGTCCCTGGACAGTCCCATCTCGGCACAGGAGGCTGTGGCCGTGCTCCCACAGCACTCGTCCGGATGGCCCGGCCGTCCGGGCCTGCTGGGCAGCCGGCAGGGGCGCGCGTGGTCGGTCGCCTTCGACTCGGTGACGCACACGGTCCACGAGGCCGGCGCACCTCAGTGGGCTGACGGGCCCGACGGGGCCGTACGCGTGCGGTCCGTGGGCCGGGACACTGCCAGTGAGCTCGAGGTGACGGTGGAGCTTCAGGTGCTCGCCGGCGGGTTGGTCCGCCTGAGCGCCGGAGTGCGCAACCTCGGTTCGCAGGCCTACGAGGTCCGACACCTGGAACCGGCCCTGCCAGTGCCGGCCGAGGCCTCGGAGCTGCTCGACATGACCGGCCGGTTCACCCATGAGCGCACCCCGCAGCGCAGGCCGTTCGACATGGGGCAGTGGGTCCGGGAGGCCTGGGGAGGTCGCCCGGGACATGACTCGGCGACGGTGCTGTGCGCGGGCAGGCCGGGATTCGGGTTCCGCGCGGGCCGTGTGTGGGGTGTGCACCTGGCGTACAGCGGAAACCAGGTGCTCTCAGCAGAGCACTCCCCGACGGGTTGGCGGCTGTTGCGCGGGGGTGAGCTCCTCCTGCCGGGCGAGGTCCGCCTTGAGCCCGGCCAGCAGTACAGCGCACCCTGGTTGCTGGGCTCGTGGGGTGACGGGCTCGACGAGTTCGCACACCGCTTCCATCGGTACCTGCGCGCCCGTCCCCAGCATCCGCGCCGGCCGAGGCCGGTGCTGCTCAACGTCTGGGAGGCCGTCTACTTCGACCACGACCTCGCCAAGCTGACTGCCCTGGCGGACCGCGCGGCGGCGTTGGGCGTCGAGCGCTACGTCCTGGATGACGGGTGGTTCAGGAACCGAAGGAACGACCGAGCCGGGCTGGGGGACTGGTACGCCGACGAGGGGATATGGCCCGAGGGGCTGCACCCGCTGGTCGAACGTGTCCACGAGCTGGGCATGGAGTTCGGCCTGTGGTTCGAGCCGGAGATGATCAACCTCGACTCCGACCTCGCACGCGCACGTCCTGACTGGTTGTTCCAGACCGAGCACGGCCCCGGGATTGCCTCGCGGAACCAGCACGTCCTGGACCTGGGCCATCCAGAGGCCTACGCCCACGTGCTGGAGCGGATGTCGTCGCTGATCGCCGAGTACCGGATCGCCTACATCAAGTGGGACCACAACCGCGCACTCGTGGACGCGGGGCACTGGCCGGCGGGCACACCCGGGGTGCACGTGCAGACCCTGGCCGTCTACCGGTTGATGGACGAGTTGAAGTCCCGGCATCCCGGCCTGGAGATCGAGTCCTGCAGCGCGGGCGGCGGTCGGATGGACCTGGGCATCATGGAGCACGCCGACCGCGTGTGGGTGTCTGACTGCATCGACGCCCATGAACGGCAGCGGATCGTCCGATGGACGGGTCTGACCCTGCCCCCGGAACTGATGGGGACGCACGTGGGGTCCGGCAGCGATCACACGACGCGGCGCGTCCACGACCTGTCCTTCCGCGCCGGGGCAGCCATCTGGGGCCACATGGGTGTCGAATGGGACCTCACCGAGGCGTCGGCGCCCGAGCTGGCCGAACTGGCCGAGTGGATCGCCTTCCACAAGGAGATGCGCGGGCTGCTCCACACCGGCGAGGTGGTGCATGCGGATCTGGCCAACCCCGCACTGAGCCTGGAGGGCGTGGTGGCGCAGGACAAGTCAGACGCGCTCTACAGGTTGGCTGCCCTGGAGCACACCCTGACCTGGCCTCCTGGCCGGGTCCCACTTCCGGGGTTGGACCCCGACCGGCACTACGTGGTGAGTGCTCAGGCGCCGGGGGATGCGGCCGCGCGCGGGAGCCTGGACTCCGGGGCGGGCGCGTTCGGCACCGGGCGCCCGGGTTGGGCACCCAGCGGCGTGACCCTGACCGGCCGGGTGCTGGCCGAGGTGGGGATCCAGGCTCCGTTGCTCGGGGTGGACCAACTCGTCCTCCTGCGGGCCACGGAGGTGGTCCCCGGTGAATGATGAATCCGCACAGGGCGGCGCGCTGCCGGCGGTGCCTGCTGTGAGTGCCGACAAGGAGCAGCGATGACCACACCATCGCCCGCATGGAGCGACTCGGAGGGTGCGCGCAGGGCCAGCGACCTCTTCACGTCCACGTACGACCGCGATCCGGCCGGTGTCTGGGCGTCGCCAGGCCGGGTGAACCTCATCGGCGAGCACGTGGACTACAACGGCGGGTTGTGCCTGCCGATGGCACTTCCGCACCGCACCTTCGCCGCTGTCCGCCGCCGGGACGACCATGTTGTCCGGCTGGTGTCCTCCCTGGCGCCGGGTGAGGTCTGGACCGGTAGCCTGGCCGGGATCGCGCCCGGGCAGGTCAGCTCGTGGGTGGCCTACGCCGGTGGTCCGGCGTGGGCCCTGGCCCAGGACGGCCACACGCTCGGTGGGTTCGACGCGGCGATTGACTCCTGCGTCCCGCTCGGGGCAGGCCTCTCCTCCTCGGCGGCCATCGAGTGCGCTGTCGCCCTGGCCCTCGATGAGCTCTTCGACCTGGGCCTTGCCGCCGCGGGCGACCCCGGCCGGGCGCGACTGGCGGCCACGTGTGTGCGGGCCGAGAACGAGGTGGCCGGCGCACCCACGGGCGGCATGGACCAGGCCGCGTCCCTGCGGGCCACAGCCGGGCATGCCCTGCTGCTGGACACCCTCGACAACAGCGTCGCCCAGGTGCCCTTCCACCTGGCCGAGGCGGGCCTCGAACTGCTCGTGATCGACACCCGGGCCGAGCACACGCTGGTGGATGGCCAGTACGCCGCCCGCCGTGCTGCCTGCCACGCCGCCGCGGCGCGGCTCGGGGTGGACACGCTGCGTGAGGTCACCGACCTCGATGCGGCGCTGGGGGAGCTGCCCGACCCCGTCGAGCAGATGCGTGTCCGGCATGTCGTGACCGAGATCGCCCGTGTCGAGCAGTTCGCTGATCTCGTGCGCGAGGATCGGATCGGCGCCGTCGGCCCCCTGATGGACGCCTCGCACGAGTCCTTGCGGATCGACTACGAGGTCAGCTGCGACGAGCTGGATGTCGCGGTCGCGGCGGCGCGGGCGGCTGGTGCCCTGGGCGCGCGCATGACCGGTGGTGGTTTCGGTGGGTCGGCCATCGCTCTCGTCGAGGTCGAATCGGCTGATGCCGTCGCCCGCTCTGTGGCCGAGGCCTTCCGGGACAGGGGCTGGCGCGAGCCGGGCATCCTCGTCGCGGTGCCCGGGCCGGCCGGTGGGCGGGTGCAGTGATGTCACGTCGAGCTGGAACCGAACCACGAGCGCGGACCGGGCGAGGACCGGTCGCACCCGACTGAACCCATCCAGAACCAGGAGACCCCATGGACCCGAAGCGCTTCTCCCTGTACGGCAACACGATCACGCCCGACCAGGACCGCAAGGCGCTGGCGTGGCAGAAGATGTTCGTCGACAAGTTCGACTACGACCCCAACGAGACCTACGAGCTCAGCGTCCACGACAACCCGCAGCTCGGGGACGTGCTCGGGATCCGTGACATCCGACGCGACGCAGAGGGCGACCCGATCGACCTCGAGACCGGCATCGTGATCTCGACGATCCGAATGGGCTACGGGCACTACCGGATCGCGATGGCCGGGGCATCGGCGGCCCGGTCGATGGGCCGCACGCCGTACTGGCTGGACCTCCTGGCGATCCCCGGCATCACGCAGGACTCGATCAACTGGTGGAACACGAACTACAGCAAGTACTCGCGGGTGTCACAGCGCAGTGGGGTCTTCGACAAGTACGTCTGGGAGTCGGTCACCTCCGGGGACAAGACCCTGCCGGGCCTGAACTGGCTGCTCAACAACCAGGCGATGGGCTGGCCGTGGCGCTTCCTCAAGGCGAACGCACGCGACTACCGCAAGAGCGAGCTGTTCGCGAACCTGCACCACGCCCTGCCCCAGGACATGCCGATCCTCACCGCCCACATGTGGAACTGCATGGGTGCGGTCGCAGGCGGCATGACCAACGTCGTGGACATGATGTTCGACAACTGGCCGATGGCCTTCCAGCTGACCGAGGGCGCGACCCACGCCGTGCAGTCACCGTCGGGCTACTACGGGTTCCGGATCATGAACCAGTTCGACGAGGACGACAGGATCCTCAAGCCCACCCCGTCGGATGCGATCAAGTACGTCGGGCACCACGTCGACCATGAGCTGGTCGAGAACGTCGAGGTCGACTGCGCCGCGCGCCTGACCCGCATGCGCACCGGGGAGCCGCGCCGGTTCATCCTCACGATGGGTGGCGCCGGTGCCCAGCGGGAGCTCTTCAAGGCGATCATCGACCATTGCCGTCCGATGATCGAGCGCGACGAGTTGACCCTGTTCGTCAACCTCGGCGACCATGCCGACAACTGGGACTGGCTCAAGGCCGAGCTCGGTCCGGCCGCGGCCTCGGTCACGACCCACCGCACGTGGGACGAGGCCAGGGACTTCGCCGATGAGATCCGCGAGGGCCAGGCGCACGGCCTGCACGTGTTCATCTTCGACAACACGTTCCACGGCGTCTACGCCACCAACTACCTGATGCGGGTCAGCGACGTGCTGATCACCAAGCCCTCGGAGCTGGCGTTCTACCCGATCCCGAAGATCTTCAACGCCCGCGTCGGCGCCCATGAGGCGTGGGGTGCGATCCGCAGCGCCGAACTCGGCGACGGCACGATCGAGACCCGGACGATCCCGCGGACGCTGCAGGCCATCGACCTGATCACCCAGGAGGACGACCTGCTCGAGATGTTCTGCGACTGCATCGTGAAGAACAAGCAGATCGGGATCTATGACGGCGCCTACAAGTGCGTGGCGCTGGCGACCGGCGGCACCTGGGAACGGCGCCTGGACGGCACGGTCGATCGAGGCTGACCGACGTCGTCCTAGTCCGTCTCCATGGCGACGACGCGGACTGCCTCCTCCAGTGCTTCCTGGTCATGGATCGGGCTGGCCCGCGGGTAGCTGGTGGTCAGGAAGTGCTGGGCGTACGGGAAGCAGGCGACCTCGACGGGCGCGGAGCCCAGGAACCCGGCACCGAACGTGTTCTGCTCGACGTCGACGGCCTCGAGTGGGATGTGCAGTGCCTGCGCCATCTCGCCCGGGTCGAAGATCAGTCCGAACGGGACCGAGTCGGGATCCCTCAGTCGCCCGCCGTAGTCGACCGAGAGGTTCCCGTCGATCCAGAGCCGTGCGTCGAGCGGGCGCATGGGCGCCTCCGGCAGGGCGGCCGACACCTTGAGGTGGTTGGCACGCTCGTGGCTCTTCACATCCACGAGGACGTCACCGGCGTGGGACGTGGTGATGACCGCATGGCTCGTGGTCGAGCCGGAGAACCCCTCGCCGGGGTCGTAGTTGATCGTGTTGGACTCGTAGTCACAGATGATCCAGGAGAGCATGCCCGTCCGGGTGTCCTCAGCGATCAGGTACAGCTCGACGCGACTGCCCCAGAACACTGAGGTGTGGACGTTGAATGCTCCGAGGATGCTGCAGTACCTCGGCTCCCCGTCGGCGAACATTGTCGTCGGGACCAACTCGTAGTGGTCGGGCAGTTGCCGTCGCGCTGCGGCCAGGTCGTCGATCTCGTAGGCCAGGAACAGGCAGTACGGCTCGACCACGAACCCGACATAGGGGTCGCCGCCGGCATGGGCCACGATCCAGCGCTGCACGGACATCGGCAGCTTGGCCAGCATCTCTGCACGCGCGTAGAGCTTGCCGACCTCCTTGGGGGAGACCCTGCGCTCTGTCTGCGCCACGAACTGTCGGAGATGCGACGAATCAATCCGTGATTCCATCCGCGCAGCCTAGGACCTGCCCGCGCTCCGTGCATCCGCGCCTCAGGCGGGGGCCAGGGTGCGCAGCGGGGCGACGTCGGGGGTGCGCAGGCGCACGGACTCCGCCGTGGTGTCGTCGGGTTCGCGCTCAGCGTCGGCCTCCGCCCGGGCCCGCTCGGTGTAGCTGTGGATCTCTGCTGTCACACGCTCGGGGCTCCAGCCCAGGATCTCGCCGGTCAGGGCGGCGATCTCGGGCAGCGCGGCCAGGCCGCGGTCGCGCATCTCGAAGTTCAGGCGGGTCCGGTGCAGCATGACATCCTCGAGGTGCAGGACGCCCTCATGGGTGGCGGCGTACGCGATCTCGGCACGCAGGTAGGCGGGGGCGTGCTCGAGTGGGCGGGCCAGGTCGGGGCGCGCTGCGATCGCGTCCACGAGGTCGCCGAGCAGGGAACCGTAGCGGTGCAGCAGGTGGTCGACCATCTGGCCGCTCCACCCGTAGGTGCGCGCCACCACTGTGGCGCGTCGCCCCAGGGCCTCCAGGCCGACCGCGCCGACGAGCGGGATCCGCTCGGTGATCGAGGGCAGGTCCTTGGCCCGGTCACCGAGGGCGAAGTCGACCGCATCGGTGGCCATCACCCGGTAGGTGGTGAGCTTGCCGCCCGCGATGACGGTGAGCCCCGGGATCGGCGAGGCCGTCGTGTGCTCGCGGGAGATCTTCGCCGACGACGTGCCCGCCTTGGTGCCGGGCTGGAGCAGGGGGCGCAGGCCGGCCCATGTGCCGATGATGTCCTCGCGGGTCAGCGGCTGGGCGAGGACCGTGTTGGCGTGCTCGAGGACGTAGTCGATGTCCGCCGAGGTCGCCACAGGGTGCTGGAGCTCCTGGGTCCAGGGCGTGTCGGTCGTGCCGATCAGCCAGTACCTGGACCACGGGATGATGAACAGGACCGACTTCTCGGTCTGCAGGATCAACCCGACCTCGCCCCGGATCCGATCGCGGGGGACGACGATGTGGATGCCCTTGGAGGCCAGCACGCGCAGCCCTCCGTCGGTGCCCGACAGCGACTCGGTCTGCTCGGTCCAGACGCCGGTCGAGTTGATCACCGCCCTGGCGCGGATCCGGATCTCGTCCCCGGTCTCGAGGTCCACGACGACCGCACCGTCGACAACCCCGGTCCCGTCCTTCGTGAGCTCCACCACCTGGGTCCGGGCGGCTGCCAGCGCACCGTAGGCCGCCGCTGTGCGGACCAGCGTGAGGACCAGGCGGGCGTCGTCGACCGAGGCGTCCCAGTACTGCAGGGCGCCGACGGCCGCATCGTGGCGCAGGTCGGGGAAACGAGCGAGCATGCCCTTGCGGGACAGGTGCCGGTGGAAGGGCAGGGCCCGCTTGCGCCCGGTGGCGGTCGCCAGGGTGTCGTACAGCGCCACCCCAGCCCCGACATAGGCGCGCTCCCAGACCCGGTGCTCCAGCGGGTAGAGGAACGCCACGGGCTTGACCAGGTGTGGGGCGAGCTGGTTGATGAGCAGGTCGCGCTCCGTGAGGGCCTCGTGGACGAGGTGGAAGTCGAGCATCTGCAGGTAGCGCAGGCCGCCGTGGACCAGCTTCGAGGAGCGGCTCGAGGTCCCACTCGACCAGTCCTGAGCCTCCACGATGCCCACGCGCAGCCCACGGGTGGCGGCTTCGAGCGCGACACCGGCACCGGTCACCCCACCGCCGATGACGAGGATGTCCAGCCCGTCGTCATCGCTCATCTGGGCCAGGGCCTCGGTGCGGGACGCGGGGGTCATGATGGAGGTCAACATGCGGGCTCCTTGCTCGGCTGTACCTCCATCATCGACCCGGCTGAGCGCATGTGCAACACTGGTGCACGAACGTGCATGGGAAGGTGGCTGGCGTGATCGAACGTGAGGAATCCATGCGTCTGGCAGCCACCATGTACTACCTGCAGGACGAGCAGATGGATGCCATCGCGCGGCGCCTGGGGACCTCCCGGTCGACAGTCTCCCGGCTGCTCAAGCAGGCCAGGGACAGCGGCGTGGTGCAGATCGCCGTTCGACCCGGACCCGATGCCACCACCGGGCTCGCCGAGCAGCTCAGGGTTGCCCACGGGGTCCGCGCCCATATCGTCCCCGTCCGGGTCGGGGCCAGGGATGTCGAGCGCCTGGACCAGGTCGCCAAGGTCGCCGCGCGGCTCCTGATGGACCTGTTCGACGACGAGATGGTGCTCGGCGTGGCCTGGGGCACCACGGTGAGTGCGGTGGCACGCGCCCTGGGCCACAAACCCACCCGCGGAGGCACGGTCGTCCAGCTCAACGGGGCGGCCAACACAGTCACGAGTGGCGTGGACTATGCGAGCACGATCATCACGGCCTTCGGATCCGCGTTCGACGCGGAGGTCCGCCACTTCCCGGTGCCCGCGTTCTTCGACTTCGCAGGGACCAGGGAGGCGATGTGGCGCGAACGCAGCGTCCAGCGCGTGCTGGACGTGCAGCGCCGGACCGACATCGCTCTGTTCGGCGTGGGTGCGCTGGGGGGTCAGGTCCCCTCCCACGTGTACTCCGCGGGCTACCTCGACGAGAGTGACCTCGGTGCGCTCTATGCCGCGGGGGTGGTCGGTGACGTCTGCACTGTCTTCCTGCGTGAGGACGGCAGCTACCGGGACATCGCGATCAACCAGCGGGCCACCGGCCCGACTCCCCAGGAGCTCGCCGGCATCCCCCACCGGTTGTGCGTGGTGGCCGGCGAGGCGAAGCTGCGCCCGCTGCTGGCAGCCATGCGCGCTGGCGCTGTCACCGACCTCGTCATCGACGAGCCCACGGCGCGCCGCCTCGTCCCGCGCGGGACGCCACGGCGGTGAAGCCCTCATGGTCAGGTCTCAGGGCTGATTGACCCCGCTGACCCTGCGGGCGAGTGCGAGCAGGTCGTTGGCGCAGCGGTCCGGCTGCTGTGCGTGCAGGTCGTGGTGTGCCCCGACGTACCAGATGACCTGTGCGTCGGGGATCCGGTCCGCGGCGTCGGTCGCGGGCGTGGGCCGCGTCGGGACGGCATCCACGGCGGCCATGAGGACGGTGGGGACGCCGACGCGGGAGTAGAGCTCGCCCGGATCGTCCTGCCACAGCGAGTGCACGATGCTGCGATGGTGCTCGCGCGCCAGGTGCGGGCGCACAGTGCCATCGGGGAGGTCGGCGAAGTTGGCCAGGGAGCCGAGCCTGCCCTCCTCCGGCCAGTCGATGTGCCAGTCCCTGGACCGCTCGGTCAGCTGGGCGCGGGTGAGGCCGTCGAACCTCGGCGGCTCCAGCGCGTCCCAGCACTCGTCGAAGGTCGGGAACCGGTCGGCGAGGTGGATCCACCCACCGTCGACGAGGGCGAGTCCCGCAACGCCGCCCCCTGTGGCGGCCAGCGTGAGCACGACGTTCCCGCCCCAGGACTGCCCGACGGCGATCGGTGCCCGGGCTCCCGTCCACCCCAGGACCCCGATGAGGGACGCGAGGTCCGCGGCGGCGGTGGCGGTGTCGTAGCCGTCGGGAGTCTGCTCCGAGCGGCCATGCCCACGCAGGTCGACGGCCACCACCTCGTGCCCTGCCTCGGCCAGACGCTGGGCGACGCCGTCCCACAGCCTGGCGTTCGAGGCCAGGCCGTGCACGAGCAGGAACGGTCGGCGCTCCCCGGGTGCACTGCGAACGGCCAGGCGCGGGCCCCCGGGCAGGTCGATGTCGCGGTCGGTCAGCATGGGAGATGCGCACCACGATTGGTCGGGGACTCACCGCTCATCGTGTGCATCCGGTCTCCTGGGAGAAGTGCGAAGTCACCGGTTCAATCACCGCGACGTTGCTCCATCATGCCCGTCCCCGGCCGGACCGGCCCGTCGCGGCCAGCACCCCGCCGCCGTCGTAGCCGTCGTCTCCCACAGGAAGCCGTGGAGTCCAGTCTGGCGCGTGGGGTGCCTGAGCTTGGACAGGGCCAGCCACTCCAGGTCCTCACGAGGGCATGACGGTCCAACAGTTCATCCGAGGTCAGCTTCTCCGCCGCGAGCACTGCGCACTCGATGCGGATGGCCAGTTCCACCTCCTCCTGGGCGCTGAGCAGCGGAACCCTGCCGATGAGCTGCAGGTAGTCCTTCACCGCGTCGGCCGTTGCTCCGGCGGCCTTCACCTGTGGCGCTGGTTCATCAGCCACATCGGTGTCGGAGAGGTCGAAGGCCGCAACCGCCCACGGCTCAGCATGGGTGGTCGGGTCGAACCCGGGGTCCTCGGCGAGGGGTCCAACCATGCGGCCACCATGCCCCGACCCGCTGCGACCAACCCCTATGCTGCGCCAGATCCAGCCAGTGCGTCGGTCAGCAGGGCGACGAGCGCCTCGAGCTGGACGTCCATCGCCGAGGACTCCTCGTCCGACCCGTCGAGCGCGCGCGCAGCCAGCGTGGCCTTGCCGTCGATCAGCTCGGCGATCCGGGAGTCGATCGTCTGCGCGGCGATGATGCGCCACGCAGTCACGGGCTCGGCCTGGCCGATCCGATGGATCCGATCGATCGCCTGAGTCTGCTCGGCGTCGGTCCACGAGAGTTCGGCCAGCACCATGTTGGACGCGACCTGCAGGTTGAGTCCCACGCCGGCCGCGGTCAGCGAGCACACGGCGATGGCCACGTCGGGGTCGTTGATGAACGCATCGACGTTGCGCTGGCGCACCTTGGACGTCTGGTCCCCGCGGATGGACGAGTATCGGATCCCACGCTGGGTGAAGAGCTCCTCCGCAGTGTCCATCACGTCGATGTGCTTGGCGAAGAAGACGACCTTGCCGACGTTGCGCGACCAGCTGGGCGGCGTAGTCGGCTGCCAGACCGGCCTTGGCCTGACCGATGTGGCGCATCATCGTGAAGACGTTGTCCCCGACCTCAGCCTCGTTGGCCTCCTGCCGCTCCCACGTGGCCACCCGGCGCACCAGCTCGTGGTCGATGCCGTCGACCGGTCCGGAGCCCCGCCGCTCCAGAGCGCCCAGGTAGCGCGCCACCATGCGGTTGGCGAGCTCCCGCTCGGCCTGGCGGATCGAGCGACCGACACCGTCGTCGAGCTCGACGGGCAGGTCGGCGACGCGCCGCGCAGGGATGTCAGCCGCCACGTCGACCTTGCGGCGCCGCACGATGCCCATGTCGATGACGCACCGGCGTGCCGTGGGGTAGAAGCCGGGATCGCCGGGCACGAGCCCGGTCTCCTCCAGGGAGGCCATCAGCTCCCCGCGCGGCTTCTTGTCGTCGATCCAGCCCAGGAACTGCCAGATGGCCCGGAAGTCCTCGATGTCGTTGATCAGCGGGGTTCCCGTGAGCGCCATCATCAGCGGGCGGCCGACCCGGCGACGGATCCGCTCGGAGATCTCCAGCACGTGCTGGGAGCGCTGCGAGGACTTGTTCTTGATGAAGTGCGCCTCGTCGACGACCATGCCGCGGAAGCCGAGCTCGCCCAGCCAACCGACGTGCCGATCGAGGACCTCGTAGTTGACGATGACGATGTCCGCGAAGCCGTCAATGGTGTCCCCGTCACCGTGGATGACGGTCGCCGGGCGCTGGGGGGTCCAGAGGTCAGCCTCGCGCGCCCAGTTGGTCTTCACGACATTCGGCACGACCACGAGCAGCGGGTAGGCGTCGGCTGTGTGGGCCGCGAGCAGTGCCTGGGCGGTCTTGCCCAGGCCGGGTTCGTCGGCGAGCAGGAACGTGCGATGGCCCGCGGCTGCTGCCGCGACCACCTGCGACTGGTGCGGCATCAGCGCCAGGGCACCCGGGACGCGCACGAACGAGGGCTCGGGCAGCGGCATGCAGGACGTGACGCCGCCGCCGCCGTACTCGAAGGAGCGGAACAACGGGCCGAGCAGCTCCCAGCTGGCCAGCCTCTGGGCCCGGACCTGGGTCTGGGATGCGGCCTCGAAGTCGGGAGCGAGGAAGGGGTTGGCGAGCTGGCGGGAGACGATCGCCTGCGGCACGACCCGGCGCTTGGCGGGTTCGGCCGCGTCTGCCTCGACCGGGGCGACCTCCTCCGGGGGAACCTCGACCCCGGCCTTCTCGAGCAGTTCGCGGCGCAGCGCTCGGGCCGGTTCGGACACCTGGGCGTCCTCAGCAAGGAGCGCGAGCAGGGAGGTGTCGCGCGCTGCGGTCCTGGCCAGGATCGTCGCGATGCCGTCGAGGCGCTTGAGCTCCTTGGCTGTACCGGCGGCGGTGCTGGTCTGGTCCTCCCTGACCCGCGCCCGCTCCTCGCGCACGAGCAGGGCGACGACCTGGAACTTCGTGCGCACCGAGGGCTTGGCCGGTCCCCGCCGGACGGCGGCCTCCACCTCGCGGACGACCCGGGCGAGCACAGGGATGATGCCCTCGTTGTCGTGCGTGCGGGCGCGCTGGGTGCGGGTGGCATGGCGAGCAGGGGCCTGACGCTGGCCTTGACGAGCCAAGAGCACCTCCCACGAGTGTCCGGCACGCAGGGCGCTGTGCGGGACTGTCCCCGCACACGGCCCTGGTGCCGAGCGCACGGCACATCGAGCTGTGGTCGGCGTCGCTGTGTGACGACGACCGTTGTCTCCCGGATCCAGGGCGGACCGACGCGACAGGCCTGACGACCTGTCCCTGAGAGACCCCCGACCTTCTGGCGATGACCTACCCACCAGCTCGACATGAGAGCCAGATGATGGGCGATCGGCGTAGCCACCGGTCAGTGGTCCTAGCCTAGCGTGTTCTTCGACGGGTGCGTGCGCGATTACGCCATTCGCGCGGCACCGACCGCGCACGTGTCCGGCTGCGCATGTGTCCGACCGCGCACGTGTCCGGCTGCGGGCTCAGTCGGACGCTGCCCGACCGAACAGGCGCTGGGCCTGCTCGGGCCTGAGCATGAGGAAGCGGCCGTCTGCCTCCACCAGGGTGGACTCCTCGTCGTCGGCCAGGCTGATCGTCCCCCGGACGGCCACCCGCACACCGAGCACGTCGATCACCTCCCCACGCACGACCAGGGGCGCCCCGAGCGGAACGGCCGTGCGGTAGCGCACATGCAGGCGTCCAGTGACCGCCGGGTAGCCCGCGGCGGCGGTCGCGTAGCCCATGACCTGGTCCAGCAGGAGGGCGCTGATACCGCCGTGTGCGAAGCTCAGCGGACCCTCGTAGGGCAGGCTCAGCGTGCAGGTTCCGATCGCCACGCCGTCCGTGACGACAACGCGCATCGGGGGTGCGATCGGGTTCCCCGGCCCCACCACGGGGTTGTACGGCCGCTGGCCGCGGCGCAGGTCGTCGACCGATGACGGGCGGCCCACGGGGCGGTGGATCGCCGCCAGCGTCTCCGACAGCCGGCGCACGTCCTGTGTGACCTCGTGGAGCTGGTGGGTGGGCACCTCGGTGGCCACGGCGGCCGCGATCAGCCCGCGCAGGGCGTCGCCGAGCCCCGCCACGGCGTCGCGGCGCTCTGTGAGGGCCGGTGTCTGGTCAACCTCGGGGACGTCGAGGTCGGCGATGCCGGCCAGCGGACGATCCGGTGGATGGACGCTCATCGGCTCTGCCGGGGCCACTCGGGGCGTCGTCGGCGTGACGTAACAGCCCTGCCGGCGTCCAGCTGATCTTGCACGTGGTCGACGTTGATCCACTTGGCAGGCACTCCGCGATGGTATCCGCGGCGCGAGACCCGGGGTCACGCCAGCGATCCGCGTCAGGCTCGGGCCGGCGGCAGCAGCTCCGGTGCGCGGTGCCTACTTGCAGGTCACGTTGAGCGTCCCGGTGCCGATCTCGACCTGGGAGTTGGCCGCCTCATCCAGCTCCCGGTAGCTCTCGGTCCAGGTGATGTTCCTTGCGTCCACCTGGGCCGGGACGGCGCCCTCACTGGCACTCGAGCGGATCACGTAGATCATGGTGGGGCCGAGATCGAGCTGGACGTCGGTCTGGGACCAGTCGCCGTTGAGGTAGAACTGGGTCATGTCGAAGTCGTGGCCGTCAGCGTCCGTCGCCCTGACCTCGAACGAGCCGTCGGCCGGACCCTCACCGTTGAAGCTGCACTCGGTGACCGTCAGCGCATAGGTCGCTCCATTGACAACGAACTGACCCTCCCCGGCTTTGGCTGGCGGGCCGGTGTCTGCCACGGTGTCCGTGGCCGGAGTCTCTTCGGGGGTGGGATCTGCCGACCCAGCCCCTGCGTCCTCGAGCGAGTCTGGCGCGGCAACGGACCCCGCCGGTTCAGCCGCCGGATCGCTTGCGCCAGCGCTGCCACTGGAACACGCGGCAAGGACCAACGTGAGGGCGGCGAGTGTGGAGAGACTTGTGCCTGACCTGAGGGAGAGTTGCACGGAGACACACCTCCTGGTGTGCGGCATCGCCCAAGAGGCAAGCTCAAGGTCTGGGTACCTCGAGAGCGGTCGACGCCGCTGACCTTGAGGTTAGGCTGCCTTTACCTTGTGCGTCAATGGGCGTGCCGGCCTCCGGTAGGTGGCCACATCGGACGTGCGACCTGCAGGAGCTCGCTCATCGGATGGTGATCGCGGGCATGCGCAGGGCCGCCGCAGCGGGCAGCCCGAGGGCGGTGCTGAGTTCGGAGAGCCCGGGCAGGGACGCGTCGAGCGCCGCGCGGGGGTCCTGGGAGTTCCGCGCCCGACCCAGCCTCGACAGCGCGGCGACGTGGGGCGCCCGGCGCACCTGGGCATCGCTGGGCAGGTCCGCCCGCTTGCGGGCGATGTCCACGGCCGTCCGGAGCCCACCGATCTCATCGACCAGTCCGACGCCGTGTGCGTCGCTGCCCGTCCACACGCGACCACGGGCGAGGGCCTCGATCTCCGAGACGTCCCGGCCACGGCCCTGGGCGACCTTGGCGACGAAGTCGTCGTAGATCGCGTCGAGGGTGGCGCCGAGCTCGTCGCGCTCCTCGGCGCTGAAGCCTCGGCGGGCCGAGTACATCAGCGACCGGTCGCCGTGCGCGACTGTCCCGGTCGTCAGGCCCAGCCGCTCCATCAGCTCGGTGACCACCAGCTTGCCGCCGAAGACGCCGATCGACCCGGTGAGCGTCGCCGGGAGCGCCACGATGACATCGGCGGGGCAGGCGATGAAGTACCCGCCGGACGCCGCCGCGGCGCCCATCGACACGATGACGGGCTTGCCCGCGTCGCGCACGCGGCACACCTCGCGCCAGATCGTGTCGGAGGCGACGGCCGAGCCGCCGGGGGAGTCGACGTGCAGCACGACCGCGCGCGCGTTCTCATCGTCGGCGGCCTGGCGCAGGGCTGACCCGATCGAGTCGCTGCCCACCTGGCGCCCGAGCGGGGACCGGCGCGTGCGCCCGGACACGATGGTGCCGCGCACCTCCACCAGCGCGACGTGGCCCGCACCGCGGGTGGGCAGGTGCGGCCGCCTGCGCGGTTGCCAGCGGTCGGCGAACAGCAGCTCGGCGTCACCGCCGACCCGAGCCCGCATCGAGGCATACGCCTGGTCGCGGTAGCCGACCCCGTCCACGAGCCCCGCTTCGTGGGCCTGGGCCGCTGTCTGGGGCCCGGCGTCCGCGAGTTCCCGAACGCGGGTGCGCTCCATCGCCCGGCCCTCGGCGATCATCTCGATCGCGTCGGTGAACAGCGACTCGGCAAGTCGGTCGAGGGCGCTGCGGTGCGCGTCGGTGAACTCCGTGCGCATCAACCGGTCGGCCGCGTTCTTGAACTCATGGCGCGCCTCGATCTGGGGCTCGATGCCCAGCCGGTCCAGCGCGCCGCGGACGAACGTCGTCTCGACCGCGACACCCAGCGGGCCCAGGCCGCCGCCGGGTTGCAGCCAGATCTCGTCGAAGCCTGACGCCAGCACGAGGGCGGTCATGTCCGCCGAGCCCTCGCTGAAGCTCTCGGCCCACGCCACCGTGGGCTTCCCACTGGCGGCGAACGCGCGCACCGCCATGCGCAGCTCCTGCATGCCGGCCCACGGGAGCGCTCCGCCGACCTTGGCGATCAACCCGAGCACGTGGGGGTCGGCCGCGGCGTCGTGCAGGGCGCGCAGGACCGGAGCGATCTGAGGTTGACCGCGGGCGGCGAGCCGGGCCAGGGGATCGGCAGTGTCGACCGAGATGGGCAACCGGGTGAGATCCAGCTCAAGCAGGACGTGCGGACGGCGACCGGGGAGCGCAGGCATGCCCCGAACCTAACCGAGCCGCTCCTGGCCCCGTGCTTCGGTTGACGCTCGGTGCTTCCGTTCGGATGGAAGCACGACGCCCGGATGGAAGCGCCAAGCGGGGAATCGGGGGGCGCGGCTCAGGTGACTCCTGCGAAGGCCACGCCCGTCAGGTCGGCCACGTCCCGCTTCCAGGTCGTGAGGTCCTGCGTGGCGAAGCCGTTCAGGTGGTCGTGGCCGCAGGCGCGGGCCAGCACCTGCATCAGTTCGGTGGTCGCGCCGAGGTAGTTGGCCAAGCGCCTCGCCGAGTTCTCGATGACCAGCCGTGAGCGCAGGTCCTCGCGCTGGGTGGCGATCCCCACCGGGCAGTTGTTGGTGTGGCATGCGCGCATTGCCAGGCACCCGATCGCCTGGAGCGCGCTGTTGGAGATGGCCACGGCGTCAGCGCCGAGCGCGAGGGCCTTGACGAAGTCACTCTCGCGTCGAAGGCCGCCGGTGATCACGAGCGTGACGTCGTTGTGACCCCGGCGGTCGAGGTGCCGACGTGCGCGGGCCAGGGCCACCATCGTCGGCACCGAGATGTTGTTCTTGAAGAGGTCCGGCGCGGCTCCGGTCGCCCCGCCCCGGCCGTCCAGGATCACGTAGTCGGCGCTGGCCTCGAGGGCGAAGTCGAGGTCGTCCTCGATGTGCTGGGCCGACATCTTGAAGCCGATGGGGATGCCGCCGGTCGCCGCACGGACCTCGTCGGCGACGCGCTGGAAGTCCTGGGGCGTTCGGAGGTCGGGGAAGGTCGCCGGGCTGATGGCCGCCTCGCCTGGCTCCAGGCCGCGCACGGCCGCGATCTTGGCACTGACCTTCGCACCCGGAAGGTGCCCACCGGTGCCGGTCTTGGCTCCCTGGCCGCCCTTGAAGTGGAAGGCCTGGCACAGCGCCACCTTCTCGAGGCTGAACCCGAAGCCCGCGGAGGCCAGCTCGTAGAGGTACCGGGAGTTGGCGGCCTGTTCCTCGGGAAGCATGCCCCCCTCACCGGAACAGATGCCCGTGCCCGCCAGCTCGGCGCCCCGGGACAGGGCGACCTTCGCCTCCTCGCTGAGTGCGCCGTAGCTCATGTCGCTGACGAACAGGGGGATCTCCAGGTGCAGCGGCTTGGCCGCGCGCGGCCCGATGACGACGTCAGTG
Organism: uncultured Actinomycetes bacterium; assembly: GCA_963697345.1. Classification (GTDB taxonomy): domain Bacteria; phylum Actinomycetota; class Actinomycetes; order S36-B12; family CAIYMF01; genus Prado023. Next base: position 124,857 of record CAVONS010000004.1, on the reverse strand, counting down.
CCCACCTGCGCGTCGTCGAGCAGGGGGCGTCGGGCGAGTTGGGCTGTGAGGATCTGCAGGTCGTCCCAGCGAGGGAGGTTGGCCAGCGGAACGCCCATCGCCGAGACGGTGCCGTGGTGGCCGAGCTTCGTCAGGCCGTCGCGCGCGAGCTTCTGGATGTAGCCGGTGTGTGGCTCCTCGGGACCTCCGTGCAGGTCGGCGTAGAGGCCCTGGTACGCGGTGCGGTCGTAGGGCTGCGGGTTGTCGACTGCCCACAGGGCGACCTCGGCCTCGTCGACCAGGACGGCGTCGGCCTCCAGGTCGATCCACGCGCTGAACTTCTCCAGCACCTCGTCCGGGTTGTACGCGCTGACACCTGTCTGGAAGCGGTAGTCCCAGCCGTGAACGCCGCAGATCAGGTCCTGGCCGCGGATCTCACCGTCGGAGAGCAGGGCGCCGCGGTGCAGGCATCGGCCGTAGAGCACCGACACCTCGTCGCCGAAGCGGATGACGACCAGGTCGACCTCGGCCACGAGGGCGTACGTCGGTGTCCTGTCAGCCAGCTCGCTCCACGTCGCGACCCGGACCTTGGCTGTGTGTGGGGGCATGGGTCAGTTGATCACAGGACCGAGCGCAGATGCGCGGCGCTGGCAGCGGGGCCGGTACGGTGCTGGGCGATGGACGTCGAGCTGCTGTACTTCGAGGGATGCCCGAGCTGGCGGGTCATGGATGACCGGTTGTGTGCCCTGGGTGCTGAGTTCGGGTTCGAGCATGAGCGGATCCTCGTCGACACTCCCGAGGATGCGCAGCGGCTCGGGTTCCTGGGTTCGCCGACCGTGCGGATCGACGGCCACGACCCCTTCGCCCAGCCCGGGGCCGCCGTGGGGCTGTCCTGCCGTGTCTATCCATCTGTCGACGGGCTCACGGGCTGTCCAGGCCTGGCGGAGCTGCGCGCAGCCTTCCGGCGCCTGCCCCCGCGCCCCGCGCCCCGCCCCCGCGCCCCGCAGCGCCCCGCCCCGCAGCGCCTCGCCCGCCCACCGGCGCGGGTGACCGGCGCGGCTGACCTCAGCGGATCCAGCCCTTCGTGAGCGCCTCGGCTGCTGTGCGTCGGCCGAGTTCGATGCCCGCCCTGAAGTACTCCTCGTCGAAGAACAGGTAGCTGAGCAGCTCCCTGCGGCCCACAGCATCGCCGCCGCCACGGATCAGCCGGCCGAGGAGCCAGTTGTCCGTCTCCCGCAGCCAGCCCAGGGGATTGGTCCGGCGGCCGTGGATCTCGGCGGCGAGCCGGCCCATCGCGTCCGGCGGAGGCGACACCGGCATCACGTCGATGGCGCGGTACGGGTGGCCGCCGCTGCTGCGCAGGACGTCGCGGTGGCCGGTCGTGTTGGCCTGCTCGATCATCCGGTTCGTGCGCAACAGCGACGCCAGGTCCTCCGTCGTCCGGTCGGCGAGCACGGCGTGCAGGACCTGGGCGGCTGCGTCATCGATGTCGGGTGTCGTTCCGAGGTCGGTGGGCAGGGGTGGTGGGCCGTACGTGGTGGCGGTCGCCGAGACCAGGACGATGCGGGAGGCGCCGAGCCCGACGGCCGGGTGCAGGGGAGTGTTGAGCCGCACGCCACCATCGACGTACCACGCTGCCGCCCGCTCGGGCTCGTCGATGGCCACTGGCGGGAACGCGACGGGGATCGCCGAGGACGCCACGACATGCTCGGCCGTGATCGCGCCACGGACGACGTCCAGCGCACGCGACGCGTCACCGGTGTAGGCCCCGGGGACCTGCTCGTCGAGGAAGAGCACGCTGCGCCCGCTGGCCGAGCCGGGCACGACGACGTCAGAGTCCGCTGGCATCCGTGTCGCGGTCACACCGAGGGCGGACAGCACCCCGTCGGCGATGTTCGCCGCCAGCTGGTCGGTCTCAAGGGCTCGCTCGGCCGTCCGCTGGAGCGGAGTGGTGTCCAGCAGGCTCGTCATCCCGGGTCCGCGCTCCAGGAGCGCCCCGGTGGCGTACTGCAACCCCGACCTCAGAGCAGTGAACGGCAGCAGCGGGCGGAACACGTCATCGTCGCTCATCTGCTCCCAGACGCCCACGACCTCCTCGGCCGCCGCGGAGGCCCCTCGGTGCAGCGCCGCCCCCCACAGCGCTGCGTTGATGCTCCCGGCGCTCGTGCCAAGCCAGATCGTCGGCATCATCCCCTGCTGCTCCAGCGCCGGGATGAGCTCCGCGAGGGCGCCGGCCTGGAAGGCCCCCCTGGCTGCTGCCCCCGACAGGACGACGGCAACCCTCTCGCCACCGCGATCGTGGGATCCCTCGGTCATCTCACCCCTCCTGATGCGACCGACCCCGAGCGCCGGGCTAGGTGCCCGACGTCACCCGGCTCGCTGTATGGACTGCGGCGAGCATCCCGCGCAGGAACACCGAGTGCAGCGGTCCGACCGCCCGTTCGGCGGTCCCGGGGTTGCTCGCTGCCAGCAGGGCCAGCGCCCGCGACATCGCGTGCGGTCCGGCGCCGTCGAGGGTGTCGACGAGCAGGTCGCCGAGCTTGCCGCGCTCGATGGCCATCGTCACCATCCGGTCGAAGGTGTTCTCGGGTGTGAACACGCGCGCCTCGCGGGGCGCCATCGAGTGTGCGCCCCAACGGCAGACCTCGTAGCAGACCCCACATCCCAGGCACTTCTCCGGATCGACGATGGCCCAGTACGGACGCAGCCCCTGGCCCTCGTTGTCGACGATCGTGATGGCGTCGGCCGGGCACCTGCGGTAGCACTTCTTGCAGCCGCGGCACTTGTCCAGGTCGATCTCCGCGACCCAGTTCGACGACACGATCGCGCCGGTGATCCCGTGGTGCCGGATGGCCTGCATCATCCCGCAGCAGCACCCGCAGCAGTTGCACATGTAGCTGATGCCGTGCTTGACGTTGTCCGCTGTCTGGGCCAGCCCGGCGGCCTTCGCGGTGGCCAGGATCTCCAGGCCCTCATCGTTGGTGATCGGCTCGGCGATGCCGGAGCGCACCAGTGCTCGCGCGGCACCACCGAAGGTCAGGCACGTCCGCGTGGGTGCCCCGCAACCCTGGTCGATGAGGTTCATGTGCGTCCGGCACGGGCACTCCGACACCGCCACGCTGTCGGCCTCGGAGACGATGTGCGTGGCCAGCTCCCAGTCCAGGACCTCCACCTGGGGGTCCTCGGGCAGGGACTCCTCGCGCACCAGCGAGCGGCCGATCTGGGTGCTGCCGGCGAAGACCGAGTGGGCGAACGAGTCATCGCTGAACATGTACTCGTGGAACAGCTCGGCCAGCTCTTCCATGGGGGCGTCCTCGCGCACCCGCATGAAGGTGAACTCGAAGAACCCGATCACGACGGGGGCCAGCGCGACGTACCGCTCGCCGTGGTTCTCCAGGTCGAGCACCAGCCCCTTGACCGCCATCTCATCGACCTTCGGATCGAGCTCCTCGACCGTCGAGCCCGTGCGCTTGGCCAGGACAGCCATCGAGCACACCGTCGGCATCGCAGCTGCGATCTCGGCCTCGTCCTCGGTGAACAACAGGCGCAGGATCTGCTGGAAGACCGCGGAGTCCGGTGCTCCCGTGGGCATCCGATCCAGCCGTTGCTGGAGGCGCTGGTAGGCCAGGTCGGGGTTGGCGAGCAGATGTCCCATCGATTCCCTCCTCGGCAGAGGTGCACCTGCGTCCATTCAATCCCGACCGGCCACGCAGGTTCAGGGTCGAAGGTCACGCGTCCTGATCGGCGAAGAACCGGTCCACGAGGTTCCGGGAGTAGCTGGCGGAGCGCTCGATCGTGGAGAACGACATGAGCTCACCCGCGTAGTAGGTGTGGCGGGTTCCCTGCAGCCCCTCGAGGTCGTCGTAGTAGCCCTCGGCCATCTGCGTGGGCGTGACGTGGGGGAAGTACTTCCAGCGGCGCGCGTCCACGACCTCCTCGAGCCGGGCGCCGAGGTGCTGCAGGTCGGCGGCGCAGATGGCTTCGATGTCGGCCTCGCCCATGCTGCCGTCGCCCAGGGCGTAGAGCGTGTAGAACGGCGCGTCGTGCCAGCGGTGGTACCACATCATGAGGTGGCCGCACGCCTCGGACAGGAAGTGGGCCGGCAGGAACCCAGACCCCTCGGGCAGCCCCTCGATGCGGCACAGGAGCACCCAGTAGTCGTAGGTCCGGATCGCCGAGAAGAGCCGGCGCTCCGCGGGGGAGGCATCCAGGTACCCCAGTGCGTCGTCCAGCGGGCTCGCCAGGATCAGGTCGTCGAACTCCAGCACGCCCTGATCGGTCTCCACGTGGACGGTGTCCGATCGCGTGATGTGCCGGACGGTCACGCCGGTACGGACGTCGTGCTGGGCGGCGACACGTGACCACAACGCCTCAGCGCCCTCGGGCCACACCAGCCGACGTGAGGGCGATCGCAGCGACTCGATCATGTGCAGGTCCAGGTACTTCATGACGTACGCGGTGGGGACCTCGCTGAAGTAGCCGTAGCCGAAGGCCGTGAAGGGTGGTGCCAGCGCGCCCTGCAGGAAGGGCAGGCCATGATGCTGCGCGAACTGCTGGAAGGGCTCGCACAGGTCGGGGTCGACTCCGGCGAGTCCGGGGGCGTTGATCCGGCGGTAGCGCACCTGTGTGGCCCAGGCGTAGTGCACGAGCACCTGCCAGAGCAGTCGCGGGATCTGCCGCCGGGGGAACAGGTCGATCGGGTGGCCCTCGAGGTCGTAGCAGTTCACGCCGTCGGTGGGAGCCCCGTCGATGCCGACGAAGTCCATCAGCTCGCGCGTGGTCGTGTAGTTGCGCGTGGCCAGCACCGCGCCCATCTCGTAGACGTGGTCCCCCTGGCGGACCGAGCAGCACTTGCCGCCCACGCGGTTCTCGCGCTCGAGCACCGTCACATGTGGGTAGCCGCAGCGCGTGAGGTAGTGGGCCGCAGCGAGCCCGGCCGGGCCACCGCCGATGATGCCGATGCGTGAGGTGGTGGGGCGGTTCCTGGTCCGCATGATTCGCCTCCCGGGTCTCAGATGCCCGCACCGGTCGGCAATCGCGCCGTCGGCGCTCCCTTCCAGCGTAGGAGGCCGGCAACCCGCTGACAAGGACGTTGGGCCCGGGACCGGATGTGACACGAGGCCACCACGCCCACGGTCCGAGGGGCGCCAGGACGGGGCACCAGGACAGGGCCCCAGGACGGGGCACCAGAGCTAGGCGATGGCCGCCCTGACCACTGCAGCGACGGCCGCGGCGGCGGTGTGCACCGCGCCCATGTCGACGCGGTCCGGGGTGTCCGTCGGTGCGTGGGCCACCGAAGCCAGGGCGGTGGCGATGTCGGCCGACGTCATCGCCAGCGCGGGGCGCCCGTGCATCGCGAAGATGGCGTGGTCGCTCTGGAACCAGGGGGGTCCCTCGACCAGGCCGGGTCGGTCCACCAGCTCACGTCGCAGCAGTGACTCCAGCTCCGACGAGCACTCGTAGAGCGACCACGCTGTCGGGCCGTGCGGCAGTCCCACAGCGTCGAAGTTGATGGCCAGCAGGACGTCGTCGAGGTTCGCGTCCGACAGGTAGGCCACCTCGCCGGGGGCCGCATAGCAGTCCTCCCCGTTGACGGCGAGCAGCTCGACGCCGACGTCACCATCGAACGGCTCGTCGGCCAGGGCCTCGGCAACCATGAGCAGGGCCACGACCCCGGTGCCGTTGTCCAGGGCGCCAGGCGTGCCGGGCTTGGTGTCGACGTGTGCCACCACCGTGATGCGCCTGCCCTGTGGGCCCCTGCGGGCCAGGACGTTGGCGGCCCTCGCCGGCCGCCGGCTGGCCCTGAGGTCGACCGTCGCGAGCTGCCCGATGTGCGCCAGCAGGTGGCGGCCCACATCCGGTCCGACCGCAGCAGCCGGGACCTGCACCGAGCCGTCCTCGATGAACGGGAAGGGGTCCAGCGCGCCGCACAGCTCCGGGTACTTGCCGGTGACGGCGAGCACGGCCCGCGGCTCGGCCGACTCGATGAGGTCGAGCACCTCCTCGTCCTCGTCGGAGGAGTAGAAGGGGTAGCCACGGGGGGTGAGGGGCTGGTCGGTGAGCGGGCCGTGCAGCACGAGGACCGCACCGGACGCCCGACAGGCGGCCAACTCGGCCTTGGAGGAGGCGGCGATGAGCGGACCGCTGCCGCTCACCCCGGTGCTGTACGGGGAGGGCACGACCTCCCACACTCTGCCTCCCACTTCCACCTCGGACTCCGCGGACTCCCAGTCGAGGCAGTCGAACCACTGCATCTCCGGTTGCCATGCGAGCTCGCGCAACCGTTCAGCGACGAAATCGGTTGCTGCGAGGTTGCCTGCGCTGCCCGGGCGGCGGTCGGGCGTCACCGAGCAGAGCTGGACAAGGTGCTCGGTCGCCCTCTGCTCCGCGGCCAGCTGTTCCCCGTGCGTCTGCATGCCTCCGACGCTGCCCCCTGCCGCATCCATGCCCGCGACGCTACTCCCCGGTCCTCCGCGGACGCTCGCGCAGCGGCTGCGCCAGGGATGAGGCGCTGGCCACCTGCTCCCGGGCGCAGGCCACCAGAGCGGCCAGGTCGAGCCCGTATGTGGGGCCGGAGCCGGCGGTGCCGTACTCCTCCAGCCGGCCCACGCCGCGGCCCAGGATCCGTTCGGCACCAAGGGAGTTCCCCCGGGCTGCGTGCGTCAGGGCGACGCAGATCTGCGCGAGCCCCTGCCAGAGTGCCTGCTCCTGGTCCGGGCACGACTTCCAACGGGCCTCCAGGACTTCGTGGGCTGAGAACGCCCGGCCCTGATCGAGAAGGTCCCGCGCGGTGGCGATGGTCTGCTCGGGGGGCAGCGGCTCCTCGCTCACCGGGGTGACTCCCGACGCGCCGTAGGGCAAGGGGCGTCCCAGCTCATCGCGGGGCCGAGCCTGCCGTGGGCGGCCAGCCACGTCACGATCACGTTCCTGGTCCCCGGCCATGGGGCCTCCGTCCTGGCGCATCACCCTGTGCAGGGGTGTCACGACTTCATCGTAGGAGGGCCACGGCGTACCCGCCTCCATGGCTCGGGAACAATCGCCGTCGCGCCATGGTTCACCGATGACCGAACACCCCATGCCCGCACGGAGGACTCATGAACTCGCTCACGGTCTACACGACGGCGTGGTGCGGCTACTGCCACAGGCTGACCAAGCAGCTTGATCGTGCGGGCATCTCGTACTCCACGGTGGACATCGAGGCAGATGCGGCGGCCGCCCGGTTCGTCGAAGGGGTCAATGGCGGCAACCAGACGGTGCCGACAGTGGTGCTGCCGGATGGGGCCGCCCTGACCAATCCGCCCATCTCAGAGGTGCTGGCCAGGTTGGGCCGCACGGCCTGACGCTGACGGTCGCGGCCGGGCCGTGATCGATCAGGGGGCCGTCGTCGAATCTCCGGATGGTCCGCCACCCTCAGCGACTCACCATTGGCCAGTTGCCTGCACTAGTGTCGAACAAGGGCCGAACAGGGATGTCAGTCCATGGCACCCGATGGGGCATTGGCCCCGGTCCACCCTGTGTTGGCGCGTCTGCGACCGACCCTACGAGAGGAACACCATCGATGTCCGAGAACCCGCTGCTCGACACCCTGTTGGGTATCAATGCCGTCTCACTGGCCAACGTGGACGCGAGCCTGGAAGCTGTCATCGCCGTGCGCCTGGCCGCGCTCGTCGCGGTGGATGCCCCGCCGGCCTCCTACCTGGCCATGCTCCGCGCGGCCGAGGGAACCCTGCTCACCCTCGAGGATGCCCGGAACGTGCTCATCGCCGTGGCCCCCATCGTGGGCACACCCAAGGTCCTCACCGCGGCCCGGAACCTCGTGACGGCGTTGGGCCTCGAGATCGAGCTCGATGAGCTGCTGTTCGAGGAGGAGCTGGCCGGCGAGGACTGAGTCCGCACGCCCAGACCCAACTCCCTCGGGTGGCGGCCCAGGCACTCCTCGTGGACCACCCAGCGCAGCCCCTCGCGGATGACACCGGGCCGCCGCCCGCATTAGCGTCTGCGGCGAGGTCGTCGGTTCACGGGGAGTGGCCATGGAGGACAACGCATCGTCGCGGGCAACACCGCGTGCGCCGACACTTGCGCAGGCGATGATCCCGCTGACCTTCCTGGTCGCCTCCCTGGGCAGCGCGGTCTACCTGTACCGCGACGAGGCGATCCTGGGTCCGGTCCAGGTCGCGCTGTTCCTCTCGGCGGCCATCGCGGGCCTGGTTGCCCACGGCAACGGCCACTCAGCCGCCGATCTGTCCAGGGCCGCGGTCAGCAGTGTGTCCTCGGCGATGGGGGCCATCTTCATCCTGTTCGCCGTCGGCGCCCTCATCGGCACCTGGAACATGTCAGGCACCATCGCCACGATGACGGACTGGGGGATCCGCATCCTGAGCCCCAACTTCTTCTACGCCACGGCGGCCGTCATCTGCGCCGCCATCGCGCTGGGAATCGGCAGCTCGTGGACGGTGATGGCCACGATGGGTGTGGCCCTGGTGGCGGTCTCCGAGGCCCTCGGGCTCAACCCCGCGATCGCAGCGGGCGCCGTGATCTCCGGCTCGTACTTCGGCGACAAGATGTCCCCGCTGTCCGAGACCACGAACCTGGCCCCGGCTGTGGCCGGCACCGACCTGTACACCCATATCAGGGCGATGATGGCCACCACGATCCCGTCCATCGTCATCGCGCTGGGCATCTACGTGGTCATAGGGCTGCAGGCGGACCCCACCGGAGCGCTGGAGGAGGACCTGGCGCTCGCGGCCATCGAGCAGGCCTTCAACGTGGGCATCCTGACCCTCATCCCGCTGGCGCTGGTCATCCTCCTGGCGATCCGCAAGGTGCCACCGACCATGGCCATCCTGGCCGGCGCCGTGACCGGCGGGCTGATCGCGATCATCCTGCAACCCGATGTCGTGGTGGCCTTCGTCGGCAACGACGCCCTGGCCACGCCATGGGTGATGATCCAGGGCGTGTGGGATGCGATGGCCACGGGTTTCGTTGCCGACACGGGCTCGCCGCAGCTTGATGAGCTGCTCTCCGGAGGCGGGATGCAGAGCATGCTCAACACCATCTGGCTCATCGTCGCCGCTCTGGCCTTCGGCGGGATCATGAACCACTCCGGCTTCCTCGCGAAGCTGATCGAACCGCTGCGCCGTCGCGCACGCACCGACCGTGGCGTTCTGGTCGCGACCGGGACGACCGCCATCGGCATCAACGTCGTGGCCGCCGACCAGTACCTGGCGATCGTGCTGACGGGCAACGTCTACAAGCACGAGTACGAGGAGCGTGGGATCGCCCCGCAGACGCTGTCGCGGCAGGTCGAGGACACCGCCACCGTGACGAGCCCGCTGATCCCGTGGAACAGCTGCGGTGCCTACGCGGCCGGGGTCCTCGGGGTCGCGACGGTGGCGTACTTCCCCTTCGCCTTCTTCAACCTCATCAACCCCGTGATCTCGTTCGCGTTCGCCGCCACGGGCAGGCACATCCAGCGTGTGGAGCCGCACTCGCACTTCCCCGAGGGGCCGCGCGATGCCCAGTTCTACGGCGTGGGTGGCCGGCACGCCGACGAGGTCCCCGAAGACGGGCTGGACTGACGGCTCGACGCAGCCCCAGCTACTTCGGCACAGCTACTTCGCCCCAGCTACTTGGCGCGCAGTGCGGCCTCCAGAGCCTCGGCGGCCCAGCGGCTACACGAGGCGGCGGCCGCCGGCGAACTCGCGGGCCCAGAGGCCCCGGGTGATGGTGGAGTACTGCACAGGCTGGCCGGTGCGCGGGGAGTGGATCATGCGCCCGCGTCCGGCGTAGATGCCCACGTGATGCAGCACTCCGCTGCTGGTGCGGAAGAACACGAGGTCACCTCGGCGCAGGTCGTCCGGGGATGCCACGGGGGTCCCCTGGCCGAACTGTGGGGTGGCATCGCGGGGGATCCGGATGCCGAGCTGGGCGTAGATGACGTGCGTGAATCCCGAGCAGTCGAACCCGAAGCCGGAGGTGCCGCCCCACAGGTAGGGCATGCCGAGGAACTTGCGGGCCTCCTGCACGACCGCGCGCTCGGTGGCGCGGCGGGCCGGGTCACCTGCGGCGACGACCTTGACCCGTTTCGCCGACACCCAGAGCGTGCGCCCGTCGGGACCGGCCATGGAGATCGTGGGGCCGGTGGCATCCAGAACCGGCAGTCGGGTCCCGTAGGACAGCTTCAGCACTCGTCCGGTGCGGTCGGCGGTGTCGAAGGCCCAGGCCTTGCGGCGCTTCACGACGGCCTGCATGGCGGTCGCCGGCGACGGGTCGGCGGTGAGCTCGGCACCGGTCACCAGCTGCGCCATCGGGATCCATCCGGGGTACCCGGCAGTGTCCTTCGGGCTCGGCTGGGTGGGCAGAACGACACGTGCCCAGCCAGCACGCTCCTCAAGGACCTCGACCGGCTGGCCATACAGGGCTTGGCTCTCCACACGCCCGTTGAGTCCCCGGCGCTCGCCTGTGCTCAGCGAGCGCAGCCAGCCGCCGGGGTTCTCGGCCGTGCCCAGCGCCGCGGCGTCGATCGTGCGGGGTGCGTCCGGTGAGGTCCACAGCGTGGCCACCGAGACCCCGATCCGGGCGGCGGTGGGGCTCTGGGTCGGCTCGGCCCCCGTGGCTGGGGCGGCGAGCGCACCGGCTGCTACCGCAGCGACGGTGCTGGTCACGATCAGGGTCCGCAGTCCGAGGCGCATGATCGCCACCCTAGGGCGCAACCGGGAGGAACCGGGGCAGGATCAGTCCTGCGCACCACCACCTGGGGCCGCCCTTCGTGCTGTGCTTACGCCCTGTTGACCTCCGGGACGGGTCCGCCGGACCAGGTCAGGGTGTAGGTGGGACCAGCGCGCACGTTGGCCACGGCGGCCGGCCGGAAGCAGGCCACGGCATCCCGGCCGGTGTCTCGCACGGCCGGGTACACGATCCCGATCGATCCGGCGGCCAGGAGGGTGGCGGCCAGGGACTGGCTCTCGGTGTAGGAGTCCGGGTCCAGGCAGGCTCGCGTTCGGCGCACCTGCCGGGGCCCGCGCAGGTCGTGCAGTGGGGCATGGATGTCGGCCACGTAGTCGCGGTACTCGGCGACCAGCTCCCATCGGTTGATCTCAGCCAGGTCCACGCTTCGATGGTGGGCGACCTCGGCCAGCGACGTCTCGACCTGGCGCCCGGCGTACCAGGCACCGCGGTCGGGACCGTTGAAGCGGGAGCCGAGTGGGTGCGGGTGGCAGAAGGACGCGTTGATGATGCGCCAATGTGGGACGGCGAACACGAGTTCGTCCTGATGGATGCCCGCGGGCAGGGCGTTGGCCTGCGCCTGCAGCCTGGCATTCGTCGCCGCAGCGAGGGCGACGAGTGCCGTGATGTCACCCTCGTCCTCGGCCAGCGATGCCAGGATCGGCTCGTCGGTGTCGGCGAACACCGCGGGGATCAATCGGTGCGTGTCGTCCCAGCGGACGTCGCTGACCGGGGGCCATGCAGGGCGCGAGGGGCTCACGCTCCGCCGCGTCGGGCATCGAGCAGGGCCCGGACGCGCTCCATCGCGGGGATTCCGCCGCGCAACATGACGTCCAGGGGAGTGGACCCGTTGAACAGGGCGTTCGTGTTGGGCAGTGCCACCCACTCGTCGGCCAGCTCGTCGCCGTAGAGCACGTGCAGGGCTGCGTAGATGCCCAGCAGGTAGGACGCCCGAGTCAGCCGGTCCACGCCCAGGCTCTTCGGGGGCTTGCGCGCCCATGCGTGCCAGGTGCTCGGGGACACGTCTCCCAGCAGGGAGCAGACGTCACCGACGGTGAGCCCCCAGGCCTGGGCCAGGCGGGCCATGCCGCGCACTGCTGCCGGAGTCAGGCGAGCCTGCTCGGCGGGGTCGCGCAGATCGACCCAGGCCTGCGTCTCGAACCTGCTGGCCGGGTACCGGACCGAGGTCGCCACGGTCATGGTCGCCGTCCTCCCCGAATCGCCAGTCGACGCGCTGGGCGGATCGCCAGTCGGATCGCTGGTCGGATTGCTGGTCGATTGATCTCCGATTCTGGAGTCATTCTACCGCGGAATCGGAGCAGACGGTAGGGCTGGGCTCACTCGGCGGTGTAGCCCACCTGCAGCGCGCCGGTCTCGTCTCGCAGCTCGAGGGAGCTTCCCGTGATCGAGAACGTGGTGGCGTTCTCCAGGGCGGCGAGGTAGGCGGCCTCCTGCTGGGTGACCTCCTCGTCAGCGCAGGCCCTCTCGGTCGCCGCGAGCGGGCCGATCGTCATGCTGTCGCCGTCGATCTCGTAGGTGCCGCTGTAGGTGTTGCAGCCGGAGTTGCCCGAGACAGTGCCGTCCTCGGCGAAGGTCGCGGTCACCTCCGAGTCGATGACCAATGACTGGACACCGCCCTTGCCGTTGTTGATGCCGGTGGCCGACCATGCACCGCCGGTCAGGGAGACGGGCACTGACTTGGTGTACGAGAGCATGACCTCGCCGGCCGCATTGCTCATCGTGAGCGCCTCGTCGGTGATCGCGTACGTCGTGGCCTCGTCCAGGCGTGCCAGGTAGGCCGCCTCGAATTCCGAGATCGGGGGCAGGCACGCCTTGAGGGTCGTGGCCAGCGGACCGATCTCGATCGTGGCGCCGTCCGTGGTGTACGAGCCGGTGAAGTTGTTGCAGCCACCGGATCCTGAGATCTGGTCGGCGGTGAAGGAGGCCGTGGCCTGCACCTGGTCCGGGACGGCCACCAGGGCGCTTTCCCCGAGCGGTGCGAACTGGGCGAGGTCCCAGGTCGTGCCGTCCAGCGAGGGTGTCGACGATCCGCCGGACGCCGAATCGCTGGAGGCACAGGCCGCAAGGGGAAGGCTGATGACCATCAGCATCGTCACGATCCATCGAGAGCGCATCCCACGATCCTCTCCGCTCGGTGCCAGGGCCAGGGCCAGTGCCAGGGCCAGTGCCAGTGCCAGTGCCGGGCCGGTCACGATTGCGTCGACTCGGTGGTCACGCTAGCAGTCGCGACGAGCGGCCCGCGGTGGCGCACGTGGTGCAGGAATGTCGGCGGACCCGAGTACGTTGACGCTCCGTGAGCCCTCCGAGTCCGACTGCCCCGCCCGCCGCTGACGTCGTCGCACCACATCGCTGGCAGGCGCTGGCCGCGCTGGTCGTCAGCCTCCTGGTCGTCGTCCTGGACAACACTGTGCTGAACGTCGCGCTGAAGACGATCCAGCAGGACCTCGGGGCGACCCAGAGCCAGCTGATCTGGGCGATCAACTCCTACTCCCTGGTGTTCGCGGCGCTGCTGTTCACCTGGGGCGTGCTGGGCGACCGCTACGGCCGGCGCAGGATCCTGATCATCGGGCTGGTCCTGTTCGCGGCTGCCTCCCTGCTCAGCGCCTTCGCGCAGACCCCTGAGCAGCTCATCGTCGCCCGGGCGCTGATGGGCATCGGCGGTGCCTCGGTGCTCCCCGTCACGCTGTCGATCATCACGGTGATCTTCCCGCCCGAGGAGCGTGGCAGGGCCATCGGCATCTGGGCCGCGGCTGTGGGCGGCGCGGTCGCCCTCGGCCCCTTGCTCGGCGGCTTCCTGCTGGAGCACTTCTGGTGGGGCTCGGTCTTCCTGATCAACGTCCCCATCATCGCGATCGGGATCCTCGGGATCCTGCGCAACGTGCCGGAGTCGCGCAACCCGCACCCCGGCCGGTTGGACCCACTCGGGTTGGTCCTGTCCGTGATCGGGCTGCTGGCCCTCGTGTACGGCATCCAGGAGGCGGGCTGGAGCGATCCGGTCACCTATGCGTGGATCCTCTTCGGGGTGGTCGTCCTGGCCGCCTTCCTGTTCTGGGAGTCGCGCACCGACCATCCCTCGATGGACCTGAGCCTCTTCTCGATCCGGTCCTTCTCCGTGCCGCTGTCGGCGACCTCACTGACGTTCGCGGCGCTGAGCGGCTCGTTGATCTTCCTGGCCTTCTACTACCAGGTCGTGCGCGGCTGGTCGCCCCTGCAGTCCGGTGCGCTGACCGTGCCGTTCGCCATCGGCCAGCTGCTCGCGGCCCCCCGCAGCGGCAAGATGGTGGCGCGTTTCGGAGCACGCCGAGTCATCTCCTTCGGCCTCGTCATGGCGTCCCTGGGCATGTTCGGCTTCAGCCAGCTGTCGCTGACGACGCCAGTGTGGGCCCTGATCCTGATCCCGTTCGTCTTCGGCTTCGGCATGGGCAATGTCATCGCGCCGTCCACGACCCGCATGACCCTGGCCACCCCGCCGCAGCGCTCCGGATCGGGTTCGGCGGTGCAGAACACCGTGCGCCAGGTCGGGGCCACGCTGGGGGTGGCAGTCATCTCGTCCGTGGTCGCGACGAAGTACTCCGGGGCCATGTCGGCTGGCCTGCAGGGCAGCCCGCTGCCTGCCGACCTGCAGGCGATCGCCTCGGACAGTGTGGGGGCCACCTATGAGGTGGCTGACCAGTTGCAGGCGTCCGGGCAGGCCACCGCCGCGCAGGCCGACACCCTGCGCTCGGCTGCCGACGCCGCGTTCCTTCCGGCCTTCCACATCGCGGCGTACATGGGCCTGGGTCTGCTGCTGACTGCCCTGGTCATCATCCTGATCTGGCTCCCCGCGCAGGCCGAGGCCGTGGCGTGGAAGGCGGGCGGGACATCCGCCCCCATCCCCGTGCCCGGCGCGACCGGGGTCGAGGGCGCAGATGACATCCCCGCAGCGCCAGGGCAGTCCGAGGGCCGGTTGCTCGAGGGTGAGGTGGACGCTGCGCACCAGGTCCATGTCGTCGAGGAGGACCCCGTCCATCTGAGCCGCGTCGAGGAAGCGCCGCTGGAGCACCCGATCGGCGAAAGTGGCTCTGAGCCCCCGGTAGGAACACAGGCCCCGGAACACAGGCCCCGGGACACAAGCCTCGGGTTTCCGGGACCTTTGCCCGGCGGTACTCCCCGTGTCGCGCACTAGCGTGGCGGGCGTCGGTGCCTGTCCGATCGGCGCCCCAATTGAGGGAGTAGTCCCCGATGGCCAACTTCACGGGCCGCGCGGTCCGTTCCATGGGGGCGCTCCTTGTCGCCCTCACCGTGGCTGGATGTGCCACCTCGGGGGGTGCAGGCGAGGCCAGCGCCGGGGGAGGCGAGGCCAGCCTGGTGCTGCCCGACCTGTCCACTGTGACCGTTGTCGGCGGTGGGTCCGGGCGGACGCTGCTGATGCTCGGGCTGGTCGTGTGTGTCCTCGGACTCGGCTTCGGGCTCCTGGTCTACAGGCAGCTCAAGGCGATGCCCGTGCACAACTCGATGCGCGAGATCTCGGAGCTGATCTACTCCACCTGCAAGGCGTACCTGATCAAGCAGGGGCGCTTCCTGCTGATCCTCTGGGTGTTCATCGCCGCCGTGATCGTCGTGTACTACGGCGTGCTGGTCGGGTTCACCTGGCAGCGGGTCGCGATCATCCTCGGGTTCAGCCTGCTGGGCATGGGTGGCTCCTACGTCGTGGCGTGGTTCGGGATCCGGGTCAACACCTTCGCGAACTCGCGCACCGCCTACGCGTCCCTGCGTGGCAAGCCCCTGCCGGTGCACCGCATCCCGTTGAAGTCAGGCATGTCGATCGGCATGGTGCTGATCAGCCTCGAGCTGCTGATGATGCTGGTCATCCTCCTGTTCCTGCCTGCGGAGATCGCCGGCGCGTGCTTCATCGGGTTCGCGATCGGTGAGTCGCTGGGTGCGGCCGCGCTGCGGATCGCCGGCGGCATCTTCACCAAGATCGCCGACATCGGCTCGGACCTCATGAAGATCGCGTTCAAGATCAAGGAGGACGACGCGCGCAACCCGGGTGTGATCGCCGACTGCACAGGGGACAACGCCGGCGACTCGGTCGGCCCCAGCGCAGACGGCTTCGAGACCTATGGCGTGACCGGCGTCGCGCTCATCACCTTCATCCTCCTGGCCGTTCCCGACCCGGCCGTGCAGGCCAGCCTGCTCGTCTGGCTGTTCGTGATCCGCGCCGTCATGGTGATCGCCTCGGCGGTGTCCTACCTGGCCAACGACGCGTGGGTCAGGCGTCGGTACGCCGATGTCGACCGGATGAACTTCGAGGTCCCGCTGAGCTCGCTGGTGTGGATCACGTCGGTGGTCTGCATCGCCTCGACGTACCTGACCACCTACTACGTGCTCGGCGTCGGGGCCACCGGGGACCTGTGGTGGAAGCTGGCCTCGATCGTCTCCCTGGGCACGCTGGCCGGTGCGCTGATCCCCGAGCTCGTCAAGGTCTTCACCTCCACCAACAGCAAGCACGTCCAGGAGGTCGTCAAGAGCTCGCGGGAGGGCGGGGCCTCGCTGAACATCCTGTCCGGACTCGTGGCCGGGAACTTCTCCGCGTACTGGCTGGGCATGGCGATCGTGGGGCTCATGGGCGCTGCGTACCTGATCGGTGACCTGGGCCTGGATGCGCTGATGATCGCGCCCGCGGTGTTCGCCTTCGGGCTGGTGGCCTTCGGGTTCCTGGGGATGGGCCCGGTGACGATCGCCGTGGACTCCTACGGCCCGGTCACCGACAACGCCCAGAGCGTCTACGAGCTGTCGATGATCGAGGACATCCCCGGCATCGACGCCGAGATCCGGCGCACCGAGGGCTTCGAGCCGCAGTGGGATACGGCCAAGCTCATGCTCGAGGAGAACGACGGCGCGGGCAACACGTTCAAGGCCACGGCCAAGCCGGTCCTGATCGGCACGGCGGTCGTGGGCTCCACGACCATGATCTTCTCGATCATCATGGGCCTGACCGAGGGCCTGACCACCGGCATGGAGAACCTCTCCCTGCTCTACCCGCCGTTCCTGCTCGGCCTGATCAGTGGCGGCGCGATCATCTACTGGTTCACGGGGGCCTCGATCCAGGCGGTGACCACCGGCGCCTATCGGGCGGTCGAGTTCATCAAGGGCACGATCCGCCTCGACGGAGTCACGAGGGCCTCGGAGGCCGACTCCCGGCGGGTCGTGGAGATCTGCACGCAGTACGCCCAGCAGGGCATGATCAACATGTTCCTCGGGGTGTTCTTCGCCACGCTCGCCTTCGCGTTCCTCGAGCCGTACCTGTTCATCGGGTACCTCATCTCGATCGCGGCGTTCGGCCTCTACCAGGCGATCTTCATGGCCAATGCCGGCGGCGCCTGGGACAACGCGAAGAAGATCGTGGAGATCGACCTGCACGCCAAGGGCACCGCCCTGCACGACGCCACGATCGTCGGCGACACGGTGGGTGACCCGTACAAGGACACCTCATCGGTGGCGCTGAACCCGGTCATCAAGTTCACGACCCTGTTCGGCCTCCTGGCCGTCGAGCTGGCGGTCAGCCTCACTGCCGACGGCCAGCAGACGCTGGTGCTGGTCCTGGCGGCGGTGTTCTTCCTGATCTCGGTGTTCTTCGTCCTGCGGTCGTTCTACGGCATGCGCATCGAGGTCCCACTGGTCGATGAGGAGCAGTATCCCGACGAGCCCGATGACGCCCCGGGCCCCGGCGGTTCACGCGACATTGCATACGAGGGAGCAGGTGGGGTCAGGTGAAGATCGCGATCCGGTACGGCGCAGCGGTCGTCGATTCCGACGGCCATGTCGGGGGCCACGACGCAGGGGCGACCCTGGTGCGGCGATTGCTCCGGGTGTTCCCCGGCTCGATCCTGGTCGGCAGCGGCCCACGGCAGGGCGACGGCTTCGACGTGATGCCCCTGGAGTTCATCGACGGCGCGGACACCGTGGTGATCAACATGGACGTCGTGGAGTCGATGGCGGTCTGGCGCACGCTGGCGGCCAACTGCGACGATCCGAAGCTGATGAACTTCGTGTGGTTCAACACGGCCAAGTTCGACCATCGCGTCCAGCGGTCGGCCCTCGCGCTGTCGTGTGGGCTGTTCCCGACGTTCGCCAACTCGGAGCGCACCGCCAACGAGGTGCGCGAGATCGTGTCGGGCTGGACGATCAAGTCGATCGCTGATGAGGCCCAGATCGCGTGGGTCAACCTCGGGATCCGCCTCGAGCACGTGCAGCCACGCAAGGAGACTGCGGTGCCGGTCGTGCTCTACCCGGCCATCTACCTCTCCGAGCGCAAGCAGCCGCAGCTCTTCCTCGACACTGTGGAGCGCGTGCACAAGCGCACCCCCATCAAGGTCGAGGCCCGCCTGCACGAGTCGAGCCTGATCAGTGAGCGGGCGATGCGCCTCTCGCGCAAGGACTGGGCGTGGGTCGGGCCGCTGACGGCCTCCCGCGAGGACTACTGGCATGAGCTTGCCCGCACCACAGCGTTCCTTGCCACGGCGCGGGAGGAGTCCTACGGGCTGGAGTACGTGGAGGCGCTGGTCGCTGGTGCCGTGGGCATCTTCCCCGACCGGCCGTGGGCGCATGCGCTGCTGCCTGCGGGATACCCGTTCCTGTACTCCACGCCGGATGAGGCAGAGGAGTTGCTGTACCGGGCGGTGACGGACACGGAAGCGTGCCGAGCAGAGGTGAACAAGGCTGTCGGTGGCGACTTCGTCGAGTGGGTCGGCGGTCGCCACGATGATGACCAGTTCGACCACGCGATCGTGGATCGCGTGCGGGAGTGGTTCGGCGCCTGAGGGCTCGGGGCGGGCTGTCCACACCTTCGGTTCCGGCTCTTCGCAATGTCGGCGTCCCCTGATATCGTTCGAACAGATGTTCGAGCATGGGGGAGTGCAGATGGGGGTTCAGGGGATCGACGGCCCGCGGGCTGTCGTGGATGTGCGGGCCAGGGCGGCGGCGCAAGTGGCCTCGCCCGGTGTCGCCGAGGTGTGGGCTGATCTGTCCGGGATGTCGTCGGCTGAGGTGCCCTCGATGGGCCTGGCTGCCGGTGAGCGGCCGGCGGCGGACGTTGAGGTGCTGTGCTCGGCGGTGGCTGTCGCTGAGTATGAGTTGGCTCGGAGGATGGTGGCGGCCGCGCGGTCGGGGAGTCTGCCGCTGGTCGGTGAGGCTGCGATGCTCCTGGCACGTGGTTGGTCTGCGGGGTGGGCTCGGCGCCTGGCTCGATCCGGTGAGTTCGTCGGCGTCCACCCAGGATTGGGTGACGCGTGGTCGGCTGGTGTCATCACCAGCGAGCATGTGCATGCCCTGGCTCGGCAGGCGGACCGCCTGACCCAGCCGGAGATGGCGGCCGTGATCGTCGAGCTCACGCCGTTGTGGGGGCAGCTGTCTCCTCAGGCGGTCGGGGCGTTCGTTGCCCGAGTCATCCGTGTCCTGCACCCGCCGGAGGACCCGGAGCCCGATGAAGTGGCTGCTCACGAGTCCCGCTCCCTGTCGTTCGCGCTGACCTCGGACTCGGTGGTCCTCTCGGGGTGCCTGCCCCGGCTCGAGGGTGAGGCTGTGATCGCCGCGATTGACGCGTTCGCCGAGCGGCTGCGCAGTGAAGCCGACCACGTGCCGGCCTCGGCGCGCAGGGCTGACGGCCTGGTGGCTCTGGTCAATGCGGCGCACGCGGTCGGGTCGATCCCCACCCGTGGTGGGCTGCCCGTGTCGGTCTCTGTCACGGTGAGTTCAAGCGTCCTGGGGGATTCGGACTGGACCACCTCCCGTGACCACACCCTGACCCCGGGCGAGCAGCGGTTCGCTGCCTGTGACGCGCTGGTCACGCCGATCCTGATCGAATCCGAGGAGTGCCCGGACACGGTGGCTGAGCTGCTCGAGGCCGCCGGCCAGTCCGCTCGTGGCGAGCCCGCGGCCTCGGGCTCGACGTCTGCACCTTCGGGGTCCGCGGGTTCGGTGTCTGCGCGCATCGCAGCACTGGCCACAGCCCTTCTCGGCACCCGGATGCCACTGGCGGTGGGGCGCACCGCTCGGATTGCCACGCAGGCCCAGCGCCGATCCCTCGCCGTGCGGGACCGCGGCTGCGTGATTCCCGGCTGTGGGATCCCAGCCGAGGCCTGCCAGACCCACCACGTCATCGACTGGGCGGCGGGCGGGAGCACTGA
Source organism: uncultured Actinomycetes bacterium (assembly GCA_963697345.1). Taxonomy (GTDB): domain Bacteria; phylum Actinomycetota; class Actinomycetes; order S36-B12; family CAIYMF01; genus Prado023. Next base: position 104,965 of record CAVONS010000004.1, on the reverse strand, counting down.
GGTGGCCAATCTGGCCCTCCTGTGTTGGGCCCATCACCGCCAGGTCGACCTGGGCATGTGGGCCATCACGCCGGCTACGGGGGACGCGGTCGCCGACCCCCAGCCCGGAGCGCCGCCGGGGACGCCCTGGCCGGGCAACAACGGTTCGCCCTGGGTCATCAGACGGACGCCGCGGAGCCGATGGCGGCTGTGAACCTCTCCTGACTTGGGGATCGGGGTCCAAGGCAAAATACCCGGGGGGGTATACTGCGAGCAGTATCCGTAGACCCGAGGAGCGAGATGACGATCCGCAACCCAGCCCCAGGCGCGCAGGCCCGTGCAGGCACGCCCTCCCGAGGCTTCGTCCTTGAGTCCTTCGCCCCCAGTTGGGGGGCATCTGTGATGGGCACCGCCGCGCTGTCGGTCGCCCTCTTGGTCGTGGGCGAGGGCACGTCGGCAGCGGACGTGACTCGCACGGCGGCGCGGGTCGTGCTGGTGGTCGCGGTGATCGCGGGGGCTTTCGTCCTCGGCACGACCGCGGCACGGTGGGTTCGGTACCCGACTCAGGCACGCGCCGACCTGCGTCACCCGATCAAGGGCGGGATGACCGCGACAGCGGCCGGCGCCCTGCTCACACTTGCGGTGGCCATCGGCAAGGTGGGTCCGGGATTGCTCCCGGAGTCGCTGATCGAGCCAACCGTCGTGGTCCTGACGATTCTCGGGGCCCTGCTTGCGCTGCTGATCGGCTGGGAGTTCCTCGGCGAGGTCTTCACCTCCACCGACCCGAGCCTGGCGCAGATGTCCGGCGCCTGGTTCGTCCCGCCTGTCGTGACGATCATCGTCCCGTTGGCGCTCCTGCCGATCATCGCCGCCCACCCGGGCTCGGCGATCGACCTCCTCGTCGTTGCGTGGTCCTTCCTGGGCATGGGTGCCGTGCTGTACCTCGTGGTCACCGCGACGCTGTTCATGCGCAGCATCAGCCACCCCCTACCACCCGCGGGGTTGGCCCCGACGTTGTTCATCGGCATGGGCCCGGCAGGTCTCATGGGCCTGGATATCGTGCGCCTGTCGCAGGCCTCAGTCGTGGCGGGAGTGGCCGAACCCTCGCTCGTGACCAACATGCTCCCCGCGGCCACGATGATGTGGGGCTTCGGCCTCTGGTGGATGATCAGCGCTCTGGTCGTGCTGCAGCGCGGCTATGCGAAGCTGCCCTTCTCCCTGTCGTGGTGGGGCTTCACGTTCCCGCTGGCCGCGTGGACGATCGCCACGATCGCCATCGGCCGTGCCTGGGACTCGGGGCTCCTGACGGGCATCGGCTGGGCAGCCACTGGGGCGTTGAGCGTCCTGTGGGTCTATGTGGCAGCCCGGACTCTCGTGGGCATCAGGTCCGGTTCGATCTGGGCGCACTGACTCCGGCACGCCAGCCGGCTGGCCTGGGCCTGCTCAGTGCTCGCGGGCCGACAGTTCGTGCAGGTCGTACGGGGTCTCCTGGTACACGCAGTAGTTCAGCCAGTTGGTGAACAGCAGGTCTCCGTGGGCACGCCACCCGACGACCGGTGTGCGCGCGGGGTCGTCCTCGGGGTAGTAGTTCACAGGGACGTCAATGGGCAGGCCTGCCGCGACATCACGGCGGTACTCCTGGTCGAGGGTGTCGGCGTCGTACTCGGCGTGGCCCGTGACGAACACCCGCCGGCCATCACGAGAGGCGGCCAGGTAGACCCCCGCCTCCGGGGAGACGGCCAGCAGCTCGAGGTCCGGCTCGGCCTCGATGTCGGCTACGTCGACGGTGGTGTGCCGCGAGTGCGGGGCGAGGAACACCTCGTCGAACCCTCGTGTGATCTTGTTCTTGGGGTCGGTCACCTCATGGGGGAACACCCCGAAGACCTTCTTGTCGACGGTGTGCTTGCCGATCCCGTAGTGGTGGTAGAGCTCGGCCTGGGCCCCCCAGCAGATCGCCAGCGTGGAGAACACGTGCTCGTCGGCCCACTGCATGATCCCGACCAGCTCGTCCCAGTAGTCGACGTCCTCGAACTCCATGAGCTCCACGGGTGCGCCGGTGATGATCAGCCCGTCGAATCGCTGGTCACGAACCCGCTCGAACGTCTCGTAGAAGACCGCCAGATGGGTGTGGTCCGTGTGCTTGGGGGAGTACGAGGCCGTGTGCAGGAACGTGACCTCGACCTGCAGCGCCGAGTTGCTCAGCAGCCGCAGGATCTGGGCCTCGGTCGTCTGCTTGGCCGGCATCAGGTTCAGCACCAGGATGCTCAGGGGACGGATGTCCTGGCTGGCCGCACGCCGATCTGTCATCACGAAGACGTTCTCGGCGGCCAGGACGTCAGCGGCTGGCAGCCCCTCGCGGATCTTGACGGGCATCGTGGAACTCCCTGTGGCGGTGGGGGCGAGTCTACGGTGCACGCCCGCTATCGGCCGATTCGTGATCCGCGTGAGGTGGCGGCGCGCCCGAGTGGCGCAGCGCTGAGGCGGCTGGCACGCTCGGGCTCATGGACACCCACCTGCGCGAGATCGTCGACCGCGGCGGACGTGCTCAATCCGCTGAGGCCGCGCGCCTGCTGATCCGGCTGGAATCCCATCCTGATGATCCGGACGCTCGCGCGCTGGCACGGGCCCTTGTCGAGGCCTACTTGAACGATCCGGACCTGGTGCGCTGATAGCCCCAGCACTACCGCCGGTCGGGTACTCCCCGGGTCCAGTTGGGGTGCGAGTGGGTCAGGTACGAAAGCCGCTGAGGTCCACCCGGTACTGCTTGGCCTGCCCACCGCCGCTGGACGCCAGCTTCGTGAAGACCTCCACGAGGACCCCGCCGTTGGCCTCGATCACCCTCTGCGAGGCGGCATTGTCCAGGTCGGCGGTGATGTGCACGAAGGGCAGGCCCTCTGCGGCTGCGATCGGCAGCATGGCCGCCAGGCCGGCTGTGGCGTACCCGCGGCGTCGCTTCCACGGAACGACTGCGTATCCGATGTGGCCCAGGCAGGTGGGTGGGAGGTCGGTCGTCCCGGGCTGCCAACGCAGGCTGACACCTCCGGCGAACTCCCCATCCCACATCCACCGCCGGAGACCGGGCAGTCGCGGCACGAAGCTGCCGTCGGGCTGCTCGATGGGGTCACCTGCAGCCTCGCGGTCGTCGATGAGGGCCAGGAACCGCTGCGGGTCGGAGGTCGCCCGCTCGATCTCCGCGAGGTCTGGACCGGGGAGATCGGTGTTCATCGACCAGCCGCGGCGCAGGGCGTCCACGTAGCTGGGCAGGTGCTCCGCGCCGGGCCGGATCAGGTCCATGCCGCGAGAATGCCACGCCCGTTCGCCGCGGGCCGACTCAGGTCGCCGTCGCACCGAGGTCCGCGGACACTCCGGTCGGTGACTCGGTCAGGTCGTAGACCGTCGTTGCGCCGACGGTGACGGGTGTGAAGTGGGCAGCCACCCATTCGGCGATGAGCGAGGCCTCCTGGGAGCCGCCCATCTGGCCACCCCCTACGCCGGGGCCCCCTCCACCGCCGGGGCCACCGGCCGCACCGGCCCCACCACCCGCTCCGGCCCCACCACCCGCTCCGCCGGGACCACCACTGGACCCGGCCGGGATGAAGTAGTGGATCTCGCCGTCGGCCACGTAGGACTGGAACTCCGCGAGTGTCGGGGACGGATCGCTGCCGTTGAAGCCGCCGATCGCCATGACCGGCTCCTGCGTGGCCAGTTGGTATCCCGCTGCCGAGTTGGCGCCCACGGAGGCGGCCACCCAGGTGAAGGAGCCTGCATCCGCCACCAGCGCGGCGGTGAGCTCCTGGCTGGGGGTGCTGCCCTCGAGCAGGGACCCTGTCCTGCCGCCTTGACCGGTGGCACCGGCAACCCCCGGGAGCTGGCCAGCCCCGGTGCCTGGTGCTCCCGTACCTCCCGGGAGCTGCCCCGCGCCTGGCGCGCCCGGCCCGCCCCGGGGCTGTCCTTGGCCGAGCCCATCTTGGCCAGGCCCGCCCTGGCCGAGCCCACCTTGGCCGAGCCCATCTTGGCCGGGCCCGCCCGCCCCGGTGCCGCGGGCGCCGGGGACGCTGCCCTCGCCGGTGACTGTCGGACCCGCGCTGGGAATGCTGCCGCTGGCACTCGTGGACGCGGTCTCCAGCGAGTAGGCCGTGGGCCCAGCCAGGACCACGATCAGGCCAGCGATGCCCGCCCCGAGCGCCACGCGTCGCCCGGACTCGCTGCCCAGCAGCGGAGCCGCAAGCACTCCGGCCGCGGCCAGCAGCCCACCAACCAGCACCAGAGGAGCCAGCCACGGCACGAACTCCGCCGAGCGGCCGAGCAGGGCCGAGGCCCACACGGCACTTCCCGCGATCAGGCCGGCGGCGGTGATCCTCGCCCACGTGAGCTGCCGGTGGGACCACAGCGCCATCGTCCCGATCCCAACCAGGGAGCCGATCGCCGGGGCCAGCGCGACCGTGTAGTACTCGTGGATGATTCCCTGGCTGAACGAGATGACGGCAGCCGTCACCAGCAACCACCCTCCCCAACCGATCGTGGCGGCACGGGTGAGGTCGGTGCGTGAACCGCGACGGGAGGCCCAGAGCAGGACGACGATCATCACCAGTGCGCCCGGCAGCAACCACGCGATCTGGCCGCCGTAGGAGGAGTTGAGCAGGCGGTCCCACCCGGTCTCCCCCCACTGGCTCCCCTGACCGGCTGCGCCGCCGGGGACGACGCTGCCGGTCTCATTGCCGGTCAGACGTCCGAAGCCGTTGTAGCCCAGGATGAGCTCGACGATGGAGTTGTCCTGCGAACCGCCGATGTAGGGCCGCGACCCAGCGGGCCACAGCTCGACGATCGCGACCCACCAGCCACCGGCGACGATCATGGCGCCGAGTGCGGCGAACAGGTGACCGATCGCGCCGCCGCAGGTCCAGCGGGGCAGCAATCAGGTACATCGCGACGAAGCCGGGAAGCACCAGGAAGGCCTGCATCATCTTCGCCAGGAAGGCGAAGCCGACGAACGCGCCGGCGATCATGATCCAGCGCAGTCGAGCCCTTCTCGGTGGCCAGGCCCATGGCCCAGGCGGCGCACACCAGCAGGAACACCAGCATGGCGTCGGGGTTGTTGAACCGGAACATCAACGTGGCGACGGGTGTCAGGGCCAGCACCGCGCCGGCGATGAGCCCAGCTCTGGCACCGAACCAGCGGCGCACAGTGGCGTAGAGGACGCCCACCGAAGCGACGCCCAACAGTGCCTGGGGCACCAGGACCGACCAGGAGCTGAGGCCGAAGAGCCGTGTGCTCAGGCCCATCAACCACAGGGAAGCCGGTGGCTTGTCGACCGTGATCGAGTTCGCCGAGTCGAGGCTGCCGAAGAACCACGCCGTCCAGCTCTCACCGCCGGCTTGGGCGGCTGCGGAGTAGTAGGAGTTGGCCCAGCCGTTGCGGCTCAGGCCCCACAGGTAGAGCGCTGCGGTCGCGCAGAGCAGGGCTCCCAACGCCCAACGCGCCCAACGTGGCGACGGGTTCGGCGGGGAGCTCGGCCACGCCGGGTCGGTGAGGGTCGGGTGCGGGGCCGGCTTCTGGCGGTGGCGGTGGCGGTGTCGGACGAGCTCATCGGGGGACCTCCATGGTCAGGACGTTCGGGGTAGGGGCGACGGGGCCGCCGGACAGGACAAGGGGCGCAGCCGGCGCGACGGGTGCGGCTGCTTGGACTGGCGCAGCTGGGACGGGCGCAGCTGCTTGGACTGGCGCGGCTGCTTGGACGGGCGCGGACGGTTGAACGGACCGGGCGGGCAGCGACCTATGTCGTGCGAAGACCCAGACGCGGTACAGGACGAATCTCAGCAGCGTGGCCAGGACGTTGGCGGCCGTGAGAACGAGCAGCTCGACACCGCGAGGGGCGTCCGGTGCCACCGTCTCCAGCAGGATCAGCGCGCCGCTGGTGATGACCAGCCCGAGGGCGAAGACCAACAGGCCCTGGGCCTGGTGACGCATGCGGTCCGGCGCTCCGCGCACACCGAAGGTGAACCACCGGTTGGCGGCGGTGTTCCCGACGGCCGTGGCCATCAGGGCCAGGGCGTTGGCCGCCTGGGCGGACATGCCCGCACGCAGCAACCAGAAGAGCAGGGCATAGGCCAGCGTGCTCAGCACCCCGACGATCGAGAACCGGATCAGCTGGCCGAGGATCCCCGCGGGCGCCGCGCTGGCGAGTTCCGCATCACGCGTCGACCGCAGGCTCGCCACGGGGATCTGGCCGCTGGCCAACCCTCGGGCCAGGCGCCAGATGCCGGCCAGGTCCTTGCGGGCGGTGTCGAGGATGTCGACGCTGCTGTCCGGGTCGTCGACCCAGTCGACGGGGACCTCGTGGATCCGCATCCCTGAGCGCTCTGCCAGGACTAGCAGCTCGGTGTCGAAGAACCATTCCGGGTCCTCCACGAGGGGCAGCAGCTGGGTGGCGGCGTCCGACCGGATCGCCTTGAACCCGCACTGCGCGTCGGAGAAGCGTGCCCCCAGGGTGGTACGCAGCAGAATGTTGTAGCTGCGGGAGATGAACTCGCGCTTCGGGCCGCGCACGACGCGCGACCCCGGACGCAGCCGGGTGCCGATCGCGACATCGGAGTGCCCCGAGAGCAGTGGGGCAAGCAGCGGCAGCAGTGCGGCGAGGTCGGTGGACAGGTCGACGTCCATGTAGGCAACCACGTCCGCGTCGCTGGCGGCCCAGACCTGGCGCAGCGCCCGCCCGCGTCCCTTCTCCCGAAGATGGACCGCCCTCACGTCGGGGCTCTCGCTGGCCAACCGGCAGGCAATAGGCCACGTCAGGTCGGTGCTGGCGTTGTCTGCGATCGTGATCCTGAACCGGTAGGGCAGGTGGGTGCGCAGGTGGGCGCTGAGGCGCCGGACAGCCGGCTCGAGGTCGGTCTGCTCGTTGTGCACCGGGATGACAATCTCCACGGCCGGCCCGGTCGCAGGATGTGTGGTCAGTGGCTCTGTGAGGGACATGACCCCAGACAAGCAACGGCGCCTGTGTGGACCCTGTGAACTGGCTGGACTTCGCACGGGAGTCCGGGACCGGCGGGCCACCTCAGGGGAAAAGGGGCCGACTGGGGGCTGGATGGGGCAACCGGAAGCTCACACAGAACCGCCGGTTCTCACAGGGTTCTCACAGGTTCCTGCCAGACTTCCCGGTGGGTGGACGTGCATGATCGAACCGTGACCTCCCCGAACGCCCCCGCGTCCCGTCCAGCGTCGATGCCGTTGGTCCCCGCTGCGACGCCGCCCGAGGCCCGCCTGCTCGTGGTCGACGATGAGCCCAACATCGTCGAGCTGCTCTCGGCCAGCCTGCGCTTCGCGGGGTTCGAGGTGCACACAGCAAGTAACGGCACGGAGGCACTTGCCACGGCAGCCACGGTGGATCCGGACCTTGTCGTCCTCGACGTGATGATGCCCGGACTCGACGGGTTCGAGGTCATGCGCCGGATGCGCCAAGAGGGCCTGAACGCCCCGACCCTGTTCCTCACCGCGCGCGATGCAGTGGGCGATCGTGTCACCGGCCTCACGCTCGGCGCTGACGACTACGTGACCAAGCCCTTCAGCCTGGAGGAGGTCGTGGCTCGCATCCGGGCGATCCTGCGGCGCGCTGGGATGGTCGTCGACGTCGACAGCGAGCGACTCATCTTCGCCGACGTCGAACTCGACGACGATGCCCACGAGGTCCACAAGGCCGGCGTGTCAGTCGAGTTGTCACCCACGGAGTTCAAGCTCCTGCGCTACCTGATGGCCAACCCCGGCAGGGTGCTGTCGAAGGCGCAGATCCTCGACCACGTCTGGCACTACGACTTCGGCGGCGAGGCGACGGTGGTGGAGACCTACATCTCCTACCTGCGCCGCAAGATCGACACGACCGAGCCCCGGCTGTTGCACACGGTGCGCGGTGTCGGCTACGTCCTGCGCAAGCCGAGGGACCGCCCGTGACCCAGCCGCCCGCAGCCCGGCCGCCCATGACGCCGCGGCCCGTGATCCAGGACGGAAGCAGAACGCAGGGGTTCGCCTGGCCCTTGCGCACCCGTCTCGTGGCGCTCTTGGTGGTGCTGGTTGCCATCGGGTTGGTGGTCGCGGGTTCCGCGGCCGTCGCCGCACTTCGCGGGTACCTCATGACAGAGGTGGACCGCGGGCTGGTCGCTGACGCACAGCCCTTCATGGATCCGAACCAGCCCCTGGCGCAGCGCCCGCCGTCAGGTGGTACCGCCCTCCCGGGGCCGCTGGGCCGTGAGGTCAGGTACGTGCGCGTGTCCAGCATCGACGGCACGGGTCACCAGGTCCTCAGCGATCCCGATCTCGTGTCCGACCCGCCCATCCTCGCGGACCTGAGCATCGATGAGACAGCGGCCCTCGGGGGTGAGCCCTACACCGTCGAGTCGGAGTCCGGTGCCACGCGATGGCGTGTCCTGAGTCGGCCGCTCGCCAACGGCTCGGGCTCAGTGAGCGTCGCGGTGGACATCGGCGGCGTCGAGGCGACGGTTGGTCGGCTGCTCCTCATCGAGTTCGCCGTCGGCCTGGTCGTCGTGCTCCTGATCGGCGTCGCGGGCTGGGTGCTGGTCCGGCGCAGCCTGCGCCCGCTGGACGACGTCGAGCGTGCGGCTGCAACGATCGCAGCTGGAGACCTGTCGGTGCGTGCCCCGGGTGCTGACCCGCGGACCGAGGTCGGCAGCCTCGCGCAGTCGTTCAACACGATGGTCGACACCCTCACCGATGCCCTCAGCGCCGAGCAGGCGGCACAACGTGCTGCCCGTGAGTCGGCCGAGGTTGCGCAAGCCTCGGAGGCGCGCATGCGCCAGTTCGTCGCTGACGCCAGCCACGAGCTGCGCACGCCGCTGACCTCCGTGCGGGGATTCGCTGAGCTGTACCGCCTGGGTGCTGTGGCGCCAGGCACCGCCCTGGACGACGCGATGGGGCGGATCGAGTCGGAGGCTCATCGGATGGGACTCCTCGTGGAGGACCTGCTGCTGTTGGCACGGCTCGATGAGCACCGCCCCCTGGACCGCGAACCCGTCAACCTGCTGGACCTGGCTGGAGATGCGGCCGCCGCAGCGCGGGCCACAGCGCCGGGGCGGGACGTGGTCATCGAGGTGGGCCGGGACACTCCCGAAGCTCGCGCGGTGGGGGATGCCGCACGGTTGCGCCAGGTGATCGACAACCTGGTGAGCAACGCCCTGCGGTACTCGCCAGCCGATGAGCCCGTGCGCCTGCGTGTGGACGTCGTCGAGGACTCCGCTGGGCGCTGGGCGCAGTTGGAGGTGACCGACCGGGGCCCGGGCATGGACCCCGAGGAGGCTTCCCGGGCCTTCGAGCGCTTCTACCGGGCCGATCCCGCCAGGTCCAGGTCGGACGGGGGAGCGGGCCTCGGCCTCGCGATCGTCGCGGCCATCACGTCGGCACACGGCGGACGCGTGGCTGTGCGGACCCAACCGGGCGACGGCGCGACCTTCACAGTGCAGCTGCCGCAGGTAGACGACCCCAATCGACCTACCAAGGGGTGAGGCCTTGCGCTAGCCTCCGGCCATGATTCGATTCCTCGTCAACACCGCGGTCTACATGGCAGCAGCCGCCATTGGCCTGATCGTGGCCGACATCATCCTCGATGGGCTGTCGATCGTGTACCCGATCGGGTTCGTTGTTGCGGCGCTGCTGTTCGGCCTGATCCAGGCCCTGCTCACCCCGTTCTTCGAGAGCATCACGGAGAAGAACGCCTCGGTGCTCACCGGTGGGGTGGGCCTCTTCAGCGCCTTCGTCGCGCTGTTCATCACGGCAGCCATCTCCGATGACATCAGTGTTGACGGGCTCACGACGTGGTTCCTCGCGGCGCTGATCATCTGGCTGGCGTCCATGGTGGCCGCACTGATCCTCAAGCTGACGGTGGCCAAGAAGATCATCAAGGAAGTGCGCGACTAGTCCCGCGGACCGCACCTTCCAAGGGCGGGAGGACTCTCAGCGCATCCTGAGGATCCGCCACGCCCCCGACGCGACGAGCAGGGCGATGCCCGTGCCGATCACGAGGTCGGGGATCGCTGACCCGGTCATCAGGACCAGGACTCCGGCGACGATCACGCCGACGTTGGCCAGGACGTCATTGGTGGTGAAGATCCAGCTGGCACGCATGTGCTCGCCTGCCCGCCGATGTCCGGACAGCAGGATCAGGCACGTGACGTTGGCGAGCAGCGCCAGCAGCCCCACGGCGATCATGGTCGCCTCCACCGGCTCCGAGCCTGAGGAAGCGCGGCGCACGACATCGGCCAGGACCAGGCCGGCAAGCCCGAGCTGGAGCCATCCGCTGGCCCGCGCTGCGCGGCGCTGCTCGAGCACACCACGACCCACGGCGAGCAGGGCGATCGCGTAGATGCTGGCATCGGCGAGCATGTCCAGTGAGTCCGCGACCAGTCCGGTCGACTGAGCCAGGAGACCGGCGACCAACTCGACGCCGAACATGAGGGCGTTGATGACCAGGACGATCCCAAGGACGCGGCGCTGGGCTGCCGGTCCGGCGGCCCCGCGGAGTGCCGCATCCTCGTACTCGGAGGGGCTGACCGGGATGCTCGCTTCCAGCTTGGCGCCCATTCCCAGCGGGTCCAAGGCTGCCAGGACTCGGGTGGCGGGACCCACGTGGACGGCTTCGAGTCGGCGTTCGCCGAGGTCGAAGGTGAGCGCGCTGACGTCGTCCAGATCGGCCAGGGCGAGTCTGACCAGCTGCTCCTCGGTGGGGCAGTCCATCCCAGGCAGCCGGAACACCGAACGCACGGGCTGCTCTCCAGTCAGCACAGCTCTCCTGTCAGCACAGCTCTCCAGTCAGCACAGCTCCTGTCAGCACAGCTCACCTGTCACCACACTGCGAGTCTGACACGTGCCACCGGGTGGATTTGTTTGCGGGGCTCGGCATCGGGGTAGGCTGCGGTCGTGCCGCTCATGCGGTGCATGCGTGTCCAGGCATCCGCCGAGGGCACGGGTCGTCTGCTTCGACGCCATGGCGTCCCCTTCGCGAGTTGGGCCCGGCACCTGCGGCCATCCCCCTCGACGTTCAGGACCCCTGTGACCACTCCCGCCCGCGCGGCATCTTCCCGCGCGCCCCGCTCCTCCGCTCCCAGCCCCGCAGCTGCCAGCCCCGCAGCTGCCAGCTCGGCAGCTGCCAGCTCGGCGGCTGCCAGCCCCGCCGTTCCCAGCTTCGCCGATCTCGGCGTCGCTCCTGAGCTCGTCGCCTCCTTGGCCTCGGGCGGCATCGACGCCCCGTTCCCCATCCAGGCTGCCACGCTTCCCGACTCGCTGGCCGGCAAGGACCTGCTCGGCCGCGGGCGCACCGGCAGCGGCAAGACCGTGGCCTTCGCGCTCCCGCTGGTCACTGCGTTGGCCGGGCGCCGCTCGGCTGCGCGCCGCCCACGTGGGCTCGTGCTCGTGCCCACCCGTGAGCTGGCCATCCAGGTTGATGCGACGATCTCCCCGCTGGCGGCGGCCATGGGCCTGCGCACCCGCACGATCTTCGGCGGTGTGGGGCAGAACCCGCAGGTCACCGCCCTGGCCAAGGGTGTCGACATCATCGTGGCGACCCCGGGTCGGCTCGCCGACCTGATCAAGCAGGGTCATGCCCAGCTGGATGCGATCGAGGTCACCGTCATCGACGAAGCCGACCACATGGCCGACCTGGGCTTCCTGCCCGAGGTCCGCCGGCTGCTCGACCGGACTCCTGCCGACGGCCAGCGCCTGCTCTTCTCCGCGACGCTGGACTCCGGGGTCGATGTCCTGGCTCGGCGCTACCTGCACAACCCAGTCACCCATGAGGTGGACTCGGCGGCATCGCCAGTCCCCGCGATGGACCACCACGTCTTCAACGTCGATCCTGCCGAGCGGGGCGAGATCGTCGCGCAGCTGGTCGGCGGGCACGGGCGAACCCTGGCGTTCGCCCGCACCAAGCACCAGGCCAAGCGCTGGGCACGCATCCTGACCGCATCGGGCATCCATGCCGTCGACCTGCACGGCAACCTCAGCCAGTCGGCCCGGCAGCGCAACCTCGCGGCCTTCTCCGACGGAGATGTTCGCGTCCTGGTGGCCACGGACATCGCTGCCCGTGGGATCCACGTCGATGACATCACCCTCGTCGTGCACATCGATCCGCCGGCCGAGCACAAGGCCTACCTGCACCGCTCAGGGCGCACCGCGCGTGCCGGCGCTGCCGGTGTCGTGGTCACCGTCGCGACCCACGACCAGCGTCGGGATGTTGCCGACCTGATGCGCCGTGCGGCCATCAAGCCCACGCACAGCCACGTCCGCATCGGCGACCAGCTGATCGCCGACATCGCTGGGCCCAGCGCCCCGCGTGTGGTGGTGGCCAACGCCCAGCCGGTTCCGGCCGAGCGCACGGGCCGCGGGTCCGGGCAGGGACGCTCCGGACGTAGCGCGGGTCGTGGATCTTCTGGTGGTGGGCGCGGCGGCTCCGCCGGGTCGGGCAGGTCATCCGCTGGCGGACGCACCGGGACGGCCGCACCCCGGTCGAAGTCGAGCGCGTCGTCGGGCGCCCGCTCTGCTTCCGCTGGATCGCGTCAGGCGTCCTCGGGCTCCACGACGGTGTGGTCCAGCGGGGGTGCGCCATCGTCGCCAGCTCCCCGTCGCGGTCCGCGTCGTGCGACCCGTCCCGCCGGGGGAACTGGCTCGGCAGGCTGACGCCGATCCGGCGTTGGCGCGTTGGTGGCTGCCCACCGGGATGTGAGCGGCCCCAGTTGCAGGGTGTTCGGGTGGACCGCGGGCTAGTGTGAGCGCCGACCGGACGGGAGGCCACGGGTGACTCGGTTCGACCAGTGGGTGCGATCGGTGGGCACGAACCCCGATCCACGGTTCACGCTTGCCAACGAGCGGACCTTCCTGGCCTGGGTCACGACCTCCTTGGGCCTGCTCGGCGTGGGCCTTGCGGTGGGCACGATCATCCCGGGGGAACACTTCTCGATCAACCTGTTGGCCGTCCTGTGGATCCTGCTGGCCGCCGTCCTGTCGATCCGAGCCGTGCTCCGGTGGTTCAAGCTCGAACGGGCGATGCGCCTCAACGAAGCCCTGCCACTGTCCAGCTCGATCCCGATCGTGGGTGTCTCGCTGGCGGTCCTGGCTGCCGCGACCGGCGCTGCGGTCCTCCTGGCCTCATGAGCAGTGCCGGGCCGTCGCGGCCATCGGACACGGGGCTGGCCGGCGAGCGCACCACCCTGGCCTGGACCCGCTTGGGCCTGACGCTGCTGGGCATCCCGGGTGCCATCCTCGCGTACTCGGCTGGGCGCAGCTGGCTGGCCTTCTCGGCTGCGGCGGTCGCGCTGGTCCTGGGCCTGGGCGTCCTGGTCGGTTCCTTGCGTCGACAGCGCACCGACCCGGACCACGTCGCCAACGGCACCCTGACATCTGCTGCACCGATGATCGTCGTCACCTGTGCGTGCGTCGTGATGCTCACCATCTCGGGCGTCGTTCTCGTCCTGCTCTGACTCCCACCCCCATCCCGCGACGGGTGGCCATCAGCCGAAGGGGCGCCCGATCCGCCCGGGAGTTGCGACTCGTGCCCAGAGGCGGCACGCTCGGGACGTGGCAGGCCGGGTGGACGTGATTGTTGTCGGGGCGGGGCTCGCGGGACTGCGAGCGGCCCAGCTGCTCGCGAATGCCGGACGTGAGGTGGTCGTCCTCGAGGCAGCCGACGACATCGGCGGACGTGTGCGCACCGACCACGTCGACGGCTTCACCCTCGATCGTGGCTTCCAGCTGTACAACCCGGCCTATCCCGAGGGCCGGGCCGCGTGGCCCGAACTCCCGCTGCGCCAGTTCGCGCCCGGGGTCGACATCGTCTCGATGGGTGTGACCCACACGCTGAGTGATCCGCGCCGTGACCCCCGAACCCTGCCTGCGACCCTGCGCGCGATGCGCGCGCTCGGCGTTGTGCGGGGCGTCGCAGCCCTGGGAACCTACGCTGCGGCACTGGGCACCGTGGCACACCCGCGCAACCTGGACGCCGACCGGTCCGAGCAGCCCTTCGTCGATGCGTTGCGGGCGCGTGGGGTCGACGACGCGACACTCGATCTGGTCGTGCGGCCCTTCCTGTCCGGCGTCCTGGCCGATGTCGACCTGACCACGCCGCGCGGGATCGTGGATCCACTTCTGCGTACGTTCCTCTCCGGCACGCCGGGCATCCCCGAGTCGGGGATGGCGGAGCTGCCGCGCGCGCTGGCCCGCGGGCTGACCATCCTCGCCGAGACCCGCGTGCTCTCAGTGGCGGCCGGACAGGTGCGCACGGACGACGATCAGTGGGAGGCCCGCGACGTCGTGCTCGCGGTCGACGACCCCGCCAGCCTCGTGCCCGCCGCTGGCGCAACCCAGTGGCGCGCCCTGACGACCTGGTACTTCGCGGCCCCTGAACTGCCCCGCCGGCACCCCCGGCTCCTGGTCTCCCCGGACTCCCACCAGGCCAACGTGGCGGTGATCAGCGACGTGGCTCCGTCCTACGCACCATCGGGCAGGGCGTTGGTCGCGGTCTCCGCAGTGGGCCACCACGACTCTGCGGACTCCGCTGAGCTCGCTCGCACCGAGGCCGCCACGATGCTCGAGATCCCGGGCGCGGACCTCTCGCTGATCGCGCACTACCCCATCGCGCACGCTCTGCCTTCGCTCTCCGGCCACCCCGGACCATGGGTCAGTGGCGGCGTCCTGCTGGCCGGCGATCACCGACTGGGTCCGAGCATCAACTCCGCCCTGGCCAGTGGGCGGCGGACTGCCGAGTTGCTGCTCGGCGCCTGAGTGGGGACAGGCATCCGGGTCGGGTGACCCGGTAGCGTCCCCAGCATGTCCTCCAGCTCACCGCCCCCGCCCACGGGAAGCGGCCGGGGTGCGGCCCCGACGTCCCAGGAGATCCACCTGACCCGGCGGACCACAGTCGCCTACGCCTTCGGATCCGTGGGGACCGGGGTCTTCGCCACCGTGCCCGGGCTCGTCCTGGCCTACTACCTGACCAACACCCTGGGCGTCGCCGCCGGTGCCGCGGCGTTCGTCGTGGCCGTGCCGAAGGCGTGGGACGTCATCGTCCTGCCCATCGTGGGGCGGTTCTCGGACCGCGCGGCGGCCAACGTGGGCAGCCGGCTGCCGTTCCTCAAGCTCGCCGGCATCCTCCTGCCGTTGTCCTTCGTGCTGATCTTCGCCGTGCCACCGGCGCTGGGGGCCTGGGGCGCCGCGGCATGGGTGTTCCTCGCCTTCATCGTCGCGTCGACAGCCTTCGCGCTGTTCCAGGTGCCCTACATCGCGCTGTCCGCCGAGCTGACCGATGAACCCGAGGAGCGATCCACGTTGATGGCCTGGCGCGTGGCCTTCCTCACGATCGCCATCCTGTTGGGCGGTGCGTTGGCGCCAGTCATCCGCGATGCACGGGGCGGGGCCTACCTGGGGCACTTCGTCATGGGGATCTTCATGGCCGGTCTGATGCTGGCCGGGATCTGGCTGTGCATCATCGGGCTGTCCAAGGCCCCGGCGCGCATCGCTCCCGCTGCTGAGGGCAGCTTCAGCGACCAGTTGCGTGTCGTGCGCCACGATGCTGGCTTCGTCGCCCTCCTGCTGGGGTTCGTGATCCAGGCGCTCGGGTTCGCCGCGATGCTCGGTGCTGCGCAGTACTACGCCACCTACATCGTCGGGCGGCCGACCGCGATCACGATCCTGTTCGTGTGCCTCGTGGCCCCGGCGATCGTGGTCATGCCGTTCTGGAACTGGGTGGCCCACCGCTTCGGCAAGACCCGCGGCTTCCTCATGGCCACGCTGGTGTTCCTCGTCGGTTCGCTGATCCTGCTGATCGGCGGGCGCAACCTGAGCCTGGGGATCATCGCCGGGGCCATCGCCATCTGCGGCATCGCCTACGGAGGCTGCCAGATGTTCCCGTTGGCGATGATGCCCGACGCCGTCGCTGCGGACCGTGAGCGCACGGGCGAGGCCCGCGCGGGGGTGTTCACCGGGATGTGGACCGCTGGCGAGACACTCGGATTCGCCCTGGGTCCCGCGCTCGTGCTGGTGGTGCTGGCCCTCACGGGCTTCGTCTCCAGCAAGGCCGACGAGCAGGTCACCCAGCCCGACTCGGCGATCACCGGCGTGCTCATGGCCTTCACCGCCGTCCCCGCCCTACTGATCCTCATCAGCATCCCGTTCATCCGCAGGTACGGCATTGAGACCGCCCGGACAGCTGTCCGGTCCACCGAAGAAGGAAGTCGCCCATGAGCTCGTCGCTGCCTCCCGCCTTTCCCGACCACGGACTGCCCGACGAGGTGATCCTTGGAACGCTGGCCGGCCTGCGGGAGCTCGACGTCCCGACCAAGGGCGGGCGCACGACGTCCTACGTCTACGACTCGGGGATGGACGAGCTCGAGGACTTCGGCGTCAAGGCGTTCGCCATCTCCCAGCATGTCAACGGCCTTGATCCGACGGCGTTCCCGAGCTTCGCCGCAGTGGAGAACGACCTCGTGGCGGCCGCCCTGAGCCTGCTGGGCAGCGGCAGCCCGGACGAGGTCGGGACGATGACCAGCGGCGGCACGGAGTCCTGCAGCCTCGCAGTGCTGTGTGCCCGCGAGCGGTGGCGTGCCATGACCGGCAACCACGACGGGCACCCCACGGTGATCCTGCCCGACACCGTGCACCCGGCCTTCCTGAAGGCCGCGCACCTGTTCGACCTGGAGCCGATCCGGGTGCCCGTGGATCCGGAGACGTTCCGGGTGGACGTGGAGGCCGTACGCGCGGCCATCGACGAGCGGACCGCGCTGGTGGTGGTGTCGGCGCCGTCCTATGCGCACGGTGTGATCGACCCGTTGGAGGAGGTCGCAGCGATCGCGGCCGAGCACGACGTGCTCTGCCATGTCGACGCGTGCATCGGTGGCTGGACAGTGCCGTTCATCCGCGAGGCGGCGGGCCTGGCGCCCATCGGGCTCATGATCCCCGGCGTGACCAGTGTCTCGGTCGACCTGCACAAGTACGCCTACACGCCCAAGGGCGTGTCGGTGCTGCTGTTCAAGAACATCGGCCTGCGGCAGTTCACGTGGTTCGCCACCGCGGACTGGGCCGGCTATCCCGTGGTGAACCCGACGCTGCTGAGCACTCGCGGCGGTGGGTCACCGGCCATCGCATGGGCCTACGTGCACAAGATCGGGCGCGAGGGATACCGCGAGCTGGCGCTCTCGGCGTGGCGCTCCACGCAGGCGATCCTGGCCGGGATCGAGGCGATCCCGGGGATCCACGCGGTCGGCACCACGGAGTCCACCATGTACGCCTTCACCGATGATGGTGGCCCGGATGACCCCGACGTGCGCGTGATCGTCGACGAGATGGGGCTGCGCGGCTGGATCCTCGGTGCCCAGCCCGGGCACGGCGGGCGGCCGACCGCGCACATGTGCGTGATGGCCGTGCACGAGCCCCAGGTCGAGACGTTCCTGGCTGACCTCGCCGCCTCGGTGGAGGCCGCGCGGGCACTCGGCCGGGTGGAGATCGATCCGAACCTGCTGGCGCTCGCGCAGTCGATCGATCCGGCGGACCTGCCGCCCGAGGCGGTCGGGATGATGCTGGCCGTGGCGGGGATCTCGCTGGACGGCAACGACCTGCCCGACCGGCGCGCCACCCTCAATGCGATCATCGACGCCGCTCCCGGGCCCTTGGTGGAGAGGTTGCTGGTCGAGGTGTTGGGCCAGGTCCTGCTCCCGTCCACGCACGCGGCGGCTGCGGAATGAGCGAGGGCAGCGGAATGAGCATCGACCCGGGCGCCGTCGACATGAGCTCGATGAAGTCGCTGCGGGCGGCCTACCGGTCCGCGCCGGAGCCGACCGTGGACGACCTGCTGGGGGAGTTCCGCGGGGAGTACATCGGGCCGGCCTGGCTGCGCGCGGCTGGCCCGGTGACCATGGTGCTCGGTCGCATGCCCGGATGGTGGGGCAAGCGATTCGCCCGCTCGGAGCAGGGCAACGCGCCACTGGTCGGGGTGAACCTGGTGAGCTCGGGGGGAGTGGTCAGCGACTCGGTGCCCATGATCGCCGACGTCGGTCCCTCGCGGCTCGACCGACGGCCGTCGCTGATCATCGGCTATCCCGTGGACGCGCCGTTCCCCTGGCCACGGGTCATCGACGAGCTGCGTCCGTTCGGTGATGGCGTGCTGCTCGGGGTCACGTTCGGCATCCCCGCCTCACCGAAGGGCGGGACTCCGTTCCTGTTGCGCCGGACGAGCTAGCCCGCGCACCTCGCCCCTGTCGTCCACGCGCCGCCCGCGTCGTCCACGCGCCGCGCCCGTCGTCCACGCGCCGCGCCCCGTCGTCCACGCGCCGCGCCCCTGCATTCGCCGACTTGGTACAGGATCGAGGCGTTTGAGGCGCCCCAAAGCTGGAGCAAGGTGCGATATCGCGCCTCAATCCAGGACCAAAACCCAGCGCGCTGGGGTGTGGGCGGGGCCGGTCAGAACCGCGTCACCTTGTGGACCGTGCCGGTGGCGTCGTAGGTGATCCACTCGCCGGTGCGGGTCCCGCGGTCGAAGGATCCGGAGCGCATCGGTGTGCCGTCCTTGCGGTAGAACGTCCATGCGCCATGCATCTGGTCGCCCTTCATGCGTCCGGCCGACTTGAGCCGCCCGTTGGCGTAGAACTCCTTGGCCTCACCCGAGCGCTTCGGGTAGCTGGCGTTGATCTCGCGGATGCGGGTCTGGAGCACTCGTTTGAGCACCGCAGCGGGGAAGCGCGTGTCGCGGGGGAACTGGATGGTGCCCTTGGACGTGGCGAAGCCCGGCAGCTCGGAGCGGATCGCCTCCATCACGGCGGAGCTGTACGGGAAGAGGCTGTTGTGGTTCGTGAAGCCGTCGAGCCCGACCACGGCGACGCCCTCGATCTTGAACGTGGGCATGCCGTAGGAGATGACCTCGCTGGCACCCGGCAGCGCGGCGCGGATCACCGCACAGGTGGCTTCGAGCGCAGCGCGCTGGTCGTCGGCGAACTTCTGCAGGTGATCCTCGATCGGGCTCTCGGGCACGTCAGGACCCTAGCGCTGTTGGCCGCCCCCGGGCCGGGTGGAATCGACCCGGCGTTCGCGCCCGGCCGCAGTGCCTACTACGTCAGCGAGGCCTGGTAGATGCTCTCGATCGAGGCATCGAGCGTCGCGTCGAAGTCCGCCTGGCTCTGCTGTGCCGACAACCCTGCGGTGAGGGCGCGCGAGAAGCTCGCCACCACCCCATGTTGGCGCGCCAGCCGGGCGTTCGCCTCGTCGCGGCTGTAGCCCCCGGACAGCGCCACCACACGCAGGACGTTCGGATGCGCGACCAACTCGGCGTACAGGTCATCCTGCTCGGGCGGAGTGAGCTTCAGCATGATGAACTGCCCGTCGGCCAACGCATTGACCTCGGCCAGGAGGGCGGCCTTGAGCAGGGTCTCGGCCGCTGTCTTCTCTGGGCTGTGGATGTCGATCTCGGGTTCGATGATCGGCACGAGGTCTGCCGCGATGATCTGTCGGGCCACGTCGAACTGCTGGCCCACGACCGCGCCGACTCCTACAGCGTTGGCCATCTTGATGACCGAGCGCATCTTCGTGCCGAAGACGTCGTGGGTGAGGGCGCGCTCGAGCACGTCATCCAGGCCGGGCATCGGCTTCATGACCTGAGCGCCGTCAGCCTCGTCTGCCAACCCCTTGTCCACCTTGAGGAACGGCACGATGTTCTTCTCGTGCCACAGGTACTCCGCGGAGCCCATCCCCATGATCTGGCGGTCCATGGTCATCTCGAAGAGGATCGACCCGAGGATCCGCTCCCCGGTGAACACCGGGCTCGTCATGATCCTGGTGCGCATCTCGTGGATCAGGTCGAACATCTCGGCCTCGTTGGCGTAGCCGGATTCGTCCACGCCGTACAGCCGAAGAGCCTTCGGGGTGCTGCCACCACTTTGGTCCAGGGCCGCGATGAAGCCCTGAGCGCTGCTCATCTTCTCGAACTGCTCGGTGTTCACGAACTCACATCCTTCGTCATTCCCGCCTCGCCGTGAGGACTCACTTTCACGCTATCGAGGCGTTCTGACGGCTGGTAGGGACTTTCGTCGGGACGAAGGTGTCGTGGACCACACGAGTTCCGCGGCAGCCACGATCGTCAGGGGCCGGTTCAGCGGGAGACCTCGCCCGGCAGGACGTAGTCGTAGGTGCGACGCAGCGCGCGCGTCTGGACGAACCGGTCCATCCGACGCAGGCGCAGGTACAGCGCGAGCAGGTCGGCGTCCTTGCGGTAGTAGGCGTCGACGTCGGTGCGTGTGATGGGCTCACGTGGGCCGGGCAGGTCGGTGGCCGCCAGCCAGTCGTTCACCACGTCGATGCCGAGTCCGATGCGGTCCTGGGCGCCCTCCTTGTGGAGGTTGCCCAGCATGTCGAGCGCGACCAGCCGGGGCACGAAGTAGTCGTCGAGATAGGCCTCGATGAGGCGGCGGCGGCGGTAGTGGGCGCGGATCCCGGCTGGGACCGGCGCGAGGAGGAACTCCCGGTCGATCGTGTGCTGGCCCCGATGGCGCATGAACGGCGTGCCGACGTCGATCAGCAGGGGTGCGCCCTCCGAGTCGAACGACCAGTTGGACAGCTGCCCGTCGAGTGCGACCTCGAGCTGGTCCGTGCGGTCCGTGGTGTGCTCCGCGAGTTGGGCAACTGCCGCGAGGGCCGCCTGGATCGCGACGGACACCTCCTGGTCGTCGCCCGTGGTGAGCAGGGCGTTGCCCAGCGATTCGGCTGGGACTCTGGGCTGCACCAGGTAGACCACGGGCGCGCGGCCGGGGCGCACGACGGGGATCGACTGGGTCTCGATGACGCGGATGCCAGCAGACCGCAGCTCGGCCAGGTAGCTGTCCAGGAGGTCCTGGTAGGCGCCCACTGCAACAGCGTCGGCGAATCCGGACATGCGCTTGGCCACGATCCCGGGCAGCGCGGTGATCGTCAGCGCCACCGAGACCTCGCCGTATCCGAGCACCTCGACTCTTCCACCTGCCTCGGGATCGGCCGGGTCGAGGTGGCGTTCGGTCTCGCTCAGGGCTGCGAGGAGATCGGTGCGTGGCGGCCGCGGGACTGGGGTCGGATCGCCCATGGTCACAGGGTGCCGCTTCCCGTCGGCTGCCCACCCAGGATGCCGCTGGCGATGAGTCCGCCGATGGCTGCATCCAGGGTCGTGAGGACCTCGCCAGCCTCGGCCGGGGTGAGCAGCAGGCCTGGCTTGAACTGGAGCACAGATCGATCGAAGCCCGCGAGCATCGCCCAGATGCCGGCCTCGTAGCAGGCACGCGTCATGAGCATCCCGCCCATGGGGTGCGCGAAGCGAAGGCCGATGATCAAGCCGGTCTGGCGCACCTCAAGCAGCCAGTCGGGGTACTTCACGGTCAGGGCGGCGAGCCCGTCGGCGAACGTCCGCGTGAGGGCATCGACCCCAGCGATCGTCTCCGGGCGGGTCGTGATGTCGAGGACCGCGCGGGCGACGCGGCACCCGAGCTCCGCACCGCCGAACGTGGAGAGGTTGGACCAGCCGTCGTCCTCGAGCCAGGCGCCAGCTCGGTTGGACAGCAGCGTCGCGGAGATCGGGTACAGGCCACCGGACAGGCCCTTGCCGGTGACGAGGATGTCGGGCGTGACGCCGAACCTCTCGACGGCCCACATCGACCCGGAGCGGCCCAGCCCGGTCTGCACCTCGTCGGCGATGTACAGGGCGCCGTACTGGTCGCACAGATCGCGCACGCCGGTCAGGTAGTCGGGCGCGGGGATGGGGAACCCGATCGTGGCCGGGATCGTCTCGAGGATCACCGCGGCCGTGGGGGCGCCGGCCAGGGCTGCTTCCAGGGCGTCGAGGTCGTTGAACGGGATCTGGGGGAAGTCGTCCTCGGGGCCGGTGGCGAGGAAGGACTCAGCCGCACCGCGGTCTCCTGCGGCGAGCGCCAGGCCGGTGTGGCCGTGGTAGGAGCCGACGATCGACACGACCCTGCGGTGGCCGGTGGCCCGTCTCGCGGACTTGATCGCCAGGTCGATCGCCTCGCCACCGCCGCTGGCGAACACCGCGTAGGTCATCCCCGCCGTCAGGCCGACGAGCCGCTCGGCCAGCAGCGCGCGCTCGGGGCTGGGGAAGTGGTGGTTGCCGATGTCAACCTCGTCGAGGGCCCCGACCAGCGTGGCGATCAGCTCGGGGTTGCGGTGCCCGAGGTTGAACACGCCGCCGTTCAGGTGCAGGTCCCACCACGAGCGGCCGTCGACGTCGTGGATCTGGTAGCCCTCGCGGCGGCCCATCACGATCGAGGCGCCCAGGGCCGTGAATGTGCGGACGCGGTCGGGGCAGACGTGGCGCTCAGCCAGGGCCAGGACCTCGCCGCGGGTCAGTGCAGCGGTGGGCGGGATGCTCATCTCTGCAGTATCGACCGGCCGTGTTGGCGATGGCTGCCCGGCGATGGCCCGATGGCCGGCGTCGCCCCCGTGGTGTGGGCGCGACCAGCGGACGCGGTGCGGACCATGATGGGTGCATGTGCGACACGTTCGTTGCCCTGGCCGACGTCACTGCGGACGGCAGCGTCCTGTTCGCGAAGAACAGCGACCGTGAGCCGAATGAGGCCCACGAGGTGGTGTTCGTGCCAGGGGCGGATCACAGCACCGGCGCCGAGCTGCAGTGCACGTACATCCGCATTCCGCAGGTCACGCGCACCCACGCGGTCCTGCTGGGCAAGCCGTTCTGGATCTGGGGCGCGGAGATGGGCGCCAACGAGCACGGCGTGGTCATCGGCAACGAGGCCGTGTTCACGAAGGTCCCGCACGAGAAGGTGCCCGGACTCATCGGCATGGACCTGCTCCGGCTTGCCCTCGAGCGGGCCGACAGCGCCGACGTGGCGGTGACCGTGATGACGGACCTGCTCGAGCAGTACGGCCAGGGCGGGGACTGTGGGCACACCCACGAGTTCCGCTACGACAACAGCTTCCTCGTGACTGATCCCACGCAGGCGTGGGTCGTGGAGACGGCCGGGCGGCAGTGGGCAGCACGCCGCGTCGAGGGATCGGCCAGCATCTCCAACGCCATCACGATCGCCGGGGACTTCGACCGCTGCTCGAAGGGTCTTGTCGACCTCGCGGTGTCCAAGAAATGGGCGGCAAGCGCCGATGCCTTCGACTTCGGTGCGGACTACAGCGACCGGATCTACACACGGTTCAGTGACGCCCGGATGCGGCAGTGCCGGACCAACGATGCGCTTGCCGCGGGTCGTGGTGGCCTGGACGTCGCTGGCGCTCTGGGACCTGCTGGCCGACCACGGCCAACGGTCGGACGGTCGTGCCGACTGGAGCCCGGCTGACCATCCCGTGGGTGGCCTGCTGGGGCAGACGGTGTGCGCACACGCCGGGTTCGGCCCGGTTCGTGTCTCGCAGACGACCGGATCGTGGGTGACCCAGCTCCACGCGGCCCACAGCACGGGGGAGCAGCCGTCGACAGACAGACCTCTGGCCACGCACTGGGTGACGGGTACCGCCGCGCCCTGCCTGTCGATCCGCAAGCCGGTGTGGTTCGACGCTGCCGCGTCGGCCGGCCTTCCCGACCAGGGACCTCCGCCCACCGGCACGTACGCCGCGGGAACGCTCTGGTGGGACCACGAGGACCTGCACCGGACCGTCCTGCTCGACCACCCACGACTGCGCGGCCTCATCGCCGAGGATCGGGATGCGGTCCAGGAGCAGATCGATGACGCCGCCGAGGCTGCCCTGCGCGGCAGCGTCGAGGATCGCGTCGAATGTACCCGGGCGTCCTTCGAGCTCGCTGCTGAGGCAGAGGGTCGCTGGTTGGCGGTCGTCCGCGCCGAAGCTCCGACCCAAGCCAGCCGCAATCCCTTCCACCGGGCGTGGCGAGGTTTCGACAACGCAGCTGCGCGCCGGTAGGGCGCACGTGGGCTGATCCTGCGCTCGGGTCAGCCACGCGTCACGCCGCCGGTGGGGAGACATCTGGCGACGTGCGCTGGAGGGCTCCCCGCGCGATGTCTCGGTACGTTGCCTCAAGCCGAGCGATGGTCAACGCCGGCGCGGCGATGACCTCGTCGCTGAGTCGAGCGCGCAGGAGATCGGGGCGCCGGGGCAGGGCCTCCTGGGGAATCGCCCTGCCCACCAGAAGGAGGTCGCCGCGGTCGTGAGCTGCTCGGACTGCCCGCGCACCGGAGTCGGCGATCTCCGCGAATGAGTCAGCCAGGCGACTCAACTCCCAGCTGACCTGCGAGCTGGTCACCGCTGTTCCGCGGGGTACGAGCCGACCAAGGAGTCGGTGGATGTCCAGGCGTTCCAGCTGGATGGGGTGCGCGGCGGGATGGGCGGATCGAAGCGCCCGCACGTCATCAGCGACCAAGCGCCATCGGGACAGCCCCTCGCGGACCCTTGCCTCAGCCCTGGCATGTCTGCGCTGCTCCGGCCCAGGCGGTAGGGAACTGGCCAGGGACCGGTGCGCTTCGGCGGCAGCCTGATGCACGGCCACGCCGATGGCGGCCATGTTCCCGTGAACGGTTGCAGGGGCGCTGCCTGTCGAGGCAAGCTGCCACGCGAGGTTGCGCAGCCGATCGATCCTCTGTGCCAGCTCGGCCAGAGGCGGCTGGCCCCGCAGCAGGCTCGGTCGCGCCACCGTGAGATGCAGCGACCCTGCGGACGTGCTTGCCGAGCCTCCCCGGCCCAGCCGGCGCGCAGGCTCCAGGAGTGGCTCCAGGGCCTGTTGATCGCCAGCCTTCGGGGTGAGGTCCGTCACAGCGGAAGGCTCACCCAGGGCGGACGCCAAGGACGAGGACAGGGCCACCATCGAGCGCCACTGGCGCAGCGCTGCTCCCAGCGTGGCTGGGTGACGCATGCGTGAGCCCTCGAGGCTGCGGGGATGTCCGTCGGGCGTGTGGTGGGTCGCCCACAGATCCGCAGCAGCCCTGAGCAGGACCGCGGCACGATCCATGTGGGCCCCGATGCCCTCGACGGGGTGCGGCTGGTCCCAGTCGCGGGCTCGGGCTGCCCCCCGCAGCGACGCGACGAGTTGTGCATCGGGTCCCCTTCGGGATGCCGAGCGGCGGCCGGTTGCACCGAGTCGACGAGGCGGCATGATCAACGTGGTACCCAGGTGTGCCAGAGCAGCTGCCAGATCCAGGTACGCCGCGACATCATCCCCGGACATGGATTCCCTCGACCCGCGTGACTGCGCCGTGGCGAGGGCCAGTGCGATCCGCCGACAGCCCATGTGGGTGAGTTCGGCGTACGTGGCTCGGCTGGGCGCCCCGGCGATCGTTGTGGCGCTCACTGGTCCACCCCGGGGGTCGCCGCGCGGGCAGCGCACAGCGAGGTCACGGCTCGCGTGATCGCCACGATCTCTGACGGGGTCAGGGGTTCGTCCTCGTTCCCGAGGACCTCGATGGCCAGATCGATGCAGATGTTGCTCAGTGCAAGGAGGTCTGGCCCCTGACCGGCCGGGTGTGGGACCTCTGGCCCATCGTCGAAGGCGAGGATCCCCTGCTGGCTGGAAGCAGCCAGGGTGTCTGCTGCCCGCGCGCAGTGTGCGACCACGTCAGCAAGGTCACCCGCCGAATCGTCGACGTCGTCGGTGAGGCCTCCCATCGCGGCGACATGCGTTCTGGTGATAGCCGTCCACAGTCCTGCGAGTGTGGCAGGCAACTCGGTGATCTGGGCTTTGTCCGTTGAGGACATCTGGGGTGACATCGGGGACCTCCGGTCTCGGTCGGCCGACTCTGGTCGCGGCCGTCACAGCCATCAGTGCTCGCAGAACGGGGCATCGACAGTGCCTGCGCACCCCCGGAGGGTCGCGGGTGTTGCCGGGCAACCCTCCGGTGGTGACGGCGCAGTTGCCGTCCAAGTGCCGGGGCCTGGCCGCAACCAGCAGACGGTGTTGTGAGCCTGCAGTTGTTGCCACGTTGCCGACAACAGGTCATCGCAGGTCAGAGGCACTATTCCCAGATCACGGATCCATTGCCGGCAGCTCTCCTCGCCTCACCCACATGGCTCTGGCAACGGTTCAGGCAACCCCCGCACGGCACGGTGACGCCATCGCGCCCCGGGCCCACAACCGGGACACTCGAGGAAGTGCTGAAATGGATCTCTCACCGCAGACTGTCCGCGACTCGCTGCATCTGGTCGATGTGCACGGGTGGAACAGCGTTGCCGGACGTGACCTTCTCGACGGTGTCCGTCGGGCTGTTGTCATCCCAGTTGTCCGCCGATCCGGCCTCCGCGGCCCGGCCGCTGACCAAGCCGAGGCTTCGGGCTGGGAGGCTGCTTGGGATGCGCTGCGCCGACCCTCCGCGCGCACCGCTGAGAACCCTGGTGGGATGGTCTGGTCCGCCGTGCGACGGGCTGTTCGTGTCGAGGTGGAAGCGGGCCGGGGGATGCGGTCGCACCCGAGTGTCTCGCCTGAGGACTCCTCCGGTCCTCGAGTCCGCACCGGGCCCGCCGGGGGTGGCCACGGTCCCGGGGCTGGCTCGGCCGTGGTTCGGAACCCTGGCCGCGAGGTGTCTGTTCGCCACCTGTCCCTGGACCGGCTCATGGACTCAGGTTGGCAACCGACCGAGAAGCGCACATCGGACGACGATGTCGCGGGGATCCTTCTGCCTGGCCTTGTCGCGGGGTTGGCTGACGCCGGCTGGGAGCCAGCTGAGGCCGGCGATGCCATCGCGATTCTGGCCCAGCATGCCTCGGCACGGCCTTCGGGCTTGCCGCGCACTCGGTGGCGGTGGGCTGCCCTGCGGCTGGGAGTGCCGGAGTGGCGAGTGCGCCGGTTGGCGGCGCTCCTGCTCGGCGGCGCAGCCAGTCCCGGTGTCGTCGAGCTGGCCTCGGTGCACGGGCCGCAGATCGTGGGCGACGCGGCCGTTCAGGAAGCCCTGCGATCCACGACACGGCGGTCGAAGGCCGGGCCAGAGGCCTGGCTCGCCGGCTGGGAGCCCGTCGTCGACCGGTCGGTGCCGGCGTGAGAGGCCGCGCGTCGGATGGGTTCCGCGAGCCGGGAACGCCCACGGGCCGCGGCATCGCGCGGATTTGGCCAGCGTCGAAAAGCCCGCTTACCATGCGTCTGCCCGAAATGCAGGGAACGCCGGTATTACGGCGTGTTGCCGGTTCTGCTCGGGACGCCATTGATCGAAGGGGGAGGACGTCATGAGCTCAACCACGTCCAGGGTCGACTCGGGTGTGAGCGGCCGGCGCCGATCGTCGACAGAGCCAGCACTCGCTCCGGTCCGGGGCCGGCGAAGGCCGTGGCTCATCGGGCTGGGCGCTCTCCTGGCCTCGATCGGAGCACTGACTGTGGTGTGGCTCGTGGGCGCGGCCGGTCAGCGTCAGGAGGTTCTGGCGATCCGCGCAGACGTCGCCTACGGCCAGGAGCTGACCTCCGATGACGTCACGGTGGCGCGCGTCTCGGTCGACCCAGGAGTGGCCGTTCTGCCCGCCACGGATCGGGATTCGGTCATCGGGCAGGTCGCCACGACCCAGCTCGCGGCGGGAATGCTGCTGACCGCTGGGATGGTCGAGGTGACGGGGGATCCGGGTCCCGGTCTGGTGCTGGTGCCGATTGCCCTGTCGGCTGAGCGGACACCCGCTGGCGGGCTGCGTGCTGGAGATCGGATCCTGGCCGTCAACTCGGAGGAATTCGATGACCCCGCGCCGATCTCTGCCACGGTGGTTCGAGTGGGTCCCATGGATATCAACGGCATCACCGTCGTCGACGTGACCACCGCGGCTGCCTCTGGGCCCAGGCTTGCCGTGGCCGGCGCGAACGGCAGCGTGGCCGTCGTCGTCGAACCGACGAGCGCTCGCTGATGGCCGTCATCTCGCTGCTCAGCGCCAAGGGATCGCCCGGAGTGACCACCTGTGTCGTCGCACTGACGTTGGCGTGGGCATCGGCCCGACCGGGACGGTCCGCCGTTGCCGTGGATGCGGACCCGATCGGTGGAGACACCGCAGCAGGCATCCTGGCCGGGATGGTCGAGCCGCGGGCCGGAATCCTCGCGCTGGCAACGTCGCGCGGGGTGAGCCCTCGCGAAGCACTGGACTCGGCGTCGGTCCACCTGCGGGCTGACGGCTCAGCTCGGCTTGTCCCAGGAGTTCCGGACTCGGCCCGAGCCGCAGCCTTGTCCCTTGCGTGGGACGTGGTGGCCGGGGAGCGGGCGGGTCTCCACCGGGATGGGTGCGATGTCATCGTTGATGCCGGTCGAGTGGGAGTCGCCGGACCCACGTGGCCCTGGCTGGTCGACAGCGACCTGGCCCTGCTCGTGGTTCGCCCGACCTTGCCATCGGTGGTTGCCGCACACCGTTTCGCGGCCGCCTGGCCGTTGCGGCAGGTGCCCCTGCAACTACTGGTCGTCGACTCGGCATCGCCCTACAGCCCTGCCGAGGTGACGGAGGCCGCGGGGATCCCGCTCCTGGGTGTCATTCCCTGGGACGCTGATCGCGCTCGCGTCCACTTCGAGGGCCTACCAGCCTCGCGTGGGTTCGAGCGCAGCGAGTACGCCCGAGGCGTTCGTCGAGCCGCAGCGGACATCGGCCGTGTCGCCCTCGAGCGCGCGGACCGGCACCTACCGGGCCCCGGCGCAGGCAGTATCGACGCGGTATCGCGTGGCACCGCTCGACTGGCCCCGAACATCGGTGCCGAGATCTGATGACCGCCACGACACAGCGGCCGGCCGTCGAGATCGATCACGCCCTGGTTGACGATGTGCGCCGCGCTGTCTCAGACGCCCTGGCCCTCCGCCTCCGGGAGTCGCCCGTTGCCGACCCGGGTGCCCGGCGCGAGTTGGCCCGGAGTCTGCTCACGCAGGTGCTGGTCGCCCGGTCGCGCGAGCGCGTGCACGCAGGCCTGCGGCCGTGGACGGTCGATGAGGAGTTCGCGATCGCCGACAGCGCCATGGATGCGATCTTCGGCATGGGACGCCTGCAGCCGCTCATCGACGACCCCACCATCGAGAACATCGAGGTCAACGGACATGACCACGTGTGGATCGCCTATGCCGATGGCCGCGAGGTCCGAGGTGAGCCCATCGCCGGTTCCGACATCGAGCTCGTCGAGTTGATCCAGGCTCTCGCGACCCGTACCGGGCAGGCGGAGCGCTCCTTCTCGACGGCCAGTCCCACACTGCACCTGCGACTCGATGACGGATCTCGGCTCACCGCCATGGCCTGGGTGACGCCGCGACCCGTCGTTGTCATCCGTCGGCACCGCGTCCGTGATGTGTCCCTGGATCAGATGGTCGCGTGGGGATCGATGTCCCCCGCGGTCGCTGGCTTCCTCGGCGCTGCGATCCGGGCCGGCAAGAACATCATCGTCACCGGCGCCCAGAACGCGGGCAAGACGACTCTGCTGCGCGCGCTGGCCGCCGAGTTCTCGCCGATGGAACGCTTCGCCACGATCGAGCGCGAATACGAGCTGCACCTCCACGAGCTCGTCGAGCGGCACCCCCGAGTCGTGGCGATGGAGGCACGGGTCGGTTCCTCCGAGCGGGATGCCAGGGGTCGGGCATCCGGCGAGGTGTCGCTGTCGGATCTGGTCGTGGACGCACTGCGGATGAACGTCCGCCGAGTCATCGTGGGCGAGGTCCGGGGGCCGGAGGTCGTGCCGATGCTGAACGCGATGTCCGTTGGCGACGGTTCGATGTGCACCCTGCATGCCCGCACCGCCACGAAGGCGCTGGACCGCCTCGTGAACCTCTGTCTGGAACAGGGCGGCGGTATGACGGATTCCTTCGCCTACCGCGCGGCGGCGGACGGCATCGACTTCATCGTCCATCTCGCGCTGCGCCACGACGCGGAGAGCGGCGGCGCCCGCGAGCGTTTCGTGGCCGAGATCATCGAGGTGGATGGCGTCGGCGAGTCTGGCAGACCGGTCGTCACGACCGTCTTCACGCCGGATGCCCAGGGCCGTGCCGTGCCAGCGCATCACCCGCACTGCCTCGGCGATCTGGTCACCGCGGGATTCGATGCATCCCTGCTCGACCAGCCCCACCTGGATCCCGTTCGCGCCGTTCACTGGGCGACGCGGTGACTGCGGCCCAGGTGGTGGCCGCCTGTGCCGCCCTTGTCACCGCCGGCGGTGTTGCGCTGATGATCGCAGCCATCGTCGGGTGGGACCCGCGGCCGCGGATGATCGCCCGGCAACAGCCGGGGTGGACGTGGACGTCGCTGCGCTGGCCGGTGTCGGCGCTGGCCGGAGCGGTCACAGGGGCCGTGACGGGCTGGCCCGCGCTGGGACTGGGTGCGGCTGCCGCCGTGATCGCCCTCCCTGCGATGGCGGGCGCTGGGGCACAGGCAGAGGAGGACATCGATCGGGTGGAAGCAGTCGAGGAATGGATCCGACGTCTGGCCGATGTTCTCGCGATCGGCGTCGGCCTCGAGCAGGCCATCCAGACCGCTGCGCGCACAGCGCCGGCACCCATCGTCGACGACGTGGCCACGCTGTCCGCGCGCATCGCTGCGCGGACGCCGACGGAGACCGCCCTGCGCCGCTTCGCCGATGATCTGGATGACCCGTCGGCCGACCTCGTCGTGGCGGCGCTGATCCTCGCGTCCCGCCGTCGCGGACCGGGTGTCGCCGCCGCCCTGACTGCGATCGCGGACTCGGTCGGGGAAGAAGTCGCTGCCCGGCGGCGGATCGAGGCGGATCGGGCCAAGCCGCGCACAACAGCCCGGGCGGTCACGGTCATCACGATGGCGATCATCGCGGCCGGCCTGCTCAACCGGACCTACACCGGGCCGTACGGCACATTCCTCGGGCAGGTCGTGCTGGCGGCAACGCTGGGCTTCTTCGGGGCTGCGCTGTGGTGGATGCACTCCATGACGCGCAGCGTGCAGCCGGCGCGGATCCTCGCCTCGGTGGAGGTCTCCGGATGACTGGGATCCTGATCGCCGGCGCACTCGTGGGGATGGGCCTCACCCTGATGGTGGCTGGCGTGCGCCCGCCCGCTCCTGACCTGGCTGCGGGCGTTGCGCGGCTCACCGGGACTGCGGCCACGCCCCCGATGCTGACCGGGCAGGGCCCGGCAAGCGTGGGCCTGGGTCGAGCAGCCGTCTGGCTGGTGGAGGTCCTGGACCTTGACCGGCATCGGGCCGATCTTGCGCTCACGGGGACGACTGCGACCCGGTTGGCCATGGAGAAGCTCGGCTACGCCTTCGTCGGGCTTGCGTTCCCCGTCCTCCTGACGGCGATCCTCGCGCTCTCCGGGACGGCCCTTCCCTTCGTTGTGCCGACGGCAGCGTCGTTGGTGCTCGCGGTCGTCCTGTCCTTCATGCCCGAGGTGGAGCTGCGTCGCCGGGCCACCGCGGCTCGCGTCCAGATGCGCCGCACGGTGTGCGTCTACCTGGAGTTGGTCGCTCTTGAGCGGGCAGCGGACGCGGGTGCCGTGGAGGCCCTGGAGCGCGCCGCCGCCATCGGGGACGGACCCGGTTTCGAGCACATCCGAGAGGCCCTGCTGCGTGCACGTCTCGAGGGCCGAACTCCCTGGCAGCAGCTGTCGCAACTGGCCGCCGAGCTGGGTGTCGCGGAGCTGAGCGACGTGGCCGACATCATGCGTCTGTCTGGCGAGGACGGAGCCGCCGTCCTTCCCACGTTGCGGGCGCGCTCTGCCTCCCTGCGTACCTGGCTGCTGCAGTCGGAGGTCGCCGAGGCCAACGAGGCAAGCGAACGAATGTCCATCCCGGTGGCCCTGCTGGGGGTGGCCTTCATGGCGCTCCTGGGGTTCCCGGCCTTCTCACGAATCCTGTTCGGCTGAGTCACACAAGGAGAGATCGATGAATGCACTACTGACCACGACCCTGACTGTCCTGGGGGCGCTCACAGGGCGCATCCGAAGTGGTGGGCAGCGTGATGGCCAGACAGGCGCCAGCACCCTGGAACTGGTGATCCTCGTTCTCGGGCTCATCACCGTCGCCACGCTGCTGGTCGCCACCCTGACTGCTGCCGTGAAGTCGCGGACAGACCAGATCAACTGATGCTGCGCCAGGATCGGGGGTCGGCGACCCTCGAGATCTCGATCCTGGCCCCCGTCCTGCTCCTGGTCGTCTTCACGATCATCCAGGTCGGGTTGTGGTCCTACGCCCGCAGCCTGGCCCTGGGCGCGGCGCAGGAGGGGGTCGCTGCCGGTCGCGCCCATGGCGCCCAGTCCCAGGCGGGCCGCCTCCGAGCGGAGGCCTTCCTCGACTCCTTCGCTGGGGACTCCCTTGTGGGACGGACAGTGACAGCGTCTGTCGACGCCGCGAGCGTGCGTGTCGAAGTGCGCGGACGCGCCCTGAGCGTGCTTCCCGGTGTCCCCGGGCTCCCAGTCCTGCAGCATGCCCAAGGGCCTCGGGAGAGGTTCACGTCCCCATGACCGCTGATGTGCAGCGCACCGGCACGCGAGGGTCGGCGACCATCGAGATGGCCGTTCTTGCCCCCGCTCTGCTGGCCCTGCTCGGGCTGGTCATCGTCGGTGGCCGAATCTCGACCGCGGGCAGCGCGGTGGAGCAGGCGGCGGCCGTGGCCGCTCGAGAGGCTTCCCTGGCGCGCGACGCGCGGTCGGCCAGGTCGGCGGCCAGCGAGGCCGTTCGTGCCTCGTTGGACGGGCAGGGGATCACCTGCCGGACGTTGACCAGTGGAGTCGACGTGGATGGCTTCTCGGTGCCCGTGGGCCAACCGGCCAGCGTGCGCGTGCAGGTCACGTGTGCCGTACCACTGTCGGACGTTGCCGTCCCAGGCATGCCGGGCACGCGCATCGTGACGGCCTCGATGACCAGCACGATCGACCAGTTCCGGGGACGCTCATGAACACAACCGACTCGCCCTGGGACCTGCACCGTCGGGTCCGTCGATCCGCGGCGGACGACCGCGGGGCGGTGACGGTCTTCGTGGCGATCGTCGCGGTCGGCCTGATGGCACTGGCCGGACTGGTCGTGGATGGTGGCGCCAAGGTGCGTGCGGTCCAGCGGGCGGATCGGGTCGCGGCAGAGGCCGCCCGCGCTGCCGGGCAGGCCGTCGATGTCGCAGGTGTCCTCGCGGGACGTGAGTTGCGCGTCGACCGTGGCGCGGCAGTTCACGCAGCAGAGGAGTACTTGCGCTCTGCTGGGGTCAACGGCACGGTGCGGATCGTCCATGGGGGATCAGGCGTCGAGGTCACCACCACCACATCGGCACCGACTGTCTTCCTGGGCCTCATAGGAGTTCCGCGCTTCACCGTCAGCGGGGCAGCCGAGACAGCCCTCGTCCAGGCGCCGACAGGAGTTCGACCGTGACCCGCTTCATCGCCCACCACAGCACACCGTCGCGGCGCGTTGGGCCGGCTCTGGGCTCCCTCGTTGTCATGATCCTGCTGATCGCAGGTGTTCCCTTCCTGCTGATCGGACTTGCCGAGCGCCTGCCACTGGACCCGTCCGCGCTCGACCCCAACACCTGGTCGAGCGCGGACGACGGGCGGTTGCTGCTCTTCGCAGTCCTGGCTGTCGCGTGGGGCGCGTGGGCCGCGATGACGCTCAGCCTCGCCCTCGAGTTGTGGGCCGCGCTGCGCCGGACCGCCACTCCCCGGCTCCCTGGACTGGCTGGGCCCCAGCGCACGGCCGCGGTCCTGGTCGCGGCGGTCCTGGTGGCGCTCAGCTCGTCGGGCGGATCTCCAGCTTCGCCGAAGTCGGCCTCGGGCGAGTCCGCAGCGCACCAGCCCGTGGCGCTGAGCCTGGCCGGGCCATCAGCCGGCGGAATGCCGGTCATCGCGGAGTCGGGCTCCCTGGTTGCGGTGGTGGCCGCGGTGGCACCTCCGCACGCTGCCGAAGAGCCGGACGGATCCCAGCTTGTGACGGCTGCACCCCTTGTGACGGCTGCACCCCATGGCATGGCTGCACCCCGCGGCATGGCTGCACCCCACGGCATGGCTGCACCCCGTGTCATGGCTGCACCCCATGACAGGGCCGAACCGCATGCGGTGGTCCAACCCGTGGCGGCCCGCCGGGAGGCTTCGCGCGTCGACAGTCCCCGCATCACCACGCAGCGCCACGACACACTCTGGATCCTTGCCGAGGCGCATCTCGGCGGTGGCGAGCGCTACGTCGAGATCGTGGAGCTCAATCGGGGTGTGCCGCAGCCCGATGGCCGCTCGTTGGGCAGCGACGGGAGGCTGTACCCGGGGTGGACCCTGCGGCTCCCGGCCGATGCGATCACTGACGTGGATCGCCCTGAGCGGCACCGAGTGGCCCGGGGTGACACCTTGTGGGACATCGCCGACGATGAGCTGGGTGATCCCACGCGCTACGAGGAGATCTTCGAGGCCAATCGCGGTGATCTCCAGATCGACGGATACCGGTTGCGTCACCCGGACCTGATTCGTCCCGGTTGGATACTGGAGATCCCCGGCACCCAGTCAGCGTCGCCGCAGATCCCCACGTCCCAGGCCCAGAGCGAGGGCGGCTCCGAGGCGGACACCCCCCTGCGGCTGGATCGTGCGCCCGCAGAGGTTGCGCCGGCGAGCGTCGAGGAAGTCCTTCCGGAACTGGATCGGACAGGTGCTTTCAGCCGTGGGGCGGGCGCCCAGCACGACGAGCCGACCCTGCCCATCGAGGCGTCCGAGGCCTCAGCTGTGGAGCCCTCTGAGCAGCCAGACCTGGACATGGCCGGTGGCGTCACCTCGCTGCCTCGAGGCGGAGCCCTGGCCACCCTCGCGCTGGCCGGCATCGGTCTCGAGCTGGTCCGTCGCCGGCGGCAGTTCCAGCGCTATCGCCGACCAGGTGAACGCCTGCCCGTACCTCCGGTCCACGTCGGCAAGGTCGAGTCTGCAGCGCGCTCTGCCCTGCACGACCCCTCTGCCGAGGTGTTGGAGCGCGCGCTGACAGTCCTGGCCCAGGCGGCCGAGGCCGCGGCCCGGCCAGTCCCCGATGTGCGGCTGGTCCGGGTCAGCGCCAGCGGAGTCGCCTTGGACCTTGCAGCCCCGTGCCGCCCGCCCCTGCCCCCGTTCCGATCCGACGACGGGATGCGGTGGTCCCTCGACGCCGATCTCATCCCAGATTCCCTGACCGACCGGTCACCGGCGCTTGCGGGCCTGGTCACGCTCGGTACCTCCGAGTCCGAGGTCGTCCTGATCAACCTGGAGTCCGTGGGGACCCTGGTGGTGTCAGGGCCCGATGAGGCCATGGGGGATGTGCTGCGCGGCCTGGCCGCCGAGTTGGCATTCGGGCCCGCCAGCTCCCTGACCGAGCGCACCCTCTGCATCTCGGACCCCACTGTCGCGGAGTCTGTGGAGGCGGGTGCGATCGGCGTCCTGGGTGACCCGCATCGGGTCTCCGCCCTGCTCGCCGGCGCGATGGTTCTTCCCACCCCGCTGGTGCCTGGTGATGCCGGGTTGGATGCTCCCGGCTCGAAGGATCCTCTTCAGGTCGTGCTCAGTGACCAGCCGCTCAGCATCGCGGTCGACGCCCACTCGGGGTGTGGCCTCATCACGAGCGCAGCCGTCCGGGGCCGGCCCGGCGCCTTCCTGGTCGTCGACGGTTCGGGCTCGGCGACCCTGCTGCCCGAGCGCCAGCGCCTGACGCCTCAGACGCTGAGCCGAGCGACCGTCGAGGATGTCGTCCAGGTGTTCCGGGGCGCTGACCTGCCGGACCCGGTCGACCTGGCTGGCCCTGCCGTCCGCGCCTCCCTCGCCCCCCTCGCGGCCGAGGACGTGATCGACCTCCGTGAGCAGCCCGACGACACGTCCCCTGACCTGCCTCCGGGCGGGTCCGCATCTTCGCCGTCGACCAAGGCCGGGCCTGCCGATACCGACGCACCCCGCGTCCTGATCCTGGGTGAAGTCCTTGTCCAGAATGCGGAGGGCAAGGCAGAGTCCACGAGGATCGGTCGACTGGCCGAGACGGCGACGTTCGTGCTGCTGCATCCCGACTCGCGGCCCAGCGAGCTGCAGAGTGCGCTGTGGCCCGGGCGTCGCTCGAATCCGCAGACGTGTCGCCAGATGATCTCCCGGACCAGGACCTGGCTGGGGCGGACGACGGCCGGCGAGCCGTACCTGATGACGTTTGCCTCCACCGAGGGTCGGCTGCGCATGCGGGCCGAGGTCACCTCCGACTGGGATGAGTTCCAGCGATTGGCTGCGATCGGCCTTGCCGATACCGACGACACCGCACACCTGGCTGAGGCGTTGTCGCTGGTCCGCGGTCGTCCCTTCGGCGCGGTTGCCGCCCGGGAACTGCCGTGGGCCGATCTTCACATCAACGAGATGATCGGTTCCATCACGGATGTCGCCCACGCCCTGGCGACGAGGCTCGAGCGCGCGGGGGATCGATCTGGGGCCCACGACGCCGCGCTTCGCGGGCTGCTGACCGAGTGTGAGTCCGAGGTCCTGGAGGCGATCGTGGTGCGCACCGCGCCATAGCCCGCGCTACGCGCCCTTGTGGACCAGGAGCAGCGTCGTGACGTAGGTGCCGTAGGTCAGCAGGAGCAGCAGGCCCCGCCGAGCGCCCAGGTGGTTGGACCGGCCGGGGATGACCATCAGCATCGTGAGGACGCCGAACCCGATGGCCACCAGGAACTCGCTCCAGGTGATCCGGATCGGGTGGATCGTGGCGGCGACACCCACGATCAGCAGCCCGTTGAAGATGTTGCTGCCCAGCACGGTGCCGACGCTGACATCCCCGTGGTTGCGCAGCTTGGCCGCCACGACGGTGGCCAGTTCTGGGACGGACGTGGCGATGGCCACCAGGACGGCTCCCACGGTGAAGGTGTCCCAGCCGAGGATCCGGCCGAAGTCCGACGCCGCGAGCACGATGAGACGTCCGGCGAGGATCAGCAGGACCAGGCCGAGGATGAAATCGCGCACGACACTGGCCAGCGTCCGATCGGCCATGACCGCCACGACATCGCTGCGCTCGCGAGCTGCCTGCATCACCGTGACGGTGAACCAGCCGGCGAACGTGAGCAGGAGGATGATCCCGTCGCCCCGGTTGAGGCTTCCGTCCAGGGCGAGGGCCAGGACCAGCAGGGGTGCAGCCAGGGCCGGGGGGATGTCCCGGCGGAGGTCCCGACCGCGCGCGGTGATCCCCCCGAGCAGGATCGCGATGGCCAGGACGAGCCCGATGTTGACCACGTTGCTGCCCAGGAGGTCGCCCAGCGCGATCTCCGGACGCCCCGCCGTCGCGGCGTTGATGGCCACCGACATCTCGGGGCTCGAGGTGGCGAAGGCGGCGACCGTGGCGGCCACGATGCCCGGGGCCACGCGGGCCCGTGCCGCCCCACCGACCGTGCTGCGGACGAAGAGTTCGCCGCCGACTCCGGCAGCGATCACTCCCGGGATGAGGTAGAGGGCATCGGGCACCCGCCCATTCTCCCCTGACCCTTGCGCGCCGATGTGCCACCCCACCCGACATCGGCGCGCAGGCAGGTCGACGATGGGGGCATGCGCCACGATGAGTACGCCGCCCACGACGCCGTCGGCCTCGCCGCCCTTGTCCGCTCGGGGGAGGTGACCCCGACCGAGCTCGTCGACGCGGCCATCGCGCGCACCGACGCGGTCAATGCCGAGCTCAACGCCGTGGTCCACCGCATGGACGACAAGGCGCGCCGTGACGCTTCTGGCGACCTGCCCGATGGGCCCTTCCGGGGGGTCCCGTTCCTGGTCAAGGACATGGACGGATTCCTGGCTGACGAGCCGTGCACGTTCTCCAGCCGATCGCTGGTGGACTACGTCCCCAACCACGACTCCGAGCTGTTCGCGCGCTACCGGCGCGCAGGTGTCGTCTTCGTCGGCAAGACCAACTGCCCGGAGTTCGGCATCTTCGGCGTGACCGAGTCGGAGCTGCGCGGCCCTGCGCGCAACCCTTGGAACCCGGACCACACCCCCGGTGGCTCCAGTGGCGGCTCGGGGGCTGCCGTGGCTGCCGGCATCGTCCCGGTCGCACACGCCGGGGACGGTGGGGGAAGCATCCGCATCCCCGCATCGGCGTGCGGGCTGTTCGGGCTCAAGCCGTCGCGCGGTCGCACGCCGCTCGGCCCGGACGAGGGGGAGTCGTGGAACGGGCTGGTGGCCCGGCACGTGGTCAGCCGGACGGTCCGGGACAGCGCGGCGTTCCTCGACGCCACGCAGGGTGCGGACATCGGCTCCCCCTACGCCGCGCCACCCGACCGTGCGTTCCTCGAAGCTGCCCAGGTCGAGCCGGGCCGCCTGCGGATCGGCTTCTCAACGGAGTCCATCCTCGGGCGCACCACTGACCCCGAGTGCCGCGATGCGGTCGAGGCCACTGCCGCGCTGTTGTCGGACCTCGGCCACGAGGTGATCCCCCTGGAACTCCCCATCGACCGGGAAGGTCTGGCCCACGCCTACGTGACGATCGTGGCGGCAAGTATCGGCATGCAGGTGGCTGACACGGAGCGGATGACCGGTCGCAAGCCGCGGGCCGAGGACTTCGAGGCGCCGACGTGGTTCCTGGGCCAGGTCAGCAACGTCATCTCCGCTCGAGACCTCGAGGACGCGTTGTTCCTGATCGCTCAGACGACGCGGCGGCTCGGGGCGCTGTTCGCCGACCAGGTCGACATGCACCTGTCAGCAACGATGCCGTTCCCGCCGGTGAAGGTGGGCGTGCCCGTGACCTCGCCGGTGGAGAAGCTGGGGCTCGGGGTCATGCGACGCCTGCCAGTCAACGTGGGGCCGATGCTACGCACGGCACTGGCTCAACTGGCCGCCAACTCCCTGGAGAAGGTGGCCAACACCCAGGTCTGGAACATGACCGGTCAGCCCGCGATGAGCCTGCCGCTGCACTGGACGCCGGATGGCCTGCCCGTCGGAGTGCAGCTCGCGGGCGCGTTCGGGGCCGAGGAGCAGCTGTTCTCGCTGGCCGGTCAGCTCGAGCGCGCCCAGCCGTGGCTTCCACGCCTCAAGGAGCCGATGACCGCCGTTCGGTAGCACCTCGGGTGTCGTGTTGAGGTGGCGTCGTGGGGCGGGGCGTTGGGGCGGCGCGACCTCGGTGGCCGCGTGCGACGATCAGTCGTCGTTGGCGTCCTCGCCAGCCGCGTCGGCATCTTCGGCGTCTGCTTCGACAGCATCCTTGTCGCTCTCGCTCATGTCGGGCTCGGGGGCCAGGCCCACGTCGAACGTCATCCCGGCTGCGCGAAGGCGCTCCACGAGTGCCATCCCCAATCCCGTGGCAGGTGTGAGCACGCCGGCCACGTCGGGCAGGGCGGGATCATCCGAGGCCGCCAGAAGGACCGCCTCAGCGAGCATCAGTGATGTGGCGGCATACCCGGGGTCTCCCTGGGCGGCGACCGTCGCAACGTAGTGCTGGCCGTCGAGGCCGTAGCCGTGGACCTCCATCCGGAAGTGTCCCGCTGCGCGGTCCTCGGCGCTGGGACCCTCACCTGGCTTGGGCAGGACCTTGCCCATCCCCGAGCGTGTCGGTCCGAAGCTGAACGCTGCACCCAGAG
This sequence comes from uncultured Actinomycetes bacterium, assembly GCA_963697345.1. Classification (GTDB taxonomy): domain Bacteria; phylum Actinomycetota; class Actinomycetes; order S36-B12; family CAIYMF01; genus Prado023. The sequence goes on along the minus strand of CAVONS010000004.1, from coordinate 65,591 downwards.
CGCCCATGCCAGCGCTCATCCCCGTGGCCTTCGCCCGGGCCGCAAGACCCTTCCCGAACGACATCGCCTCCTGGTAGGTGAACTCGCGGGAGTACGGGTATCCGGCCAGCGCGTTGGATCGCCGTACGACCCGCGAGTTGGTCGGACCCATCACGAACGATGCGAGCCAACCCAGGTCCGGATGGTGCACGGCGCCGCTCAGGTCACGCTCGCCTGCCAGCTCGCCCTGGCCATCGAGGTCGGGTTCCGCGTCGCGGTCCGGGCTCAGCGAGTAGGGATCGGCCGCGATCGCGCGGGCCTCAGGGTCCGAAGCCATGGCCGCCGCCTGAACGCGCCCCGAAGCCAGGGTGCCTCCGGAGAAGCCCCCGCGCGTGTCCTTGACCAACAACGTGGTCTGTCCCAGGGGGCCGGCAGCCTCATGCAGGAGCAGGACGCCGAGGTCCGAGGGGATCGAGTCGTAGCCGCAGGAGTGCACGATCCGGGCCCCGGACGCCTTGGCCATCTCGTGGTAGGCGTCAGCGGACGCACGCATGAACAGGACCTCGCCGGTGAGGTCGACGTAGTGCGTCCCCGCCTTCGCGCAGGCCTCCACCAGCGGGAGGCCGTACTTGAGGTACGGGCCCACCGTCGAGGCGATCGCGACGGTGGAGCGCGCCAGCTTGGTCAGGGTGGCGTCGTTCGCGGAGTCAGCCAGCAGCAGGGGCCAGTCAGCTGCCTGCGGGCCCAGCCCGTCGCGGACCGCCCCGAGCTTGGCCAGCGACCTGCCGGCCAGCGCGATACGGGTTCCCTCCGGCGCTCGCTCCACGAGACGCTCTGCCACGAGCTGTCCGGTGAATCCAGTCGCTCCGAACAGGACCACGTCGAAATCGCGCTCAGTCATGGGGCCAAGGTATCGCCACGCGATGCCCGCCGCGGTCGGGCCTCTGCTCGGCCGCTCCGGTGCTCACGGCTGGAGCTGGCGGATCCACTCGATCAAGGGCTCGGCTGCCACGTCTGCGGTGTAGACCGTGTCGTGTGTGGCGCCGGGCAGCACGTCGAACCAGACCGGAACGCCCGCCTCAGACAGCGCCTCGGCGAAGTTCTGCGACTCCGCTAGGGGCACCGTCCCGTCCGCGTCGCCGTGCAGGAGCAGGACCTCCAGCCCGGCGGGGGTGGTACCGGCGCGGACCTGCGCAAGCGGGTCACCACGCCGCCAGAGATCCGGGTCCTGGGACTGTGGCACCCCGAAGAACTCGTCCAGCCATCCGGACGAGGAGACGTCGTAGACGCCCGCAAGTCCAGCCAGGCCATCGATCGTCGTGGCCGGATAGGGGCATTCACCTGCCAACTCATGCCCTGCCAGCGCAGCCAGGGCGGCCAGATGCCCACCAGCCGAATGCCCGACCACGACCATGGGTCCCGACGGGAACTGGTTGTCCCGGGCCTGCTCGGCTGCGAAGCCCGCGGCACAGATGACGTCCTGGGCGGGCAGGGGGAACTGTGCATCAACGCCGCCCACCCGGTAGGTCGCATTGACCACGAGCATCCCGGAGTCCGCCAGCCTGGCGGCCAAGGGGGTCAGGCCCCGGCGGTCCGCAGACTGCCAGCCACCACCGGGCACCAGGAGGACCACCGGGACAGACCCATCGGCGGCCAGGGGCAGGTGCACATCGGCGGCGACCCCCGGGAGGTAGTCGGTGGTCGACATCCTCGGCCAGGACTCAGCGGTTGGCTCAGCGGTTGGCTCAGCAGTTGGTTCAGCGTCGGTTGTCGAAGTCGTGCAACCAGCGAGGGCCACCAGGGCCAGGGCGCAACTCGCTGTTGTGCGGCCGACGTGCAGGCGCTCAAGATGGCGCTCCATGAATCCATCGTCCCGCCGCTTCAGGTTGGATGCGCGCGGAGGACCTTCGGGACCGGATCGGGCTGCCTTTGGGACCGACTCGGGCTACTGCGTGGGGACGATCGTGGTTCCCAGCGGCGTCAGGGCTAGCGGGACCATCTTGAACGCCGCGATGCCCCAGGGGATGCCGATGATCGTCAGGCACAGGCCGACGCCGTACACGATGAACCCGATGGAGATCCAGAGGCCCGCGAACACGATCCAGATGATGTTGCCCAGCAGGCTGGCGACGCCGGCGTCGGGGTTGGGCACGGTGGTCCGGCCGAAGGGCCACAGCACGTAGTTGGCCAGCCGGAAGGACGCGATCCCCCACGGGATGGTCACGATGAAGATGAACATGATGACCCCGGCCAGGGCGAATGCGAGGGCGAAGGCCCAGCCGGCGATGATCAACCAGATGATGTTCCCGATGATGCGCATGATCCGGGATTCCTACCCGATCTGGGTCGCCGGGAAACGTGGGGTCGGCGCACGCTGTGACCAGCGCAGGTCCGGTCCTTCGACTCTGGCGGACCCGCACGCTGCGGGCGTATGGCTGGAGCATGAAGGACAACCTGGGAGCCGGACCGGTCGTCGTCGTGGAAGGGCTGCACAAGACGTACGGCGAGGTTCGTGCCGTCGATGACCTGAGCTTCTCGATCGACCCCGGTGAGGTCTTCGCTCTGCTCGGCCCGAACGGGGCCGGCAAGACGACCACGGTGGAGATCCTCGAGGGCCACCGGTCGCGCACGTCCGGAGCAGTCAAGGTCCTCGGCTTCGACCCGGCGACGGGGGGCCGGGCCTATCGCGAGCGGATCGGCATCGTGCTGCAGGAGGCCGGGTTCGACGAGGAGTTCACCGTCGCCGAGCTCGTCACGCTCTACGCCGGCATGTACCCCCGGCGCAGGGATGTCGACGAGCTCATCGACCGTGTGGGGCTCACTGACAAGGCGGCGGCGCGCACGAAGACCCTGTCGGGCGGGCAGCGTCGTCGGCTGGACCTCGCCCTCGGCCTGGTCGGCGTCCCGGAACTGCTCTTCCTCGACGAGCCCACCACGGGCTTCGACCCCTCGGCGCGTCGACGAGCGTGGGATCTCGTGTCCTCGCTGCGTGAGTTCGGTACGACGATCGTGCTCACGACGCACTACATGGAGGAGGCCGAGCACCTGGCGGATCGGGTGGCCGTGATCCAGTCCGGGCGGCTCGTCGCGCTGGACACCCCGGCGCGCCTGGTCCGCACCCAGGGGGCCGAGGCGGTGATCTCCTTCGTGATGCCCGAGGGTGTCGGCCCTGAGGACGTCCCCCCGATCGGGATCGGCGCCCCCCGCACGCACGGTTCGCAGGTCGACATCGCCTCGGCTGACCCCACCGGCGACCTGTTCACCCTGACCCGTTGGGCCAAGGACCGGGGGCTCGGGCTTGTCGGGCTGACGATGTCCCCGCCAACACTGGAGGACGTCTACCTCGACCTCACCCAGGGGCAGGACGATGCCTGACACCGCGACCGTCCCAGTGGGCCCGATGCTGCTCGGCCAGGTCCGTTACGCCAACCGCGGGTTCTGGCGCACGCCGGTCGCCGCGTTCTTCACGATCGTGTTCCCGCTCAGCTTCCTTGTCATCCTGTGCACGATCTACGGCAATGAGGTGATCGATCCCGACGAGGGGGTGCGGCTGGCGCAGTACACGACACCGGTGTTCGCGGTCTTCGGTGTCTGCATGGCGTGCATGGTCTCCCTGGCCCTGGCCGTGGCATACGCCCGCGCATCGGGGGTGCTCAAGCGCCTGCACGGCACTCCGCTTCCGCCCTCGGTGCACATCGCGGGGCGCGTCGTCTCGGCGTTGTGGATCTCGATGATTGCCACCGTGGTCATGGTGGGTGTTGGCGTGACGTTCTATGGGGTGCAGATCATCTGGGCCAACGTGCCGGCGCTGGTGCTCACGTTCCTGGTGGGAGTCGCATGCTTCTGCGCGATCGGCCTGGCCATCGCGGCCCTGGCGCCCACTCCGAGCGCGGCGCAGGCGGTCAGCAACGGGGGGCTGATCCTGCTGGCCATGATCTCCGGTGTCTTCGGCTTCGCCGAGCTGCCGACCTGGATGGAGTGGATCGCGACGTTCTTCCCCCTCAAGCACTTCGTGGATCCCGCTGCTGCGGGGTTCAACCCGTACGTGGATGCCTCCGTCCCGGCGTGGGGCGACCTTGCCGTGATGGCGGTGTGGGGGATCGCCGCTGCGTTGGTCGTCAGACGCTCCTTCCGCTGGGAGCCGGCGCCCGGTCGGGTGCTCGGGGGTTCCCGTCGCGGACCTGCTCGGCGGGGTGCTGGCGATGAGCCGATCGCCGAAGGGTCAGGGGCACGCGGTCCTGTGACTTCCGCCGCACCGGCCGCGACAGCTGCCCGCGCCGCACCGGCCGCGCCGATGGTTCTGATCACTCCCGGCCAGCCGGGCCTCCCGACGCTGGTCGCACAGCAGACTCGGTACGCCGCACTCCAAGTGCTGCGGGACCCCATGTCGATGTTCTTCGCCATCGCCTTCCCGGTCGCCCTGGTGGTGCTGTTCTCGATCATGTACGGCGATGAGGCCGAATGGGGTGGACTCGCACTTCCCCAGTACCTGGCGGCGGCCTTCGGCATCTATGGCGTGGCCACCACGGCCTTCGTCAACCTCCCCGGTTCGATCGCTGACCAGCGCGCCCAGCTGGTGCTCAAGCGGATGCGGGGGACACCCCTGCCGCCGTGGGCCTACCTCGGGGGGCGAGCCCTCGCGGCGGTCGTGCTCGGGGCGGTCACGGTCGTGCTGATCTTCGTGGTGGCGGTGGTCTTCTTCCCGGTCACCCTGCCGCCGTCCACGTGGTTGGCCACGGCCCTCGTCTTCTTCCTTGCCATCGTCACCTTCGCCGCGTGCGGTCTGGCGCTGGTGGCCCTGGTCGACGGGCCCCAGGCGGTCATCGCCGTTGCCCTGTGCGTCCTGCTCCCGCTGTCGTTCATCTCCGACATCTTCATCTCGACACCCACGCTGCCCACCGTCCTCAATGCCATCGGGTGGACGTTCCCCCTGCGGCACGCTGTCCATGCGGCGGTTGCTGCCACCAGCGGCGCGGCACTGGATGCTGCCTTCTGGACCGACCTGGGCGTCCTGGTCCTCTGGACCGGTATCGGGCTGATGGTGGCGAGGCGCTTCTTCCACTGGGAACCAAGGTCGCGCTGAAACCTCGGCGGGGTGGCCCTAGCCTCGGCCCATGGGCACAGTATCGGCACCTCCCCAGATCACCGGGATCACCATCGACCCACCCCCCACGGAGGTCGCGGCGTACGCCGAGGCGATCGACCAGAGGAGCGCGGTGGGCGGGATCCTGCTGCGCGCCAAGTCCCGCTACTCCTACGCCAACGTGGGCCTGCTTGCCTCAGGCACGGCGTACTACCTGATCCTGGCCCTCTTCTCGCTCATGGCCTTCGCCTACGGCGTGACCGCCGTGATCGGCGCCGACCAGATGGCGCAGCGACTCACCGAATCCCTGGCCGAAGCTCTGCCCGGGCTCATCGGCGACGAGGGGATCGATCCGGACACGCTGCGATCGACTGGGCGGACCGCCGGGCTGGTCGGACTCCTTGTCCTGCTGTACGGCTCGCTGGGGGCGGTCGGCGGTGCCAGCAAGTCCCTGCACCTCATCTTCGGGGCCCCTCCTGACCCCCGGAACTTCGTGAAGGGCAAGGCGCGCTTCCTGCTGATCCTGGTCGTCGTGGCGCCACTGATCGCGATCTCGTTCGCCGCTGGGAGCCTGACCTCGGACCTCATGGCGCCCGTGCTCGAGGTCATCGGGCTCGGCTCGGGCTTCGGACGTTCACTGGTCGCGGCTGGCGGGCTCGTGCTCGGCTACGCGGTCGACGTCCTGATCATCTGGATCCTGCTGGGGTACCTCGGTGGGATCCGTCCGCATCCCAGGCCGCGGATCGTCTCGGCGCTCATCGGCGCGCTGGCCGTCGGCATCATCAAGCAACTGCTTGATGCGATCGTGGAGTGGGCGCTGGCCAAGCCGCAGTACGGCGCGTTCGCGGCGCCGATGGCCGCCCTGTTCATCATGTCCCTGCTGTCGCAGTCGCTCTACGGAACTGCTGCCCTGGCCGCAGGGATCAGTGATCGAGACGTCCCGCTGGAGGATCTGGAGTCCACCCCGGAGGTCGCCGTCGAGGCAGCCGACGAGGACGGCCGAGGACCCCGGCGGCATCGACCCCACCGACGATCCGGGGCAGACGGCGGACCGCGTCACGTAGCGCCTGCCCCACATCACCGTTGGTCTCGGAGCAGGATGGCACCATGCGCCGCTGGCTCGGGTGGTTCGCCCTGTGCGTCGTCGTCGGGATGCAGGCCGGGACGATCTTCAAGCCCCTGGGCTCCATCGGCGAGACGCGTGTGGCCGACTGGATCGACCTCCTGACTCCGTTCGCCATCCTGGGCTGCGCCGCCATGGTGCTTGTGCGCGCGCAGGCGTGGCGCGGGCAGTGGGTGCTGTTCGGCGTCGGGGGGGTCGCCTTCACCCTGGGCCACGGGCTGCACCTGTCGGCCAACTCGGTGAGCAATGTCGCTGATGAGGCCGTGGCCGGCGCGCCGATCGTCCACCTGTGGGACGAAGTCGTCAGCCACTACGTCTGGTACACGGGCCTGTTCCTCGTGATGGGGGCCCTCGGGTGGGCGCTGCGGGACCGCGAACTCGTCGTGCGCGGCGTGGACCAAGTGGTGGCCGTGGTCGTCGCGGTGACGTTGGTCAACACCTACATCGAGGGAGGTGTCCCGTGGCTCGGGCTCGTGTTCCTGGGGACTGCGCTCGTGGTCGGGCTCCGCTGGCGCCCCGTCGGCGTCGCGCGGCTGATGGTCACCGTCGGGGGTATGGGGCTGGTCCTGCTGGTCGTGTGGGGCGTGTACTGGTTCGTCGCCGACGGGTCGGTGTTCCCCGAGTTCAGCGAGCTCGGCTGGATCTGAGCGATCGTGCATCCCGACGAATTGCGCGAGCACCTGCTCGGCCAGGGGATCAACCGGCGGGTCGTCGAGGCCATGATGACGATCCCGCGCGAGCGCTTCGTCCCCTCGCGTGTGCGGTTCCGCGCCTGGGAGGACCACGCGATGAGCATCGGGCACGGCCAGACGATCTCCCAGCCGACGGTCGTCGCGACGATGACCCAGGCCGCCGAGATCCGCCCCGGCGACCACGTCCTGGACGTCGGGACCGGCAGCGGCTACCAAGCGGCTGTTCTTGCCGCCTGCGGGGCGCACGTGCACTCGATCGAACGCATCCCGGCGCTGGCTGATCGGGCGCGTGCCACGTTGGCCGACCTGGGCCTGGACGTGGTCGTGACCTGTGGGGACGGTTGCGAGGGTCTGGCGCAGGAAGCCCCCTTCGACGCGATCCTGGTCGCGGCTGCGACCCCGACCGTGCCCCCGAAGCTGATCGAACAGCTCCGGCGCCCGGGCGCGCTGGGTGCAGGTGAACGGGGTGGCCGGCTGGTGATCCCAGTGGGGCAGCCCGGAGCCGGGTTCAGCCAGGAGCTTGTCGTGCTCGCCCAGGAGGAGGTCGGCACCAGCAGGCAGAAGCTGCTCGACGTGGTCTTCGTCCCCCTGGTCTGGTCGGGCTGATGACCGGGGCGCAGGGGACCGCGCCGCGCGGCCCGCTGCGTCTCAGCCGGCGGCGCGGTGCGCCAGGACCACTGAGTCCACGGCCGTGACCTGCCCGTCGCGCTCGCGTGCCTGCAGGGCGCTGACCTCGACGGAGAAGTCTGCAGGCAGGTCCAGGAGGCCCACGATCGCCTCGGCCGAGAGCAGTCGATGCGGCGGCGGTCCGGGTAGCCCCCGCTCACCGTGCTCCGGGTCATGGGCCAGGACGAACAGGTGCCCGCCCGGTGCCACGAGCCCGGCCAGGTGCGCGAACATCGCGGTGCGGTCCTCCGGCTCCGGATGAAGGAACCCGACGGTGATCAGGTCGAACATGCCGGTCGGCGAGAGCGCGGCCAGGAACGCGCGGTCGGTGACGTCGCCCTCCTCGAAGTGCGCGTCCAGACCGGATTCGGCAGCCGCGGCTCGCGCCCGGTCCAGGGCCACACCGGCCCAGTCGACACCCACCACGGACCACCCGCGGGAAGCCAGCCAGAGGGCGTCAGCGCCCTCGCCGCAGCCCAGGTCCAGGGCCCTGGGGCGCTGGGCGGGCGTGCTCGCGCCGGACTCCTTCCCGGGTGGAACCGGTGCGTGGGCCAGGAGTGCCTCATTCGGCTGCCCTGACCACACCGTGGTCGCTCGGTACCGCTCGTTCCATGCCTCGGAGTCCATGGCCCCAGTCTGGGACAAGGAGTCCGGTGCGGGCGACCGGGCGGACGCCGGCGGTAGTCTCGGCGCAAAGGCGCAGGGGAGGTCCCGTGGAGCAGAAGTCGCTTGGCTCCATCGCGGACGTCATCGACCACATGGACGCCATCTCCGCAGCCCTGCCGGCCCACGACGGGGTCCGGGCCTTCAACGACATGTACCTCGAGACAACCCGGCAGGTTGGCCTGGCGGTGGCGGACCTCGTGTTCTCGGATGCTGCCTTCCTGGATCGCCTGGACGTGCGGTTCGCGGAGCTCTACTTCTCGGCGCTGGAGGCGCACGAGGCTGGCCGGGGAGGGTCGCCGCGCTGCTGGTCGGCCCTGTTCGATGCCCGCTCGAGCGGCGACGTGCATCCCCTGCAGTTCGCCCTGGCCGGGATGAACGCCCACATCTCCTACGACCTGCCGCGCGCACTGGTGAGCACCGTCCAGGAGTTCGGTGCCGACCTCGACGATGACGGCGTCCGCAATGACTTCCTGGCGGTCAACCAGGTGCTTGCCCAGACGCAGCCGCGGATCAAGCAGACCCTGCTGTCCGGGAGCCTGGCCGAGCTCGACGTGTCGATGGGTCAGGTGGACGACCGCATGGGGATGTGGGCGATCGAGGGCGCCCGCGAGATGGCGTGGCTGTCGGCCCAGACCCTGTGGGCCCTTCGCGGTTCGGCATTGCGGGACCGGTATGAGTCGAGCCTGGACCGGATGGTCGTGGCCTCATCGCGGCTCATCCTCAAGTTCTGAGGATCGCCCACGTGGCTGCGTTGCCACCTGCTGGCGGACCCGCCTAGCCTGACAGGACCGGCTGGGAGTCCGCCGGCACCTTCGGAGGGCGACGCTGCCATGCGCGATGAGAACATCAACCACGCATTCCTCGACGGCGTCCTGGCCGGCGACTATGTCGACAACTACTACCACTTCGGGGTCGCCAGCGACGACCCGGTGCTTGATGGGTTCCGCGACGTGCATGCGATCATCCTCGCCGGCTCACGCAACCGCATCCGGGACTTCGCCCAGCGGTGGAGCGCGCTGCACGACGGAGCCCCGGTGGTCGCGCTTCCCAAGGAGGACCGCTTCGTCACCCGATACTGCAACGGAGTGCTGTTCGTCTCGCACGGGATGGGCATGCCGAGCGCCTCGATCACGGTCCAGGAGCTGATGCGGCTGGTGTTCTTCCTCAAGGGCGGTGATCTCGAGGCGATGTCCGAGGTGTTCTGGGCCCGGGTCGGGACCAGCGGCGGGGTCGGGCTTCCAGGTGGAACGGTCGTGGTCACCACCGAGGGCGTGATGGCCGACCTCGGGCCCTACCGACTGCTCAAGGGGGGGTCAGGGGAGTACCGCTTCGACGGCTCCTTCCCGGCGGATGTTGCCGAGGCGATCGTGGCCGCGAGCGCCGGCACCGGGATCCCGGTCGAGATGGGTCGGACGGTTGCCGGCAACGAGTTCTTCCTCGAGCAGTTCCGGCTCGACGGCGCGGTGTGCATGGAGACGCCCGAGTCGAAGATGGATTGGCTGGAGTGGATCAACGCCGAGGGGGTGCGCAACATCGAGATGGAGGGCGCCATGCTCGCCGGCTACCTCAACCACTGGGGCTTCCCGAGTTTCGCGATGATCTGCACGACGATTCTCAACCGGCTCGAGGGCGACCAGGTGACAGCCAGCAACGAGGAACTGAACTCGTACACCGAGCGCACCTGGGACGTGCTCTGCAACTACCTGACCGCAAGGCTGGGCTGACCCGTGGACATCTACCTGATGCAGCACGGTGAGGCGCTGGCCGCCGAGGTCGATCCGGTGCGGCCCCTGTCGGATCGTGGTCGGGAGTCGGTGAGGGCTGTCGCCGGCCACGCGGCGGTCCGCGGCGTCCGGATCGACCGGATCGTGCACAGCGGGAAGGTGCGTGCCCAGCAGACCGCGATCATCCTGGCTGATGCGACCTACTGCACCGACGTCTCAGCGCACTCCGGGCTGGCCCCTTCCGATGATGTGCACGAGGCTGTCGCGCGGCTGGTGCATCCGGAGTCGAGCTCGCTGGCCATCGTCGGGCACCTGCCCTTCCTCGACCGGTTCGCCTCCCTGCTGGTGGCAGGGGACCCCGATGCCCATGTGGTGGCGTTCCGCAACGCGGGCCTGGTTCATCTGGTTCGGGCAGCGGCCAGCGAACCCAGGGAGTCCGCGGGCAGCTTCTCGGTGTCGTGGTTGCTGGTTCCTGAGCTGGCGACGTCCTGATGGGGAGGGCCCGGGCGGCAATGACCCAGGGCGGGCCCCCCTCCACCCTGGATATCGGTTCGATCTGGTGGGGCATTGGGCCCGGAGTCAGTGGGACAGGCCGAGCCGCTCGTGCAGCCGGCGCAAGGGGCCCGGCGCCCACCAGTTCCACTCACCCAACAGGGTCATCGTCGCGGGCACGAGGATGATGCGCACAAGGGTTGCGTCGATGAACACGGCCGTGGCCAGCGCGATGCCGTTCTGCTTGATGGCCAGCAGGTCGCCGAGGGCGAACCCGGCGAACACGATGATGATGAGCAGCGCCGCGGACGTGATGATCCGACCCGTGCGCTGCAGGCCCAGGCGCACGGAGTCGTCGTTGTCGTGGCCCTGGTCGTGGAACTCCTTGATCCGCGCCAGCAGGAACACCTCGTAGTCCATCGACAGGCCGAAGGCGAACGCGAAGATGATCACCGGCAGGGTGGCCTCGATCCCGCCGGTCGACTGGAACCCCAGGACCGACTCGAGCCGGCCGTCCTGGAAGATCATCACCAGGATGCCGAACGTGGCCCCGAGGCTGAGCAGGTTCATCAGAAGAGCCTTGATCGGTATCAGCACCGAGCCGGTGAGCAGGAACAGCAGCACGAACGTGGCCAGCACGATGAACAGCAGGGCGATGGGGACGTCGTCGCGAAGCTGCTCGGTGAAGTCCACGAGGATCGCGGCCTGGCCGGTGACCCATGTCGGGGGGTCCTCCGGGCGCACGTCCCGGATCTCGCGGACGGTGTCTGCCCCGGCCTCGTCTTCGGTGAAGACCGGCAGCTGGGCGATCTCACCGGTCGTGGTCACCTCACCGACACGCGACACCCCGGGGAGGTCGGCAACCTGTGTCCCGAGTGCCTCGAGGGCGTCTGCATCATCGGCCGCCGAGACGACGGTGACAGTCGGCGTCGACAGCGCCGGGAAGTCCTGCTGGATCTGCTCGTAGAGCATGCGCGTGGAGTTCTCCGGCGGCAGGAGCTCCACCCCGGAGCTGACCAGGTTCATCCGCCACGCGGGCAGCGACAACAGGATGAGCAGCGTGGTGATGCCCAGGAACGCCGGCCACGCGTGCCTCTGCACTGTGTGCGCCCAGCGCGCGAACCAACCGTCGTCGGAGGGCGAGTGGTCGAACGCCCCCGCGAAGCGGCGGAACCCCGGGGCCCGGGCGAGCATGCCGGCGCCTGCCACATGCTTGGTGGACAGCACCAGCAGCGCGGGCACGAAGGTCATGGCGACGACCACAGCGATCACCACCACGCTGACGGCCCCGGCACCCACCGACTGGATGATCGTCATGTCGATGAACAGCAGCCCGGTGACGGCGATCGCGACCGTGACTCCGCTGAACAGGACGGTGCGCCCGGCCGTGGCCATGGTGATCGCCATCGCCCGTTCCCGCACCGAAGCCGGGACCTCGAGGTGCCCGCCCTCGGCAAGGTCGTGCTCCTCGTGCAGCTGTTCGCGGAAGCGCGACACCATCAGCAGGGAGTAGTCGATGCTCAGGCCCAGACCCAGGACCGTGACGACGTTGACGACCGTGATGTCCAGGTCGATCACGTAGGTGAAGCCAAGCAGCGAGATCAGCCCGCCGGCGATGGCTGCCACCGCGCCGGCCAGGGGGATGCCCGCGGCCGCGAATCCGCCGAAGATGAGCACCATCACGATCAGGGTCAGGGGAAGGGTGAGACCCTCGCCCTTCTTCAGGTCGGCCTCGACCTGGTCGGTGATGGTCTCGACGAGGTCCTCGATGCTGGTCACCTCGACGCTGGAGCCCGCGACGTCCTCGGGCAGTCGCTCCAGGCGCTGCGAGACCGCCTCCCTGCTCGCCTGCTCGGCGTCCGAGGGCAGGTCCGGCTCGAGTGTGACGGTGACCAGCGCCGCGTCGCCACCGGTGGAGATGGCCGCCGGCCCGATCGTGGTGGGGTCCAGCACCTGGTCCACCCCGGGGATGGCCGCGAGGTCTGCGTTGGCCGCGGCGGCCCCGGCCAGGAACTCCGGGGACTGCGGGTCGATGTCGGTCCAGAGCGCCTGGACACTGGATCCGCTCGGGTCGTTCTGCGCAATCAGGTCCCTGCCCTCGAGCGCCTCACCGGCCACGACAGGCTCTCCCAGCTCGAGCCGGGAGAACAGCGACTGCCCGCCGACCCCGACGGTGGCCAGCACGTAGGCGCTGATCGCCAGCAGCACGCTGACCAGGGCGACCACCTTGGCGTGGCGCGCCATCGCTGCCCCGTGCCGGGCCAGCAGGCCGTCCGGGGTGTCAGTCGTCGGGGCTTGGGGGGCAGCATTCACCACTCCCCAAGTCTGTCAGGGAGTTGTCCGGGTTCAGCGGGCGCGTCGGGCAACCGATATCGCAGGGGGACTGGTCTCGCCGAAGGGGTGGCTGGCGTGCCATTGGAGCAGCACGGGCAGGATGGGCAGCAAGGTCAGCTCGGGCTGTCCGCTGGGCCCGGTGGGCCCCTGCGCAGCGCAGGCTCGCCCACGATCGCGGTTCTGCAGTGGTCGGTGGCTGGCGCGTTCGTCCTGCTGCTTGCCTGGCTGAGCTTCACCAGGAACGGGTGGGTCCCGTTCCTCTCCGGCGTCGACCTCGGCGTCCATGAGTTCGGCCACCTGCTGTTCCTGTGGGCCCCCGCGCTGTGGATGTCCCTTGCCGGCAGTGCCCTGCAGGTTGCTGCGCCGGCAGCTCTGGCGGGCTACTTCTGGTGGCGGCGTGATCGCTTCGCCGTCGTCCTGCTGGTGGCGTGGACGGGCATGTCGCTGCACAACGTGTCGGTGTACATCCACGACGCCACGCGGATGGTGCTCCCGCTGTTCGGCGACGACGGGTCGGGTGCGGGTCACGACTGGCACAACATCCTGGGCGCCGTCGGATGGCTGGAGCACACGGACACGATCGCGTGGCTCGTGCGCCTCCTGGCCGTGCTGGCCTTCGCCGGCGCACTGGGCTGTGCCGGGTGGTTCGCCCGGTCCGACCTGCAGCCGCCCAGCTCCGATGATGGACGCGATCGGCACGGCGGGGCCGAAGCCAGCACCGAGTGGTCACACCTCCCGCGGCGCATGCGGTAGTACCGGGCCGGCCGGCTCAGGGCTGCCGCGTCCCCAGGGCGAGGGTGAGGTTGAGGACCTCGCGTGGATCGTCGAGCCGGTCCCCGAACAGCTCGCGAACCTGGGTCATCCGGTAGCGGACGGTCTGTGGGTGGACGAACAGGTCGGCGGCGACCTCCTCGCGGCGCCCGCGGTGCAGAAGCCACGAGCGCAGTGTCTCGCCCAGGCGGTCGGCCTGCGCCGGGCGGAGCCCTTCAAGGGGCGCCAGTGCGTGGGCGCGAAGGTCTGCCAGCGCGCTCGGGTCGGCAGCCAGGACCAATTCAGCCAGGACGTCCTCGGTGTGCACGATCCGCAGGGCAGTCGCCGCGTCCTTCCCGCCGGCGGCCGTCGACCCCGAACCCGGCGCCGGGGTGGGGCTGAGCACCTCGAGCTGCCAGGCCCGCAGGGCACGCGCGAACGAGTGCTTCGCCGCAGACCACGGGACGCTGGGGCCGACCACAGCGCGCTGGCCGCGCAGACCACGTTCCAGGCCGGCCAGGAACCGGGCACCAGGGTCGGGTACGAGCAGGACTGCCTCGCTGGACTCGAGGCCGGGGATGTCGTCCACCGGCTGCAGCGTCCTGGGCTCGATGCGGGCACGCACCTCGTCGACGCACTCGTCGGGCAGGATCACGGCGGCCAGGGCAGTCGGCGGCGCCCAGCCAGCACGTTGCGCCGCCGCGTTCAGGGCCTCGTCGCTGGCGCCGGTGACCAGGACGTGACCCAATCGCTCGAGGTTGCGCTGGCGCGCGCGGTCGGCGGCGGCCAGTTCATCGGCGTGGCCGGCCACGCTGGCCGCGGACAGCGCGTCGATGTAGGCGAAGACCAGCTCGGCGAAGAGCACGACGTCGTCGGCCGAGAGGCCCGCCTGGGCGGCGGAGCCTGCCAGCCCCCGCCAGGCCACCCGGGCCCCGACGCGGTAGGCAGCCAGCAGCGCATCCATGGAGCGCCCGCGGGCCGCCTCACCCCTGCCCAGGACGAAGGCCCCGTCGAGGGCGGGGGCCAGCGGAGCGCTGGGATCCTGCTCCTCGGCGGTCAGGGACAGGAACCCGCGCAGTGCCATCTCGACCGCCTGGGCCAGTGTCGTCCGGGCCTGGGCATCCAGCGAGTCGCGGTAGCCCGGCACCTCCGTGACCACCGCCTCGATGGTCTGCTGGGACACGTCATGCAGCGCTGCCTGCATGGCGTCCAGCACAGGTGCCGACATCCGCGGGGTACGCCCGGGGCCCTTGAGGCTGGTGTGATCAGTCATCGCTCGCCTTGTTCGGGGCGAACAATTCAGTTCGCCCGATTCACCCGTACGAGACATTAGGTTATCCCAACCGGGGGTAAGTATGGGCGTATGGCGATCACAGTTGTCGGAGAGCCCCGGGTGGGCAGTCGGGTCCGCGGGGGCATCGTGCGTGCCCTGGGGGCGATGACGACACCTCTGCTGCCGGCCGACTACCTCGACGTGATCGACCCTTTGCGCAGCGGCGCGGCCCTGCGCGGGCGGATCACGGCGATCACACCCGAGACGCCTGGCGCCGCCACGGTCCTGATCCGACCGGGGCGCGGCTGGGCAGGGCACATCCCCGGCCAGTACGTGCGGATCGGCATCGACGTCGAAGGGGTTCGGCTGTGGCGTGCGTACTCCCTGACCTCCGGACCACGTCGGGACGGGCTGATCGCCATCACGGTCAAGGCCATTCCCGGCGGTGTGGTCAGCAACCACATCGTGCATCGGGCCCAGCCGGGCACCGTGATCCAGCTCGACCAGGCCACGGGGGAGTTCCACCTGCCCGATCCGCTTCCGCCGCGCGTGCTGTTCTTGACCGCCGGCAGTGGCATCACGCCCGTGATGGGCATGCTTCGCCACCACCTCGCTGGGCTGTCCGACGTCGTGGTGGTGCACAGCGCCCCGACCTCCGCGGACGTCATCTTCGGGACCGGGCTGCGCGACATGGCCGCGGCCGGGCGGATCCGGCTGTACGAGCAGCACACGGACTCCGCAGGGATGCTGGACGCCCGCGCGCTGGACGATCTGGTGCCCGACTGGTCCTCGCGCGAAACGTGGGCGTGCGGACCCACGGGCCTGCTCGACGCGCTGGAGGATCAGTGGGGATCGGCGGATGTCGCCCACCGCCTGCACACCGAGCGGTTCCGGGCCTCGGTCATCACGACCGGTGAGGGCGGAACCGTGTCGTTCACGCGGGCGGGCGCGACGATCGAGGCCGATGGTGCCACGCCGCTGCTCGACGCAGGCGAGGCGAGCGGGGTCCTCATGCCCTCGGGCTGCCGGATGGGCATCTGCATGGGATGTGTCGTGCCCCTGGAATCCGGTGCCGTGCGCGACCTGCGCTCAGGTGCCCTCACCACCGCGGCCCCCGGTGACGGGGTGAAGATCCAGACCTGCATCAGTGCGGCTGCCGGTCCCTGCGAGATCGACCTGTGATGGCGATGGGCCATTCCCCCCTGGGACCCCCACGGCCACACCCACTGCCAGGCCCAAGACCAGACCCAAGACCAGACCGGCGAGCAGACCATCGCTCCCACGAACTCCGACGAGAGCAGAGACCATGACAGTCATCCAGAGGCGGACCGACAACCCGGTGGCGCACCTCAGCGACGCTGACATCGAGGCCATCGGCCGCGAGCTCGACGCCCTTCGGGAGGAGGTGTTCGCCAGCCTCGACGCGAAGGACGCGCAGTACATCCGCCGTGTGATCAAGGCCCAGCGCCTGCTCGAGATGGGCTCGCGTGGTGTGCTGCTGTTCTCCCTGTTCCCGCCGGCGTGGATCCTCGGCACGGCCGGGCTGTCGGTGGCCAAGATCCTGGAGAACATGGAGATCGGGCACAACATCCTGCACGGCCAGTGGGACTGGATGCGTGACCCGGCGATCCACTCCACCACGTGGGAGTGGGACAACGCCGCGCCCGCCGAGATGTGGAAGCACTCGCACAATGAGATCCATCACCGGTACACGAACGTGGTGGGCCGGGACAACGACCTCGGCTACGGCATCATGCGCGTCGATGAGGACCAGCGCTGGACCAGGCTGACCCTCGGACAGCCGCTCTACAACGTCATCAACATGATCTTCTTCGAGTACGCCATCGCGGCCTACGACCTCGAGCTCGGGGCCTACTACAAGGGCAAGAAGAAGGTCGACGAGGACTTCAAGCGTGACGGCCGCAAGGTGCTGGGCAAGATCGGGCGCCAGGTGCGCAAGGACTTCCTGCTCAATCCTGCGCTGGCGGCGCTGGTGAACCCGTTCGCGGCCCTGCCTGCCTTCGCAGCCACCCTGAGCGCCAACATCGTGGCCAACCTTGCCCGCAACATCTGGACGCACTCAGTGATCATGTGCGGGCACTTCCCCGAGGGCGTTGCCACGTTCTCCAAGACCTCGATCGAGGGTGAGACGCGTGGTGAGTGGTACGTCCGGCAGATGGTCGGGTCGGCCAACATCTCCGGTGGTTCGGCCATGCACATGATGACCGGCAACCTCTCGTTCCAGATCGAGCACCACCTCTACCCGGACATGCCCAGCAGGCGCTATCGGGAGATCTCCCCGCGCATCCAGGACCTGTTCGAGCGCTACGACCTTCCCTACGTCACAGGACCGCTGCCCAAGCAGGTTGCCTCCGCCTGGCGCAAGGTGACGCGCCTGGCCCTGCCGAACAACGCGTTCGGCCGGTTCAACCGGGCGCCGGCGTGGGTGCGTGAGTCGCTCGGATCGCAGACTCCGGTGCAGGAAGCCCCAGTCAAGGCGGACCCAGTCCAGGCGGCCCCAGTCGAGGCGGCCCGAGCGCCGGGCGCCGATGCGCAGGAGGACGCCGTAGCGGCCTGACCCCGTGGCCGCGTGTGGGAGCCAACCTCCGAGGGGCTGCTCCCGGCGCTGCGCAGGAGCGGTGGCAGGCTGGGGGCATGAGCGCTGCCACCATCACCACCGAGGAGTTCGACCCGGCCGCCGGCGTCATCGAGGTCGTCGGCCTGTCGAAGCGATTCGGGCCCGTTCGCGCCGTCGAGGACCTCAGCTTCACCGTCGCCCCGGGTCGGGTCACCGGCTTCCTCGGGCCGAATGGTGCCGGCAAGACGACGACGCTGCGGCTCCTGCTGGGACTTGCCACTGCGAACGCCGGAGCCGCCACGATCGGCGGGCGCCGGTACTCCGAGTTCCCGCAGCCCGCACGCCACGTCGGGGCCGCCCTGGAGGCATCGTCCTTCCATCCCGGACGCACGGCTCGTGACCACCTGCGGGTCTACGCCCCCCAGGTCGGCGTCGACGACCAGCGGTGTGACGAGGTGCTGGCGACTGTCGGCCTGTCCGAGGCCGCCGATCGGCGCGCCGGCGGCTTCTCGATGGGGATGCGCCAACGGCTGGCCCTGGCCACGACGTTGCTGGGCGACCCGCAGGTTCTGCTCCTCGACGAGCCCGCCAACGGCCTGGACCCGGAGGGCATCGCATGGTTGCGCCAGTTCCTCAGGTACTTGGCCGGGCAGGGCAGGACGGTGCTCGTCTCGAGCCATGTGCTCTCCGAGGTCGAGCAGACCGTGGACGACGTCGTGATCATCGCGCGCGGACGGTTGGTGAAGGCGTGCTCGTTGGCCGAGCTGGAGGCGATGGCGCGTCCCGCGGTCCGGATCTCCTCGCCGGATCCCGCCGGGCTGGCTGGCCTCATCGACGCGCAGGGGTGGAGTCCGGTGGCCCGGTACGACAGTCCCCACTCAGCGGTGGTCCAGGACGTGGACTGCCCGCAGGTGGGTCAGGTGGCGCACGCCAGAGGATTGGAGCTGCACCAGCTGTCGCCTGCGGGGACCAGCCTCGAGGCGCTGTTCCTGGGGCTCACCGGTGATCCCCACCCCAGCGTCTCCCTTCCGACCGGTGCGGCGGGTCCCCAGTGATCGCCGCGCTGCGGACCGAGCTCCGCAAGGTCGCCACGACCCGGACGTGGTGGCTCACGACCCTGGTCATGTTCGGATACATGGTGGTCATGGGCATGATCATGGCCTTCTCGCTGGTCATGGGCATGCGCGCCGCCGAGGAGGCGGGGAGTCCGAGCGCCGGGACCGGTGGTTTCGGGGAGGCGATCCTTGATCCGCTGTCGATCGCGACCGCCGTGTACACGCTGGCGGTGGCCCTGGGGTACATCTTCCCGGCCATCCTTGGGGCGCTGAGCGTCACGGGTGAGTTCCGGCACCAGACGATCACCCCCACGCTGCTCGTCGAGCCGCGCCGCAGCGTGGTGCTGGGAGCCAAGCTCGTGGCGATCCTGCCCTTCGCGCTCGTCCTTGCCATCGCCGGCGTCGTGGGCACGGTGCTCGGTGGTGCGGCGACGCTGGGGATCATGGGTGAACCGGTGCTGCTCGGCGACGGCACCGTGCAACGGACCCTCGTCCTGTCCGTGGTGGCCCTGACCCTCTGGGCCCTCGTGGGGGTCGGATTCGGCTCGGTCCTGACCAACCAGGTGGCCGCGATCGTGGTCCTGCTTGCCTTCACGCAGTTCGTCGAGCCGCTGCTTCGCCTGCTGCTGGCCCAGTTCGACGCCACCGAGGCGATCAGCAAGTTCCTGCCCGGCGCTGCAGGTGAGGCGATCGCCGGGTCCAGCCTCTACGTGAGCTCGGGTCTGGCGGACCTGCTCACGGCCTGGCAGGGGACGCTGACCCTGCTCGGCTACGCAGTGCTCCTGGTGCTGATCGGTCGCTTCACCACGTTCCGTCGCGACATCGGGTAGGAACTGGGCGTCTGCTGACGGGGGGGCCTGCCTGCCCCCCGTCAGCGGACGCTGCCTGGGTGGCGCGACATCGGTTGCCGGCTCGAATCACGTGCCACCTGGCGGCCGAGTGGGCCCGCAGGCAGACATGTGACGTAGTGGAAACCGAACTGTGACGAGGGTGCGACTCAAGTCCCCGACGCGAGGAGCCCGACGGTGGGAGTATGGGGGTACGGCAACTGCTGACCCGCGGAGGTGATGGCCATGAGCGCCCCAGTGCTGTCGAGACCACGCAACCAGTCAACTCCCCGCGTTGTCCCGGGTGCGTCGAAGGAGGGCCGAGCGATCCGGGGAGTGGTCTTCGGGCTGCTTCTCGCGATCCCGTTCTGGCTGGTCCTTGCCATCGTCGTCCGCTGGGCGTTCTGAGGGCGGTCGTCGGTATCCGGTCTGCCCGTCGATGGCCCCGCGCAGCAGGGCGGCGTCCACCAAGTGGCGGGCGTACTCCTGTTCGGCACCGGGCCCGCTGCCACCGTGCGCTTCACAGGCCGGGTCGGACGCCCCTTGTTGCCGGGGCGAGGGGCCCGGGTGAGGATGTGTCGATGACACATCGCGACTATCCGACCAAGGGGCTCACGGTCCACTGGGACCCGAGCATCTGCCAGCACTCCGGCGTGTGCGCGAGCACCCTGCCCCGGGTCTTCCGGCCCCGGGAACGGCCCTGGATCGACCCCGACGCTGCGTCGGCCGCCGAGATTGCCGCGATGATCGACACGTGCCCGAGTCACGCGTTGAGCTACACATGGACAGCGCCCGCAGTGGAGCCGGTGGTCGAGGTACGCAACTCACCAGCGCATTCCTGCTATGAGATCCGCGTCGACGGGGTTCTGGCCGGCTTCGCGCACTACCTGCCGCTCGAGGGTGCCCTGGTCCTCGACCACACGCTGATCAAGGACGCGTTCGCGGGCCGAGGCCTGGGCTCCGTGCTCGCCCGAGGTGCCCTCGACGATGTCCGGGCCCACGGCGGCAGGATCGTCGCGTTGTGTGAGTACATCTCGGGCTGGCTCGGCAAGCATCCCGAATACGAGGATCTGGTCGATCACGAGCTCCACGCACGCCTTGTGGCCACCGCCTGAGCGGGCACTGGGTTCGTGCGAGCGCCGCGTAGGCTGACGTGATCTCGGACGAAGGAGTCTTCATGGAGTTCACCGGCACGCAGTCCTACCTGACAGATCCAGCCCTCGAGACGGCTGTGCGCTGCGCCGTGGTGCTGGAGAAGCCGCTGCTGGTCCGTGGCGAGCCGGGCACGGGCAAGACGCTCCTGGCCGAGGCTGTGGCAGAGGCGCTGGGGATGGACCTGATCACCTGGAACGTCAAGAGCACGACGCGTGCCCAGGAGGGGCTCTACACCTACGACACGGTGCAGCGGCTCTACGACAGCCGGTTCGGGGACCACGACGTGCGCGACATCGGCGACTACATCCACCTCGGGCCCATGGGCCAGGCGTTCGGCGCTGAGGAGCGCACCGTCCTGCTCATCGACGAGATCGACAAGGCCGATCTGGAGTTCCCCAACGACCTGCTCCATGAGCTGGATCGGATGCGCTTCACCATCACCGAGACGGGGGAGACCGTCGCCGCCGCGCACCGGCCGGTGGTCATCATCACCAGCAACGCTGAGAAGGAGCTCCCCGACGCCTTCCTGCGACGCTGCGTGTTCCACTTCATCGACTTCCCGGCGGCCGACCTCATGGCGCGCATCGTGGGTGTGCACCACCCCGACCTCGACGGAGTCCTCCTGCAGCAGGCACTCGACGCCTTCTACGCCGTTCGCGGCATGGACCGCGTGCGCAAGAAGCCGTCGACCAGTGAGCTCATCGACTGGATCGCGATGCTGCGCCTCGCCCAACCCGACGCGATCGCCCTCGACGAGAGCACACCGTTCCTCGGGACCCTGCTGAAGAAGGAGCAGGACCTGCAGGCCTTCAACGACCAGATCAACGGCCGTCCACGGCGCCGGTACTGATGTTCCTGCCCCTGCTGTACCGCCTGCGGGCCGAGCGTGTCCCGGTCGGAACCACTGAGGCCCTGGCGCTGGGGCGTGCCCTCAGCGAAGGGGCCCATCGCAACAGCGTGACCGGCTACTACCACGTGGCGCGTGCGATCCTGATCCATCACGAGGGACACCTCGACGCGTTCGACCGTGCCTTCGCCGCCGAGTACCGCGGTGTCCTGGCCCTGTCCGACGAGATGCGCGAGTGGCTCGACGAGGTGGCCGAACGGGGGGAGCGGGCCGGCTCCGAGGACGGCCTGCCGGATCTGGACGAGCTCCTTGCGGAGTTCCAGAAGCGCCTGGCCGAACAGACCGAGAAGCATGATGGCGGGCCCTACTGGATCGGGACCGGGGGCACCTCACCCTTCGGCCAGGGCGGCAGCTCAGCAGGCGGGGTGAGCACCGGGTCCGCCGGGGGTGGACGCGCGGCGATCCACGCCGCCGATGCCCGGCGCTACCGCGGATACCGCTCCGATGTGACCCTCGACATCCGGCAGCTGGAGGTCGCGCTGCGCCGGTTGCGCGCCTTCGTGCGCGACGGCGCCGCAGACGAGCTGGACATCGGCGCCACCATCGACGCGACGGCACGCAATGCTGGCGAGATCGAGGTGGTCACCCGACCGCCGAGCCGACCCAACACGCATGTGGTGCTGATGATCGACGTCGGCGGCTCGATGTACCCGTACACGGAGTTGATGTCCCAGCTGTTCAGCGCCACCAAGAAGGCCACGCACTTCAAGGAGCTGCGGACCTACTACTTCCACAACTGCGTCTACGGGCAGGTGTACGGCACCACGGCGTTCGCCGAGCCGGTCACCATCCCCGACCTCATGCGCCAGTGCGCCTCGCACTACAAGCTGATCATGGTCGGCGACGCCCTGATGGCCCCCCACGAGCTGCACATGGGCGGCAACTGGTCACCCGATGGGCCCGACGGCATCTCCGGGATCGGCTGGTTGCGCATCCTGCGCGAGCACTTCACCGACGCGGTGTGGTTGAACCCCGAGCCGGAGATCGCCTGGCAGGGGACGACCATCCAGGACGTCGGTGAGGCGCTGCCGATGTTCCCGCTCACCGTGGACGGGTTGACCGAGGCCATGGCCCTGCTGAACCGCGGCGTCCGACGCTGAAGCTGCCTTGTCTCGGCAGGGATCTGGCATAGCCAAGGCTAACCGATCCCGGTATCGTCTTGAGATGGCCAACTTCGGCAGAGCTCCCGTCCTCATCTTCGTGACTTCGGTGGTGATCGGGCTGTCGGCATGTGCATCGTCAGGCTCGGAGGCTGGCGATCCCGTCGCACCAGCAGAGCCCTCCTCGATGAGCGAGCCGAGCAGTGCCGGCGAAGTGAGTGACTCGGCACCCCAGGACGCCGACGTGGCCGCGCCCGCCGGAGCCAGCGGTACGGGGGTGGTCCGGGTCGATGGCGTCGAGTATCCAGACTTCGTCGGCGATTGCTCGATCAGCAGGGGCCTGGACCCCGAGACCTACGAGCCTGTTCCGGTCGGGGATCTCTCCGAGCCGGGGCTCATCGTCGTCGTGGGGATCGACAACGTCGCCTCCGCGCCGGCCGTCGAAGCCAACTTCATCATGACGAGCGGGCAGGGGGCTTTCCGCATGAGCGGCATCGGGGGTCCCGGAGAGATCGACACCATCGCCTACATCGACCCCCCGGCCACGGTGGGCTCCTATGAACTTGCGCGGGTGGCCTTCTCCGGAACGACTGACGACGGCGTGCCGGTTGTGGCCGAGGTGATCTGCGAGATCGGGCTGGGCTGAGTTGACCCAGCCGAGTTGAGGGTCACCCATCGATCAGCGGGCGCTGGCCAGCACCTCACGCAGCTTCACCCGGCGCCCGGTCACCACGAGGGCTCGGCCGTAGACGGCCGCCCCGAGCCGTGCGAGCAGGACCGCAGTGGCCACAGCCAGCAGCATGCTCGCGCCGAGCTCCCAGACGGGAACTGTCCCCGAGGCCCAGCGGATCGGCATGGCCATGGGGGCAGTGAGCGGGAACATCGACAGCGCTGTGCTCAGGGTCGAATCAGGTCCCATGGGGACCAAGATGACGGCCGTGATGTAGGACAGCACCAGGATCACCGTGACCGGCATGATCGCCGAACCCACGTCGGTCATCTTGTCCACGAGGGCGGCGGTGGCCGCGAACAGGAACGCGTAGATGAGGAAGCCGATCAGGAACCACGTCACGCCCAAGCCGATGTCGGCCGCAGCCACAGCCGGGAGGTCCAGCCCGTCGGTGAACGCGATGGCCCCCAGGATGGGTATCGCCAGTGCGAGGAGCTGGCCGAGTGTCAGCAGGCCGATCCCGATGACGCTGCCGACCAGGATCTGGCTGGGTCGCAGCACGGCGAGGAGCACCTCGGCGATCCTGGTGGACTTCTCCATGCCCACGTTCATCGCGATTGCCTGTCCGGAGAACATGATGGCGATGTAGAGCACGATCCCCACGACGAAGCCGACGGCTGCGCGCCCCTCGTCCTGCACGGGACCCACCCGGACCTGCTCCGGCGGTGTGATGGCGGCAAGGGCGCCGATCTGCTCAGGGGTCAAGCCCGCCTCGAGCATCATGCCGGCGGACTCCTGGGCGAGGACGGCCTGCGTGACGAGAACGGGGAAGGCGCCGGGGGCGTCGGTGCGCACGTACATCGTGTCGCCGGCCAGGGCCACGGTCGCCTCGCCGGCGCGTACCGCGGCGTCTGCGGCCTGCTGGTCGGCCACCGCCAGGTAGTGCACTCCGAAGCCCGCGGCCTCGCCGGCCGCGTCGAGGTGCGCCGTGATCGGTGCGGGGGTCGTCCCGACGGTGGCCAGGGTGTAGGTGGGCTGATCGTCGGTCAGCAGCCGGGGCACGTACACGACGGCGAGCCCGATCGCGAGCATGACCAACGTGACGATGCGCATGGTGCGTGAGCGCAACCCGTCGGACAGGCTGCGCCCGGCTACCAGCTGGACGCCCTCCCACCAGCCCGAACGGGTCATCAGCTCACACCTCCGCCAGCTGGCCGACTGCGCCGAGGAACAGCTCGGACAGGGTGGGCAGGTCCAGTCCGAAGTCCGACACCTGACCAGCGCGCCGGGCGTCGTCCAGGACGGCCAGCGGATCGACGCCCTCCGGGAGGTCCAGGCGCAGGTCGTCGGCGCGATCCTCGACCACCGTGACCCGGGGGTGGGCCTCGAGCCAGCGCCGGTCCGTCCCGGCGACGGTGAGGCGCAGCTGCCGACGCCCCGACGAGGCGCGCAGCTCGGCAACCCGTCCCTGCAGCACCGTGCGTCCCTCGTTCAGCATCACGATCGACTCGCACAGGTCCTGCACCAGGTCGAGCTGGTGGCTGGAGAACAGCACCGTCATGCCGGCCCGTACCCGCTCGGCCAGGGTCCTGGACAACTCATCGACGGCCACAGGGTCCAGACCCGCGAACGGCTCATCGAGGACGATCACCTCGGGTTGGTGCACCAGGGCGGCGGCCAGCTGCAGGCGCTGCTGCATGCCTCCTGAGAGCTTGTCCGGGCGCTCGGACCAGCGGTCGGCAAGGCCCAGCTCCTCGAGGAGCTCGTGAGCTGACTGTGTCGCCTCCGAGCGAGCGACCCCGTGCAGCCTGGCCAGATAGACCAACTGGTCACCAGCCGGCATCGCCGGGTACAGGCCGCGCTCCTGGGGCATGTACCCCCACCGGCGACGGTCCGTGGAGGTGACCTCGTGCCCCTGCCACAGGGTCTGGCCGCTGCCAGGCTCGATCACGCCGAACATGACCCTCATCAGGGTGGTCTTGCCCGCGCCGTTGGGTCCCAGGAGCCCAGTGAGCACACCGGGCTGAACGCTGAAGCTCACCGAGTCGAGGACCCGGCGCTCTGCGAAGGCGTGGCTGATGCCACGGACCTGGAGCACGTCTCCACCATAGCCAGCAGGAGCCTCGCGACTCCTGCCGCGAGGCGCAGCCGCTGTGAGCGGGGCGTGATGGTCGGATCAGGTGAAGGGCAGTGCGGGGTACCAGGGCCTCTCCGGGTGCGCCTGCTCACGGCGCGGCTCACTGGTGTTGGTGCCCAGGTAGGGCGCCAGGGCGGAGACCACCAGCAGGAGGAGGAACAGGACAGCGAACACGGGTATCACCTTCGTGGGAGCGGGTCGTTATGTCGGACGTGTCCCACGATACGCGGCCAATCGTGTGCAGTCCAGCGACAGTTGCTTATCAACTGTTCAGAAATGCTTTATGATGATCAGGTGCTCAACTCCCGTCTCCTGGCCGTGCACCGCACCGTGGTCCAGGAGGGTTCACTGACGCAGGCCGCGGCCGCCCTCGGGTACACGGTCTCCGCGGTGAGCCAGCAGCTGTCACAGCTGGAGGCCCAGGCTGGATCACCATTGTTCGAGAAGGCTGGCCGTGGGGTGCGGCCCACTGCCGCAGGGGCCCTGCTGGCCGAGCATGCAGGTCGGATCCTGCACGAGATCGATGAGGCCGAGACTGCGCTCGCCGACCTCCGTGACGGACGGGTCGGGCGAATCCGGATCGTGACCTTCCCCTCGGCCGGGGAGTCCTTGCTCCCCGAGGCGATCGCCACGGTGCGCCAGGTGCTTCCCGGCGTGCACGTGCGCCCCACCGTGGATGAGAACGCCGGCGCCCTACGCCGCCTGCGCGCCGGCGAGGTGGAGCTCGTCGTGGTCGTCGAACCCTTCGGGCCCGGCGAGGAACCCGAGGATGACCTGCACCGTTGGCACCTTCACGACGACGAGTACCGGATCCTGCTGCCCCTCGGGCACCCCTTGACCAGGCGGCGGGTGGTGAGGGCGGAGGACCTGTCCGACGCGGATTGGATCCTGACCACCGGCCCTGATGACTACGTCCGAACGACCACCAACGACTTCTGTCGCAGGGCTGGCTTCAGCCCTCGCTTCATCGCCGAGAGTGATGAGTTCTCTGTGACCCAGGGTTATGTCGCTGCCGGAATGGGTGTGTCCCTCGTGCCCCTGCTGGCCCTGCTCGCGGTCCGCAGCGGCGTGGCAGTGCGCCGCCTTGAACCACCCCCGGAACCGCGTCACATCTGGCTGGCGACCCGCCCCTCTCTCAGCGACGAGTCAACGGTCCAGACCATGGTCCAGGCACTTCAGGGTGCCGCAGCCCGTTCTGCCCGGGGCTGAGGCGATGGCCGCCGATGTGGGCCCCGGGGTCAGGGCGTGGGAGGGTCGGGGACGTGACCAGCACCGATGACCGGCAGCAGGATCCTGCGGGAGCTGTCGAGACGCTCGGTGATCTGCTCACCTCCTACACCGCCGGGGGCACGGGGATGCCCAGCCCGGAGGACCTGCTGGCCGACTTCGCCACCTGGGCCTCGGCGACCGGCCTGACGCTCTACCCGGCGCAGGAGGATGCCCTGCTCGAGCTCGCTTCGGGATCACACGTGATCCTGTCCACGCCCACCGGGTCGGGCAAGAGCCTGGTGGCGGTGGGGGCGATGTTCTTCGCCCTCGCGCAGGGTCGGCGCACCTACTACACGGCGCCCATCAAGGCCCTGGTGTCGGAGAAGTTCTTCGACCTGTGCGACGTCCTGGGTCCGCAGCGGGTCGGGATGATCACCGGCGATGCCTCGGTCAACCCCGACGCACCCGTGATCTGTGCGACCGCTGAGATCCTGGCCAACTCCGCACTTCGCGAGGGTATCGACGCCGGGGTCGACGTCATCTGCATGGACGAGTTCCACTACTACGGCGACCGGGACCGCGGGTGGGCCTGGCAGGTGCCCCTCATCGAGCTGACCGATGCGCAGTTCCTGCTGATGTCCGCGACCCTCGGTGACATCCGGCGGATCCGTGATGACCTCATCCGCCGGACCGGGCGGCCGGCTGCCATCGTGGCCGGTGGCCAGCGCCCGGTCCCCCTGGACTTCGACTACGCAATGACCCCGATCCACGAGACCATCGAGGCCCTCCTCGAGGCGGAGCGTGCTCCGATCTACATCGTGCATCCCACCCAGGCCGCAGCCCTGGAACGTGCCCAGGCACTGATGAGCATCAACATGTGCACCCGTGAGCAGAAGGACGAGATCGCAGCGGCGATCGGCGACTTCCGGTTCACCGCAGGCTTCGGGCGCACGTTGACCCGCCTGGTCCGACATGGGATCGGCGTGCACCACGCCGGCATGCTGCCCCGGTACCGGCGACTCGTCGAGCAGCTCACCCGTGCCGGGCTGCTGAAGGTGGTGTGCGGCACCGACACCCTGGGAGTGGGCATCAACGTCCCGATCCGGACGGTGCTGATCACCTCCCTGGTGAAGTACGACGGGCGCCGGCTACGGGTCCTGCGAGCCCGGGAGTTCCACCAGATCGCAGGCCGCGCGGGGCGCCCGGGCTTCGATGTCTCCGGCCTGGTGGTGGTCCAGGCCCCCGACCACGAGATCGAGAACCATCGGCTGGTGGTCAAGGCGGGTGACGATCCCAAGAAGCGCCGGAAGATCGTGCGGAAGAAGCCACCTGAGGGCCCGACGTGGAGCCGGTCGACGTTCGACAAGCTGGTGGCTGCCGAGCCCGAGTCGTTGCGCTCACGCTTCGACATCACGCACTCGATGCTGCTGAACATCGCCCATCGACCCGGTGATGCCCGGGCCGCGCTGGACCACCTGCTGACCGACAACGATGAGGAGCCGGCTGCCAAGCAGGCGCTGGTGGAGCGGGCCAACGCCATCCAGGAGTCGCTGGTCACCGCAGGGGTCCTGGAGGTCCTGGATCCCCCTGGCCCGGATGGCCGGACCCTGCGGATCGTCGACGAGCTGCAGGTGGACTTCGCCCTCAACCAGAGATTGTCCACCTTCGCCCTCGCCGCGATCGATCTGCTCGACAGGGAGTCCGAGACCTACGCGGCGGACGTGCTCTCAGTCCTCGAGTCCACGTTGGAGGACCCCCGCCAGGTCCTCTTCGCCCAGCGCTTCCGTGCCCGCGGCGAGGAGGTCGCGGCGATGAAGGCCGAGGGTATCGAGTACGAGGAGCGCATGGAGCTGCTCGAGGACGTGACCTGGCCCAAGCCGCTGGAGGTCATGCTGGAGTCGGCGTACGACATCTATGCCGAGGGCCATCCCTGGGTGACCGAGTACCCGCTGCGACCCAAGTCGGTGGCCCGCGAGCTGCACGAGCTGGCGATGACGTTCGTGGAGTACGTGGGCTACCACCGGCTGGCCTCCTCAGAGGGCCTGGTGCTGCGCTACCTGGCCGACGCCTACAAGGCCCTTCGACGCACTGTTCCCGAGGAGGCCCGTACCGAGGAGCTGGCCGACCTCACTGAGTGGCTGGGCGAGCTGGTCCGCCAGGTCGACTCGAGCCTGCTCGATGAGTGGGAGCAGCTGCTGCACCCGGGTCCGGACACTCCCGCGCTGGACCGCGGAAGTGTGGACGCCGGGCCGCCGCCGGTGACGGCCAATGTGCGTGCCTTCCGCGTGCTGGTGCGCAACGCGCTGTTCCGGCGGGTGGAGCTGGCCGCCCTGCGCCGCTGGGACGATCTCGGCGAGCTCGACGCTGAGGCCGGGTTCGACGCCGAGCGGTGGGCGGCGGCCATGGAGCCCTACTTCGCTGAGCACGATGAGGTGGGCACGGGTCCGGGGGCTCGTGGACCGCTGCTGCTGCAGATCGAGCAGAAGCCCGACCGCTGGGTTGTCCGACAGGTGCTCGATGATCCGGCCGGTGACCACGACTGGGGGATCCGCGCTGAGGTGGACCTCGCAGCCAGCGATGCCGAGGGCGCGGCGGTGGTGCGCGTGCTGGAGGTCGGCACGTTCTAGCCGTCCCCGCGTCGCCGCCACCGGAAGAAGCCCCAGGCGAGCATCGCGCTCAGGACCGTCCAGACCAGCAGCACCATCGCCACCCGTGCCATCTCGAAGGAGCCGGTGACCTCGCCCGCTGCGGCTCCCTCGGGCAGGAACACGTAGCGCATCCCCTGAGTGAGCCACTTGAGCGGGAACAGCGCTGCGAACTGCTGCATCCAGCTGGGCAGCTGGCTGTAGAGGAAGAAGACACCCGAGCTGAACTGCAGGACCAGGATCACCGGCGTGACGATGGCCGAGGCCCCCTTCCCGGACTTGGGGACCGAGGAGAACGCCAGGCCCAGCAGGGTCCACGTGGTCAGGCCCAGGACACTGAGCCACACGAGGGCGGCCCACTTCTCCGGGGTGCTGGGCACCTCGACGCCGAACAGCGCGATGCCGATCGCCATGAGCAGGAACAGCTGGACCACGTAGATGACGCAGACCTGCCCGACCTTGCCGATGAAGTAGGCACCCTTGGGCATCGGGGTTCCCTCGAGGCGCTTGAGGGTGCCCTCGTCGCGTTCCTGGGGGATTCCGATAGCCAGGTTCTGGAAGCTCGTGTAGACGATGCCCGAGGCGATCATGCCCGCGACGAAGTACTGCGCGAACGTGATGTCGGAACCGTCGGCGAGCTCCTGGTTGCCGAAGACGGAGCCGAACACGATCATCAGGATCATCGGCAGCGCGAGGGTGAAGACCGCGGCCTCGCGATCGCGGAAGAGCTGCTTGAGCTCGATGCCGATACGCGACCAGCCGATCGAGAAGGTGCCTGGTGGACGTACTCCCGGTGCGCTCATGACCGGCCCCCGGTCCCAGCGTGGTCGACCAGGTCGAGGTACATGTCCTCGAGCGTGGGTCGGGTCACGGACAGGTTCGGCACCTCACCACCGAAGCGGGTGGACAG
This sequence comes from uncultured Actinomycetes bacterium, assembly GCA_963697345.1. GTDB lineage: Bacteria > Actinomycetota > Actinomycetes > S36-B12 > CAIYMF01 > Prado023. The sequence continues at coordinate 35,616 of CAVONS010000004.1, read as the reverse complement.
CTCGGCGATCAACGACGTGGGGGAATCGGTCTCCTGAGATCGCGGCTCGTCGCCGTCGGTCCACGTGACGCGGGCCTGTCCCTTGTGCCGCCCGCCGAGCTCGTGCGGCGGGTCGAAGGCGACCATCCGGCCGCGGTTGATCACGCCCACCATGTCCGCCAGGGCCTCGGCCTCCTCCAGGTAGTGGGTCGTGAGCAGGATGGTGGCGCCCTCGGTGCGCAGAGCCGCGATCAGGGCCCAGAACTCACGGCGGGCCTCGGGGTCGAAACCCGTTGTTGGTTCGTCGAGGAAGAGCAGCTCGGGCCGGCCGATGATCCCCAGCCCCACGTCGAGTCGGCGCCGTTGGCCACCGGACAGCGTCCGCCCCCGGGAGTCCGCCTTGGCCGTCAGGCCCACCTGGTCCAACACCTCATCGACCGGGCGTGGATCGGGGTAGTAGCCGGCGAAGTGGGTCAGGGACTCGCGCACCGTGAGGTCGCTGAGGTCGCTGACCTGCTGGAGGACGATGCCGATCCTGGTCCGCCAGTGCCGGTCCGCCCGGGCGGGGTCGACACCCAGGACGTGCACGTCCCCGGCATCACGCTGGCGGTAGCCCTCGAGGATCTCCGTGGTGGTTGTCTTGCCCGCCCCGTTGGGCCCGAGCAGGGCGACGCACTGCCCTCGTTCCACGGTCAGGTCGATCCCGTCGACTGCGTGCAGGTCGCCATAGGTCTTGGCCAGGCCCGACACGTGGATCGCTGCATCTGTGCTCATGGAATACGAGCCTCCCAGAAGACAGGCGGCCATGGCAGCATGGGCGGCCCGCAGGCGGGCGTCGGTCAGATGGGGCCAGAATGGGTGCGTGCTGAGCACCGACCGCCTGGCAGCCGAGCTCCGGGCGCTGGGCGTGCGACCAGGCGATCTGCTGATGGTGCACGCCGCCCTGCGCAGGATCGGCCCGGTCGTGGGCGGGGCCGAAGGCGTCGTGCAGGCCCTGGAGGAGGCACTGGGGCCAGATGGAACCGTGCTCATGGTGCTGGGCGCCGTGGATGACCACGACTGGGTCAACAGTCGGCCCGAGTCGCAACGGCCCGAGCTGCTGGCTGATGCTGAGCCGTTCGACCACCTGCGCACACCCGCCCTGCCGGACGTGGGAGTCCTGGCCGAGGTCCTGCGCACGATGCCTGCAACGGTGGTCAACGATCACCCTGAGGGTCGCTTCGCGGCGAGGGGAAGGTTGGCCGAGGAGCTCCTGCGCGACCTGCCGTGGGATGACTACTACGGACCCGGCTCGGCGCTTGACCGGTTCGTATCGGCCGGTGGGCGGGTCCTGAGGCTCGGAGCGGATCCCGACACGGTCACGGCGCTGCACCACGCGGAGTACCTGGCCGATGTTCCGGACACGTTGCGCGTGCGCAGGTTCCGCAGGGTGACCGGCCCCACCGGGCCCAGGATCGTGGTCGTCGAGTGCCTCGACGACGAGGACGGGATCGTGCCGGCGGAGCGCCAACCGTCCGAGGACTACTTCGCGGTCATCCTGAGGCAGTACCTGGCTACTGGCCGCGCTGCCACCGGGATGGTCGGGGGTGCCCCAGCGGAGCTGATCGATGCTGCCGACATCGTGGAGTTCGGGGCGGCGTGGATGACGGCGAACCTGGTGTGAGCAGGTGGTCTCACCACCACTCGGTCCCGGGTGCGCCCTTCCACGGGCCAACGATCCTGCTCGTCGGCCAGTCGCCGTAGAAGGGGCTCTCCAGGGGGAGGACGACCTCGCCGTCGACTGTGCACTGGTCGACCCGTTGCGGGTAGAAGGAGATCGCACCGCTGATGGCGGCGTAGTCGCGCGTCGGCTCGGGATACCACCAGCAGGCGTCGGCCACTGTTGCTCGACCCGGAACGGCCAGGCTCGCGTAGTCGGCCCGGCCCTTGTACTCGCAGACCGTCGCGGTCCGTGACCGGACCAGCAGGTCGATCCGGACATCCTCGGCCGGGATGTAGTAGGCGGGGGCGTGGGCGGTCTCCAGGACGCGCCACGTGCTGTGGGAGTCGACGATGACAAGTCCCCCGTGGGTCACGGTGACGTGTTCGTCGCTTCGCTGGAGGGCCGGGGGCCGCGGGTAGTCCCAGACCGACTCCTGGCCCGGGCCGATGGGGTCGCGGCGTGGGTGCGGGCGAAGGCGCATGCTCCCCAGTCTCGGCTCGCTGTCGCGCCTGCGCCACCGCTGGGCAACGATGGGTCCGTGCCCGAAGGTGACGCAGTGCGACGCACGGCCCGGCGCCTGGACGCCGCGCTTGCTGGTGGGACATTGACCCGCGCCGAGCTGCGTGTGCCGGAGTGCGCCACCGTCGACCTGCGCGGCATGGAGGTCCTGGGTACCCATGTCGTCGGCAAGCACATGCTCACGCGGCTGGCTGATGACCGGCGGGCGTGGACGCTGCACCATCACCTTCGGATGGACGGTTCCTGGCGAGTCGGGCCGCCTGGGCGGCCCGGCGCCCCCGCGCACCAGATCCGCGTGTGGCTGGCCACATCCCGGGCCCAGGCCGTCGGTGTGCGCGTGCACATGGTCGCGGTGCGCAACACCAGCGATGAGCAGATCTGGGTGGGGCACCTCGGCCCGGACATCCTGGCCGAGCAGTTCGAGGTCGAGGGTGTGGTCGACCGGCTCGTCGCGGCGGACCGTCCGCTGGTCGAGGCCTTGCTCGATCAACGTCTCGTCTGTGGGCTGGGCACGATCTGGGCCGCCGAGCTGGCATCCGGTGCCGGCGCTGACCCGTTCGTGCGCACGTCGCAGGTGGCCGACCTCGGCCCCGCGCTTGTCGCCATCCGGCGCCGGATGCGCAGGGCCGTCCTCGCGGCCCACGGAGCACCCAGGGGCGAGCTGCGCGTGTTCGAGCGGACCGGTCAGCCGTGCAGGACGTGTGGGACCCCGATCCGGTCGGGTCGAGTGGGCGTCGCGCCCATGGATCGGCCGACGTACTGGTGCCCGCAGTGCCAACCGGACAGGTCCTGACGGCGCATCTGCCCGAGGCCTGCCCGTCGCCTGTTGGGCCTTCCGACTCTGGCCGTGGGCCTGCCGACGCGAGACTCTGGCGCCATGGCTGACGGACCAGACCGGCTCCACGCCCTGGACGTGGTCTGGCTGGAGATGCAGGGCGATGGACCCCCGATCGCCATCGGCACGGTGGCCGTGGCCCAGGGGCCAACGCCCAGTGCGGACGCGGTGCGGGCCCTGATCGCCGAGCGACTGGACCGGATGCCACGCCTCACGCAGGAGCTGTCCGGAGACGGCCTCGGGGTGCGTCGACCCGAGTGGGTCTCGTCGGACAGGTTCGACCTGCGTGCCCACGTCCACCGCGTGCCTGCGCGACGCCATGCGTCACGCGGCGGATTGGACGCGGCGGTCGGCTGCATCATGGAGCAACCCCTGCCCGCGGAGCAGCCGCTGTGGGACGCCTGGATCGTGGATGGCCTGGCGCAGGGGTGGGCCCTCGTCTGGCGCGTGCACCACACGGTCGCCGATGGCGTCGGCACCGAGTTGCTGCTCGGCCATGGATTCGACCTCGCACCTGAGGGGGGCATGACCCTGGCCGAGGCGGCCGAGGCGGCTGCGTCGGCCACCCCGGCAGCCAGGCCCTCGGGCGCTGCCGGAGCGGCTGCGCAGCCCATCCCCGAGTCGCGCGCCGAGGGCAGCCATCGGCACGGAATCGGTGAAGTCCTGGGTGCGTTGCGTGGGGCGGCCGAACACGCAGTACCGGCACTCGGGGCCCTGGTGCCGCACCCGCCCGGTTCGCTCACCGGCGAGGTCGGCCAGGGCCGGACCTGGGTGTCGGTGGACGTACCGCTGGCGGGCGTCAAGGATGTCGGGCGGGCCCACGGTGCCACCGTCAACGACGTCGTCCTGGCCTGCGTCGCCGGTGGCTTCCGCGAACTGCTGCTCGAGCGGGGCGAGCCTGTCTCAGGGCGGTCCGTTCGCTCCCTGGTCCCCGTGTCGATGCGGCCCGTGGGCAACAGCGACGCCCACAACGAGCTCAGCGGGATGCTCGTGCGGCTGCCGGTCGGCGTCGCTGACCCCGTGCGGCGATTGCGTGGCGTCCAGGACGCCCTGGGCCACAGCAGGGAGTTCGGGACCCCGGCCCTGGGCACGCTGCTCCTGGGAGTCGTGGACCGAGTCGTGCCCGCGGGCGTGCAGGACATGTCCGTGGCCGTGGCCGGCCGCCAGGTGCCGGCCTGGTTCCTGGACACCGTGACGACGAATGTGCCCGGGCCCCAGTTCCCGGTGTACCTGTGTGGCCGTCGAGTCACGGCCATGTATCCGGTGATCCCGATCGCTGGACACACGTGCATCACGATCGGAATCTTCAGCTACGACGGCATGCTCAACGTCGGTGTCACCGGAGACGCCGACCAGGCTGGCGACGTCGATGTGCTGGCGCGCGGGATCCGAGACTCGGCCGCCGAGCTCCTCGAGTGGCAGGACCTCTCCTGAGGGCTGGTCCCGGTAGCGTCTGTCCATGGCCACCAGCAGCGCGACCACGGTCGAGGACTACCTCGCCGAACTGACACCCGATCGTGCGGAGGTCGTGGCTGAACTCAGGGAGTTGGTCAACGAGGCTCTCCCGCCCGGCTATCAGGAGGGGATGCTCTACGGCATGATCTCGTGGTTCGTGCCGGCCTCGATCTACCCCGACACCTACAACGGCCAGCCGTTGGCCTACGTGTCCCTGGCTGCGCAGAAGAACTACTACTCGCTCTACCTCATGGGGGTCTATGCGGACTCCGAGGAGGAGCGGCAGTTCCGGGAGCGATGGCTCGCGCGTGGCGGCAAGCTCAACATGGGGCGAAGCTGCCTGCGGTTCACCAGTGTGGACCAGCTGCACACGGACCTGCTCACGGACGTGATCGGCTCGGTCCCGCTCGACGACTTCGTGGCCTGTGCCAGGTCGGCGCGCACAGGGCGCCGGTGACCGCCAGTTGCCGGGTCGGGGCGGTGGCCTTCCGCTGGCACCCCGTCGGTGGCACAGTGAGGGGCATGGACATCGAGGTTCGCGAGATCCCTGCAGGTCGCGCCGCAGCCGCAGAGCACATCGGGCCGTTCCAGGAGTTGGGGCGCACGTTCGCCATCGTCGGGACGTGGGCGGCGGCGCATTCCGGGGTCCTGATCGGGCCCCCGAGGGTCCTCTACGCGGACGACCCTGAGAACACCCCACCAGAGGAGCTGCACAGCTACGTCGCCATCCCGGTGTCGCCGGAGGCCAGCTTCGAGGAGTCCGGCGAGGTGCACGAGCTGGCCCTTCCCGGTGGGCAGTACGCGGTGGCGGTCCATGTTGGTCCCTACGACGAGCTGGCCACCGCGTGGGCCCAGTTCATGGCCGGTGTGGGGTCGCGTGAGCTCGCACCCGACGGTTCACGATCCTGCTTCGAGGTCTACGTCAGTGACCCCGACACGACGTCGGCCAACGAGCTGATCACTGAGCTCTACCAGCCGATCGGCTGAGCCCGTCCCGCGCGTCCCACAGAGTTCGCTCGAGTTTCACCCTGTGCTGGCCGGGGCCGGCGTGATGGCTGAACACCGGGGCCTCATGGGGCCGCCCGCCGTGACCCATCGCGGTGAAGCCCATCCGATCGTGGAAGGCCAGCGATCCGGTGTTCTCCGGGATCGTCACGGCCTCCACTCGTTGGCAGCCACGCTGGCGCAGGAGGTCGAAGATGCGCAGGTACAGTCCCCGGGCAACGCCGTGGTGGCGCGCATCCGGCCGAACCCAGACGAGGTGGATGTAGCCGGTATCGGCCCTCGTCTGCGAGACGAACGCGATCACGAAGCCGATCAGGGAACGTTCGGCGTCCTCGACCACCAGTGAGGTGTCGGAGAAGTGCGAGAAGAAGAGCCGGGGCAGCAGCGCGTGCATGTCCTGGCCGCCGGACCAGGCGGCCAGGGTGGCCAGGACGGCTTCGTGATCGTCGTCCACGAGCGGTCGCCAGCTCAGATCAGCCATCGCCCCATCCCTTCGCCCCCACGCTACTCCGGTGCCGGCACCAGCACCCCCGGGTTCAGGATCCCTTGGGGATCCAGACGTGACTTGATGGTGCGCAGCAGGTCCACGCCGAGGGCCCCGATCTCGTCCTCGAGCCAGGGCGCATGGTCGGCGCCCACCCCGTGGTGATGGGTGAGAGTCGCGCCGCGGGCCACGATGACATCCGTCGCAGCGTGCTTGGCTGCTCGCCACCGTTGTGCCTGCTCCGGGTCCGCCGAGGCCAGTGCGGTGATGTAGAGGCTTGCACCGGTCTCATACACATGGGACACGTGGGCCATCACGTAGCTGCGCCCCAGTGACTCGGTCAGCGCGGCCACCACCGATGTGCGCAGGTCCGCCAGATCGGTCCAGCTCGTGGCGGTCTCCAGCGTCTCCACCAGATAGCCCTGGTCGAGCAGGGTGTCGCGCAGATAGGGCCCTTCGAAGCGATGCTTGAGCCAGGAGTTCCCGGCGCCGCGCCCCAGCGAGGCCCCCCCGTGGCGCCGCAGGATGTCGAACGCGAGGGACCGCCTGGCCCGCACCTGCTTGGTGGAGCTCCCCTCCCACCCGAGGATCACCATGGCGCCATCGGTCACTCGGCGTGCGCGCAGGTAGGCGTTCACGGCGTCAGCGGTCCGGCCGGTCGGCCCACTCAGCTGCATCGTGGCTCGGGTCTCCGCCAGGTCTGAGAGCCGCATCACGTCCGGGCAGGCCCGCGTCTGCGCCATCTCGCGGAAGGCGGCGATCCCGGCGTCGAGGTCAGGCAGCATGACGGCCTCGAACCATCGGGTCGTGGGCAGGCGGCGCACGCGCAGTGTCACCTCGGTGATGATGCCCAGGGCCCCCTCGCTGCCCAGGAACAGGGCGCGAAGGTCCGGCCCGGCGGCTGAGGAGGGCGCTCGGCCGAGGTTGAGGGTCCCGCTGGGCGTGGCTACGACCAGGGCCTCGACCGTCGCGTCGCTGCGGCCGTACCCCGTCGAGGCCTGCCCAGCTGAGCGGGTCGCTGCGTAGCCGCCGATGGTGGCCCGCTCCCAGGATTGCGGGACGTGCCCCCACGTCAGCCCACGGGTGGCGAGCAGCCGTTCGAGAACAGGACCCGTCATGCCCGGTTGAACGCGTGCCGTGCCGGAGATGACGTCGACATCGACCAGATCAGCCATCCGCTCGAAGCTCACTGCCACGACGGCGGCGCGGTTGCCGGGCTCGGGCTGGACGCCGCCCACGACGCTCGTGCCGCCCCCGAACGGCACCACGGCCAGCCCACAGTCGGCTGCGGCAGCCAGGAGTTGGACGACGTCGGCGTGGGAGCCGGGTGAGACCACCACATCCGGGGTGGCCGGATGGGCCTGGGCGCGTCGGGTGAGCAGGTCCAGGTACGACAGGCCACCAGCATGGGACAGCCGGGTCTCCCTGTCGCTGTGCACGTGGGACGCACCGACGACCCTCTCCAGGGCGGCCAACGCCACTGTGTCCACGCGGGATGCCCCCGGCTGCACCTCGGGCAGGGGGATCGCCGGGGTCGCGGACGACGGCCCCAGCGTGTCGGTCAGGTACTCCACTGCGCGAGGGTCCAAGCCGCTGCCCGGTTCGGGGCGACCCCACCGGGCGTAGCGGTCAGCAAGTGGTCCCATCATGAAAGGCATGTTACAGATGGATTCGCATTGTCACACCAATGGCCTAGGTGTTCCAGCCACATCGTAGGTACAGTGACATCTATGCGCTCAGTGTCACATCTCTCCGAACGTTCGGGACAGGCCTCAGCCGCCGTGGATCCCGTCCTGAGCGCCGCGCATGAGGCCATCCTGGAGATCGGGCTCGGGCGGTTGACGCTCGCTGAGGTCGCCCGGCGGGCCGGGGTCAGCCGGATGACCGTGTACCGGCGCTATGACGGGCTGGACCGCCTGGTCAGTGCGCTGCTGGTCGTGGAGTTCAGTGCCGTCATCGCCGAGGCCTCCGAGCGGGCGCGCCGCGAGACCACGGCCCGCGCCCGGATCGTCCGCGAGGTCCTCCACGTCACGAGGGCCACGGCCGAGCACCCCCTGATGCGTCGCATCCTCGAGCTCGACCCGGAGATGCTCATGCCACTGGTCGTCGACCGGCTGGGCAGCTCGCACCGGATCGCCCTGGAACGGCTGCGGGTGCTGATCACAGCCGGTCACGACGACGGTTCTGTCGCCCCGGGCGACGTGGACGCGATGTCGCTGCAGGTGCTGAGCATGGCGGCGATCCACGTGTTCTCCGCGCGTGCCTACGACAGCGTCGATCCCCGGGGCCGGCGCTGGCCGGAGGTGGAGCGGGCCCTGCATGGCTACCTGCGCCCGGAGATGCCCTCCTCTCCGGCAGGTCGATCATGAGCCGTCCCACGGCGCTGCCGTTGCGGTCGAGTGCCTCGGAGGCGCGGATCGAGCACCTGGCCCCCGGTGACCCCGGGACGCTGCTCACCCGTGACCGGCGCAACCGCTGGCGGGGTGCCCTGATGCGGGGACGCGCCCTCGACGTGCTGGTCGTGGGTGGCGGGATCACCGGTGTCGGGGTGGCCCTCGACGCGGCATCCCGCGGACTGAGCGTGGCTCTGGTCGAGCGCGGCGACCTCGCCTCGGGCACGTCGGGCTGGTCCAGCAAGCTCGTGCATGGTGGTCTTCGCTATCTGGCGTCGGGCCGGGTGGGTGTTGCCTGGGAGAGCGCCCGCGAGCGGTCGATCCTCGCGGGCGTCGTGGCGCCGCACCTCATCCGCCCGCTCCCGCAGGTGGTTCCCCACTCCGACTCGCCCGGGGAGCCCGACCCCCGCCTGATCCGAGGTGGCCTCACAGCGGCCGACGTGCTGCGTGCCGCGGCCCGCACGCCGCGCGGGATGCTGCCCCGCGTCCGGACCCTGGACCCGCACCAGGCCGCGGAGCTCGTCCCGGGGTTGGCCCTCGCGAAGGTCCAGGGCGCGATGGTCGTGTGGGACTGCCAGCTCGAGGACGATGCGCGCCTCGTCGTGTCGGTGGCCCGTACGGCCGCGGCCTACGGCGCCGCCATCCTGACCCGGACCGAGGTCCTGTCGATCGGCCCCGGCCAGGCGGAGGTGCGTGATGATCTGGACGGTTGCGCGTACACGGTGCGGGCCCGGTACATCGTCAATGCCACGGGGGCGTGGGCGCAGGACCTCGACGACTCGGTGCGCCTGGCCCCGTCGCGGGGCAGCCACGTCGTGGTCCGCTCCGAGCGGCTGGGCAACCCGAGCGCCGCGCTGATGGTCCCGGTGCCGGGCACCATGGGTCGCTACGTGTTCGCGCTCCCGCAACCCGACGGGCTGACGTTCATCGGCCTCACTGACGTGCCGATCAGTGGCCCTGTCCCTCGAGAGACGTCAGCCACCCAGGAGGAGATCGACTGGATCCTGGCGACCATCTCACCGTGGCTGGACAGCGACCTGCAACGCGCCGACGTGATCGGTTCGTTCGCGGGGATCCGGCCCCTGGCCAGCCCTGACGCGGGCTCGGCGCACGACACAGGAGCCGACATCTCGCGCCGGCACGTGGTGCGTGACCATGGCGACGGCCGGCTGACCGTGACCGGTGGCAAGCTCACCACCTATCGGCGGATGGCCCAGGACGTCGTGGACCTCATCACCGAGGTCCCGTGTCGCACGGCGCGGATCGCCGTGGTGGGCGCCGGACCCGGTGACGACGCCGGGTCACATCCCGGGATCCCGGAGCGTCTGGTCCGTCGGTATGGCAACGAGGCCGGCGTCGTCTGGGCGCTGGGGGAGTCCCGCCCGTGGCTTCGTGAGCCCGTCGTCGAGGGGCGACCGGAACTGGGGGTCGAGCTGGCGTTCGGTGTCGAGGCGGAGGGTGCCCTGGAGGTGGCCGATCTCCTCGAGCGGCGCACACGGATGGCACTCGTCCCCGCAGGATTGGGCGGCGATTCGGGTCGGCCCGCTGTTGTGGCCGCCGGGTGCCTGTGAACCCGGAGCAGGTCCGAATTATGCTCGCTGCCAACAGCCACTCGAGGGGGTACTCATGGCGTCGACCGCCGCGGGCAGCACGGCGCAGCACAGGTTGTCTGCGACGGTAGCGCTGGGGGCGGGGGCCCTTGCCCTGCTCGCTGTACTGGTCTTCACCGCCAGCAGCTTCGGCAGCCTGCTCGTCGCCCTGCTCGGCGCGGCCGTGACGGTCACGGGCGGCTGGTACGTCGTGACCCACCGTGGGACGCGTCGGGCCGTGGCGCTCCTCGTCGCGGTGCTGGGGGTCGTGCTGGTGGTCCTGGGGTTCGTGGGGGCGGGGAGCAGCCTGTGGACCCTGGCGACCGCCGCCGTACTGATCGCGGTGTCGATCGTGGCAGCGCAGCACGCCACCAAGCGGCTGCCCACGTCGCTGACAGCCGCGGACCTGGCCGCCCCGCACCCGCCGGCCGAGCACCCCGTGCTGATCATGAATCGCTGGTCCGGCGGCGGGAAGGTCGACCGCTTCAACCTCGTCCAGGAGTGTCGAGATCGCGGTATCGAACCCGTCGTCCTGGCCAAGGGCGATGACCTCATCGAGCTGGCCGAGGATGCGATCGCACGCGGCGCGGACGTCATCGGGATGGCAGGGGGCGACGGGTCCCAGGCCCTCGTGGCGACGGTCGCCATGCGGCACGGGATCCCGCATGTTGTCATCCCGGCGGGCACCCGCAACCATCTGGCCCTGGACCTCGGCCTCGACCGGGATGATGTGGTCGGCGCGCTCGATGCCTTCGCCGGTGGCATCCCGCGAACGGTGGACCTGGCGACCGTGAACGGACGTGTCTTCGTCAACAACGCCTCCCTGGGTCTCTATGCCGACATCGTGGCCTCCGATGCCTACCGGGACGCCAAGCTGCGCACCGCCCTGGACACGTTGCCCGACCTGCTGGGCCCCGACGCGGACTCGCTCGACCTGCACTTCGTGGACAGTGAGGGCGTCGCCCATGACACGGCGGACGTGGTGCTCGTGTCGAACAACTCGTACGTGCTGGACTCGTTGGGAGCAGTGGGCACCCGACCACGCATGGACGCGGGCGTGCTGGGAGTCGTGTCGCTGACGCTGTCCAGTGCCGCGGACGCGCGCCGTTTCCTGGCCCTGGAGACCGCCGGCCATGTCGACCGCTTCGCAGGGTGGCACCAGTGGACCACACCGCGCTTCGAGATCACCTCGGGCCGCCCGGTCCCGGTGGGCGTGGATGGGGAGGCCCTCACCATGGACTCGCCCGTGGTGTTCGAGACCCTTCCCGCGGCCGTCACGATGCTGATCCCACCGCAGGCCCCGGGTCGATCCCCAGCAGCCCGTGCCATGTCGTGGAACTCACCCAAGGAGCTCTGGGACATCGCACTGGGGCGCAGCTGAGCGTTCAGCCCTGGGCTCGACCTGGCCGGTGTGTGCCGGTGGGCAGGGGGAAGGACACCGGCACGGCCGCGCGCCAACCACCGGACTGCTCGAAGTGCTCGGTGACCGTGAGTGTGTCGGTGGTGATCTCGAGCAGGGACCATGACCGCTCGATGCCGCGGGTGCGGTGACTGGTCGCGGTGCCGGCCACGACCTCGATGATCGAGCGGGTCCGCGTTCCCGAGTGGACCTGGAGGGTCGCCACCGCAGGGATGTGGGTGTGCCCGGCGAGGACGATGTCGACCTCGGCCTCCACCAGGGCGCGCTCGAAGTCCTCGCCACCCGCGATGGACTCCAGCGCATCGGAGCTCGGAGGGTGGTGCAGCGCGACTATGCGCGCGCTGCCTGGGGGAGCGTCGGCGAACGTCTCGCGGATCTGGTCAGCCTGGCGATCCGAGACCCGCCCCGACTTCCAGCGCCATCGCGGCATGGAACCCAGCCCCTGGATCCGGGCGAGCCCGAGATCGAGCACCGGATCGAGGTCCGCGGTGACCCCGGACTGGTACTTCTCGTACGGGGAGGCCATCCGGCGCAGCGGGTTGGTCAGGGGCACATCATGGTTGCCGATCACCACCATCGTGGGATTCGGGAACCTGTCGATGACCTCCTTGGCGCGCGCGAACTCGTGAGTCCGGGCGCGCATCGTCAGGTCTCCGGTGACGATGGTGGCCGCCACGCCCGCGTCGGCCAGGTCGAGGGCCAGGCCGTCGAGCATGAGGTCGTCGTGGGCCCCGACATGGATGTCCGAGACGTGCGCGATACGAAGGCCGGGCGCCTGCGCGGGGGTCATGGCGCCTCCCTGCGGGGTGATGGAGGGCAAGAGTATCCGCCGCGTCCCGGGACGCACCCCACGATGCGTGGGCGGGGGGACCTCGCGCCCCGGGGGCGCGTAGCGTGGGGGGCATGGCCACCACCTCGATCCCCCACTCCACTGGCAGAACCGCAGCGAACGGCCCGATCATCGATGATCCGGTCCAGGCCTCGGTGAGCCTGCGCGACCACGTCCCCACCGAGCTCGTCGACCGCCTGCTGTCCAGTGTCGTGGCGTCCGGTGACCAGACCGAGACCACGCGTGCGCCATTCACCGGGGAGGAGCTCATCACCTACCCGATCTCCTCGGAGTCCGACGTCGAGGAGGCGTTCGCCCGGGCCAGGGCCGCCCAGCGGGAGTGGGTGGCCACCCCGGTGGAGCAGCGCGCCGAGATCATCGGCCGGATCCACCACATCGCCTTCGAGCGCCAGGACGAGTTGATGGACCTGCTGCAGATCGAGGCTGGCAAGGCCCGCTACGACGCCTTCGCCGAGGCTGCTGCCGTGGCTGTCTACGCCCGCTACATCTCGCGGACGGCACCCAAGGTGCTGGGCCGCCATGCACGCAAGGGTGTGGTCCCGTTCGTCACGAAAGCCTACGAGGTGCGCCACGCTCGCGGCGTCGTCGGACTCGTCACTGCCTGGAACTACCCGGCCGTGTTCGCATCCTCCGACGGTTTCTCGGCACTTGCCGGTGGCAACGCAGTGGTGCACCGCCCCGACGTGCAGGCCTCGCTGTCCGCCCTGTGGGTCCGTGATCTGGCCATCGAGGCCGGCCTGCCCGCGGATCTCTGGCAGGTCGTCCTGGGTCCGGGTCGAACCATCGGTGCAGCGGTGATCGACCGCGCAGACGCAGTGGCATTCACCGGATCGACGGCGGCGGGCCGCAAGGTTGCGGGCCAGACCGGTCCGCGGCTGATCTACACGGCCCTGGAGCTGGGCGGGAAGAATCCCTTCATCGTCCTGGCTGATGCCGACCTCGACCGCGCGGTCGAGGCGGTCATCCGCGCATGCTTCATCAACGCGGGCCAGACCTGTGTGGGGCCCGAGCGGATCCTTGTGCAGCGCGACGTCCACGACACCTTCCGCGCCAAGCTCGTCGCACGCGTGGAGCGGATCCGCGTCGGCGCCGGGATGGGCTTCGGCTTCGAGATGGGGTGCCTGATCGACGCCGTGCAGCTGGCCACGGTCACCGCCCAGGTGGACGAGGCGGTCGCCAAGGGTGCCACGGTGCTGGTGGGAGGCAGGGCCCGACCTGACCTGGGTCCCACGTTCTACGCCCCCACGGTGCTCGAGGGCGTCACGCCCGAGATGGAGATGTGCGCGGGGGAGACCTTCGGCCCCGTCGTCGCGCTCTACACGTTCGACACCCCCGAGCAGGCCGTCGAGATGGCCAATGACTCCGAGTACGGCCTGCACGCGGTCCTCTGGACCCGCAACACCCGGCAGGGATTGCGCCTCGCAGAGCAGATCAAGGTCGGAAGCATCGAGATCAACGACGGGATCGTGGCCACGTGGGGCAGCCCGGACCTGCTGCAGGGTGGGATGAAGGCCTCCGGGATGGGCCGGCGCAACGGCAAGTACGGGATCCTGCGGTTCACCGAGCCGCAGTCCATCGTCATCCAGCGGCTGCACGGGATCCACCCGCCCGGCTCGATGGGCCACGAGATGTTCACCGCACTGATGACCCACTCGTTCAAGGTGCTGCACAAGCTGCCCCGACCGTAGCCCGAGCGGGGCCACCGCGCCGGACTACTCGCTGGGCCAGTCGGCCAGTGTGTCGAGGTACATCTGGCGCACCTCGGCGACGTGCTCATTGATGGTCTCGGCCGTCCAGTCGCTCGTCGGGACCGGGGCCAGCACGGCCACGTCAACGGTCCCGGGGTGGATGGCCATCGAGTGCGCGGCCATGATCTCGCCGCAGTTGCGCATCACGATCGGCACGACCGGGACGCCGGCCTGCATGGCCATGTGGAACGCGCCCTTCTTGAAGGGCTGCAGCCTCGAGGTGGGCGAACGAGTGCCCTCGGGAGCGATCGCGATCGACTTGCCGTTGCGCAGGGCCTCCACCGCGGGCTCGAGCCCCTGGCGGGCCTTCGCCCCGTCGGTGCGGTCGATGTAGGCGACGTCGGCCAGGAAGCCGACGGGGCCGAAGAAGGGGTCCCGCTCGAGGGACTTCTTCGCCACCCCGGTGAAGTCCTTGCGCAGCAGGGAGCCCAGCACGAACGCATCGAGCTGGCTCTGGTGGTTGAAGAGGAACACGGCCGGGCGGGCTGCCCACACGTTGTCCTCACCGACGACGCGCAACCGGACTCCGGCTGTGGCGAAGGCGAGGTCGCACCCCACGGCAGCGGCCACGTTGGCGCCCAGGCTCCGGCTGCGGTTGAGGACGGCCAGCGCCGTGGCTGCCCCGACGCTCCCGGCGAACACACTGATCGCGGCCGTGCTTCGGATCACATCGATCGGGCCGGTGGAGCGCGCCTCCTGCAGGCGGGCCACCGGCCACTGCCGGTCGGCGGAGATCTCGACCAGCTCATCGTCCGGGTTCAGCGCGCAGGGCCGACCCACGGTCTCGAGGAAGGGCACGTCCTCGCTGCCGTTGGAGTACCCGAACGACTCGTCGAGGTCGATCTGGTGCTCCTCAGCGAAGGCCAGGACTGCGTCGGACTTGCCCTCGCCCCAGCGGATCGGGCTGGCCAGCTCGCCGGTGTAGCGGCCCTCGTCGTCGACCTCGAGCTCGGTGCACAGGATGTGGTCGATGCCCAGGTCGTCGGCGGTCGCCTGGATCTGCGGCCGCGTCGCCGAGGACGCGATCACGACCGTGTGGCGCTTGCGCAGGTGGGCGTCGATGAGCACGCGGGAGTCCGGGTACATCATCTCCGCGATCTCCTTGGCGAAGACCGTGCCGGCCCAGCGCTCGACCTCGTCGGCTGAGCGGCCGGCCTGGCCGCGGGCGCCGAGGTTCATCAGCTCGGTGACGTCGTGTCCACGCCGTTCGACGTTCACGCTCTCGGCGATCGTGCGCATCAGCTCCTTGGTGGAGATCTGGCGCTTCTTGAGCCGGTAGGTGAAGAACGCCGCCGCGGAGTAGCCCGCGATCAGCGTGCCGTCGAAGTCGAAGAACGCCCCCACCTGCGGGCCCTCCGGGGCATTGTCGATCTGCTCCACCAGCCACTCGATGTCAGCCATTCGAATCTCCCTGGGGACGTGGGGTGCGCTCGATCAGCAGCGGCTGCCCAGAGGCCTGGGCGATCTGGCGCAGGGTGTCCAGCCGGCGCGTCGTCTGGTGCAGCTCCTCGGCCAGCGCCCGGCGCCGTTGGGCCAGGCCGGGCTCGTTCGATGTGAGCAGGTCGAGCTTCTCGACAAGTTGGACAGCGTTGCGGAAGTAGTCGGCCGACACGGATTCCGGTGTGGGAAGTCGACGCTGCAGCCAGCGCTGCTGGGCCACGCCGAGACTTCGCTTGACCAGCTCCTTCTCGTCGGCGGGCTGGGCGCCGAGCAGGGCCAGCTCGTCGGCGAGCACCGTGTACGCCTCGAGGAACGGGCCGATCACCCGGTGCGCCACAAGCATCGGCATGGCGGCCATCTCCTCGCGCACCTGGGCCGGGCTGAAGGTGTGCTCCTGCCACTTCGGGTTGATCAACGTCGTCTCGGCGTTGACCTGCTCGGCGAACTCGCGGGTCCGCGGGAAGAAGAACTCGTAGCGCAGCAGCTCCTTGAGCCGACGTGCGTTCTGCCACGTCGCCTCCGGGATGTCCGACGCGTCGTCCTCGGCTGCCTGAAGGGCAGCGAGCTCGGTCACGGCCCGGATGAGGAAGAAGTGGATGATCGTGTTGCGGTAGAAGGCGGCCTCATGCTCCTTCCCCTCGCTGATCGAGTAGACCGGTTCCGTGCCTCCCGAGTAGACCGAGACGACCCCCTCGGTGACGAGCCCGTCGAGCACCTCGCGCATCCTGCCGAACTCGCTGAGGTCCGGGTACTCGGTCATGGGCAGCTGGCGGCGCTGGATGTACTCCACGAGGGGCAACAGGATCTGGCGACCCTCGAGGACGGTGATCGACCGGTCGCCGTTGTCCAGCAGCGCGAAGGTGATCAGCGCTCCGGGCGTGATCGGCGTTGCCGCATTGATCCGCACGGCATTCTCGAACGCGACCTTCGGAACGGCCAGGCGGGGCCGCAGGTTCCCTTCCTCATCGGCGGTGAGGGCCACCGCATCGCGCAGCGACAGTGGCTCACCGAAGCGGAGGTAGGCCCGGCCCAGCCGGCGGGACTGTGAGGAGGCGAACTGGTACACCCACTTGATGCTCTCGGGCTTCTTGGTCCCGCCCATCTCCTCGGCGGAGATCGCGCCGATCTCGTGCTGCTGGTCGTAGATGATCGAGGTCGGGATGATCAGGACATCACGATCGGGGTGATCGCCGAACGCGTCCATCACGTAGCTGAGGATTCCCAGGCGGGGTGGGCGCAGCTTGCCGGTGCGGGTCCGGCCCCCCTCGATGTACCACTCGAGGTTCTTGCGGTTCTCGATCAGGTGCGACAGGTAGGCGCGCAGCGTGGCGCGGTACACGTGGTCGTCACGGAACTCGCGTCGGATGAACACGATGCCGCTGCGCTGTCCGATCTCGGAGAACGGCCAGATGGCGAGGTTGGCCCCACCGAGCACGTTGTTCGACGGGAATCCGTGCTGGGCCAGCGCCGAGCGAAGGATCATCGGGTCGAGGTAGGAGCGGTGGTTGGGCAGGAAGACCAGGGACGCAGTCTCATTGAGCTCGTGCAGCTTGCGGACGTTGGCAGGCTGGTAGTCGACTCGGTACGCCCGGGACAGCCATGTGGAGAAGCGATCCCATGCCGCCACGCTGTACTTGCCGGGTCGGACCGCCATCTCCTTGAGGTCGGCCTCGGCCTCCTCGCGCAGCGCAGCCACCGGATTGCCCGACTCGTCGGCCAGCTTCTGAAGCGTGGCTCTGAACTCGGGGGAGTCCAGGATCTCATTCATGCAGGGGCTCCGATCGATGCAGGCTCCGATGGCCCGACAGTAGTGCCGGGTTGGGCTGGGTCGCAGGGTGAACGTCGAAGGATGGACATGGCGCGACCGCCGGGCTCGGGTGGCTGGACCGGACTATCGTGGTCGAGTTGATAGTCGAACGGGAGTGGCCATGATCGGTGTGATTGACGGACTGCCCACCAACGTCGTGGGGCTGCGGGGCAGGGCGCTGGGTTGGCTCATGCCCGGCGACGCCAGGGTGTTCCCGGTGGCTGCCCTCGGTGAGGCGACGAACTGGGTGTGTCGGTGATGGCCGGGGACGCCGCGCTGCCTCGCGCCGCTGCGGAGCTGCTCGCCCGGCACCCGGAGCTGACCAGCGGATTGGATGAGCCAGCCAGCGCGCGCCTGGCCGAGGTGGTTGCCGACCCGACCGGTGAGTCGTGGATGGAGGCAGCCGGGCTGATGGACGGTGACTCGTGTGGCTATCCGGTGACCGGCGGGTTCTACGACGTGAAGAGCGACCTCAGCGCACACCCCGCTGCGAGCGACCCGGAGGTGGGCGAGCGTGTGCTGAAGCGCATGATTCAGGAGTGGGCCGATGACTACGTGCTCACCGGCAGCGCGCGCCTGGACCGGCCCTGGGTGACCTACGTGGAGCAGTCGGATCAGGCCTAGCCGGATGTGGGCCATCGTCGCGTCCGGAGGTACGGGTGGCAGGAGGGATGCGCCCCATGGCTGACCCGATCCTGCGGGACATGGGTCCCGGTGACATCACCGAAGCATTGGAGGTGTTCGCCTCGGTCGCCGAGGAGGGGCTCTGGCTGGGCACCCAGCCCGGCTTCGACAAGAAGGCCCGTGAGGCGTCCTGGCATGCGGGGCTCAACGACCCTGCGAGCCGCACCCTGCTTGTCGTGGACCCGGACACCGGACGGATCCTGGGCAACGGCTTCGTCCGCACACTCCGCTACGGGGTGGCGGAGGTTGGGATGGCCCTGGCAGTGCAGGCGCGGGGGCGGGGACTCGGTGGGCTGCTGCTGGATGCCCTCATCGACATCGCTCGCGACGCCGGCGCGCACAAGGTGGACCTGCAGGTGTGGCCGCACAATGCGGCGGCGCTGGGCCTGTACCTGTCCCGTGGGTTCGTGGTTGAGGGCCGTCTGCGCGCCCACTACCGGCGGGCGAACGGCCAGGTCTGGGACGCGATCGTGATGGGCCTGTTCCTCGACGAGGGGTTGACCGACGGCAGCCACGGATCCGGTTTGCCCGACGCCCCGGGCGTCGCTCCGGCCTGACCCGCCGGTGGAACATCGGGCGGCCCTGGGCAGGCCTGCGAGGAGCTGACGGGCCCCGGGCCGCTGAGCCTCAAGCGCCGGTGACGCTGCGGAAGCTGCGCAAGCGGAGGCTGTTGGTGACGACGAACACCGAAGAGAACGCCATGGCGGCACCGGCGATGAGCGGGTTGAGCAGGCCAAGCATGGCCATCGGAATCGCTGCCACGTTGTAGGCGAACGCCCAGAACAGGTTGCCCTTGATGATGCGCAGGGTCCGCCGGGAGAGCCGGATGGCGTCAACTGCTGCCCGCGGATCGCCACGCACGAGCGTCAGGTCTGCGGCGGCGATGGCCACGTCGGTCCCGGTGCCCATCGCGATCCCAAGGTCGGCGGTCGCCAGCGCCGCAGCGTCGTTGACCCCGTCGCCGACCATGGCGACGACGCGCCCGTCGGACTGCAGGTCACGGACGGCCTCGACCTTGCCCTCGGGAAGCACCTGCGCGATGACCTCGCCGATACCGACCTCGTCGGCGATGGCACGGGCCGCGCGCTCGTTGTCCCCGGTGAGCAGGACCGGCGAGAGCCCGAGCCCGCGGAGCTCGTCCACTGCCAGCGCCGAGGTGGGCTTGACCGTGTCGGCGACCTCGATCACGCCCCTCGCCGCGCCGTCCCACCCGATTGCGACCACGGTGCGGCCCAGGCCCTGCCCCACGCGCACCTGCTCGGCGAGGTCGGCGGGCAGCGACATCGCCCATTCGTCGGCCAACCACTCCGGCCGGCCCGCCACGACGTGGCTCGTGCCGACCATGCCCTGAACCCCCAGCCCGGGGGTCGCCCGGAATCCCTGCACGGTCGGGGTGCCCGCATGCGACCCGGCCAGCCTCGCGGCTGCGGCGACAGCCTCCCCGACCGGGTGCTCGGAGGCATCCTCCACCGCGCCGGCCAGTGCCAGCACCATGCCGGGCTCCACGGCGTCCCTCGCGTGCACCCCGACCACCTTCATCTGGCCCGTGGTGAGGGTTCCCGTCTTGTCCAGCACGATCGTGTTGACACGACGGGTCGACTCCAGGACCTCCGGACCGCGGATCAGGATGCCCATCTGGGCGCCGCGACCGGTGCCCACCAGCAGCGCGGTGGGAGTGGCCAGACCCAGCGCGCAGGGGCAGGCGATGATGAGCACCGCGACCGCGGCGCTGAAGGCGGCCTGGGCGGAGTTCTCGGTGGCCAGCCAGCCGAAGAGCGTCAGCAGGCTGATCACCATGACCACGGGCACGAAGACGGCCGAGACCCGGTCGGCGAGCCGTTGGACGGGTGCCTTGCCGGCCTGGGCCGCCGACACCAGGCGCGCCATCTGCGCCAGCTGCGTGTCCGACCCGATCCGGGTGGCTCGCACCACGAGTTGGCCACCGGCGTTGATCGTGGCGCCGACGACAGGGTCGCCGGGACCCACCTCGACCGGAACCGGCTCGCCGGTCAGCATGGAGGCGTCGACGGCCGAGGTCCCGGACTCGACCGTTCCGTCGGTGGCGACCTTCTCGCCGGGCCGGACGACGAACTGGTCGCCGACCTGCAGCTCCACGATCGGGATGCGGTGCTCGACGCCCGCTCGCAGCACGGCGACGTCCTTGGCGCCCATGTCGAGCAGGGCGCGCAGGGCCTCTCCCGACTGGCGCTTGGCACGGGCCTCGAGGTAGCGCCCGAGCAGGACGAATGTCGTGACCGCCGCGGCCGTCTCCAGGTAGATGTGCGGCACCATGTCGTCGGCGCTGCCCATGAGCGAGCCGGTCATGGTCATCCCTGTGATCCCGGCGCCACCGAGGAACAGCGCCCACAGTGAGTAGACGTAGGCCGCAGTCACCCCGATGCTGATCAGCGTGTCCATCGTCGTGGCGCCGTGCCGGGCGTTGACGAACGCGGCACGGTGGAACGGCCAGGCCCCCCACACCACGACGGGCGAGGCCAGCGCCAGGGCGGCCCACTGCCAGTAGACGAACTGCAGGGCGGGGATCATGGACAGGGCTGCCACAGGGATGGTCAGGGCAGCGCTGATCTGCAGCCGCTGGCGCAGGGATGCCAGCTCCGGGTCGGAGGCCTTCTCTGCCTCGGAGTCATCCTCGGTGGAGGTGGAGGCCGGCGGCTCGGGAAGGGCTGCGGTGTAGCCGGTGGCCTCGACAGTCGCGATCGCGTCGCTGACGTCGGTTCCCTCGGGGAGGGTGATGGTCGCGCGCTCGGTCGCGTAGTTGACGGTTGCCTCGACCCCCGGCATGCGGTTGAGCTTCTTCTCAACCCGGTTCGCACACGAGGCGCACGTCATCCCGCCGATATCCAGCTCGAGAACCGTCCGTGCGTCGGTGATCGAGGTGTCCAGTCGATCGGTCCGGTCGGTCATGAGCGCACCAGCCTCGCGATCGCCGCCGAGGCCTCCTTGAGCTTCTCGTCGCCCGCCTCGCCGCCCTCGGCCACGGCATGGGCCACGCAGTGCGACAGGTGGTCCTCGAGGAGCAGCAGGGCAACAGACTCCAGTGCGCGGGTCGTCGCCGAGACCTGGGTCAGCACATCGATGCAGTAGGTGTCCTCCTCGACCATCCTGTGCAGCCCGCGCACCTGGCCCTCGACGCGGCGAAGGCGCTTGAGGATGTCGTCGCGATCCGCGGTGTACCCCGGGGGGGTATGGGTGGTCATGGGGAGAGACTACCCCCATGGGGTATCCAAGGGAAAGCGGTCGCCTGCCGTAGCGCACCGGAGGACCCGCCTCAGCCGAACGGACCGCCGCCTCCCGCGGGAGCGAGGAACCCCTGAGCCAGTCCCGGCCACGTCCCGGTCGTGTCGGAGGTCTGCGGGGTCGTGCCGGGGTCTGGTGTGCCGCCCTGGGCCGGCATCCCGACGACCACCTCGGCATCCTGGCCGGCGCCGACCTGGATCGTGCCTCCAGTGGGTGCCTCCGCTGAGCTGGTGATCCACCGGGAGGGAAGATGGCCCGGGTTCTCCGTGCCCGGGCTGATGGTCACTGCGTAGTCGCCCGGCGGCACAGGCCCGACGCGCAGGCGGATCGGCTCACCCAGGAGGCCTGGGTCCTCGTCCGGCCGGTGGGCGAAGTACTGGCCGTAGGTCTTGCCCGCGGTCCTGAGCCACACGATCACGCGCAATGGTTCGGTGCGGCTGGCTCCGGTCACCGCGACTGTGAGGTGGGCTGCCCTGGTGAGGACGATGTCCACCCCCTCGATCAGGTCACCCTCCTCGACATCCACCGCAGTGACCGGCGCCTGCGGATCCTCGCTGAGGAACCATCGGCTGAGCAGGCCCTGACCCGGGACCGCCTCGACCCGGAGCCCCGTTCCGGGCGTCACGCCCACGATCCGGTAGGCGCCAGTTTGGTCGCTGATCGTCTCGGTCTGGCAGTCCGGCGAGCAGCCGACCACCCTGACCGACGCACGCGCTACCGGCTGCCCCGCGTCGTCGAGCACCCGCCCGCGGATCTCAGCCCCCAGCTGCAGGCGCAGGACCTTGTCGTCGATGGTCGCGGCACCATCGATGACAACGGCATCGCCGGGGGCGCCACTGGATGCAGGCAGGTAGGGCTGGCCCGGGGGTGGCTCGACGACCAGTTCGATGGGGACCGGCGGCAGTCCGGAGATCGAGTAGGCGCCGTTGCCGGTGCTCACGTCGCTGACCAGGAAGGTGGCCGAGGGGTCGCTGGCACGGGAGGCGCGGATCAGTGCCCCGGCGATCGGTGCGCCGGTCCGGCTGTCCACGACCTCACCGGCGACAGAGCCGCCCCGGGGAAGGTCGACATCGGCGCCCACCGGGCCGTCCGCCGTCTGGATGATGCCTGCTTCGGAGAAGGAGTACACACCCGGCCAGTAGGTCGTGACGTAGTCGCCGGACAGCGGGCTCATCACATGGACCTTCACCGAGGGCGAGTCCACCATGGGGAACTCGTAGCGCCCGGACGTGTCGGTGATGGCCACGGCCGGGGGTCCACTGAGCTGCCCGGTCCCGGTCACTGGGGTCAGCGTCACCCACACGTTTGCCAGGGCCTGCCCCTCGCCCGTGATGACGCCGGACACCGGCCCGGGGGAGTCGGCCGAGGCTGGGCTGCTGGGTCCGAGGCTGGCCAGGGCCACGAGCAGGGCGATCGCCAGCGTCCGGAGGTGGACCCGTTGCCCGGGGGCTGTGGACGCGATCATGTGCTGGCCCCTGCGCTGGCCCCTGCGCCGGGGTGGGCCACGGGGTTCGCCGCGGGTTGCCCGCCGCTCATCGCCGCAGCGGGGTCGACCCACGAGGGCGTCGACAGGAAGCCCTGGGCCAGTCCGGGCCAGCCTGACGCGGCCGTCGATGGGCGCCGTTCGCCGGGGACATCACGCTGCGCGGGCACCGGCAGGCGGACGAACACCGCGGAATCCTCGCCGGCCCGCAGCCGGATCATCGTTGACTGCTTGGTGCCGGTGCTGGTCAGCCAGCGGGCGGGGAGGTAGCCGGGATTGGCTGCACCCGGGCTGATGCGCAGCTCGTACTCGCCTGGTGGGACAGGTCCGACGCGCAGGCGCAGGGAACCGGCGGGATCCCCAGCAGTGGCTCCCTGTGCAGGTCCCTTGGAGAAGTACATGGTGGACTCCCCATCGAGGGTCATCAGCATCGCGATCGAACGCAGCGGCTCATCGCGCAGGGAGCCCCGGACCTCGACGGTCAGGTAGGAGGCGGGCGTCAGTTCGAAGTCCACGTCGGCCAACACGTCGCCGAACCCGACCGTGATGTCGGTGGCCAGTGAGGCGTTGTCGCGGTCGGGGAACCATTGGTGCAGGTGGTCACTGCCGCGCCACGCCACCACGCCGAGCCTCGACGCCGGGCGCAGGCCGGGGATCCGGTAGGCGCCTGTACTGTCGCTGGTGGCATGCAGCGGGCAGTCGGGAACGCAGCCGATGACCTTGATGGTGGCTCCCGGCAGGGGCGTGCCCGCCTCGTCGCGAACGGTCCCCCTGATCTCCGCGCCGCGCCGCAGCCCTATGACGGTCCCCGAGGTGTCCTGGCTGCCGTCGACGAGCACGCCGGACGTCGAGGAGCCGGGTTCGTAGGGGGTGTCCAGGTACGGGCTGTGGGCCGGGAGGGCGACCTTGAGCTTCACATCGACCGGCGGCAGACCCGCGATGTGGAATCCGCCGGGTTCGGGACGGCGCATCGACTGGCCGACGCGACCAGCCGCGGTGTCCGCGGATACGGCTGCGGTCACGCGGGCGCCCTCGACGGCAGCCCCCGTGTCCAGGTCGACCACCCTGCCCGACACGGAACCCGCCTCGGGCAGGTCCACATCGGCGACGATCGGCCAGGAGGAGATCTCCACCATCTCGCCGAGGGCGAACGTGGGTGCGGTCGGGTAGTAGGTGTCGACGAGGCCGCTGAACGCCGGGGCCCTCACCAGGATCTTGACGTTCCTGTCGTACACCTCGGGGAACTCGTACCGGCCGGACGTGCCAGTCAGTGCCAGCTTCTGCGTCCCCGTCTGGCTGCCCGTGCCCGTGACGGGGATGAGTGTCACCCACACATTGGCCAGTGGTACCCCACCTCCGGTGATCGTGCCCGACACCGCCCCGATCAGTGATGCCTGGGCCGGCGGTGCAAGCCCCAGCAGGAGGACGAGGGCCAGCAGGGGTGCGAGCAGGAGCGGGTCGGGCCTGCGCACAGCCCTGCGCACCACCGCCATGACATCCCCTGGGGTCGCTCTGGATTGTCAGGATGCGCCAGGTGGCCGGACCTCGCAAGGGCAGCGCTGGCCGCACAGCCAGCTGCGGGAGGTTCAGGAACCCGGGGACCCCTTCACCACGAGTCCGTCGAGCAGCTGCTCGGTCGCCGAGGTGATGGAGTCGACGGCCCGCTGGAAGACCTGTGCGTTGTGCGCTGCGGGGGTGCGGAACCCGCTCACCTTGCGCACGTACTGCAGGGCAGCGGCATGGATCTCCTCGGCGGTGGGCTCATCGTGGAACGGGGGGCGAAGGGTCTGGATGCTCCGGCACATGGCAGCAGTGTCCTCCGGCCGGTGGCGTGGGGCGAGGCGGGAGTGCGTGCGTCAGTACGCTTGTCACGTGGCTGAGATCACGACACCGGTCCCGCTGTGCACGGCCAGCGGCCGTCTCAACCCGGCGGCCGTGGGGTGGACCCGGCGCCCCCTGCACACCGCCAACCTGCGTGGCTGGGGCCGCACCAAGCGCTGGGAGTACTGGGGCATCGTGACTCCTTCAGCCATCATCGGCCTGACCATCTCCGCCCTGGACTACGCCGGCCTGATGTCGATCTACGTTCTCGACCGGCGCACCGGGACTGAGCGGGCCCACACGGCGCTGGCCCCGCTGGCCCGCGGCGTCGAACTCCCGGACCGCAGTGGGGTCGGGGTCGCCCGGGGGCGGGCAGGTGAGCTGTCGCTGACGTTCGCGAACTCGGCCGGGGGGACGCGCCTGGAGGTTGCGGGCCCCGGCGTCACGCTGTCTGCTGACGTGGGTCCGAGCCGCCAGAGTCTCGGCGTCGTCGTCCCCTGGTCACGGCGCCGCTTCCAGTACACCGTCAAGGACGTCGGGCGCCCAGTCTCGGGACTGCTCCGGCTGGACGGCGGCGAATCCGTGAGCTTCAGTGCCGACGATGGGTCGTTCGCGGTCCTCGACCATGGTCGGGGGCGGTGGCCCTACTCGATCTCCTGGAACTGGGCTGCCGCGTATGGTCGGGTGGCCGGGCGGAGCATTGGGCTGCAACTGGGTGGCACGTGGACCGATGGGACCGGGAGCACGGAGAACGGTCTGTTCGTCGACGGGCACCTGCACAAGATCCAGGAGGACCTGACGTGGAGGTTCGACCGCCATGACTGGATGGCCCCGTGGCACATCGATGGCCCACGAGTCGGGGTGACGTTCGCACCGTTCCACGAGCGGGCGGAGACGACGAACTTCGGGGTCATCGCCTCGGAGGTCCACCAGTGCTTCGGGGTCTTCACGGGGTGGGTGCTCGACGATGGGCACCACCGCGTGCCGGTCGACGGGATCGTGGGCTGGGCCGAGGAGGCCCGCAACCGCTGGTAGCGACGACGCGCGCGGGTGACGCTCCGCCGGGCGTATTGTCAGCCGGTGATCGATCTCCTGCGGTTCCATCTCGCGCCCTACCGGCGAGTGCTGGGGCTGATCATCCTCCTGCTGGTCCTGCAGGTCCTGGGCACGCTGTACCTGCCGGCCCTGAACGCCGACATCATCAACAACGGCGTCGCCGAGGGCGACACGACCTACATCATCGAGGTCGGCGCCTGGATGCTGTTCGTGGCGCTGCTGGTGGGCATCACGGCAATCGTCGGCGTCTACTTCGCGTCGCGGACCTCCATGTCGGTGGGCCGTGACATCCGTGGTCGGACCTTCCGGGCGGTGCAGCAGTTCTCGTTGCGCGAGATGAACAGCCTGGGTGCCCCGACGCTCATCACGCGCAACACCAATGACGTCCAGCAGGTCCAGATGTTCCTGCAGATGGCGCTGACCATCATGGTGACCGCGCCGCTCATGGCCATCGGGGGCGTGATCATGGCCTACCGGCAGGACGGGCCGCTCTCGCTGCTGCTGCTGGCGATCGTGCCGATCATGATGCTCGTCATCGGGTTGGTGATGGTGCGGGCTGTTCCGCTGTTCCGGGCGATGCAGGTCAAGATCGACCGGATCAACCTGATCCTGCGCGAGAACCTCACGGGCATCCGGGTCATCCGGGCCTTCGTCCGGACCCGGCACGAGGAGGTCCGCTTCGCTGAGGCCAATGCGGACCTGACCGGGACCACCCTGAGCGTGAACCGGCTGTTCGCGCTGATGATGCCGGTGCTCATGCTCATCATGAACCTGTCGAGTGTGGCCGTCGTCTGGTTCGGTGGCCAGCGCATCGCGGCAGGGGAGATGCCCGTGGGCAACCTGATGGCCTTCCTGGCCTACCTCATGCAGATCCTCATGTCGGTGATGATGGCCACGATGGTGCTGGTCATGTGGCCTCGTGCCGCGGCATCCTCCGAGCGGCTCAACGAGGTGCTGGAGATCAGGACCGTCATCCACGACCCGGCCGTCCCCGAGCCCGCGCAGGCCGCGATGCGTGGCACGGTGGAGTTCCGCGATGTCCAGTTCGGCTACCCCGGCGCTGCCGAGCCTGTCCTGCGTGGCATCTCGTTCACGGCCCTACCGGGCAGGACGACCGCGATCATCGGCTCCACGGGATCGGGCAAGTCGACCCTGATCAATCTCATCCCGCGGCTCTACGACGTCACGGGGGGGACCATCCTCGTCGACGGCGTCGACGTCCGGGAACGCGAGCGCACCTCGCTGTGGACATCGATGGGACTCATCCCGCAGAAGGCGTTCCTCTTCTCGGGGACGATCGCGGACAACCTGCGCTTCGGGGCCCCCGAGGCCACCGAGGAACAGATGTGGCGCGCCCTGGAGATCGCCCAAGGTGCCGATTTCGTGCGCGATCTGCCCGAGGGCCTCGACGCCCCGATCGAACAGGGCGGGATCAACGTCTCGGGAGGCCAGCGCCAGCGCCTGGCGATCGCGCGGGCCTTGGTCCGGGAGCCGTCGGTCTACATCTTCGACGACTCGTTCTCGGCGCTCGACTACGCCACGGACGCCAGACTGCGCGCAGCCCTGCGGGAGCCCACCCGCGACGCCTGCGTCCTGATCGTGGCCCAGCGTGTCGCGACGATCCGGCACGCCGAACAGATCCTGGTGCTCGACGAGGGAACCCTGGTGGGCGTCGGCACGCATGACGAGCTGATGGCCGACTGCCCGACCTACGCCGAGATCGTGCTGTCCCAGCTCTCGGCTGAGGAGGCCGCGTGAGCCCCCGCGCGCCGGCGGCCGGACCGCGGCCCGGTGGACCGGGCGGTCCCGGCGGCGGTGGGCCCATGGGCGGGCTGTTCGTCCAGGCCCAGAAGTCCAGCGACTTCTCCGGCACGGTCCGTCGCCTGACCGACAGGCTCAAGCCGTACGCCGTCCAGATCCTGTCCGTGGTGATCATGACGATCGGCAGCGTCGTGCTCGCAGTCATGGGTCCCAAGCTCCTGGGCAATGCGACGACCATGGTCTTCGAGGGCTTCGTCTCCTCGGAGCTGCCCGCGGGGGTGCCGGTCGAGGTGATCGTCGAGGGGCTCGAGGCCGAGGGGCGCACCGACCAGGCCACCATGCTCGCGGCCATGGACATCGTGCCCGGTCAGGGCGTCGACTTCTCCGCGCTGGCCCGCCTGCTGACCTTCGTGGCCCTGCTGTACCTCGTCTCGTCGATGCTGGCCTGGGCGAGCGCCTACATCATGGCTGGTGTCACGCAGTCGACGATCTTCACCCTGCGCGAGGAGGTCGACCACAAGATCGGCCGGCTCCCGCTGAACTACTTCGACACACATCCCCGCGGCGACCTGCTGTCGCGGGTCACCAATGACATCGACAACATCTCCACCACGCTGCAGCAGGTGCTCACCCAGCTGATCACCTCGGTGCTGACCATCATCGGTGTCCTGCTGATCATGTTCTGGATGTCACCGCTGCTGGCGTTGGTCTCGCTGCTGACCGTGCCGCTGTCGTTCGTCGTCACGATGCTCATCGCCAAGCGCTCGCAGAAGCAGTTCGCCGCCCAGTGGGAGTGGACCGGGTCGCTCAACGGCCACGTGGAGCAGATGTACACCGGCCACGAGCTGGTCAAGGTGTTCGGCCACTCCGAGCGGGCAGTGGAGGAGTTCGACGAGCTCAACACGCAGATGTACGAGGCGAGCTTCAAGGCTCAGTTCATCTCCGGCATCATCCAGCCGGCGATGATGTTCATCTCCAACCTCAACTACGTCCTGATCTCGGTCATCGGCGGGCTGCAGGTGGCCTCCGGGGCGATGCCGCTGGGCGATGTCCAGGCCTTCATCCAGTACGCACGGCAGTTCCAGATGCCGATCACGCAGATCGCCTCCGTGGTGAACCTCATGCAGTCCGGGGTGGCCTCGGCCGAGCGGGTGTTCGAGTTCCTCGACGCCCAGGACGAGGAGCCGGACCCACAGGAGCCCAAGGCCCCCGAGGTCGTGCGCGGTCGCGTGGTGCTCGATGATGTGGCCTTCCGCTACGTGCCCGACACGCCCCTGATCCATGAGCTCGACCTCGTCGTCGAGCCGGGGGAGTCCTGCGCGATCGTGGGTCCCACCGGCGCGGGCAAGACCACGCTGGTCAACCTGCTCATGCGGTTCTACGACGTCGACTCAGGGCGGATCACCCTCGATGGTGTGGAGACCCGCGACATGACCCGCGACACGCTCCGCAGCTCCTTCGGCATGGTGCTGCAGGACACGTGGCTGTTCGGCGGGACGATCCGGGAGAACATCGCCTACGGGGCCGCCGGGGCCACGGACGAGGACGTGCTGGAGGCGGCGCAGGCGGCCTACGTCGACCACTTCGTGCGCACGCTGCCCGACGGCTACGACACCGTCCTCGACGACGAGGCCTCCAACGTGTCGGCCGGCGAGAAGCAGCTGATCACCATCGCCCGCGCGTTCCTCAGTGACCCGGCCATCCTGATCCTCGATGAGGCCACCTCCTCGGTGGACACCCGCACCGAGGTGCTGGTGCAGAAGGCGATGGCCCGGCTGCGTCACGGGCGCACGTCCTTCATCATCGCCCACCGCCTGAGCACCATCCGCGACGCCGACACGATCCTGGTGATGGAGGCCGGCGCGATCGTCGAGCAGGGCAACCATGACCAGCTCATCGCCTCCGGCGGCGCCTACGCCCGGCTCTACCAGAGCCAGTTCGCCGGCGCGATCGTCGAGTAGGCACCACGGCGCGGATCGGGGTGCTGCTCGCCCGGGCAGCGCCTGTGCGCCGGGTCGCTGGTCCTGCGGCCCAGCCGGGTCAGCGCAGCCGGATGTGCGCCGTCCCGGCGCCGAGGTCCACGCGGGTGCGCGGCGGGGCGCCCTCGCCGTCCTCCTCGGCCATCATCGACTCGTGCTCGCGCTGCTCGATCTCGTGGCTCTTCGACGGGTAGAGCGCCTCCTGCAGGATGTCGAATCCCGTGGAGGCCATCGCCGTTCCCCCCTCGCCGCGGCGCTTCGTGCGCAGGATCTCGAAGATGCCCAGGACCGTGAGCGCAAGCAGCAGTGCGGGCAACGTCATGGCGACGAGGAACCCCACGGCACACCTCCACCGCCAGTGTCGCGCGCCGATGGGCTCCGGTGCAATGCCTGCTGCGTGGTCCGCGGGCTGAGCGCACGCCGGCTGCCTGCTGGCAGGATCGCCCCATGCGCATCCTCG
Organism: uncultured Actinomycetes bacterium; assembly: GCA_963697345.1. GTDB lineage: Bacteria > Actinomycetota > Actinomycetes > S36-B12 > CAIYMF01 > Prado023. Next base: position 5,888 of record CAVONS010000004.1, on the reverse strand, counting down.
TCATCGGTGGGACACAGTTCGTCGGGCGGCACCTCGTGGCCGCTGCCATCGGTGCCGGGCACGAGGTCACCGTGCTGCACCGTGGCGTCTCGTGCTCCGGGGCGCCGGGCGCCCAGCACCTGCATGCCGACCGGGACGGGGACCTCAGCGTGCTCCACGGCCAGACCTGGGACGCGACGGTGGATGTCTGCGCCTACTGGCCCAGCCAGGTCCGCTCGTTGTCCTCGGCGCTGGGCGATCGTGGCGGACGCCATGTGCTGATCTCCACGGTCTCGGTGTATGCCGACGCCCCGGAGCCCGGGCTGGATGAGCGGGCACCCCTGCTGGCGCCCCTGGGTCTGGATGGGGAGCGGCCGCCGATCGATGGCGGGACGTATGGCCGGTTGAAGGTCGGGTGCGAGCATGTCGCGCAGCAGCGCTACGGCGGACAGCTCCTGGTGATCCGCCCGACGTACATCGTGGGTCCCTACGATCCCACGGCACGCTTCCCCTACTGGGTGCAGCGGCTGGCCCGCGGCGGCAGGGTGCTCTGCCCGGGAAGCCCGGCGGCCCCGATCCAGTACATCGATGCCCGAGACCTCGCGCAGTTCACGCTGCACCTGCTGGGGACCGGCGACGACGGCACCTTCCACACCGTGCACCCCGGCCCTCCCCACTCGTTCGCCGACATGCTCGAGGAGGTCCGCGCTGCGGTCGCACCAGCGGGCACCGGGCTCGAGTGGGTGCCCTCTGCTTGGTTGGCCGAGCGTGGGATCACGCCGGGAATGCTGCCCCTGTGGTCCGGTGCCGACGATCCGGAGTTCGTCCTGGCCATGGACCCCGCACTGGCCGAGCAGAGCGGTCTGCGTGCGCGACCGCTGGGCGAGACAGCCGCAGACACACTCGCGTGGACGCAGGACCCGTCGGCCCGGTGGGATGCGCGGGGCGGCCACCTCCCTGCTCAGCGGGAGGCGGAACTGCTCAGCGAGTGGGCAGGTCGATAGAGCCTTCGGGGGCGCCCGGCGGGTCGGTGCTGCTGCTGGGGTCACCATCGTCTGCCGCGGCGGCCAGCGCCACACGCCGCGCTCGGTGCGCAGGCTCCACCACGAGCCACGACAGCCAGATCACGACGAGCACCATCGGCCAGCCCAGCGCCACCTTCATCAGGCCCAGGGCCACCGTCATCCCCGCGAGCCACAAGGGCGTCATGACTGCGACGCGGAGCAGGAACGAGGCCACCCAGATCCAGCTCGCCCGGCAGTAGGCAGCCAACATCACGGGATCGGTCCGCCACACCGATGAGCGGGTGAGCGCCCCGACCGTCAGGCCCAGGAAGGGCCGCTTGATCCAGATCGAGATCGCCCACGCCAGCGCAGCGCCGGCGTTGGCCAGCAGGCTGGGCAGGAAGTAGTCCTGCGGGCGACCCGTGCGCGATGCCACGAATGCGGCCAGGGCCACGGCACCGAAGCCGGCCAGCGCGTGGCGCAGGGTGTCGTGGTTCACCAGCCGCAGGATCGTGACGACCGCCCCGGCCACCAGCGCGGCCACGAGTGCGGTGGTGAGGTTCGAGCCCGACACCAGGTACGTGATGACGAAGGTCAGCGGAGGAAGCCCGGAGTCCAGGACACCTCGCCTGCCGCCGAACGCCTGCATGAGTGAGACATCGGCCAGGTCCGGGGTCGACGCCTCGCGCGGGTCCTGGCTGGCCATGGGACAAGGGTACGGGCGTTGGCTGCGGCTGACACCTGATCGGCCGTGGGGGCTGCATCCTCGGGTAAGGCAATCCTGCGGAACTGGGGTCAATAGCCGACCGGGTAGGCTGTTCCATAAGCCCCCGGGGGTACCGGGGGTCTTCGCGAACGAGCCAAGGAGAACGCCCATGTCCGTCCACCGCCGTCATTCGGCCCTCGCCGCCGGAGTCCTGGCCGTCGGCGCCCTGTCCGGGTGCGCCGGGTCTTCAACCGCCTCGGATGAGCCTGCCGCGACGAACGCCACCTGCACCGTCACCGTCGCTGACTCGTGGGTGAAGGCCACCGACACCGAGATGACCGGTGCCTTCGGCGAGCTGACCAACACCGGCGATGCCGAGATGGTCGTGGTGTCAGCCTCGAGCCCGTCTGCGGGCATGATGGAGATCCATGAGGTCGTCGACAAGGATGGGTCCATGGTCATGCAGCCACTCGAGGGTGGGCTTGCTGATCCCGGCCGGTGGCACGGCCACGCTGGCTCCGGGCCAGAACCACCTGATGCTCATGGGCCTCACCGAACCCATCGAGGCGGGGCAGACAGTGGAGATCACGATGACGTGTGCTGATGGTGGGACTGCGCCCTACAGTGGTGTGGCCAAGCCCTTCGAGGGCGGCGCCGAGGACTACGAGCCCGGCATGGAGGGCATGGAGTCCGACAGCATGGACTCCGAGGGCATGGACTCCGAGGGCATGGACTCCTCGGCGAGCCCGTCGAGCTGATCGGAGGACCTGTGGACCGCGTCCCGGAGCACCCCGTTGCCGCGCAGCAGCCTGCGCCGCGCGGGTGAGCCGGCGCGCACTCCTCGGCGGGTTCACGCTCGGCTCGGTGGCAGCGCTGAGCGCGCGGGCCGGGCCCGTCGCGGCGCTCGGCAGTGCGCAGGACGGCACGTCGTCGGCGGACCCGCAGGGCGCATCCCTCGGTGCGGCCGTGGAGCCGTTCCGTGGTCCGCACCAGGCGGGGATCAGCACGCCGATGCCGGCCCATGCAACCTTCGTGTCCCTGAACCTGCGCCCCGATGTCGCACCGCACGCCCTGGTCCGGATGATCGTCCTGCTCACCGACGACATCGATCGGCTCTCCCAGGGCGCCCGCATCGGCCGATCCGCAGCCGGAGCTCGCCACGATCCCGGCCGGCTGACCGTCACCGTCGGTACGGCTACGGATGCTGGCGGCAGGGGGGCTGGCCGACGAGGCGCCGGAGTGGCTCGCCCAGGCCTGCCGGCGTTCACCGTCGACCGGCTCGAGGACCGCTGGACCGGTCGTGATCTCCTCCTGCAGGTGGCCGCAGAGCACGTCGGTCACCGTCTCGCACACGCTGGCGTCCTGCTCACCGATGCCGAGCCGATCGCGACCGTGCGTTGGGTGCAGAGCGGTTTCCACCGCCCCGCGAACACCAGCCCCGGTGGCACCGGGCGCAACCTCATCGGACAGGTCGACGGCACGGTCAACCCCACGCTCGGCAGCGAGGACTTCGACTCGGTCGTGTGGATCGACGACGGCCCGACGTGGCTCGCGGGGGAACGACCGTCGTGCGGCGCATCGGCATGGCGAACTCCAAGGCGTGGGGCGGCATGGACCACGCGGGCAAGGAGGAGTCCATCGGCCGGCGTCTGCTGTGCGACGGGGCGCCCCGCGGCCGGCTCGGAGTTCAGCGCCCCGGACTACGAGGCCGTCGACGAGAACGGATTCCTCGTCATCCCCGCCCACCGCGCACATGCGTCGGGTGCACGCGCAGGCTCCCCAGGAGCGCATCCTGCGTCGGCCGTACAACTACGACGACGGGAACACTGTCCAGTCCGGCCGACGCGGGCCTCATCTTCGTGGCATTCATGGCCGATCCGACGGCCCAGTTCGTGCCGATCCAGGAGCGCCTTGCCCAAGCTGATGTCCTGAACGTGTGGACCACGCCGATCGGCTCGGCGCTGTTCGCGGTGCCCGGGGGAGTGCAGGACGGCCAGTACATCGGGCAGGCGCTGCTCGGCTGAGGTCCTGCACGCCCTGACGGCTCGGCCGCTCGGCCGGGGCCTGACCCGCCCCGCCGTACCCGCCGTGTCGCTGAGACCCTGGGTAAATTCTTCTTCTCCACGTTGTCGGTGAACGAGCCCGCGTGGGCGCGCTTGGACGGGTCCCGTCGGACGGCCACGATGCTGGCCACGGCGGTGACGGTCAGCACCACGACGATGACGCCAGCGATACCACGGGCGTGATCTCCGGCGTCCCGGCCAGATCCCGTGACCCCAGTGCAGGAGCAGCTTGACGCCGATGAACGCCAGGATCATCGCGAGCCCGTCACAGGTACACCAGGCGGGAGAGCAGGCCGGTCACCACGAAGAACAGCGCGCGCAGGCCCATCAGGGCGAACGCGTCGTCACGAACACGAAGTAGGGGTCGACCCTGATGCCGTACACGGCGGGTACCGAATCGACGCGCGAACAAGATGTCGGTGCCGCCGATGGTGATGAACACGATGAAACAGCGGCGCGCCTGACCCACCCGCCGCCCGCCGGCGCGGCGGAGATCAAGCCATCGTCGTAGGTAAAAATGGTAACCGGCAATATCCGGCGTAAGACACCCGCAGACCAGCGCATTGTTCCCCCGAATCGGGGTCCTCGCCGCGGTGACGAGGTACAGCTGCCACGCCGCCGGTCCACCAGCAGCAGCAGCCCGAAGATCAGGAACATGAAGGACAAGCAGCGACAGCAGGGTCGCCCCCACGGCGATGAAGACCGCTCGCAGGGCCAGGGGGAGGCGATGATGCCGAAAGATGAGCACCCCGCTGCTGGTGCTGCGGGGCACCGCGAACGTCGCCATGATGATCACGAAGACGAACAGGTTGTCGATGGACAGGCTTTTCTCCACGATGTAGCCGGCGAAGTACTGGGCGCCGTAAAATCCCCACCCCACCTGGCTGGCCAGGACCAGGCCGAAGACCACCGCCACCGTGATGTAGAACACCGACCAGGCGGTGGCCTCCCGGTAGCCGACCGCGTGCGGGTTGCGGCCGCTGATCACCAGGTCGACGGTGAACAGGAGCACGATGGCTCCCAGCGTGATCGCCCAGACCTGCATGGGGATGTCCAGGGTGGGGCCAGTGCCGGAGGACTCAGCCAGGCGCACCGCGGTACCAGCAAGTGTGGGCATGGACAGAAGCGTAGTTGGCCGGAGGCGCCCCAGCGCGCGATCGCCTCATCACTTGGGTGTGGCGCTGGCCAGTCAGGTGAGCAGCCCGTCCCACACCGGGCTGTCAGAGACGAACTCGACCAGTCGCTCGACGTTTCCCGGCGGCGTGAGGATCGTGAAGTAGTCGTCCTTGATCGACGGAGCCATCCGGATCGACTCGATGAATGCGGCCCGGTCCAGGGGATTCTCCTTGACGAAGTGCAGGAAACCGGTCTCAGCCAGGACGGCCATGACGTCCTCCAGGCGCGGGTGCTCCTGCAGCCACATCGTGGCGATGGACGCCAGCCCCACCTGCAGGCCGTGCATCGAGGGTCGCGGCGCGACCTTGTCGTAGGCGTGGGAGATCAGGTGCTCGCTGCCCGATGCCGGACGCGAGGACCCCGACACCTCCATCGCCACGCCGCTCATCACCAGCGCGCCGGCCATGAGCTTGATGAAGTCCAGGTCCCCGATCGACTTGTTCGGGTGGTTGACGAAGTTCTCCACGCTCTGCAGGGCGATCAGGACGGCGAAGTCGTTGACCTGCTCGCCGGTCTCCCAGTAGGCCAGCTTCCAGTCGTGGACCGCGGAGTACTTGCTGAGCAGGTCCCCGACCCCGGAGAACGTGAAGCGTGCCGGTGACTTGGCGATCACAGCTGTGTCGAGGACGACGCCGAACGGGATGCTCGCCGGGCAGCTGGTGCGCCGACCCTTGATCTTCGAAGAAGCTCGCCCCCGGCGAGGAGAACCCGTCATTGCTCAGTGCGGTGGGCACGGCGATCACAGGCTTGCGCGCCAGGAAGCCTGCGTACTTCGCGTAGTCGATGGCCATCCCTCCGCCCACTGCCACGATCGCGTCGGTGCTGCGGGGCAGGGCGAAGGCGCTGGTGACCACGGCCTCGATGTCGTGGGAGGCGACGGTCTCGGTGTACCTCACCTTGATCTCCGAGCTGTCCAGGGAGATGTCGATGGTCTCGGCCCACGAGCTCGGCGATGCCCTC
>CAVONS010000003.1:0-42357 GCA_963697345.1 uncultured Actinomycetes bacterium | reverse complement strand
ATTGTCAGGATGCGCCAGGTGGCCGGACCTCGCAAGGGCAGCTCCGGCCGCAGAGCCAGCTGCTGCGCGGCTCAGGACCCGGGGATCCCTTCACCACGAGTCCGTCGAGCAGCTGCTCGGTCGCCGCGGTGATGGCGTCGACGGCCTGCTGGAAGACCTGCGCGTTGTGCGCCGCGGGGGTGCGGAACCCGCTCACCTTGCGCACGTACTGCAGGGCGGCTGCACGGATCTCCTCGTCGGTGGGCTCATCGTGGAACGGGGGGCGAAGGGTCTGGATGCTCCGGCACATGGCAGCAGTGTCCTCCGGCCGGTGGCGTGGGGCGCGGCGGGAGCGCGTGCGTCAGTACGCTTGTCACGTGGCTGAGATCACGACACCGGTCCCGCTGTGCACGGCCAGCGGCCGTCTCAACCCGGCGGCCGTGGGGTGGACCCGGCGCCCCCTGCACACCGCCAACCTGCGTGGCTGGGGCCGCACCAAGCGCTGGGAGTACTGGGGCATCGTCACTCCTTCAGCCATCATCGGCCTGACCATCTCCGCCCTGGACTACGCCGGCCTGATGTCGGTCTACGTCCTCGACCGGCGCACCGGGACTGAGCGGGCCCACACGGCGCTGGCCCCGCTGGCCCGCGGCGTCGAGCTCCCGGACCGCTGTGGGGTCGGGGTCGCCCGCGGGCGGGCCGGCGAGCTGTCGCTGACGTTCGCGAACTCGGCCGGGGGGACGCGCCTGGAGGTTGCGGGCCCCGGCGTCACGCTGTCGGCCGACGTGGGTCCGAGCCGCCAGAGCCTCGGGGTCGTCGTCCCCTGGTCGCAGCGCCGCTTCCAGTACACCGTCAAGGACGTGGGCCGCCCCAGTCTCGGGACTGCTCCGGCTGGACGGCGACGAATCCGTGAGCTTCGGTGCCGGCGATGGGTCGTTCGCGGTCCTGGACCACGGTCGGGGCCGGTGGCCCTACTCGATCTCCTGGAACTGGGCTGCTGCGTATGGTCGGGTGGCCGGGCGGAGCATCGGGCTGCAGCTGGGTGGCACGTGGACCGATGGGACCGGGAGCACGGAGAACGGTCTGTTCGTCGACGGGCACCTGCACAAGATCCATGAGGACCTGACGTGGAGGTACGACCGCCATGACTGGATGGCCCCGTGGCACATCGATGGCCCACGAGTCGGGGTGACGTTCGCACCGTTCCACGAGCGGGCGGAGACGACGAACTTCGGGGTCATCGCCTCGGAGGTCCACCAGTGCTTCGGGGTCTTCACGGGCTGGGTGCTCGACGATGGGCACCACCGCGTGCCGGTCGACGGGATCGTGGGCTGGGCCGAGGAGGCCCGCAACCGCTGGTAGCGACGACGCGCGCGGGTGACGCTCCGCCGGGCGTATTGTCAGCCGGTGATCGATCTCCTGCGGTTCCATCTCGCGCCCTACCGGCGAGTGCTGGGGCTGATCATCCTCCTGCTGGTCCTGCAGGTCCTGGGCACGCTGTACCTGCCGGCCCTGAACGCCGACATCATCAACAACGGCGTCGCCGAGGGCGACACGACCTACATCATCGAGGTCGGCGCCTGGATGCTGTTCGTGGCGCTGCTGGTGGGCATCACGGCAATCGTCGGCGTCTACTTCGCGTCGCGGACCTCCATGTCGGTGGGCCGTGACATCCGTGGTCGGACCTTCCGGGCGGTGCAGCAGTTCTCGTTGCGCGAGATGAACAGCCTGGGTGCCCCGACGCTCATCACGCGCAACACCAATGACGTCCAGCAGGTCCAGATGTTCCTGCAGATGGCGCTGACCATCATGGTGACCGCGCCGCTCATGGCCATCGGGGGCGTGATCATGGCCTACCGGCAGGACGGGCCGCTCTCGCTGCTGCTGCTGGCGATCGTGCCGATCATGATGCTCGTCATCGGGTTGGTGATGGTGCGGGCCGTTCCGCTGTTCCGGGCGATGCAGGTCAAGATCGACCGGATCAACCTGATCCTGCGCGAGAACCTCACGGGCATCCGGGTCATCCGGGCCTTCGTCCGGACCCGGCACGAGGAGGTCCGCTTCGCTGAGGCCAATGCGGACCTGACCGGGACCACCCTGAGCGTGAACCGGCTGTTCGCGCTGATGATGCCGGTGCTCATGCTCATCATGAACCTGTCGAGTGTGGCCGTCGTCTGGTTCGGTGGCCAGCGCATCGCGGCCGGGGAGATGCCCGTGGGCAACCTGATGGCCTTCCTGGCCTACCTCATGCAGATCCTCATGTCGGTGATGATGGCCACGATGGTGCTGGTCATGTGGCCTCGTGCCGCGGCATCCTCCGAGCGGCTCAACGAGGTGCTGGAGATCAGGACCGTCATCCACGACCCGGCCGTCCCCGAGCCCGCGCAGGCCGCGATGCGTGGCACGGTGGAGTTCCGCGATGTCCAGTTCGGCTACCCCGGCGCTGCCGAGCCTGTCCTGCGTGGCATCTCGTTCACGGCCCTACCGGGCAGGACGACCGCGATCATCGGCTCCACGGGATCGGGCAAGTCGACCCTGATCAATCTCATCCCGCGGCTCTACGACGTCACCGGCGGGGACGATCCTCGTCGACGGTGTCGACGTCCGGGAACGCGAGCGCACCTCGCTGTGGACATCGATGGGGCTGATCCCGCAGAAGGCGTTCCTGTTCTCCGGGACGATCGCGGACAACCTGCGCTTCGGTGCCCCCGAGGCCACCGAGGAACAGATGTGGCGCGCCCTGGAGATCGCCCAGGGTGCCGATTTCGTGCGCGATCTGCCCGAGGGCCTCGACGCCCCGATCGAACAGGGCGGGGTCAACGTCTCGGGAGGCCAGCGCCAGCGCCTGGCGATCGCGCGGGCCCTGGTCCGTGAGCCGTCGGTCTACATCTTCGACGACTCGTTCTCGGCGCTCGACTACGCCACGGACGCCCGACTGCGCGCAGCCCTGCGGGAGCCCACCCGCGACGCCTGCGTCCTGATCGTGGCCCAGCGTGTCGCGACGATCCGGCACGCCGAACAGATCCTGGTGCTCGACGAGGGAACCCTGGTGGGCGTCGGCACGCATGACGAGCTGATGGCCGACTGCCCGACCTACGCCGAGATCGTGCTGTCCCAGCTCTCGGCTGAGGAGGCCGCATGAGCACCCGCGCGCCGGCGGCCGGACCGCGGCCCGGGGGACCGGGCGGTCCCGGCGGCGGTGGGCCGATGGGCGGCCTGTTCGTGCAGGCCCAGAAGTCCAGCGACTTCTACGGCACAGTCCGTCGCCTGACCGACCGGCTCAAGCCGTACGCCGTCCAGATCCTGTCCGTGGTCCTCATGACGATCGGCAGCGTCGTGCTCGCCGTCATGGGACCCAAGCTCCTGGGCAACGCGACGACCATGGTCTTCGAGGGCTTCGTGTCCTCGGAGCTGCCCGCGGGGGTGCCGGTCGACGTGATCGTCGACGGGCTCGAGGCCGAGGGGCGCACCGACCAGGCCAACATGCTCGCGGCCATGGACATCGTGCCCGGTCAGGGCGTCGACTTCTCCGCGCTGGCCCGCCTGCTGACCTTCGTGGCCCTGCTGTACCTCGTCTCGTCGATGCTGGCCTGGGCCAGCGCGTACATCATGGCTGGTGTCACGCAGTCGACGATCTTCACCCTGCGCGAGGAGGTCGACCACAAGATCGGTCGGCTCCCGCTGAACTACTTCGACACACATCCCCGCGGTGACCTGCTCTCGCGGGTCACCAATGACATCGACAACATCTCCACCACGCTGCAGCAGGTGCTCACCCAGCTGATCACCTCGGTGCTGACGATCATCGGTGTCCTGCTGATCATGTTCTGGATGTCACCGCTGCTGGCGCTGGTCTCGCTGCTGACCGTGCCGCTGTCGTTCGTCGTCACGATGCTCATCGCCAAGCGCTCGCAGAAGCAGTTCGCCGCCCAGTGGGAGTGGACCGGTTCGCTCAACGGCCACGTCGAGCAGATGTACACCGGCCACGAGCTGGTCAAGGTGTTCGGCCACTCCGAGCGGGCAGTCGAGGAGTTCGACGAGCTCAACACGCAGATGTACGAGGCGAGCTTCAAGGCTCAGTTCATCTCCGGCATCATCCAGCCGGCGATGATGTTCATCTCCAACCTCAACTACGTCCTGATCTCGGTCATCGGCGGGCTCCAGGTGGCCTCCGGGGCGATGCCGCTGGGCGATGTCCAGGCCTTCATCCAGTACGCACGGCAGTTCCAGATGCCGATCACGCAGATCGCCTCCGTGGTGAACCTCATGCAGTCCGGGGTGGCCTCGGCCGAGCGGGTGTTCGAGTTCCTCGACGCCCAGGACGAGGGCCCGGACCCACAGGAGCCCAAGGCGCCCGAGGTCGTGCGCGGTCGCGTCGTGCTCGACGACGTGGCCTTCCGCTACGTGCCCGACACGCCCCTGATCCATGAGCTCGACCTCGTCGTCGAGCCGGGGGAGTCCTGCGCGATCGTGGGTCCCACCGGCGCGGGCAAGACCACGCTGGTCAACCTGCTCATGCGGTTCTACGACGTCGACTCAGGGCGGATCACCCTCGATGGCGTGGAGACCCGCGACATGACCCGCGACACGCTCCGCAGCTCCTTCGGCATGGTGCTGCAGGACACGTGGCTGTTCGGCGGGACGATCCGGGAGAACATCGCCTACGGGGCCGCCGGGGCCACGGACGAGGACGTGCTGGAGGCGGCGCAGGCAGCCTACGTCGACCACTTCGTGCGCACGCTGCCCGACGGCTACGACACCGTCCTCGACGACGAGGCCTCCAACGTGTCGGCCGGCGAGAAGCAGCTGATCACCATCGCCCGCGCGTTCCTCAGTGACCCGGCCATCCTGATCCTCGATGAGGCCACCTCCTCGGTGGACACCCGCACCGAGGTGCTGGTGCAGAAGGCGATGGCCCGGCTGCGTCACGGGCGCACGTCCTTCATCATCGCCCACCGCCTGAGCACCATCCGCGACGCCGACACGATCCTGGTGATGGAGGCCGGCGCGATCGTCGAGCAGGGCAGCCATGACCAGCTCATCGCCTCCGGCGGCGCCTACGCCCGGCTCTACCAGAGCCAGTTCGCCGGCGCGATCGTCGAGTAGGCACCACGGCGCGGATCGGGGTGCTGCTCGCCCGGGCAGCGCCTGTGCGCCGGGTCGCTGGTCCTGCGGCCCAGCCGGGTCAGCGCAGCCGGATGTGCGCCGTCCCGGCGCCGAGGTCCACGCGGGTGCGCGGCGGGGCGCCCTCGCCGTCCTCCTCGGCCATCATCGACTCGTGCTCGCGCTGCTCGATCTCGTGGCTCTTCGACGGGTAGAGCGCCTCCTGCAGGATGTCGAATCCCGTGGAGGCCATCGCCGTTCCCCCCTCGCCGCGGCGCTTCGTGCGCAGGATCTCGAAGATGCCCAGGACCGTGAGCGCAAGCAGCAGTGCGGGCAACGTCATGGCGACGAGGAACCCCACGGCACACCTCCACCTCCAGTGTCGCGCGCCGATGGGCTCCGGGCAATGCCTGCTGCGTGGTCCGCGGGCTGAGCGCACGCCGGCTGCCTGCTGGCAGGATCGCCCCATGCGCATCCTCGTCATCGGTGGGACACAGTTCGTCGGGCGGCACCTCGTGGCCGCTGCCATCGGTGCCGGGCACGAGGTCACCGTGCTGCACCGTGGCGTCTCGTGCTCCGGGGCGCCGGGCGCCCAGCACCTGCATGCCGACCGGGACGGGGACCTCAGCGTGCTCCACGGCCAGACCTGGGACGCGACGGTGGATGTCTGCGCCTACTGGCCCAGCCAGGTCCGCTCGTTGTCCTCGGCGCTGGGCGATCGTGGCGGACGCCATGTGCTGATCTCCACGGTCTCGGTGTATGCCGACGCCCCGGAGCCCGGGCTGGATGAGCGGGCACCCCTGCTGGCGCCCCTGGGTCTGGACGGGGAGCGGCCGCCGATCGATGGCGGGACGTATGGCCGGTTGAAGGTCGGGTGCGAGCATGTCGCGCAGCAGCGCTACGGCGGACAGCTCCTGGTGATCCGCCCGACGTACATCGTGGGTCCCTACGATCCCACGGCACGCTTCCCCTACTGGGTGCAGCGGCTGGCCCGCGGCGGCAGGGTGCTCTGCCCGGGAAGCCCGGCGGCCCCGATCCAGTACATCGATGCCCGAGACCTCGCGCAGTTCACGCTGCACCTGCTGGGGACCGGCGACGACGGCACCTTCCACACCGTGCACCCCGGCCCTCCCCACTCGTTCGCCGACATGCTCGAGGAGGTCCGCGCTGCGGTCGCACCAGCGGGCACCGGGCTCGAGTGGGTGCCCTCTGCTTGGTTGGCCGAGCGTGGGATCACGCCGGGAATGCTGCCCCTGTGGTCCGGTGCCGACGATCCGGAGTTCGTCCTGGCCATGGACCCCGCACTGGCCGAGCAGAGCGGTCTGCGTGCGCGACCGCTGGGCGAGACAGCCGCAGACACACTCGCGTGGACGCAGGACCCGTCGGCCCGGTGGGATGCGCGGGGCGGTCACCTCCCTGCTCAGCGGGAGGCGGAACTGCTCAGCGAGTGGGCAGGTCGATAGAGCCTTCGGGGGCGCCCGGCGGGTCGGTGCTGCTGCTGGGGTCACCATCGTCTGCCGCGGCGGCCAGCGCCACACGCCGCGCTCGGTGCGCAGGCTCCACCACGAGCCACGACAGCCAGATCACGACGAGCACCATCGGCCAGCCCAGCGCCACCTTCATCAGGCCCAGGGCCACCGTCATCCCCGCGAGCCACAAGGGCGTCATGACTGCGACGCGGAGCAGGAACGAGGCCACCCAGATCCAGCTCGCCCGGCAGTAGGCAGCCAACATCACGGGATCGGTCCGCCACACCGATGAGCGGGTGAGCGCCCCGACCGTCAGGCCCAGGAAGGGCCGCTTGATCCAGATCGAGATCGCCCACGCCAGCGCAGCGCCGGCGTTGGCCAGCAGGCTGGGCAGGAAGTAGTCCTGCGGGCGACCCGTGCGCGATGCCACGAATGCGGCCAGGGCCACGGCACCGAAGCCGGCCAGCGCGTGGCGCAGGGTGTCGTGGTTCACCAGCCGCAGGATCGTGACGACCGCCCCGGCCACCAGCGCGGCCACGAGTGCGGTGGTGAGGTTCGAGCCCGACACCAGGTACGTGATGACGAAGGTCAGCGGAGGCAGCCCGGAGTCCAGGACACCTCGCCTGCCGCCGAACGCCTGCATGAGTGAGACATCGGCCAGGTCCGGGGTCGACGCCTCGCGCGGGTCCTGGCTGGCCATGGGACAAGGGTACGGGCGTTGGCTGCGGCTGACACCTGATCGGCCGTGGGGGCTGCATCCTCGGGTAAGGCAATCCTGCGGAACTGGGGTCAATAGCCGACCGGGTAGGCTGTTCCATAAGCCCCCGGGGGTACCGGGGGTCTTCGCGAACGAGCCAAGGAGAACGCCCATGTCCGTCCACCGCCGTCATTCGGCCCTCGCCGCCGGAGTCCTGGCCGTCGGCGCCCTGTCCGGGTGCGCCGGGTCTTCAACCGCCTCGGATGAGCCTGCCGCGACGAACGCCACCTGCACCGTCACCGTCGCTGACTCGTGGGTGAAGGCCACCGACACCGAGATGACCGGTGCCTTCGGCGAGCTGACCAACACCGGCGATGCCGAGATGGTCGTGGTGTCAGCCTCGAGCCCGTCTGCGGGCATGATGGAGATCCATGAGGTCGTCGACAAGGATGGGTCCATGGTCATGCAGCCACTCGAGGGTGGGCTTGTGATCCCGGCCGGTGGCACGGCCACGCTGGCTCCGGGCCAGAACCACCTGATGCTCATGGGCCTCACCGAACCCATCGAGGCGGGGCAGACAGTGGAGATCACGATGACGTGTGCTGATGGTGGGACTGCGCCCTACAGTGGTGTGGCCAAGCCCTTCGAGGGCGGCGCCGAGGACTACGAGCCCGGCATGGAGGGCATGGAGTCCGACAGCATGGACTCCGAAGGCATGGACTCCGAGGGCATGGACTCCTCGGCGAGCCCGTCGAGCTGATCGGAGGACCTGTGGACCGCGTCCCGGAGCACCCCGTTGCCGCGCAGCAGCCTGCGCCGCGCGGGGTGAGCCGGCGCGCACTCCTCGGCGGGTTCACGCTCGGCTCGGTGGCAGCGCTGAGCGCGCGGGCCGGGCCCGTCGCGGCGCTCGGCAGTGCGCAGGACGGCACGTCGTCGGCGGACCCGCAGGGCGCATCCCTCGGTGCGGCCGTGGAGCCGTTCCGTGGTCCGCACCAGGCGGGGATCAGCACGCCGATGCCGGCCCATGCAACCTTCGTGTCCCTGGACCTGCGCCCCGATGTCGACCGCGACGCCCTGGTCCGGATGATGGTCCTGCTCACCGACGACATCGATCGGCTCTCCCAGGGCAAGCCCGCACTGGCCGATCCGCAGCCGGAGCTGGCCACGATCCCGGCCCGGCTGACCGTCACCGTCGGGTACGGCTACGGACTGCTGGCGGCAGCGGGGCTGGCCGACGAGGCGCCGGAGTGGCTCGCCCAGGGCCTGCCGGCGTTCACGATCGACCGGCTCGAGGACCGCTGGACCGGTGGTGATCTCCTCCTGCAGGTGGCCGCAGAGGACGCGGTCACCGTCTCGCACACGCTGCGCGTCCTGCTCACCGATGCCGAGCCGTTCGCGACCGTGCGTTGGGTGCAGAGCGGTTTCCACCGCCCCGCGAACACCAGCCCCGGTGGCACCGGGCGCAACCTCATGGGACAGGTCGACGGCACGGTCAACCCCACGCTCGGCAGCGAGGACTTCGACTCGGTCGTGTGGATCGACGACGGCCCGACGTGGCTCGCGGGGGGAACGGCACTCGTTGTGCGGCGCATCGGCATGGACCTCAAGGCGTGGGGCGGCATGGACCACGCGGGCAAGGAGGAGTCCATCGGCCGGCGCCTGTCCGACGGGGCGCCCCTGACGGGCGGCTCGGAGTTCAGCGCCCCGGACTACGAGGCCGTCGACGAGAACGGGTTCCTCGTCATCCCGCCCACCGCGCACATGCGTCGGGCGCACGCGCAGGCTCCCCAGGAGCGCATCCTGCGTCGGCCGTACAACTACGACGACGGCATCACCAAGGACGGATCGGCCGACGCGGGCCTCATCTTCGTGGCATTCATGGCCGATCCGACGGCCCAGTTCGTGCCGATCCAGGAGCGCCTAGCCCAAGCTGATGTCCTGAACGTGTGGACCACGCCGATCGGCTCGGCGCTGTTCGCGGTGCCCGGGGGAGTGCAGGACGGCCAGTACATCGGGCAGGCGCTGCTCGGCTGAGGTCCTGCACGCCCTGACGGCTCGGCCGCTCGGCCGGGGCCTGACCCGCCCCGCCGTACCCGCCGTGTCGCTCAGAGCCTGGGTTCCTTCTTCTCCACGTTGTCGGTGAACGAGCCCGCGTGGGCGCGCTTGGACGGGTCCCGTCGGACGGCCACGATGCTGGCGACCGTGGTCACGGTCAGGACAGCGACGATGACCACCAGCGAGAACCCGATCGAGATCTCCGGGACCGCCGGCCAGATGCCGTGCGCCCAGTGCAGGGAGAGCTTGAACCCGATGAACACCAGGATCAGCGCCAGCCCGGTGGACAGGTAGATGAGCCGATCCAGCAGCCCATCGACCAGGAAGAACAGCGCTCGCAGCCCCAGCAGCGCGAAGGCGTTCGCGGCGAACACGATGAATGGCTCGTCGGTGACGCCGTACACGGCTGGGATCGAGTCGAGCGCGAACAGGATGTCGGTGGAGGCGATGGCGACGAAGGCGATGAAGAGGGGAGTCGCCTTGCGCACCCCGTCCTCGCGGATGAAGAAGTGCCCCTCGCGGTAGTCCTCGGTGACGGGGATCCGGCGCTTGGTGGCCCGGACCAGGGCATTGTCCTGGATGTCGGGGTCCTGGTCGCGGTGCTGGTAGAGCTTGATGCCGGTGACGAT
Source organism: uncultured Actinomycetes bacterium (assembly GCA_963697345.1). Classification (GTDB taxonomy): domain Bacteria; phylum Actinomycetota; class Actinomycetes; order S36-B12; family CAIYMF01; genus Prado023. The sequence continues at coordinate 32,425 of CAVONS010000003.1, read as the reverse complement.
CAGGATCACGCCGAAGATGAGGAACATGAACGAGAAGTACGCCAGGAGCGTGGCGCCGATCGCGATGAAGATCGCCCGGAGCACCAGGGCAAGGGCGATGCCCAGCGTCAACAGCTTGTGCCTGTGCTCCGCCGGGACCGCGAACGCGGACATGATGATGACGAACACGAACAGGTTGTCGATCGACAGGGTCTTCTCGACGATGTAGCCGGCGAAGTACTCCGCGCCGTACGGCGGTCCCGCCCAGGCTGCGAAGATCAGCCCGAAGACGATCGCCACCGAGATGTAGAACACCGACCAGGCGCCGGCCTCCTTGAAGCCGACCGCGTGCGGGTTGCGGCCGCTGATCACCAGGTCGACGGTGAACAGGAGCACGATGGCTCCCAGCGTGATCGCCCAGACCTGCATGGGGATGTCCAGGGTGGGGCCAGTGCCGGAGGACTCAGCCAGGCGCACCGCGGTACCAGCAAGTGTGGGCATGGACAGAAGCGTAGTTGGCCGGAGGCGCCCCAGCGCGCGATCGCCTCATCACTTGGGTGTGGCGCTGGCCAGTCAGGTGAGCAGCCCGTCCCACACCGGGCTGTCAGAGACGAACTCGACCAGTCGCTCGACGTTTCCCGGCGGCGTGAGGATCGTGAAGTAGTCGTCCTTGATCGACGGAGCCATCCGGATCGACTCGATGAATGCGGCCCGGTCCAGGGGATTCTCCTTGACGAAGTGCAGGAAACCGGTCTCAGCCAGGACGGCCATGACGTCCTCCAGGCGCGGGTGCTCCTGCAGCCACATCGTGGCGATGGACGCCAGCCCCACCTGCAGGCCGTGCATCGAGGGTCGCGGCGCGACCTTGTCGTAGGCGTGGGAGATCAGGTGCTCGCTGCCCGATGCCGGACGCGAGGACCCCGACACCTCCATCGCCACGCCGCTCATCACCAGCGCGCCGGCCATGAGCTTGATGAAGTCCAGGTCCCCGATCGACTTGTTCGGGTGGTTGACGAAGTTCTCCACGCTCTGCAGGGCGATCAGGACGGCGAAGTCGTTGACCTGCTCGCCGGTCTCCCAGTAGGCCAGCTTCCAGTCGTGGACCGCGGAGTACTTGCTGAGCAGGTCCCCGACCCCGGAGAACGTGAAGCGTGCCGGTGACTTGGCGATCACAGCTGTGTCGAGGACGACGCCGAACGGGATGCTCGCCGGGCAGCTGGTGCGCCGACCCTTGATCTTCAGGCTCGCCCCCGGCGAGGAGAACCCGTCATTGCTCAGTGCGGTGGGCACGGCGATCACAGGCTTGCGCGCCAGGAAGCCTGCGTACTTCGCGTAGTCGATGGCCATCCCTCCGCCCACTGCCACGATCGCGTCGGTGCTGCGGGGCAGGGCGAAGGCGCTGGTGACCACGGCCTCGATGTCGTGGGAGGCGACGGTCTCGGTGTACCTCACCTTGATCTCCGAGCTGTCCAGGGAGATGTCGATGGTCTGGCCCACGAGCTCGGCGATGCCCTCGCCGTAGAACAGGGCGATCGTGTGGAAGTCGTTCCGGCGCAGGTACTTGCCCAACTTGTAGAGGGTGTTGGGCTTGATCCGCAGGAGGGTCGGGATCTCGATCGCTGTGCTCACGGCGTCGTCCCGCGGGGTTCGGCCAGGGCGTCCCAGTCGATGCTGCCGACCGAGTCGAACACGAAGTCGGGCCGATAGGGGAAGCGCTCCACCGTGCCCGCGTCAGACACCCCGGACAGGACGAGCATGGTGCGCATCCCTGCCTCAAGCCCGCCCACGATGTCGGTGTCCATGCGGTCGCCGATCATCACGCAGTCCTCGGCATGCGCTCCGAGCATCTGGCGCGCATAGATCATCATCAGCGAGTTCGGCTTGCCGACGATGTAGGGCTTCTGGCCCGTGGCCGCCTCGATGGCGGCCAGCAGCACACCAGCGGCCGGTTCGGTGCCGCCCTCGATCGGATCGATCATGTCGGGGTTGGTGCCGATGAACCGGGCCCCGTGGTCGATCAGCTGGGCCGCCTTGTGCAGTGTGGCGTAGCTGAAGTGCGCGGTCTTGCCCACCACGACGTACTCGGGGTTGGACTCGGTGATCGAGTAGCCGACCTTGTAGAGCTCGGCCGCCAGGCCGTTGCCGCCGACCACGTAGGCCGAGGAGTGTGGACGCTGGGCGTGCAGGAACTGGGCGGTGGCGATGGACGCGGTGATGAAGTTGTCGGGCGTGAGGCCGTGGATGCCCATGCCGTCGAGCTTGCGCGCGAGGTCCAGGGGGGTCTGTTCGGAGTTGTTCGTGAGGAACAGGAATGGGATGTCGTGGGCGCGCATGTGTGCCACGAACTCCTGCGCCCCGGGGATGAGCGCCTTGCCGCGGTAGATGACCCCGTCCATGTCCGAGATGACGCTCAACTGGCCCATCCGCGCCCCTTCCCAAGGTCTGCCGCTCAAGGCTAGCCCGCCGACCCCCCACCCCGCGTGGCAAACCCCGCCCCCGCCCCGCCCCCCCACCCCGCCCCGCCCCCGCCCCGCCCCCCGCCCCGCGGCCCCCCGCCCCCGCCCCGCCGGCGACTTCGTCCAGCTTTCGGGCGGGGTAGGTGGGCTTGTGGCAGATCTCGGGCGCTGGAATGCCCCGATTCCTGCCGCAACTCACGATGCGCGGGGGTGCGCTGTGCGCTGGCGCTGACGGGTTCTCTGGGCGATCGTGCGCCTCAAGCGTTCGACCACGTCCAGGGCGTGGTGCTCGAGGTCAGCCCAGGTGAGGCGCACGACCACAAACCCGAGCGCGGCCAGCCGTTGGTCGCGCGTTCGATCCGCCTGGAAGTGGTCCTCGCCGTGGAATCGGCGCCCGTCCAACTCGACGATGGTCCCGCTTGCCACGTGCAGGGCGTCCACCCTGCCGACCAATCCTGTGGAGTCGCGGACGTCGGCGTTGAACACCCAGCCGGTTCCGACGGCATCGACCACGCCGTGGAAGAGCCACTCCAGCGGGGAATGGGGTTCGCGGCGGCACGTGTCCGACAGATGCCGCGCTCGGTTCACGCCGTGGCGTCGACGCGCCAGGTCGGTCGCGTGACGCAGATCAGCTGCTGTGAGTGCGTTGCGGCGGAATGCTTCGGTGATCATCGCCACACCTGATTCCTCATCCAGCCAACACATCAGATCCGTGAGCGTCCGGATCGGTGTTGTCAGGGGCAGCCCCCGGACGGTGAGTACTTCATCGGCGCGAAGGTCGTGGCGATGCGTGCGCACGGGTCTGGTCCGGCGCTCGAGGTGGCCGATCCCGTGGAGCCCCGCTGGGACCGCGAACTGCCAGAGCTGACCGGCCGTGTGATGGCTGGACACCAGCCCGGCCGTCAGGTGGACGGCCCGCGCACGCTGCCACGGCCCGACCTCGACCTCGCGGTGCCGCAGGACCGGTCCGGCGAGAGGGACCCAGAGCCCGATCCGGAGCATCCGACGCTGTCGTCGGTCCTCCCACCCTTCCGCGCGCGCCTGGGAGCGTGTGAAGACCCCGTCCTGCTCCCAGGCCGCCTCGGGGACCGCGATGCCATCGGGAAGCGCCGGGACAGGGGCAAGAGGAGGAGGTCGCACGCGTCGACCCTCCCCGAGTGCCGAGGAATCCGACCCCCACGTCGCCGCATCTGTGGACAAGCCCACGCCCACGAACTCCGCTGGGCCCGCCAGTTGCGGCAGCTCTCAGGTCAACTGGGCGCTCGAGTCCTGCCGCAACCCGGGGAGTGGCGGCCGGATCCTGGAGCGAATCGCCGGCGGGGGCGGGGGGGCGGGGGAGGCGCGGGGCGCGGGGGAGGCGCGGGGGGGGCGGAGCGCGGGTGGGGCGGGAGGCGCGGGGGGCGTGGGGACCCCTTGACAGGATGTTACTGGCGGGTAGTAGGCTGTTGACACTTGCTCAACAAGCGCGGATCGGCCACCTGATGGGTGATCCGTTGGGCATCACCACGACAGCAACGAGGAGACGATGCAGGCGTGATTTCTGAGGCGTACATCTACGAGGCGATCCGTACCCCGCGCGGCAAGGGCAAGAACGGCGCCCTGCACGGGACCAAGCCGGTCACGATGCTGACCGACCTGATCCACGAGATCCTGGACCGCAACCCGGGTCTGGACCCCCTTCTGGTCGAGGACATCGTCGTCGGCTGCGTCACACCCGTCGGCGACCAGGGCGCGAACATCGCCCGCACGGCCGCGATCGCATCGGGCCTACCCGATGCCGCAGGGGCTGGCGTCACGATCAACCGGTTCTGCGCGTCTGCCCTCGAGGCGGTCAACCTGACGGCGGCCAAGATCCGCTCCGGCTGGGAGAGCGTGGCGATCGCCGGTGGCGTGGAGTCCATGAGCCGCGTGCCGATGGGCATGGACGGCGGGGCGTGGGCGATGGACCCCGAGACCGCCTACGACACCTACTTCGTGCCCCAGGGGATCAGTGCTGACCTGATCGCCACCGTCGAGGGCTTCAGCCGCGACGACGTCGACGCCTACGCCGTGCAGTCCCAGGACCGCGCCGAGGCAGCCTGGGCCGACGGGCGGTTCAACAAGTCCATCATCCCCATGAAGGACCGCAACGGAGTGGTCCTGCTGGACCGCGACGAGCACATGCGTCCCGGGACGACCGCTGAGGGACTGGGCAAGCTCAAGCCCTCCTTCGCCGGGATGGGCGAGATGGGCGGCTTCGATGCCGTGGCCCTGCAGAAGTACCACTGGGTCGAGAACATCAACCACGTCCACACCGGTGGCAACTCCTCAGGGATCGTCGATGGCGCCGCCATGGTGCTGATCGCCTCGGAGCGGATCGGGCGCGAGGCCGGGATGACCCCCAAGGGTCGCGTGGTCGCCTCGGCGGTCGTCGGCACCGAACCCACCATCATGCTGACCGGCCCCGTGCCGGCCACGGAGAAGGTGCTCAAGACCGCGGGTCTGACCATCGACGACATCGACGTGTTCGAGGTCAACGAGGCCTTCGCGGCCGTGGTCCTCAAGTGGATCAAGGACCTTCATGTCGACCCGGCCAAGGTCAACGTCAACGGTGGTGCGATCGCCCTGGGCCACCCCCTGGGCGCCACCGGAGCCATGATCCTGGGCACCTGCCTGGACGAGCTCGAGCGTACGGGCGGCCGCTACGGCCTGATCACCCTGTGCATCGGCGGCGGCATGGGCGTGGCAACCATCATCGAGCGGCTCTGAGACCCCGACCGGACAAGGAAGGCATCACACATGACTGAGATCAACATGTTCGGCTGGGAGATGGACGAGGCCGGAATCGTCACGCTGACGATGGACGACCCGAACCAGGGCGCGAACACCATGAACGCCCTGTTCGTCTCCTCCCTGGCGGCGACGATGGATCGCCTCGAGGCCGAGAAGGAGAAGGTCAACGGCGTGGTGGTCACCTCGGGGAAGAAGACCTTCTTCGCCGGCGGCGACCTGCACGACCTGAGCCAGGCCACCCCCGCCGACGCCCAGCAGGTGACCGACCAGGTCAACCTGATGAAGGCCCTGCTGCGCCGCCTGGAGACCCTGGGCCGCCCTGTGGTCGCCGCGATCAACGGTTCCGCCCTCGGTGGCGGCCTCGAGATCGCCCTGGCCTGCCACCACCGAGTGGCCCTGGACGTCAAGGGCTCGCAGATCGGCCTGCCCGAGGCCACCCTCGGACTGCTGCCCGGTGGCGGCGGGGTCGTGCGCACGGTCCGGATGTTCGGCATCCAGACCGCGCTGATGAACCACCTGCTCCAGGGGCAGCTGCGCAAGCCCAAGGACGCCATGGCCAACGGTGTGGTCGACGAGCTCGTCGGCACCCCCGAGGAGCTGATGCACGTGGCCAAGACGTGGGCCCTGTCCAACCTCGATGCCGTGCAGCCGTGGGACGTCAAGGGGTACAAGATCCCCGGCGGCACCCCGATGACGCCAGCGTTCGCGGCGAACCTGCCAGCCTTCCCGGCGAACCTGCGCAAGCAGCTCAAGGGTGCACCGATGCACGCTCAGCACCACATCATGGCCGCGGCCGTGGAGGGTGCCCAGGTCGACTTCGCCACCGCGGAGGAGATCGAGACGCAGTACTTCGTCAACCTCGCCATCGGCCCGGTCAGCAAGAACATGATCCAGGCGTTCTTCTTCGACCTGCAGCACATCAGCAAGGGCGGGGACCGGCCCAAGGACGTGCCCAAGTACACGGCCCAGAAGGTCGTCGTGCTCGGCGCCGGAATGATGGGTGCGGGCATCGCCTACGAGTGCGCCCGTGCCGGCATGGAGGTCGTCCTCAAGGACATGAACCTCGCCGCCGCCGAGAAGGGCAAGGCCTACTCGCAGGGCATCCTCGACAAGGCCATGACCCGGGGCAAGATGACAGCCGAGGCTCGCGACGAGATCCTGGCCCGGATCACCCCGACCGAGAACATGGCCGACGCCAAGGGCGCCGATCTCATGATCGAGGCGGTGTTCGAGGATCCGGCGCTCAAGAAGTCGGTGTACGCCGAGGTCGTGCCGCTGCTGACCGAGGACTCGCTGCTGGGGTCCAACACCTCGTCGCTGCCGGTCACCGGCCTCGCCGAGGGTGTGGATCGGCCCGAGGACTTCATCGGCCTGCACTTCTTCTCTCCCGTCGACAAGATGAAGCTGCTGGAGATCGTGGTCGGCAAGAAGACCTCGGATCAGGCGCTGGCGAAGGCCATTGACGTCGCACTGCAGATCCGCAAGCTGCCAATCGTCGTCAATGACAGCCGCGGCTTCTTCACCAGCCGGGTGATCGGGACGGTCGTCGCTGAGGCGGCATCCCTGGTCGGCGAGGGTGTCCCGGCGAACAGCGTCGAGCAGGCGGCCCTTCAGGCCGGGTACCCGGCCGGTCAATTGGCCCTGACCGACGAGGTCAGCCTGACGCTGGGCCTGAAGATCAAGACGGAGGCCGCCGCCGCCGCAGCAGTCGAGGGCGTGGAGTGGGACGCGCACCCGGGCTACGCGGTCATTGAGACGATGGTCACCGAGCACAACCGTGGCGGCCGCGCTGCGGGGGCGGGCTTCTACGAGTACGTCGACGGCAAGAAGGCGGGCCTCTGGCCCGGCCTGAAGGATGCCTTCGGCGGCGACAACCTGGCCATCCCGTTCACCGACCTCCAGGACCGGATGCTGTTCATCGAGGTGATCGAGAGCATCAAGTGCCTCGACGAGAACGTCCTGCGCACCGTGCCGGATGCCAACATCGGCTCGATCTTCGGCATCGGCTTCCCCGCCTGGACCGGCGGCGTGCTGCAGTTCGTGAACACCTACGCAGGGCAGGGCCCGACGGCCTTCGTCGCACGGGCCAACGAGCTGGCCGAGAAGTACGGCGAGCGGTTCACGCCGCCCGCGTCGCTGGTGGCGATGGCCGAGTCCGGCGGCACCTACAAGTGAGTGTCGGCGGTGGCCCCGGAGCACCTCAGATGAGGCCCGCTCCGGGGCCACCGCGCATGTCCGCCCAGGATCGTCGCCAGCAGCTGATCGACATCGGGTTGGACCTGCTGGCAACACGCTCGATCCACGAGCTGGCCATGGACGAGGTGGCCGCCGAGGCTGGGGTCTCGCGGACCCTGGTGTTCCACTACTTCCCGTCGAAGGGCGACTACTTCGCCGCGGTGGTCTCCAGCGCCGGGGCACGTCTGATGCAGGCGGTGCCCCGGGATCCGGACACCGACGTCCAGACCCGGCTGCGCATGATGGTCACGGCGTTCCTGAAGTTCGTCCAGCGCAAGCGAGGGGCCTACGTCGCCCTGGTCCGAGGTGCCTCGGGCGGGGACCCCAAGGTGCTCGCTGTACTCGATGAGGTCCGCGCCGGGCACGTCATCCGCTGGCTCGATGCTGCGGAATGGCCTGCCCGCGATGAGGTCACCGTGCTCGCGGTCCGCGGCTGGCTCGGGTCCCTCGAGGAGGCTGCACTGGCGGCCACGACCTCACCGGTCCCGCGCGAGGTGGTCGTCGAGCTACTCGTCCAGGGCCTGCTCGCCGACCTCGAGCGGGCGGCCAGGTTGGCCAGCACCCCGGAGGCGGCGGCCGGTGGCCGCTGACCCACGAACCGTCGACGTGCCTGTGCGCCGCCTCGGGCGCTGGCTGGAGGGATTCGAGGGCCGGCATGGTCCGTACGCGGTGCAGCAGTTCGATGACCCTGACGGGCCGGACCGCTGGCAGGCCACGGCCACCGATGGATCGGTGGCGGTCGTCCATGCACCAGCGTGGTGGGGGCTGGTCGCCGACCTGCCCGACGTGCCCGACCTGCCGACCTGGCCGCCCTGGGCAGCAGCGAGCCGGCCTTCGGTGCTGTCCTGGTCCGACGCGCCGGGTACGCTGTCGGCTCCTTCATCGGGACGCGCTGCGTGGAGCGCAAGGTCGGAACGCGCCATATCCACGGCCGGACAGCCGCGGGGGGCTGGTCGCAGCAGCGCTACGCGCGGCGCCGGGGGAATCAGGCCGATGAGATCGCCTCCTCGGTCGCCGCCACGGCCAGTCGGCTGCTGGGGCCGACAGCAGCCGGCGCGGGCCCCCCGGTGCAGTTCCTCGTGACCGGAGGGGATCGCCCCCTCGTGGCCGACGTCCTGACCCAACTCGAAGGTCCGGCGGCCGATCTGCCGGTCGTGGCACACCTGGGCATCGGGACTCCCGACGCTGCCGTGCTCGCCGGCATCCCTGACCGGGTTCTCTGCGTGCGCATCGACATCACCGACGCCTGAAACAGGTGCAGATCGGGCGTCCGTTCGGTGCCACGCGCATCCTCCGGAGCGAGCCCGGGCCGTCGTCGGTCCGTGGTTGAGTTTGACCATGGACGCCCTGGATCTCTGCGACCTCCTGACCCCCCTTGCCACGGAGGATCCCGCCCGTTTCACCCTCGAGGTGCCCGACGGGCTCCAACAGGGCCGAGGTGCCTGGGGAGGGGTTGCGACGGGCGCGATGACCGCCGCAGTGGGGATGGTCGATCCCCGCCCCGAGATGGCCGTCCGATCGCTGAGCGCCCAGCTTGTCGCGCCCCTCCTGGTGGGCACAGCTCACATCGTGGTCGAGTCGTTGCGTCGCGGGTCAGCGACCCACACCCTGGCTGCACGAGTGCTCGACGGGGCCGGTGCCCTGCTCGCCCATGGCGTCGTCGTGCTGGGTGCGGCGCGGCGCGGCCAGGACATGCCCGATGGCCAGGGATGGCTGTTTGCCACCCCGCCCGAGGAACTGGCGGCGGGCCCGACCGCGGTCCCCGTGGTCGAGATCGGGCCCCCCATCGCCCCCGAGTTCACGCGGCACCTGGAGTTCCGGCCGATCTCGGGGCTGCCCTTCACCGCAGCCAACTCCCATGAGACAGCGGGCTGGGTCCGTCCCCGGGGAGCCGTCGCGCGCGTGGACGCCGCGGTCGTAGTAGCCCTGGCGGATGCCTGGTGGGTGTCGGTCATGGCTGGGATGGACCGGCCGCGACCGGCCGCCACACTGGCCTTCACCCTCGATCTCCCGAGTGACCCTGGCGTCATCCCTCGCGATGGTGATGGCGTCATCCAGGCCCTGTTCCACCGGGGCCGGACGATCGCAGCGCGTCAGGGATTCACCGTCGAGATCCGAGAGCTGTGGACAGCCGACGGGCAGCTCCTCAGCTGGAACACCCAGACGGTGGCGGTCATCGCCTGACCCGGCTCAGCCGGCGTCGCGGACCACGATCGTCCTCGCAAGCTCGTCACCGATGCGCTGCTGCGCAGACGAGATGAGCATGGCGATCAGCCCCACGAGCCCGAAGAACATGGCATCGACGAGGAGCAGCAGCCACCGCAGGGTGAGCTGGCTCATCGCCGCTGGACCCTCGTCGAGGCGCACCACCCGCAGGCCGAACCATCCCATGGCCAGAGTCTGCCCGTTGTGGCGTCGTGGCCACCACGCCCAGTAGCCCCAGCTGATCACCGCTGTGAGCACCAGCAGCACCAGCACAAGGGGAATCGCCACGAGCAGAGCTGCCACGGACCCGTCCGGGTTCTTGGGCAGAAGCATCAGCAGTACCGCGAAGGGCAGGACCGTGAGGACGGCCAGGATCGCCAGGTCCACGGCGAACTGCAGCACACGCAGGGCGACGATGGGGGTGCGCTCCAGGATCCCGGCGGGCTCCCGGGTGGGAGCATCGTCGAGAGCGGGCACGGCCGACATCCTACGGTCGCTCACCAGCGAAGCGGAGGAGCCTGACCTATCGTGGACGGGTGCGCCTGCTGGTTGTCGTCGCCGCCCTCGTGGGTGGACTCCTCCTGGTCTCTGTGGGTCGAAGCCTCCCGTTGCCCTGGGATCCCGGTTGTCGCGTGGTCGACTCCACGGGGGAGGTCCTGGCAGAGGGCTCGCCCGAGGAGATGGTCGAGATCCTCGCTGCCGCGCGTGTCGGTGACCCCACGTCCCAGGCCCTGGCTGCAGGGCCCGCGGTGACCTGTCGAATCGCCCCGATCGGTGCGACCGGCACACAGAAGGAATCCCCCCTCGGCCTGACTCCGCGGGCGATGGCGGTGCGGACCGAGGTGCGTGATGCCTTCGGCCCCATCCCGGACGGCGGGTTCGGACCCGAGCCCGCTCTGCCGGGCCGCAGCGCCACCGGGGAGCACTCGCTGGGCCGGGCGATCGACTTCTTCTTCCGGCCCGCTGACGAGCGTGAGCAGCGGCGTGCCGGGTGGACCCTGGCGAACTGGGCCGTTGCCAACTCCGAGCGACTGGGAATTCGCACCGTCATCTACCGGGATCGGATCTGGACGGCCGCCCGTTCCGTGCAGGGTTGGCGGGAGTACCGGTTCCGGGGGCCGGACCCGGACAACCCTGTGAACCGGCACCTCGACCACGTCCACGTCGACGTTGCCTGACTGGCTCGATCCGTCACATGGTGGGTTCACCCGAACGGCCGCACCGGGGGGTGCCTAGCGCGGCACGCGTTGGTAGCGTGCTGGAGCCGTCGATGATGCCAGTCGGGCGGGTGGGGGGTCGGGATGCTCGCTGTTCGAACGATGTCCGTCGCAGCCCTGAGCCTTGCCCTCATGGGTGTGCCCGGCTTCGTCAGCCCGGCGAGCCCGTTGCCGTCCGCAGGCCCACCACCGCTGGTCGCGCCAGCCGGTTCGGCCCCCTCTGCCGCGGCCAGGGCCGCGGCCTCGCTCCAGATCCGGTCCAGGGTGACATCGAAGCTTCGAGTGCGCGTTCGAGTGCGGACCAACGCCCGTTCCATCAGGGTCCGCTTCGTCATCGGCGGGTCGCGGATCAAGACCGTGACCCGACGCGTGCACAAACGTGGTGCCCGGATCGCGCTTCCCACCACCGCCACCTCGGTCAGGGTCCGCGCTCGTGCGACCGGCAAGCTCCGGGCCACTCGATGGCATCCCGTCGCGATCCCCTCGCGCTGGCCCGGTGATGTGGCGCCCGCCGCCGAAGTCGTATCGGCCCGTCAGGCCCAGATGCTTGCGCTGGTCAACGAGCTCCGCAGAACGGGCCGTACATGCCCGGGGAACGTCTGGATGCCGCCAACAGCGGCCCTGGTGAGCAGTCCGGCCCTCGATGATGCAGCGAGAAGGCAGTCGCGACGGATGGCCACCACGGGCAGGCTCTCCCACGCCGGTGCCGCTGGCGCGTCGGTCGGTACCCGACTGAGGGCGGCCGGCTACCCCTGGAGCCATGCCGCCGAGACGGTCGCTGCCGGTCGAGCGCTGCCCGAGGCCACGCTCGCGCAGTGGCTCGGCTCGGCTGGCCACTGCCGTGCCCTGCTCGCTGCTGAGGCCGCTGAGGCCGGGATTGCGTACACGTACTCCACGACGTCGACCTACAGGCACTTCTGGACCGTGGATCTGGCCCGGCCCTGAGGCAGCGGGTCACCTGGCCGGACGGGGCCGCGAGCGGTCCCTGGTTGGCTGCTCCCTGATGTCCCAGATCATGACGTTTGGTCCCAAGGGGTCTGGGGTAGGTAGGCTGCGCACGCGGCATCGTGCCGACCTCGTTGAGCAACGTTTCCTCTCCTGGCCCTTTGGCGGCCATATCAGACGCGTTGAAGACGACACGCCCTGAGAAGAAGGAAACACCGTGGCTGACCACGCCCCGCAGACTCGCGCGCCCCGATCCGGGCCGCGCACCTCAACAGCGCCCAAGGCCAAGTGGACCAAGAGCCCCAAGAGCCACCGCAAGAGCACCAAGTCGACCCCGCCGTGGCTGGATTCCGCCTCGGCAGGTTCCTGGAAGGGCGCCAAGACCCGTCCGGCCCAGAGCTCGGCGAAGCCGCGCCGTGGCACCGATGGTGCGACGAGCACCCGCACGAACTCCAGCGGTGCCAGCGCGCCGGCACGCTCGACCTGGCGGGAGCGCGACGAGCGAACCCAAAGGTCGGAGCGGGCTGAGCGCACAAGCCGGCCGCCGCGTCAGGATCGCGCAGAGCGGCCCGAGCGCGCCGAGCGCCCTGAGCGTTCGCGCGCCGAGCGCTTCGAGCGCCCCGGGTCCGACCGGCCGAAGACCCAGGACCGCAGCGAGCGCCCCCAGCGAACGGGTCGCCCGCCCCGCACGGAACGCTTCGAGCGTGGCCCCCGCAACGACCGTCGTGATCGTCCCGATCGGGGTCAGCGGGCACCCCAGGTGCCGGCCCTGACCGGCCCGAATGCCTTCGTCGACATGGGCATCCCCAGCTCCGTGGCCGCCGTGCTCGCCAGCCAGTCGATCATCGAGCCGACCCCGATCCAGGCCCTGTCGATCCCCGCAGCACTCAGCGGGCGCGATGTCCTGGGACGCGGTCGCACCGGCTCGGGCAAGACCCTGTCGTTCGGCCTGCCGATGCTCACCATCCTCGCGGGCCCGAGGCAGGCCCGGCGCCAGCCTCGCGGCCTGATCCTGGCCCCGACCCGCGAACTGGCCATGCAGGTCGTGGACGCCCTGCAGCCCCTGGCCGCGACCCTGAGCATGCGCACGCAGCTGATCATCGGTGGCAGTTCCTATGACCGTCAGATCCGTGGACTGGAGCGCGCCGACATCGTCGTGGCCACCCCGGGACGCCTGGTCGACCTGGCCGATCGTGGTTCGGTCGACCTCAGCTCCATCAAGCTCGTGGTCCTCGATGAGGCCGACCACATGGCCGATCTGGGCTTCATGCCCGAGATCGAGGCGATCATGGGTCGGCTTCCCGACGATGCCCAGGGCTTGCTCTTCTCCGCGACGCTGGATCACGACGTCGATCGACTGGTGCGCAAGTACCTCAACGATCCGATCATCCACCACGCCGACCCCGCGACTGCCACCGTCGGGACCATGGAGCACCACATGGTGCTGGTCCACCCCAAGGACAAGGACGCGGTGACCGCGGACATCGCGCTGCGCAAGGGCCGCACGGTGGCCTTCGTGCGGACCCAGATGGGGGCCGACCGGCTCGCCGGCCAGCTCGAGGACCAGGGCGTGCGGACGGCCGCCCTGCACGGCGGCATGAAGCAGGGGATGCGCACCCGCACGCTCGAGGACTTCCGGCGCGGGCGGATCGACGTGCTCGTGGCCACGGACGTGGCCGCGCGTGGGCTGCACGTCGACGACATCGACCTCGTACTGCACGTCGACCCGCCGCACGGCCCCAAGGAGTACCTGCACCGGTCCGGGCGGACAGCGCGCGCAGGCGCCTCAGGCACCGTGATCTCGTTGACCACCACACGCCAGCAGCGCCAGGTGACCGCGCTCACCAGCAAAGCGGGCGTGAACCCCGCGGTCCTTCGCGCCAGGCCCGGCGATGAGGCGCTGCTCGCCCTCATCAGCTGAGCGCTCGGCGGCGGTCGGGCATCCGTCGCGTGCTCCGCGCCCGATGGGCCGGTTGCGCGTGGCAGGATGCGGCCCGTGGCTGACAACGACTTCACCTGGAACAGCGTCCTGGTCGACGGCAACTGGATCAACTACCGGGTCGCGGGTCCGGTGGATGCCCCGCCGATGATCCACCTGCATGGCTTTGCCATCTCCGGCAGCTACCTGATGCCCACCGCGCAGCTGCTCACCGACGAGTTCCGCGTCTATGTCCCGGACCTGCCCGGGTTCGGGCGCAGCCCCAAGCCCGCCAAGCAGCTCAGCATCGAGGAGCTCGGCGGGTCCGTGAACCACTTCATGGACGCGCTGGGCATCGAGCAGGCGGTGCTGGTGGGCAACTCGCTGGGCTGCGCGATCATGGCCGAGCTGATTGACGAGGCCCCGGAGAAGGTGTCCAAGGGCGTCATGGTCGGCCTGGCCGGGGGGCGGCACAACCTGCCGCTGCCCAAGGGCCTGGTCCAGATGGCGCGCGACGGTCTGGTGGAGCCGCCCAGCCTCTTGACGGTGGCCGGCCCCGACTACCTGCGCTTCGGGATGATCCGCGCGCTTGCAGCTGTTCATCTGGATGACCAAGTTCCCGGCGGCAGAGCGCTTCCTGTCCATGCCGGTGCCGGTCCTGGCCGTCATCGGCAGTGAGGACCCGCTGCGCCCGCCGTGGAGGCGGATCTCGGCCATGATGGCCCAACTTCCCCCGGGCCTGACGATCGTGGTGTTCCAGGGAGCGGCGCACGCCATCAACTTCACCCATCCCCGAGAGCTGGCCCACGCCATCCGCCAGTACGTGGCCGATCAGCCCATCCGGATGGATGCCAACAACCCGGAGGGCGTGCCGGTGCTGCAGCTGCAGCGCCCCGTCTGAGGACGTCGCCGCCGACTCGAACTGGGTCCCATTTGCATCGCAATGGGTGGATTGCGGCCCCAGGTGGTCACAGCATCGACCGGATGGGGGTTGAATAGGCCCGTGGGGAAGACAGTGATGGTCGTCGAGGACGACGACGAGATCCGATTGGTGATCCGTTATGCCCTCGAGGACGACGGGTACCGGGTCCTCGAGGCGGCCAACGGCGAAGAGGCCCTGATCCTGGGTCAGGACGAGGACCCCGATGTGCTGCTGGTCGACCTGCGCCTGCCCGGCATCCACGGGCTGGATGTCGTCCGCAGCGTGCGCGCCACCAGCAAGGTGCCGATCATCATCGTGACGGCGCAGGCCGACAGCCACGATGTTGTCTCCGGCCTCGAGGCCGGCGCCGACGACTACGTGACCAAGCCGTTCGTCACCAAGGAGCTGCTGGCGCGCGTCCGAGCGCAGATCCGGCGGGCCGGGGATGCCGCAGTCGACCACGGGCTGCTCGAGTGCGGCGAGGTCGTGCTGCGCCCCGACACGGCCGAGGTGCAGGTCGGTGATCGGGTCCTCCCGCTGTCGCCGACCGAGTACAAGCTGCTTGCCGAGCTGATCGGCGCGCGTGAGCGAGTGGTGAGCCGCGACGACCTGCTCCGCAATGTGTGGGGCTATCGGAACCCCGGTGATGGCCGGGTCGTGGACAACCTGGTCTACCGCCTGCGGGCCAAGATGGAGACGGACCCGGCTGAGCCCAAGCACCTCATGACGGTGCGCGGGTTCGGCTACCGGCTCAAGGCCTGAGCCGTGCACTTCGGCCTGCGGACCCGGGTCGCCCTCGTGTTCGCCGTGCTGTCGATGGTGGTCGCGGTCCTGGTGGCCAGCGGGCTGTACCTGGTGAGCCGCAGCTACCTGACCAACCAGCGCCAGTCGACCGGCATGACCCGGGCGCTCATCGATGCCCGCTCGGTCGATGCCACGATCGCGGGCGGCACCCAGCCCGGTGAGGTCCTCAGCCAGCTGCCTGTCGTGGCGAAGTCCCAGGCGCTCATGCGTGTGGGGTCGGTCTGGTACTCGCGGGGCAGCACCATCGCCCCGTCGGAGATCCCCGAGTCGCTGATCGACCTGACCCTCACCGAGGGTGGGGCCCAGCAGACCTTCGCCATCGGCGACGAGTACTACTACGCGGTTGGGGTCTACACACGCTCCGGGCTCTACGTCGAGCTGTTCCCGCTGGCCGACCTGCGCGAGTCCCTGCGCATCGGCTCCGTGCTCCTGGTCGGTCTGGCCCTGGGGGCCTTCGTGGTGGGGGGCGGTATCGGGCGCTACCTCGGTGGCCGGCTCCTGCGCCCGCTGCAGCAGATGGGTGCTGGCGCGCGACTGCTCGCCGACGGCGACCTCAGCGTCCGGTTGCCCGACAACGACGACCCCGACCTCGACCAGATCGCGGACTCCTTCAACGACATGGCGGCGGCGGTGGCCTCCCGCATCGACCGCGAGCGTCGATTCGTCGCCAACGTGAGCCACGAGCTGAGGTCCCCCCTGACCACCGTGGTGGCCACTGCCGAGCTGCTGGAGGCCCACCGGGATTCGTTCGAACCTCGGGAGGCGCGCCTGATCACCAGCTTGGCAACCCAGACACGGCGCATGACGCGAATCCTGCTCGACCTCCTGGAGATCTCCAGCGTGACCGCAGCAGCGCCCGTGCAGCGCTATGCCACGGACGTCGCGGAGCTGATCGAAGGGGTGCTCACCGCCCGCAACCTGGAGCCCGACCTGCTGCATGGCGACCGCCCCGTGGTTGTCACGGACGCCCGCCGGGTGGAGCGGGTGGTGGCCAACCTCATCGACAACGCCACGCGACATGGCGAGGGTCTCCGCCAGGTCCTGATCGTGGCCGGTGCGGATCGGGTGCGGATCCATGTCGATGACGCCGGCCCGGGCCTGTCACCGGACGTGGCGGAGAGCTTGTTCGAGCCCTTCGCGCGCGGGGCGGATGTCTCGGAGCGCGGGGTCGAGGGCGCTGGCCTGGGCCTGGCGATCGTGCGTGAGCAGTCCGAGGCGATCGGCGGGCGGGTCACTGTCGGCACCTCGCCGCTGGACGGCGCTCGCTTCACCCTTGACCTGCCGGCCAGGGTGACCCTATGAGCCGTCGTACTGGGCTGATCGCCCTCATCCTGAGCCTCCTGGTCGCTGTGATCGCTGGGTGTGGCGTCGACACTCAGGACACAGCTCAGCCACTGCCCAGCGGTGCGATCCCGGCGATCGAACCGACACCCTCACCGAGTCCTTCGTCCCGGGAGAGCACGGTCTACTTCGTGTCCGGCCGTGGGCTCGAGCCCGTGGTCGAAGCGGTCAACGATCGGACGGCCCAGGGTGTCCTGGCCGCACTGGCTGCCGGTCCGCCCCTGGAGCGCCAAGGCGATCTGCGGACGCTCATCAACGACCCGCTGACCGGGACCCCCATGCTGGTGGTCACCTCGGTGGGTGAGACCGGGCAGGTCGTCATGGCCCGCACCGAGGCCTTCACGCTGCTACCGGCCAATGACCAGGTCCTCCTGGTCGGGCAGGTCGTCAGCAGCCTGGATGACATCGGGTTGGTCGGCGTCGTGATCACTGACCCGGAAGGAGTCCCCATTCCCCTGGCCCTGCCTGACGGCCGCGTCCTGGAGGGCCCCGCCACCGCTGCGGACTACTCCGCCCTGATCGCCGTGCCGCTGGCCAGCCAGTCTCCGGAGGACGGGCAGTCGACCTCCGAGGAGCCCTAGCCCGGCACCGGCTACGGCCCGGTCAGCGACCGGTGATGCGCATCAGCGCCGGCCGGTCGGGTCTGATGGTCACCAGCGGCAGTGGCCGGACAGGTGGGCCGGTGGGCGCCATCCGGACGGCGCGGCAGATCACGGACAGGGCCAGCACTGCTTCGGCGTAGGCGAAGTCGCGGCCGATGCACATGCGGGGTCCGGCGCCGAACGGGATGAACGAGCTGCGCATCGGCCCGCGCGGACCAGGCCCCCCCGGCAGGAAGCGCCGAGGGCGGAAGAGGGTCGGCTCGTCCCATGCTGAGCTGTGGCGATGGACGATCCACGGGCTCATGATGATCAGGGAGCCACTCGGGACGTGGGCGCCGCCCAGTTCCATGTCTGCGGTGGTGGTGCGTGTGATCAACCACGCGGGAGGGTGCAGGCGCATGGCCTCGTCAACGACGGCCCGAGACACTGGGAGCTCGGCGAGGGTGGACATGGTCACGTCGTCCGAGCCGGAATCCGGTCCCCGACCGTGATCGGCAAGTACCTCCTCGGCTTCGGCGGCGACCTGATCGGCCACGTCCGGGTGCGATCCGAGGAGGACGAGGGCCCAGATCAGCGCTGAGGCAACCGTCTCATGGCCGGCCACGAGGAAGGTGACGATCTCGTCGCGGACGGCCCTCTGGTCCAGGTCGGAGCCGAGCAAGAGGTCGAGCATGTCCGGTGGCTCACTGGGGCCCTGTGACGTGCGTGCCGCGAGGATGGCGGCCACGGCCGCATCGAGCTCCGCCAGGGAGCGTGCCATGCGGCGGTTGCCGGGTGTGGGAATCCACGCCGGGGCGCGCAGCGGCATGCTCGCCATCGCGACGACCTCGCCCAGCGCGGTGAGGGTGGCCGCCGCCAGCCGATCGGCTACAGGCCCGAGCTCGTGTCCGAACAGCGAGTCGCCGACCACCTCCAGCGCCAGGGTCATCACTGCGCCGTCGAGGTCGACCACCCCGCCGTCGCCGACAGCGAGCAGCCCCGCCACCAGGCGATTGGCCGCCCGCGTCGTGTGCTGGGCGACCCCCGGCAGCGTGTCGGGGTGGAAGGCCGGCTGCAGGACTCGGCGGTGCTCGCGCCAGATCGGGTTGTCGCTGGTCAGCAGTCCCTGTCCGGTGACCTTGGACAGGGCGCGGTACTGGATTGTGCGCTTGTTGACATCACGCGACCTGCTGACCAGCACGGTGCGGACGTCCTCGGGATTGCTGACCATGTAGGTCGGGGGCGAGGGGATCGGGAACTGGACCACGTCGCCGTACAGGTCCCACTGCTCGGCAAGGAACGCAAGGGGATCCACGCCGATGCGCCGCATCGCGCGCAGCATGTCGCCGCCGGTCGGCCCGGGGGCAGTGGCAGGGGTCCGACCGTGCTTGCGTGGGCTGTCCGGCAGGTCAGCGCCCTGTGGTCACGTAGTCGACGAGCGCGGAGCGCTCCCACTCGAGGTGCGAGATCCGGGCCGCCACGATGTCCCCGATGCTCACGATCCCCACCAGCGCCTCCTCCTCGTCGAGCACCGGCAGGTGCCGGATGCGCCCCGACGTCATCGAGGTCATGACCTCATCGATGGACGTGGTCGGGGTGCACGTCTTGACCTCGCTGGTCATGATCTCCGAGACCTTCACGCGGTCAAGGTGCACGAGCCGCGATTCCCGGAAGGACGGCAGGCCCCCATCGCTGCGCAGTGCGCGCACGATGTCGCGCTCGGAGACGATCCCGTCGATGTGGGTGCCGTCCTGGGAGACGATCATCGCGCCGATCCGGTACTCGGCAAGCTTGTCCACCAGCTCGGTCAGAGATGCGTCCGGCGAGATCGTCGCGACGTCGGAACCCTTGTTCTTCAGTACTTGCTGGACTGTCATCGGTGCCTCCCGGGTGGATCGTCCAGTGGAATGGGCCCACCGTAGTCGACGGCCCCGGGGTGTGAGAAGCATCGGATCGGGCGCGAGCGTCGCAGTCCTGTCGCGCCGGCCCCTGGGCTGCTCCGATGGCCCGCCCGGTTCCGCCCGCGGAGGTGGTGTGGGGACCGTCACGGCCTGAACGTGCTCGTGGACCACGAGAGGATCACAGGAGTCATCGACTTCGGGGACATGCGATCGGTGATCGGGTCCTGCAGGAGGTCCTGAACGACTAGCGCGAGCGGGTCGGGGAGCCGCCTGCGATCGCTTCCAGCGCCTGTGCGTGCAGCAGCCCGTTGGTGCTCAGCCCGCTGCCGGCCAGCAGGGCGGGGGCATTGTCGTATCCGGTGATCGTCCCGCCGGCCTGCTCCACCACAGGGATGAGCGCGGCGATGTCCCACACGTTCAGCTGCGGTTCGGCCGCGATGTCGACTGCTCCTTCGGCCACCAGGACGTGGGACCAGAAGTCCCCGTACCCCCGGGCGCGCCACGTCGACCCGGCCAACGACTCCAGCGCACCTGGCTCCCAGCCGACGTGGTCGCTGAACGAGAAGCTGGCGTCGGCCAGGTCCTGCACAGCGGAGACACGCAGGCGGCGCTGGCCCTCGGGCCCCCTGGTGTGAGCTCCGGAGCCGGGGGACGCCCACCAGCGACGGGCCAGCGCGGGCGCGCTGATCACGCCGACCCGCGCCTGGCCATCAACCACGAGGGCGATCAGGGTGGCCCACACCGGCACTCCCCGGACGTAGCTCTTGGTGCCGTCGATCGGGTCGATCACCCACTGCCTTCCCGCGCTGCTGGGCTGGCCGCCGAACTCCTCGCCGAGCACGAGGTCCTCAGGTCGCTCGGTGGCCAGCCGTGACCGGAGGGCGTGCTCCACTGCCCGGTCGGCCTCCGTGACCGGCGTCAGGTCCGGCTTGGTGTCGATGACGAGGTCCTCGTCGCGATACCGCGACATCGCGATCCGGTCTGCCGCATCGGCCAGCGACATGGCGAGGTCGAGGTCATCGTCGCTCGTTCGGCTCATGGTCGGCTAGGCTACCGGGCCCTCGCGGGGGCATACTTGCCAACGTGGGGGACTGGGACTACGAGGCTGAGGACCGCCTGCGAAGGGGCCGGCGGATCTTTGTCGTGTTCGCCATGCTCCTGGTCATAGCCCTGATCACCGCCGGCGCGTGGGTGCGTTCCATGACCCCGTCGGCCGTTGCGCTGGAGCCGGTCCCGTCCCAGCCGCCGGTGCGGAGCAGCACCTGGGACGCCGACGCAGTGGCCGTCACGGATCGGCTGGAGCGCGCCTCGGGCCGCACGATGGAGTCCCTGGTGGCCCAGATGCCCGACCCCGTCGCGGCCAACCCGCTGGAATCCGAGGCCCCGACCGTGGCAGGCGCCGAGGCCGCCAACGGTGAGTACGCCGAGACGCTGGCTGCCCTCGATGAGGCTGAGGCGGCGGCGGCCGAGCAACTGGCCGTCACCGAGGAGGAGTTGGCGCAGGCCAAGAAGGATCGCAAGAAGGCCTCCAAGGACCTCGCCGCCGAGGAGGCTGCTGCGGCCCGGGAGATCGACTCGGCCATCGCCGCAGCGATCTCCGCGGCGCAGGCGACCGCAGCCTTCACCGTCCCCCTGGGCGCGGACTTCGGGGGTGGTTCTGCCGGTGGCGGTTCGATCCCCAGTGGTGGGTCCACCAGCTCAGCGGAGGTCCTGAGCCTCGTGCGCAAGTACTTCCCGTCCGACCAGGTCGGCAACGCGATGGCGGTGGCCCGTTGTGAGTCCGGGCACGCCAACCGTGTCAGCAATCCGAACTCCAACGGCTCACGCGACTTCGGGGTCTTCCAGATCAACGATGGTGGCACGCTGCAGGCGGCCCTGCGCAAGGTCGGGGTCTCCACGTCGGGCATCACTGAGGCACGCACGAAGGCCCTCAACACCGAGCTGAATGTGCGAATGGCGCGGGCGATCTGGGACTCGCGGGGCTGGCAGCCCTGGACCTGTGCGGCGAAGCTGAAGATCGTGGCTGGCCTCTACCAGCGCACCCCCGGCCCGATGGCTGGCAACTACGACACCTACGGACGTGCCCTGTAGGACCCGCGCCGCGGCCTGAGGGCTTCCGGGCTGTGGTCAGGACCCCGGCTCGGCCGGACGGGTCGCCAGCAGGCGCCGAAGCGACTCCAGCCGCGCGGCGCCCGACTGTCCGGACCCACCGGAAGCCACGAACTCGTCGAGCGCGCAGTCCTGTGCGCCGTGCGTGTGGGGGCACCCGCGGGGGCAGTCCTCAACCGCGTCGTCGAACTCCGGGAACGCGTGCAGCACGCGATCGGGCTGCACGTGGGCCAAGCCGAAGGAACGCACACCAGGGGTGTCGATGAGCCAGCCACCATCGGTCATCTGGATCGCGACGGCCTGGCTGGAGGTGTGCCGGCCACGTCCGGTGACGACGTTGACGTCACCGGTCAGCCTGCTCGTCCCCGGCACGAGGGCGTTGACCAGCGTGGACTTGCCCACCCCCGAGTGCCCGACCAGGCAGGTCACGCGGCCCTCCAGCTGGCTGCGCAGCTCAGCGAGGCCCTCGGGGTCCGTGGACCCGTCCTCGGCCATCCCGCAGACCACGGCGGGCACGTCCAGGGCGTCGTAGAGGGTCAGGAGGGTCGACGGGTCCGCGAGGTCGGACTTGGTCAGGACCAGCAGGGGTGCCAGACCCGCGTCATAGGCCGCCACGAGGCACCGGTCGATCAGTCCGGGGCTGGGCTCCGGGTTGGCCAGCGCGGTGACGATCGCCAGCTGCTCGGCGTTGGCCACGATGACGCGTTCGTCGGCGTCGTCATCGTCGGCCGACCTGCGCAGGACCGTGGTGCGTTCCTCGATGCGGACCACGCGGGCGAGCCTGTCGGGTCCACCGCGTCGGTCACCAGTGAGCCAGACGGCGTCGCCCACGACGACGGACTTGCGGCCCAGCTCACGGGCCTTGACCGCGAAGATCGGTGTGTCCTCGCCGTCGATGATCGCTGTGAAGCGACCCCTGTCGACCGCGACGATCCGGCCCGGGGCCCCAGCGCTGTGGCTGGGGCGATCCTTGCTCCGGGGTCGCGACTTGCCACGCCTGGGCCGAACGCGGACATCGTCCTCGTCCCATTGCCTCACGAGGCAGCACCGAGCATGTCCTGCCACAGGGAGGTGAACTTCGGAAGGGTCTTGCGCACGGTGTCCACGTCCACGATGCGCAAGCCCGGGGTGCGCAGTCCGAGCACGGCCCCCGCCATCGCCATGCGGTGGTCGTCGTAGGTACGGAAGTCACCCCCGTGCAGCGCCCTGGGGGTGATGCGCAGCGAGTTCTGCTTGGCCCGCACGGCCCCCCCGAGGCGGTTGATCTCAGCCGAGAGCGCCTCAAGTCGATCAGTCTCATGCCCGCGGAGATGACCGATGCCCTTCAGCCGACTCGGCGAGCTGGCCAGGGCCGCGATCGCCGCGACGACCGGGGTGAGCTCCCCGACATCGCGCAGGTTGATGTCGATGCCCGAGATCCGGGCTGGGCCCGTCAGGCGCAACCCCTGCGTGGTCAACTCGGTGGTGGCTCCCATCTGGGCAAGGATCTCCACGAGTCGGGCGCCGGCCTGGGTCGTGCGGGCAGGCCAACCCGGGATCGTGACCTGGCCGGCGGTCACCATCGCAGCGGCCAGGAAGGGCGCTGCGTTGGACAGGTCCGGTTCCACGGTCCGGTCCACGGCGCGGATCGGGCCGGGCGCCACAACCCAGCGCGCGTCCCGGGGGTCATCTGTGGAGCTGGTGACGTCGACGCCGGCCTCGCGCAGCATCTGGACCGTCATGTCGACGTGCGGCAGGGACGGCACGGGTGGACCGCTGTGGCGCAGGTCGACCCCGGCCTCGAAGCGCGCGGCCCCCAGCAGGATCCCGCTGATGTACTGGCTGGAGGCGCTGGCATCGATCGACGTGGTGCCCCCGGCGATCGAACCGGCTCCGTGCACGGTGAACGGCAGGCTGTTGCGGCCGTCGTCGGAGATCGTGACGCCCAGGGCTTCCAGGGCCATCAGGATCGAACCCATGGGTCGCATGCGTGCCCGGGGGTCGCCGTCGAAGCGGATGTCGCCCTCGGCCAGGCCCGCGACGACCGGCAGGAAGCGCATCACGGTGCCGGCCAGCCCGCAGTCGATGTGGGCCGGACCCCTGAGCTGGCCGGGTTCCACCTGCCAGGCGCCGCCGTTCATCGTGATGGTGGCTCCCATGGACCGCAGACCCGCAGCCATCAACTTCGTGTCACGCGCCTTGAGCGCTCCGGTGATGGTGCTCGGCCCGTCGGCGAGGGCCGCCAGGAGCAGCGCGCGGTTCGTCTGCGACTTGCTGCCCGGGACAACGACCGTGGCCTGGACTGGCCCGTCCACCACGGGAGCGGGCCACGGATCCTCAGCAGGCACGCGCGGCAGCCTATCGGACTGTGGCACCCTGAGACAGGTGTGCGGAAGGTATGCGGCGGCCAAGGACACCGCGACGCTGGTCGAGGAGTTCCAGGTCGAGACCGTGGTCGAGGCGGCCCCGGACCCCAACTTCAACGTCGCGCCGACGAACCAGGTGGCGTTCATCGTGGACCGGTCCGTGGACGAGGGCGCCGTGCAGCGGCAGCTGCGTTCGGCGCGATGGGGCCTTGTCCCGTCCTGGGCGAAGGACCCGAAGATCGGGTCCCGCATGATCAATGCGCGATGGGAGAACGTGTCTGAGAAGCCGGCGTTCCGCTCGGCCTTCGCCAAGCGTCGATGCCTGATCCCCGCGGACGGCTACTTCGAGTGGTACACACCCGCGCCGGTCGAAGGTGCTGGGAAGCCACGCAAGCAGCCCTACTTCATCCACCGGGCGGACGGGGCGGATCTCGCGCTCGCCGGCCTCTACGAGTTCTGGCGGTCGACCCCCGACGATGAGTGGCTGGTGACCGTCACGGTGCTGACCACCGCCTCAGCCGGCCCCCTGGCGCCGATCCATGACCGGATGCCCGTGGTCATCGACAGGGCCGGCTACCGGGAGTGGCTGGACCCCGCATCCCGCGTGGATCCCGGATTCGACTCCCTGCTCGCACCCTCGCTGCTGACTGCCTACCCGGTGAGCACGGCGGTGAACTCCGTGCGCAACAACTCTGCGGACCTGCTCGTGCCGATCCCTGCCGAGCCTGCGCCCGAGGAGTCCACATGACGGAGGCGATCGCCGCGACCGAGGTCTGGGACGTTGACACCCCGTCGGGCGTGGCACGGGCGCACATGCACGCCGTGCCGCACGGGCGCCCGCGCGCCTCGCTCGTTCTGGGGCATGGGGTGGGCCGCGCAGTGGACTCGCCCGACCTGGTCGCGCTCGCTGCCTCGCTGCCCGCAGACGGCATCGAGGTGGTCCTCGTCGAGCAGCCCTGGAGCGTGGCTGGTCGGCGGATCGGGGGAGCGGCCAGCACCCTGGACGGCGCCTGGATCGCCTGCCTCCGAGACCTGCGGTCCCGAGGGGTCGGTACTCGGCGCCTCGTGGTCGGAGGTCGCAGCACGGGGGCGCGCGTGGCCTGCCGCACCGTGGAGGAGGTTGGGCCGGCAGCACTGCTCCTGCTCGCGTTCCCGCTGCACCCTGTCCGTCGCACGAGTGTGACCGGGCCACCCCAGACGCGCCTGCCCGAGCTCGTCCGCGCAGCGCGGCTCCTGCCCACCGTCGTCGTGCAGGGGACCCGGGACAAGATGGGCTCGGCGGGGGAGATCGCCACAGACCTGGCTGCCGAGTCCGTGACGGCGCGGGTGGTGCCGATCATCGATGCCGATCACGCGTTCGTCGTCCCGGCGCGGTCCGCCGGCTCGACGCAGTCCGCCCTGGAGCTGGTTGTGCGCGCGGCGCGGTCAACGGCGCTGCGCATCGTGGATGGGCACTACTAGTTGGTTTCCCGGCCCACGGGCCGGCTGGTGCTTCGGCAGGGGCGCCGGCCAGTGTGTGCATGGCTGCAGGTACTTCCCTGTCCTCGTGTGTCGGCATTGCCGGCAGCCGGCCCCTGGCCGAAGCTAGGCTGCTGGCATGGGCATCCAGATCTCGCCGAGCATCCTCGCGGCCGACTTCGCCGACCTTGCTCGGGAGTGCGAGCGCGTGGCGGGCAGCGCCGAGTGGCTCCATGTCGATGTGATGGACAACCACTTCGTCCCCAACCTCACCCTCGGGCTCCCCGTCGTCGAGGCTGTGCTGCAGCATGTGAGCACCCCCGTCGACTGCCATCTGATGATCCAGGACCCGGATCGCTGGGCCCCGGCCTACGCAGAGGTCGGTGCAGGCAGCGTGACGTTCCACCTCGAGGCGGCCCATGCGCCCGTCCGGCTGGCCCGTGAGATTCGCCGCCAGGGAGCCCGCGCGGGCGTCGGGCTCAAGCCGGCAACACCGGTCGACGCACTCGAGCATCTGGTCGATGAGATCGACATGATCCTGATCATGAGTGTCGAGCCGGGGTTCGGCGGCCAGTCCTTCCTCGACCTGGCGGTGCCCAAGATCCGGCGTGCACGCGAGCTCATCGGCGGTGCCGACATCTGGCTGCAGGTCGACGGTGGGGTGTCGGAGTCCACGATCGAGCGCTGCGCGGAGGCGGGGGCCGACGTGTTCGTGGCGGGTTCGGCTGTCTTCGGCTCCGACAACCCGGCAGCGGCCTGCACCGCACTGCGCGCAGCCGCCACGGCAGCCTCCCTCCTGTGAGCCGAACCCGGAGCCCGGAGCCGTCGGACGCTGAGCAGCAGGCGATGCGACGCGCCCTCGAGCTGGCCGCCACCCCCGGAGTGCCGCTCGGGCCCAACCCACGCGTCGGGTGCGTCCTGCTGGACGCCGAGGGTGCCGTGCTTGCCACCGGGTACCACCGTGGTGCCGGCACGCCGCACGCGGAGGTCGACGCCCTGTCGCAGGCAGGCGCGGCTGCTCGGGGTGCCACCGCGGTGGTCACCCTCGAGCCGTGCAATCACGCGGGGCGCACCGGTCCGTGCGTGGACGCACTGCTGGCGGCCGGTGTCGCACGTGTGGTGTTCGCCCAGTCCGACCCGAACCCGGTCGCTGCTGGTGGTGCGGCCCGACTCGCCGATCAAGGCGTCGAGGTCGTACCCGGAGTGCTTGCAGCCGAGTCCGCGGCCCTCAATGAGGCGTGGACGTTCGCGGCCGAGCAGGGCCGACCGATGGTCACCTGGAAGGTCGCCAGCACCCTCGACGGCCGTGTCGCTGCTGCCGACGGGTCGAGTCGATGGGTGACCGGTCCCGAGGCTCGCGCCGAGGTCCACACCCTGCGTGCCGACGTCGACGCGGTGCTCATCGGCACCGGCACTGCGCTGGTCGACGACCCCAGCCTGACCGCGCGCGACCCCGATGGACGTCCCCTGCCCCGCCAGCCGCTGCGCGTCGTGATGGGTCGGCGGCAGATCCCTGCCACCGCCGCCCTGCGTGATGGCGTCGCGGCGCTGCGGCACTTCACCGACGAGACGCCCAGCGAGGCCTTGGCGGCCCTTGCCCGTGAGGACGTCCAACATGTGCTTCTCGAAGGTGGCCCGACGCTGGCCGCAGCGTTCCTGCGTGCCGGGCTGGTCGACCGCGTGATCTGGTACCTGGCCCCCAAGCTGCTCGGCGCGGGTCAGCCCGCAGTCGGCGAACTGGGCATCCTGGCTGTGGACGGCGCCATGGACCTCCGGATCACGGCGATCACCCGGATTGGGCACGACGTGCGCATGGACGCGACAATGGTGCCGGCGGACCCCCGCAGCGCACGCAGCTAGCCCAACGCTCGGCCCGTGGGCGGGTCCCGCGGCAGAGGAGGAACAGGGTGTTCACGGGAATCGTGGAGGAGCTCGGGCATGTCGTGTCAGTCACGGAGTTGGCCGACGACTCCGCCCGACTGGTCGTGTCCGGACCGGTGGTGACCGGAGACGCCCGGCACGGCGACAGCATCGCGGTGAACGGCGTCTGCCTGACCGTCGCGGACCTGGGCGCGGGATCCTTCAGCGCCGACGTGATGGCCGAGACACTGCACAGGAGCTCGCTGGGAGCGCTGACAGCTGGGGATCCGGTGAACCTGGAACGGCCGATGGCCGCCGATGGCCGGTTCGGGGGACATATCGTGCAGGGCCACGTCGATGGCCGGGGCAGCATCCGGGCGCGGCACGCAAGCGCGAACTGGGAGGTCGTGGAGGTTGAGCTGCCCGCCGATCTCGCGCGGTACGTGGTCCAGAAGGGGTCGATCACGGTGGATGGGGTCTCGCTGACCGTCGTGGACATGGTCGACGGTGACCAGCCCTGGTTCTCCGTGTCGCTGATCCCCACCACGCTGGCCGGCACCACGCTGGGCACCAAGGCGGTGGGGGACCCGGTCAACCTCGAGGTGGACGTGATCGCCAAGTACGTGGAGCGGCTCGTCGGAGCACGTCGATGACTCCGGCCGACGAGGGGTTCGGGCGGGCCGGCATCCCGCTGGAGCGTGACGACCATGTGCGGCAGGTGGATCCCGTGGATCCCGTCGTGCACGGGGCCCCCGCATCGCCGGTCGCCGAGCCGACGCCTGCTGGCGCACCGGCGTTGGCCACCGATGCACCGTCCCACGCCGCGGGAGGGATCCGACTCGACAGCATCCCGGAGGCGCTCGCCGCGATCCGACGCGGGGAGGCTGTGGTCGTGGTCGACGACGAGGATCGTGAGAACGAGGGCGACCTCATCTTCGCTGGCCAGAAGGCCACTCCCGAGCTCACGGCCTTCATGATCCGGCACACCTCCGGCTACATCTGTGTGAGTCTGCTGGGTGCGGATCTCGACCGGCTCGGGCTGCCCCCGATGACCGCCGTCAACGAGGACCGCAAGCAGACCGCGTACGCCGTGTCCGTGGATGCGCGCGACGTGGAGTCCACCGGGATCTCCGCGGCCGATCGGGCCCACACGATCAAGGTGCTCGCGGACTCGGCCACCGAGGCCTATGACCTCACCCGCCCGGGCCACGTGATGCCGCTTCGCGCCGTTCCCGGCGGGGTCCTGCGCCGCCCGGGCCACACGGAGGCTGCCGTCGACCTCGCCCACCTGGCCGGCCTGAGCCCCTCCGGCGCGCTCTGTGAACTCATGAACGAGGACGGCACGATGATGCGTGCGCCTCAGTGCCGGGCGTTCGCCGACGAGCACGGGCTGAGGATGATCTCGATCGCCGACCTGATCAGGTACCGGCGTGGTCACGAGAGCCAGGTGCAGCGGGTGGCGACGACCACCCTGCCCACAGCCTTCGGGGACTTCACGGCCATCGGCTACCGCAGCTCCCTGGATGACGTCGAGCATGTGGCGCTCGTGGTGGGTGAGATCGCGACGGCGCCGACATCCTGGTCCGGGTGCACTCCGAGTGCCTCACCGGTGACGCGTTCGGCTCGTTGCGCTGCGACTGCGGTCCCCAGCTGCAGGCCGCGATGCTGGCGGTGTCGGAGGCCGGGCGTGGCGTGGTGCTCTACATGCGTGGCCATGAGGGCCGCGGAATCGGCCTCGTGTCGAAGCTGGCGGCGTATGCGCTGCAGGACACCGGTCGCGACACGGTGGATGCCAACCTGGACCTCGGGCTGCCGGCTGACGCTCGCGACTACGGCACGGGCGCGCAGATCCTGGCCGACCTCGGTGTTCGCACGATGCGCCTGCTGACCAACAACCCGGCCAAGCTCGCCGGGCTCTCGGGCTACGGGCTGACCATCGCGGACCGGGTTCCCCTGGAGATCGAGCCGAACCCGTTCAACGCCGCCTACCTGGCCACGAAGAGGGAACGGATGGGTCATCACATGGAGGGACACCGATGAGTCGGGCAGGCGCACCGGAGATCACGATCGACGCCGAGGGGCTGCGGGTGGCCATCGTCGCCTCGTCCTGGCACGACACGGTGATGGATGGCCTCATCGCCGGGGCCACCGCGGCGTGCACGCGCGCCGGCGCCGTGAGCGTGCTCTACCGCGTGCCCGGATCCTTCGAGCTGCCCCTGGCTGCTCAGGTGGCAGCGGGGGCGGGCTACGACGCGGTGGTGGCCCTCGGCGTGGTCATCCGCGGTGGCACTCCGCACTTCGAGTACGTCTGCCAGGCGACGACCCAGGGCCTGTCCCGGGTGGCGCTGGACACCGGCGTGCCGATCGGTTTCGGCCTGCTCACCTGCGACGACGAGGCACAGGCGCTGGATCGCGCAGGGCTGCCGGACTCGCGCGAGGACAAGGGGCGCGAGTCCGCGGAGGCGGCGATGTCCCTTGCCCTGACCCTGCGGACCATCAGACGGCCAGGTGCCGGCAGTCACACGGGCTTCTGACCGGCCGGTAGGCTTGACCCCCGTGAAGACCTTCGACGGGCTGTTCGCCGAGCTCTGCGCCAAGGCTGCGGCCGGCAACCCCGAGTCCGGCACAGTGGCGCTGCTGGCCGGGGGAGTCCACGCCGTGGGCAAGAAGGTCGTCGAAGAGGCTGCTGAGTCGTGGATGGCCGCCGAGCATGAGGGTCCGGAGCGCACGGCCGAGGAGATCTCCCAGCTGCTGTACCACGCTGCAGGTCCTGATGATCGCCGCCGGGCTGGGGCTCGACGACGTCTACGAGCACCTGTGACCCACTCTCTCCCAGTGAGGACGGACATGCTCCGCGATCGCCGTGCCCAACAAGGGCGCCCTGGCCGAACCCGCCCGCGAGATCCTGCGTGAGGCCGGCTACCTGGCCGGTGCCCACGTGCGCGACCTCGTGGTGACTGACGAGGCCAACGGCGTCGAGTTCTTCTTCCTGCGCCCGCGCGACATCGCGATCTACGTGGGCTCGGGCACGCTCGACCTCGGCATCACCGGCCTCGACATGCTCCTGGACAGCCGGGCGCCGGCCGAGGAGGTCATGCGCCTGGGATTCGCCCCGTCGACGTTCCGCCTCGCGGTCCCGGCCGGGTCGGCGACCACTGTGGCCGACCTCGCCGGGCAGCGGATCGCCACCTCCTACCCGGGCCTGCTCGACGAGTTCCTGGCCAGCTCCGAGGTCACCGCGTCCGTGGTCCGCCTCGACGGCGCCGTGGAGAACGCCGTGCGCCTCGGCGTCGCCGACGCCGTGGCCGACGTCGTGGCGACCGGGGGGACCCTGCGCCAGGCCGGGCTGGAGACCATCGGTGACCCGCTGCTGGTCAGCGAGGCGCTGCTGATCCGTCGTGCGGGCGTGGGCCAGGACGGCGAGGTGGCCACCTTCGTCCGGCGGATCCAGGGCGTCATCGCCGCGCGCACCTACGTGATGGTCGACTACGACATCCCCGCCGACCTGGTGGCCCAGGCCTGCCGGATCACCCCCGGCATCGAGTCGCCGACGGTGTCGCCGCTGGCCGACCCGTCGTGGGCGGCCGTGCGCGCGATGGTGTCGCGCGACAAGGTCCATCGCGTGATGGACGAGCTCTACGAGCTGGGCGCGCGCGGCATCATCGTCACCGACATCCACGCCTGCCGGCTGTAGCGCCGCTCGTCGTCGGGCGTCGCGTCAGGCGAGCAGGCGCTCAACCCAGGACAGCAGGTTGTCGGGGTCGAACGGCTTCGTCAGGTAGCAGGTGGCGCCTGCCGACCATCCGTCCCACGTGGTCTGGTCGTCGCCGGCCGCGGTCAGCAGGATCACGGGGAGCTCGGCGCCGCCCGGGCGGGTGCGGATCTCCTTGAGCACGTCGATGCCGGACATGCGCGGCATCATGATGTCCAGGATCACGCCGTCGGGCATGCGCTCGTCGAAGGACTCCAGGGCCTCAGGGCCGTCGACGGCATCGCGGACCTCGTACGCGTCGAGCTCGAGGGTGTCGCGCAGGAGCATGCGGACGGGCTCCTCGTCATCGACAACCAGGATCAGCGGCATCGTGGCTCCTTCAGCAGTCTTCACGTCGCCGCAGCCCGATGGGCCTGCGGCAGGTCCATTGTCGCACCAGGGTGCCGCCAGTGCGCCCGGACCCTGCGCCGGGTGGGAGTCGCGGGTCGGGCCGGTACCCCGGCATCCCCTCGGGTGTCGAGGGTGACGGGCTCTCGATGACCTCCCCCGTCGTCGGCGAGGGGCAGGTGCAGCACGAACTCGGCACCGGAGCCTTCGGCGGGGGAGCTGGGGTCAGCCCACCGCCCATGGCCATGGCCAGCTCGCGGGCGATGTGCAGACCGAGCGCCGGCTCCGCCGGTGCGCATCGTGAACGGGTCCTCGCGTCGGAAGAAGCGTTCGAAGACCTTGTCCTGGTCCTCGACGGGGATGCCGGGGCCGTGATCACGGACGTGGATCTGGATGTTCGGCCCGACCTCGGCGGCCCAGATCTCGACCGGGGTGTCCGGCTCGGTGTACTTCTCGATGTTGCCGAGCAGGTTGGACAGGCACTGGACGACCCGGACCCGGTCGCAGCGGACAGCCACCGGTTCGGTGGGCAGCTTCACGGTGGTCCGGTCAGCCATCTGGGGGAAGCCTGACACCGCCTGCCCGACGACTGCAGCGAGGTCCTCGACGCCGAGCTTGATGTCCAGCCTCGCGGCATCCGACCCACGCGACGCCGCGAGCAGATCGTCGACGAGCCTGGCGAGGTGGTCGGCACGCTCGGAGATCACCTGCAGGGCCTGGGCCCGCTTCTCGGCGGGCATGCGATCACCGCGCGTCGCCAGCAGGTGTGCGTACCCCTTGATGGGCGTGATCGGGGTCCTCAGCTCATGGGAGATCGTGGCAACGAAGTCGGTCTTCATGCGTGCCACGCGGCGCTCGCGGGTCTCGTCATGGACCGTGAGGATGCTGACCCACCCGGCGTCGTCGGCGCTCCCCGAGGTGACCGACTCCCGGACCCGCACTGTGCTGACCGTCACGTCGATCTCCTGCCCGTCAGCGCGCACCAGGTGCACGTCGACGGGCCGGCGATCGGAGGCCGCCTGGCCATCCCTCGAGGCGTGGATCACGGTGCGGACGATGTCGGGAAGTGGCTTGGTGCTGCCGACCAGCTGACCGGCGTTGACCCCGGTCATCACGGCCATCGTCTGGCTCCACAGCCGGACCTGGCCCGAGTCGTCGATCATCGCGATGCCGTCAGAGGTGTTGTCCACCACGGCGGTGAGCTTCTGCTTCTCCTCGGTCAGGGCGCTGAAGGCGGCACCGGCCCGCATGGCGCTGCCGACGGCGGCCACGAGTGCG
>CAVONS010000002.1:0-152707 GCA_963697345.1 uncultured Actinomycetes bacterium | reverse complement strand
TGCTCGCCCTGCTCCCGCCGGCGCACCCGTCCCATCCGTTGCTGCTACCCCAAGGACAACCATGACCACCGCCCGCTACGAGGAACTGGGCCGGTTGTTCGCCGGCGTGCTGGAGCAGGGGCTGGGGGTCTACTCCGGCGAGCCCGCACGGTGGGCGCGCCCCGGCGCCGACGGCGCTCCGCCGTCCTCCACTGCACCCGTCGCCATCACCGGCGCAGCCCTGGGCCTGCCCGGCGTCGAGCGGGTCTTCGACGACGAGAACGTCGCCCGGATCCTCGCGGCCAGCAGTTCATCGACATCATCCCGAACCGCTTCCGCGAGGCGATGGTGGACAAGCGGATCACGCGGCTGGTCAAGAAGGCCGGGTAGGACCCCGTGTTCGAGACGATCGCTGACGAGTCCGAGGTCATCAAGCTCGCTGGTCGCGGCGCACCCCTGGACGTCGTCGAGGAGTTCGGCGTCGAGGCCGCACGCGACGTCGCTCTGGACCGCACGACCCGCCTGGCGATCGGGGCCGGCCTGGATGCCCTGCGTGACGCCGGCATCCCCCTGGTCATGCGCTACCGGACCACCACCCTGGGCACCATGCTGCCCGACCGCTGGGGCCTGCCTGAGTCGATGCGCGACGACACCGGCGTCATCTTCGCCTCGGCCTTCCCGGGCTACGGCGAGTTCGCCGACGACATCGAGCGCTACATGACCGACCGCGGCCGTCGCGAGCAGCTGCTCGCCCTCGAGGGCATCCGCGCCCGGATGACCGGCGCCGAGCCGGCTGCCGCCGAGGTGGACCGCCAGATCGCCGAGCTGCGCCACCTGCTGGAGACCGAGCGCTTCGACTACGACCGGCGCTTCATCTTCCGCTGCCTGGCCATGGGCCACTCCCAGTTCGCCGAGCTGATCGGTGCCCGCGGGCCCAACACGCAGATCAACGCTGCCTGCGCGAGCACCACCCAGGCCGTCTCCCTGGCCGAGGACTGGATCCGCACCGGCCGCGCGCGCCGCGTGATCGTCGTGTCCGCCGACGACGTCACCAGCGACGAGCTGCTGCCGTGGGTCGGCTCGGGCTTCCTGGCCACCGGTGCCGCTGCGACCGAGGACGTCGTGAGCGACGTGGCCACCCCGTTCGACCGCCGGCGCCACGGGATGGTCGTGGGCATGGGCGCCGCCGCCCTCGTGGTGGAGGCAGCCGAGGCCGCGCGCGAGCGCGGCCTGCAGCCGATCTGCGAGGTGCTCGCCACCGCCACCGCCAACAGCGCCTTCCACGGCACCCGGCTCGACGTCGACCACGTCGGCCAGATCATGGAGGGCCTGGTCCGCACCGCCGAGGCGCGCGGGATCAACCGCACGCAATCGCCCCGCAGACCGTGTTCGTCTCCCACGAGACCTACACCCCGGCCCGCGGCGGCTCCGCGGCTGCGGAGATCAACGCGCTGCGCCGCGTCTTCGGCGCCGCCGCCGATTCCATCGTGATCACCAACACCAAGGGCTTCACCGGCCACGCGATGGGCGCCGGCATCGAGGACGTCGTGGCCATCAAGGCCCTGGAGACCGGGATCGTTCCGCCGGTCCCGAACTACAAGGAGCCCGACCCGGACCTGGGCACGCTGAACCTGTCGCTCGGCGGCGCCTACCCGGTGCACTACGCCCTGCGGCTGGCGGCCGGCTTCGGCTCGCAGATCGCCATGTCGCTGCTGCGCTGGACGCCGATGCCCGACGGGCGCGCCGTGCACCCGCGAGCTCGGCTACTCCTACCGGATCGTCGACCAGGCTGCGTGGGACCGCTGGCTGGCCGAGGCTGCCGGTCGCACCGGCGCCGAGCTCGAGGTGGATCACCGCCGGCTGCGCGTGGATCGCCGGTGCACCGGGCTGCCCCGCACGGCCGCTGTTCCCCGCGCCGCGCCTGCCCGCGCCCCGTGCGGCCCCAGGCCGACGCCCGGCCCGCGGCCGGCTCGCGGCGCTGCGCCGGCCCCGTGGCAGCCACCCGCAGCCGGCCGCTGCCCCGGCGGCCGCCTGCCCCCGCGCCGGCTGTCGACCCGATGGCGCCGATGTCGTGGGCATCGTCTCGGCAGATGACCGGCTACCCGCCGGAGCTGCTCGACGTGGACCTCGACCTGGAGGCCGACCTCGGCGTCGACACCGTCAAGCAGGCCGAGGTGTTCGCCGCCGTCCGCGAACGGTTCGACATCGAGCGCGACGACAACGTGCCCTGCGCGACTTCCCCACCCTGACCCACGTCATCGGCTGGGTCCGCGACAAGACCGGCATCCAGCCCGTCACCGCAGCCCCGGCGCCCGCGCCAGCTGCCGGCCCTCCCGCCGCGGCCCTGCGGCGCCGCACCGCCGCCGCAGCGCCGCCGGCTGACGAGCTCACCGACGCCAGGTCGTCGGGATCGTCGCCGCAGATGACCGGCTACCCGCCGAGCTGCTCGACCTCGACCTGGACCTCGAGGCCGACCTCGGCGTCGACACCGTCAAGCAGGCCGAGGTCTTCGCCGCCGTCCGCGAGACGGTTCACGTCGAGCGGGACGAGAACCTCGCCCTGCGCGACTTCCCCACCCTCACCCACGTCATCGGCTGGGTCCGCGACAAGACCGGCATCCAGCCCACAGCCGCGCCGGCCGCTGTCGCCGGGGCCCCCGCACCGGCAGCACCGTCGCCGCGACCGCCCCGCCGCTGCTCCGGCGGCTGACGAGGTCACCGACGCCGTCGTCGGGATCGTCGCCGAGATGACCGGCTACCCAGCGGAGCTGCTCGACCTCGACCTGGACCTCGAAGCCGACCTCGGCGTCGACACCGTCAAGCAGGCCGAAGTCTTCGCCGCCGTCCGCGAACGGTTCAACGTCGAACGCGACGACAACCTCGCCCTGCGCGACTTCCCCACCCTGACCCACGTCATCGGCTGGGTCCGCGACAAGACCGGCATCCAAGCCCGCCACCGCCGCGCCGGCCGCCGCGCCAGCCCGCCGCCACGCCAGTCGCCCCGCCGCGCCGCCGCCCGGCCGCCACCCGCCGGCTGACGAGGTCACCGACGCCGTCGTCGGGATCGTGGCCGAGATGACCGGCTACCCCGCCGAAGCTGCTCGACCTCGACCTGGACCTCGAAGCCGACCTCGGCGTCGACACCGTCAAGCAGGCCGAAGTGTTCGCCGCCGTCCGCGAACGGTTCAACGTCGAACGCGACGAGAACCTCGCCCTGCGCGACTTCCCCACCCTCACCCACGTCATCGGCTGGGTCCGCGACAAGACCGGCATCCAACCCGCAGCCGCTGCTCCCGCCGCCGCGCCGGCCGCTGCTGCAGCTCGCGCCGGCGCGCCAGCGCCCGCCGCCCGGCAACCCCGGCCGCCGACGAGGTCACCGACGCCGTCATCGGGATCGTGGCCGAGATGACCGGCTACCCAGCCGGAGCTGCTCGACCTCGACCTGGACCTCGAAGCCGACCTCGGCGTCGACACCGTCAAGCAGGCCGAAGTCTTCGCCGCCGTCCGCGAACGGTTCAACGTCGAACGCGACGAGAACCTCGCCCTGCGCGACTTCCCCACCCTCACCCACGTCATCGGCTGGGTCCGCGACAAGACCGGCATCCAGCCCGTACAGCCGCCGCCGTCGACCCAGCCGCAGCGCACCCCGGCCGGCCACGCAGACAGCCGCACCCCGCTCCGCGCGTCGAGCGCGGCTGAGTTCGTCGGCGACTTCGCCGCCGTCGACGCCCTGCCGCGGCGCGTCCCGATCCCGGCCCTGCGCCCGCGCCCTGGCGGCGTGCACCCCGACCGGCGTCGAGCTCGGCGAAGGCGCGCGGATCCTGGTCGTCCTCGACGACGGCGGTGTCGGCAGCGCTGGTCAAGAAGCTCACCGGGCGCGGCGCTGACGTGCTCGCCGTCGCTGCCGCCACCGCCACCGACGACCTGCTCGCGCAGGTCGAGCAGTGGTCGGCCGACGCACCGCTGACCGGCGTCTACTGGCTGCCCGCCCTCGACGATGAGGGACCCGCTGGGCGACATGGACCTCGCCTGCTGGCGCGAGGCACTGCGCCGGCGCGTCGTCGCGCTGCACGCGCTGTTCCACCAGGTGATCGACGCCAAGCCGTTCCTCGTCGTCGGCACCCGCCTCGGCGGGCACCACGGGTACGACGAGGCCGGCGCGACCGCGCCGCTCGGTGGCACCGTGTCGGCTTCGCCAAGTCCTACAAGCGCGAGCGCGCCGACGTCCTGGTCAAGGCCGTCGACTTCCCGCGCCAGCCGCAAGACCGCGGCGCTGGCAGAGGTCCTGATCGACGAGACGCTGTCCGACCCCGGCTGCGTCGAGATCGGCCACGTCGACGGCCAGCGCTGGGGCGTCGGGCTGGCGACGTCAGCCGTTCCCCCCGGTCGACGCACCCCACCGGGCGCGATGGAGCTGGCCAGCGACTCGGTCTTCCTGATCACCGGCGCCGCGGGCAGCATCGTCTCGGCGATCACGGCCGACCTGGCCACCGCCTCCGGCGGGACGTTCCACCTGCTCGACCTGGACCGCATCCCCGGATCGCGACGACCCCGAGCTGCAGTCGCTACCGACCGACCCGGACGCGCTGAAGGGTACCTCGCCGAGCAGATCGCCGCGCGCGGCGAGCGCCGACGCCGGTGCTCATCGAGAGGGAGCTGGCCCACTTCGAGCGGCTGGCCTCCGCGCTGTCGGCGATCGAGGCCGTCACGGCAGCGGGCGGGACCGCGCATCTACCACTGCGTCGACCTGCGCGACGGCGAGGCGGTGGCCGCCATCGTCGAGCAGATCCGCGAGCGCCCACGGGCGCATCGACGTCCTGCTGCACGCCGCCGGCCTGGAGATCAGCAAGGGCCTGGCCAAGAAGGAGCGCGCCGAGTTCGAGCTCGTCTTCGGCGTCAAGGCCGACGGCTGGTTCAACCTGCTGAAGGCCGCCGGCGACCTGCCGATCGGCGCCACCGTGGCGTTCAGCTCGGTCGCCGGCCGGTTCGGCAACGCCGGGCCAGACCGACTACGCGGCGGCCAACGACCTGCTGTGCGCATCGCCAGCGGCATGCGCACGGACCCGTCCCGACACCCGCGCGCTGGCCCTGGACTGGACTGCGTGGGGTGGCATCGGCATGGCCACACGCGGCTCGATCCCGAAGATCATGGAGGCCGCGGGAGTTCAGATGCTGCCGCCTGAGGCGGGCATCGCGTGGATCCGGCGCGAGCTGACCAGCGGCTCCGCCCGCTGGTGAGGTCGTGGTTGCCGGAACGCTGGGGATGATGGCTGCCGAGTTCGACGAGGCGGGCGGAATCGATCCCGAGACGTTCGTCGAGGCCTGCGCCGCGGCCGGCCCGATGGTCGGCGAGGTCGTCCGCGACAGCGTGAACGACGGCCTCGTGGTCCAGCACGACGCTCGACCCGATGGAGCAGCCGTTCCTCAACGACCACCGCGGTGACCGAGTCACCGCCCTGCTCCCCGGTGTCATGGGCATCGAGGGCATGGTCGAGGCCGCCAGGATCCTGGTCGCCCGACTGGGCGCTGGCCAGCGTGGAGGACGTCGACTTCCACGCACCGCTGAAGTTCTACCGCGACGAACCACGCAGCATCGAGATCAGTGCCCTGCTGCATCCCGATGGTGACGACCTCGTCGCGGAGTGCCGGATCGAGGCCGAGCGGCAGCTGCCCGGCTCCGATGCCCCCACACGCACGACCCACTTCACGGGCCGCGTGCGGCTCACCCGAAGTGGCCCGGCGGGTGCAGCACGAGGATCCTCCCGCCCGGGAGGGTGCAGAGGTCGCGGCCGACGACGTGTACCGGATGTACTTCCACGGCCCGGCGTACCAGGTCGTGAGCTCCGCCTGGCGCGCTGGGGACCGGTCCGCCGCGCAGTTCGCGCCGGACCTGCCGGCGAACCACTCCCCCAGCGACCAGTCGACGCAGGCGGCGCCTCGCCTGATCGAGCTCTGCTTCCAGGCTGCGGGCCTCTGGGAGGCCGGGCGTGATGGACGGCTGGCACTGCCCACGCACGTCACCAGGGCGGTCGTGCTCGGCTCGGCCGGCGAGACGGCCGAAGGACCTCTCACCGTCTCGGCGCTGCAGGGACCCGACGGTTTCGACTGCGTCGTCACTGACGCAACTGGAGCCGTGGCAGTCCGGCTGGAGGGCTACCGAACCGTGGTCCTCCCCCAGCCGTTGGCCGACGATGTGCAGGCACCGATCAGTGCCGTGATGACAGACTGAGGCCCACCATGGACGCCCCCGAGACAACAGAACCCCAGGACCAGGACCTCGTCGAGGTTCCGGTCGTCGTCGACAGCACCGGACAGGTGTGGGCCCTGCCCGCGTGCCGGCCGATGCATGGCGCCTCATCGGCCGGTAGGTGGGGTCTCGTGGAGGCCCCTGCGCTCGATCCGGAGGCCGCCATTGCTGCTGCCGGTGTGGCCGGCGACATCGCCGCCGGGCGTGGACCCGGGCGCCATGATGTCGCCCTGCTCCTGTCGGGGACACCTGCCGACGGGTCGACGGACCGCCCGGTGGAGGTCACCGTGAGCCCGGCGCCGGCCGAGGAGGTCGACAGTCTGGGCGGCTGGGCACTGGCTGAGGAGCTGCTCGGGATCGACCTGGACGCAGGCAGCCCGAGGGGCGAGCACGGCTGGGACGACACGTCCGCGACGGAGGCGCTGATCCCGCTGGGCCATGCGATCGAGGCCCGCCTGTTCGCTGCCGACGCACCTGACGACGCGACCCTCCTGCACCTGCGCACTCCACACGGGGCCGGCGTACGAGTCGTTGAGGTGGCCGCCGAGGGGGCCCCCGTGGGCTCCGGTGTGGTCCTGCGCCTGGTCGCCCACGGTCGCGACCGTGCCCATGCCCTGAACCGGATGCACCACGCCCTGTCGACGTGCGCGGCCGTGGTCACCGACACCGCCACCAACCGCACCGCGCTGATCGCTGCGGTCAGCGCGGAGATCGCAGGCTCCCCGCTGAGCGGCACAGAGGCACCCGCGCCGGACCCCGTCGCAATCCTGGTCTCGGCCGTCCGCGCCAGCGACTCGCAGCGCGAGACCCAGCGTGCCGCCTTCCACGCTCGCGCAGCCCGCGGCCGGCCGGAGCCGGTGGACGCCTCAGGAGTGGCCACGAGCTTGTCCTGCTGCGGCCAGCAGTACGTCCTGCGCGTCTTCCAGACCGGGCCGATGACCTACCGGATCGATGCCGGGGACGCCGTCGCAGAGCTGGCGATCGAGCGCACGAACGACTTCGAGTGGGAGGTGACAGCGGCTGGTCGCCTGCACCACGTCGTCATCGCGTCACACGGCACCGGGTGCCTGCTGGAGATCGACGGGGTGGCCCACCACGTCGAACGCGACGAGGGGATCGCTGTGCGGGCGCAGTGGCCCGCCCTCATCGTCTCGATGGCCGTGGAGGCTGGGCAGGATGTGGCCGAGGGGGACCCGCTGGTGGTCGTCGAGGCCATGAAGATGGAGTCGACGCTGCGCGCCCCCTTCGCGGGCACGGTCACCTCGTTGGAGGTCCTGCCCAACGCCCAGGTCGACGCCGGATCACCGCTGGTGATGATCCGGCCCGCCACCGTCGACGACGAGGTCCGCGCCGTCGCTCAGGGAACCGGGGCCCGGGTCAGCTTCTCGGGCATGGCCCTTGCCGACACCTCGGGGCGCCCCCCGTTCGAGCGGGTCTACACCGCGCTGGAGGGCTACCTGCTGGGATACGAGCTGGATCCCGGCTCCCTGTCGGCGCTGCTGGCCGAACAGCGCTCCTTCGCCAACCGGGCCAGCGCCGGGGACACCAAGCTCCTGGCCGCCGAGGACGCGTTCATCGACCTGTTCACGAGCCTGGGCCTGCTCTGGCAGTCAGCGCGCGAGGACGGTGCGCAGGCCGACCGGGGCGTGACCACGGCACGGGAGTACCTCCTGGGCTACATGCAGTGGCTGGATCCCGATCGGGTGGCCCTGCCCGCACGCATGCGCCGGCGGCTGGCCAAGGTGCTGGCCCGCTACGGCGTTGAGGACCTGCACCGAAATCCCGAGCTGGAGCAGGCAGTCGTGCTGCTCTTCGGCTCCCAGGCCCGGAGGCCCCAGCTCGCCCGAGTGGTGTCCAGCATCCTCGAGCGCCGGCTGCGCTACCGCGACCGCATCCTGCCGTTCGTCGATGACTCCGCCCGCTCCCGCTACGACCGCCTCACCGCCTCGACCCAGGGCCAGCTCGAGAGCATCGCCGACCTGTCCCGCGACGCACGGTTCCGGTTCATCGACGAACCAGCGGTGGAGGCCGGGCGCGCGGTCACACAGGCTCGCATGGAGGCCCACCTCGAGGCCCTGGCCGAGGATCCGAACCGCGCCGAGCGCGCCGACCGGATCTCCGCGCTCGTCGAGGCGCCGCAGCCGATGCGTGACCTGCTCCTGCGCCGCCGACTCAGCGGGGCCAACAGGGACCTGCACGGGGTCCTGCTGGAGATCCGAGCCCGGCGCTGGTACCGCACCCGCCCGATCCGCGACCTCCGCATCGTGGACGTCAACGGGATCCTGCTCTGCTGCGCCGACTACGACTTCGAGGACCGCTCGATCCACGTGGTCCTGGCGTTCACCCCGCTCGAGGAGATCAGCGCGGTGGGCACGGCCATCGCCGCGCACATGGCGGACGTCGATCCCCAGCGCAACCCCGTCGTGGACCTCATGACGTGGCGCTCGACGAGCAGTCCGAACGGTGATGACCTGGCCGGCGCACTGTCCGAGCAGCTGGCCGACCTGGACATCGGCCGCCCGATCTGGCGCCTGGACGTCACCGTGTCGAGCCTCGCCAGCGACACGGACCCGGAGAACGCCACCCAGTACTTCACCTACCGCACGGGCGAGGGCGGCGACCTGGTCGAGGACCACTTCTACCGCAACCTGCACCCGATGCTGGCCAAGCGGCTCGAACTGTGGCGCCTGGAGAACTTCGACCTGACGCGGCTGCCCTCGATGGAGGACGTGTACCTGTTCCACGGAGTGGCACGCGACAACCCCAAGGACCATCGCCTCTTCGCGCTGGCCGAGGTGCGCGACATGACCGTCGTGCCCGACTCCCGCGGCGGCCAGCCGGGCTACCCCACACTCGAGCGGATGGGCCTGCAGGCCATCATCGCCATGCGCCGGGCACGGGCCACCTTCCCCGAGCGGGGGCGCCCGCAGGCCAATCGGATCACCCTGTTCGTGCGCCCACCGTGGTCCGTGCCGCGGGACAACTGGTCGGACCTCGCGGACATGATGATCCCGCTGGCCGGGGGCGCCGGGCTGGAGCTCGTGGTGATCCGCACCGACATGCTGCAGCCGGACGGATCCCTGCGTCCCACCGTGCTCAACGTCGACGGCATCATCGAGCGGACCGTCACGGTCACCGAGGAGGCGCCTCGCGACGACATCGTGCGCCCGCTGACCCGCTACCGGCAGAAGGTGCTGACCGCCCAGCGCTTCGGTGTGCCCTACCCCTTCGAGATCCTGCGCATGTTCGCCCCGCCGCCGGGAACCGTGGGCAAGTTCAAGCCCGCACACTTCGTCGAGCACGACCTCGACGAGTCCGGCGAGGTCCTGATCCCGGTCCATCGCGAGCCGGGGCTGAACAGCTCCAACCTCGTGGTCGGGCTGCTCACCACCTACACCGACGCCTACCCCGAGGGCATGACCCGGGTCACCATGCTGTCCGACCCGACCCGGGGGCTGGGCAACCTCGCGGAGCCGGAGTGCCGGATCGTCAATGCCGCCCTGCGCCTGGCCGCCGAGATGAACGTGCCCGTCGAGTGGTTCGCGGTGTCCTCCGGTGCCCTGATCTCCATGGAGTCCGGCACCGAGAACATGGACTGGATCGCGCTCACGCTGCGCCGCATCATCGAGTTCACCCAGGAGGGCGGCGAGATCAACATCGTCGTCACCGGCATCAACGTCGGCGGGCAGCCGTACTGGAACGCAGAAGCCACGATGCTGCTGCACACCAAGGGCATCCTGATCATGACGCCCTCCAGCGCGATGGTGCTGACCGGCAAGCAGGCGCTGGACTTCTCCGGTGGGGTCTCTGCCGATGACAACTTCGGCATCGGCGGCTACGAGCGGGTCATGGGCCCCAACGGCCAGGCCCAGTACTGGGCGCCGAGCCTTGCCGATGCCTGCCAGGTGCTCCTGCAGCACTACGAGCACACCTACGTCGCCCCTGGGGAGCGATTCCCCCGACGCATCACGACCAGGGACCCACTCAACCGCGACGTCCGGCCCTTCCCGCACGCGGCAGTCCCGGACTGCGACTTCTCGGTGGTGGGCGACGTGTTCTCCGCGGTGGCGAACCCGGAGCGCAAGAAGCCCTTCGACGTCCGCTCGGTCATGCGGGCGGTCACCGACAGTGACAGCGAGCCCCTCGAGCGCTGGGAGCGCTGGCGCGGTGGGGAGAACTCCGTCGTCTGGGACGCCCGGGTCGGTGGGATCTCGGTGTGCATGCTGGGCCTGGAGTCCCGGCCGATCGCGCGCCGCGGTTTCGTCCCGGCGGACGGCCCACCGTCCTGGACCTCGGGGACGCTGTTCCCGCAGGCCTCGCGCAAGACCGCCCGTGCAGTCACCGCCGCCAGCGGCAACCGCCCTCTCGTGGTCCTGGCCAACCTCTCGGGCTTCGACGGCTCACCGGAGTCGATGCGCCACTGGCAGCTCGAGTACGGCGCGGAGATCGGCCGGGCGGTGACCAACTTCCGCGGTCCCATCGTGTTCGTCGTCATCTCGCGCTACCACGGTGGTGCGTTCGTGGTGTTCTCCAAGGCGCTCAACCCGCAGATGGAGGTCGTGGCGATCGAGGGCTCCTACGCGTCGGTCATCGGTGGCGCCCCAGCGGCGGCCACCGTGTTCGCCCGCGAGGTCCGCACGCGGGTCGAGGCCGATCCGCGGGTGATCGCGGCGAAGAAGCTCCTGGCCGGCACCAGCGGCGCCGAGGCCACGGAGCGCCGGGCACGGCTGGCCGAGATCACCGATCAGGTCCGGTCCGAGAAGCTCGGTGAGGCCGCCGGGGAGTTCGATGCCGTGCACACGATCCAGCGTGCCCTCGAGATGGGATCGGTGGACCGGATCATCGCCGCCCAGGACCTGCGCCCCTACGTGATCGATGCCCTCGAGCGCGGCATGGCCAAGGACGAGGCTGCGCGGTAGTCGGTCAGTCCACCAGCGGCTTCGCGACCCACGAGTGGATCGGCTCCGCGTGGGCGAGGTCGGCTGACCCCACGAGCATCGTCGGCGGCTCCGCCAAGCCGCTGGCCGCCACGACCGTGAGCAGGAACACGCCATCACGGCGCCACCATCCGGGGAACCGGTCCGCACCTGCGGCGACGTGCAGCCGCCGCCAACCGGCCCCCTGGGTGTCCCCGCTCCCCCGCGGGTCCGCAATCGCCGGTGGATCGGCGATCGTCACCTCGACGCTGCGGGTGTCGGCACGCAGCCCGGTCCGCAGCAC
Source organism: uncultured Actinomycetes bacterium (assembly GCA_963697345.1). Classification (GTDB taxonomy): domain Bacteria; phylum Actinomycetota; class Actinomycetes; order S36-B12; family CAIYMF01; genus Prado023. Next base: position 141,262 of record CAVONS010000002.1, on the reverse strand, counting down.
CTTGAGGGCGCTCTCCTTGGCCGACCAGATCAGGTTGGCGGCCGCGTCGAAGCCATCCGGGCCCGGCACATCGGCCACGAGCGCCTGCTCGGCGGGGGTCAGGAAGTCGCGGACGAAGCCCGAGCTGCGTGGCTCGACGATCTCCAGGTCGACCCCGACGGCACCCAGGTCCGGCGCGACGAGGCACACGGCCCACCCCGCGCGGTCGGTCAACGACACGTCCAGGCCCAGCTCGGCGCCATCGACCTGGACGTACGGTGCACCAGTGCGCCGGTTCAGGACACCGATGCGCCCCAGCCCCGTCGGATCGCTGGCAAGCCCGGTGACGGCGGCCACCGCACTCTTGCCCGCGAACCTGCGCAGCAGGTACTCGGTGCGCCGCTTCGTGAACTTCATGGACGCAGCACGCTGCGCCTCGGTCGCGGTCAGCCACTGCTGCCCGACCGGCACTTCGCGCTCGCCCCGCGCCAGCCACTGCACCGGGCCAGCGTAGCCGCCAGGCGCGACTCACCGGCCCCACGATGCAACGATCAGGCATGCACATGACGCGTCTGCAGGCTGTGCCCGCCGACGCGTCGACGCGCTCGATCCTGTCCCTGCGCAGCAGGGGCTCGGTGCTGAGCATCGGGTCGGTCGGGTCCGCGTTGAGCATCGGGTCGGTCGGGTCGGTGCTCAGCATCGGCTCGGTGGGTTCCTGCCTGTCGGTCGGCTCCGTGGGCTCGTTCATGGCGGTGGCCTGCGTGGGGTCCGCGGTCGGGGTCCTGGTGGTCGGCGCCCACCGGATGCGCGCCAACGCCGCGTAGCCCCGAGGAACGCGGTTGGATGGGATGACGCCCTCAGAAAGGGACGCGGACATGACCGAGCTGATCGGAGCCGTGGAGGCAGGCGGCACCAAGATGGTCTGCGCGGTGGGGACCGGGCCCGATGACCTGCAGGACGAGGTGCGCTTCCCCACCGCCTCGCCCGAGGAGTGCCTGCCCCAGGTCATCGACTACTTCACGCGGTGGCAGGCCGATCACGGCCAGCGGCTCTCGGCGATCGGCTACGGCACCTTCGGGCCCTGCGACCCGAACCCTGCCTCCCCGACCTACGGGTGGGTCACCAAGACCCCCAAGCCGGGCTGGACCGACACCGATGTCGTCGGGCCACTGAAGGCAGCCTTCGACATCCCCGTCGGGTTCGACACCGACGTCAACGGGGCGGCCCTCGGAGAGCATCTGTGGGGCGCGGCGCGCGACGTCGACACGTTGGTCTACCTGACCGTGGGAACCGGGATCGGGGGCGGGATCATCGTCAACGGACGGATCCTGCACGGCCTGATCCACCCGGAGGCCGGGCACGTGGCCATGCGCCGGGATCCGGCGCGCGATCCGTACTCCGGGCGCTGCCCGTTCCACGGGGACTGCCTCGAAGGGCTCGCCTCGGGCCCGGCGATCGGGGAGCGCTGGAACCTGCCGGCCAACGAGCTCGGCGCGGATCATCCGGCCTGGGATCTGGAGGCCGACTACCTGGCCGAGGCCTGCCACAACCTCGTCTGCACGGTGTCCCCGCAGCGCATCATCCTGGGCGGCGGCGTCATGGAGCAGCTGCAGCTGTTCCCCCGCATCCGCGCACGCACGCTCGAGCTGCTCAACGGCTACGTCCAGGCCCCGGAGATCCTCGAACGGATCGACGAGTTCATCGTGCCCCCGGGATTGGGCAACCGCGCCGGGGTGGCCGGATGCATCGCCCTGGGCCAGCAGGCGCTGGCGGCTACGAATCCTGCGTCGTAGGCCGTTCCGGCTCCGAGGGCTCGTCCCCGGATCCGCCGACGACGTCCAGGGCCTGGTCGGCAGCGGGATCCGGTTCCCCATCGGCCGCGGGCAGCGCCTCGGGCTCCTCCTCGGCCGAGTCGGCGAAGTACCGGGGCACGATCCGTTCCTCGTGCTCCTCGGCCTCGCTGTCGTACCCGCCCATCGCGTCGACGACCCCGTCCTTGAGGCCGTAGTGGATCCGCGCCTCCCGACTGCCCTGGCTGATCGAGTGCCACATGTGGTCCTCTCCGATCTTCGCCACGAAGCCGGCCCGTCGCAGCACGATGCGCACGGGGTACATGACACGCACGAGGTAGAGGTCGATGCAGCGCTCCCGCAGGGCTGCCAGCAGCGCGTCGAGCATGTCGACGGTGGTGGTGTCGATCTGGTTGGTGCCCTCGATGTCGACGATGACCGCGACGATCTCCTGGTCGGTCCATTCGCGCGCGCCATCCACACGGGCCAGGATCGCGTCCTTGACCGACGCGGAGTTCACCCAGAAGAGCGGGACGTCGACGCGCAGGACCAGGATCCCGTCCACCTGCTTGCGCTCCGGATGGTTGCGCATCCCACCCCAGGCGGCCTTCTCGCCGGGCACCCGACCCATGACCTCCACGTCCACCCGGCTGGACCGGTACACCAGGCCCAGGACCGACAGCGCAATGGCCAGCAGCAGGCCCTGCAGCGGCCCGAAGGCCAGCACGCCGATGGCCGCCACCGTCGCTGCGACGATGTCGTTCCTGCGCAGCCCGGCATACCGACGCATCGACTTGAAGTCCAGCAGACCCCACACCGCGTGGATCACGATCGCCGACAGCGTCGCCTTCGGAAGAGCCGACAGCAGTGGGGCCAGAACGAGGATCGTGGCCAGGGCGAGGGCTGCGGTCGTCAGCCCGGCCACCTGGGTGCGGCCACCGGCCCGGTCCACGGTTGCGGTCTTGGACAGGCTGCCGGCGACCCCGAACCCGCCGAAGATCCCCGAGCTGATGTTGCCCACGCCGGTGGCCAGCAGCTCCTGGCTGGTGTCCACACGCGCATCCTCGGTGGCGTAGAGGCGTGCGGCGCTCAGGCCCTCGGCGAGCCCGACGAAAGCCACCGCCGCGCCGGCGACGACCACCTGGCCCCAGTCCGAGACGGAGATCCCGGGCAGCGCCGGGGTGGGCAGGCCCTGGGGCACGACGCCCACCACGGCCACGCCTTCGGCAGCCAGGTCCAGCAGGTTCGACACGAGGAGCCCGACGAGCAGCGTCACCAGCGCCCACGGGATCCGCGGCGCCAGCTTTGTGCCCCCGAACATCAGGGCCAACGACACGACGCCCACGACCACGGTCTGCGGATGGATGAGGCCCAGCCCTGTGATCAGGTCGTTGATCCGGCTCAGGACGTCCCCGGGTGGCACGGGGATGCCCAGGATGTTGGGCAGCTCACCGATGATCACGAGGATCGTCAGCCCGAGCACGAAGCCCGTGACGATGGGTTTGGACAGGAACTCCGCCACCCAACCGATGCTCAGCACGCTGGCCAGCATCAGCAGCAGTCCGGCAGTGATGGCCATCCCGGCGGCAAGGGCCATCGCCTCGGCCTCGTTGGCCGGCCGGAAGCCGACGATGAGCGAACCCGTGAGCAGGGCGACAGTCGAGACCGGCCCGACGATCAGCTTCCGCGATGTCCCCAGCAGGGCGTAGCAGATCAGGACGGTCGGCAGGGAGTAGAGGCCCACCTGGACGGGCAGGCCGGCGATGGATGCGTAGCCCAGCGACTGCGGGATGGCCAGTGCCGCAACGACCGAGCCGGCGACCAGGTCCCCCCGAAGCCACGTGCGCTGGTAGGTCGGCAGCCATCGTCGGGCGGGCAGCCATTCTCGTGGCTGCTCCCCGAGGTGGGCGGGTTTCTTGGCGCGCGCTGCCATGACCGTCGAAGGGTAGTCCCGTTGGGCCTGCGGAGGTCCGGTGGCGCAGCGTCAGCTGCCTGATTGTCGCGACTGTCGCTCCCCGACAGCGCCGGGCCACAGGGGCGTCCCGTCCGGGTCGTTGCGCAACCGATTGCGCGCGACCACCTGCTGGGCGCTGGTGGTGCGCTCTGAACGCGTGCGCCCGACGAAGCTGACCGTCCAGTGAAGCAGCGTGGTCAGGCGCTTCTTGAACCCGACGATGTACATCAGGTGCACCACCAACCAGAGCACCCACGCAACGAATCCGGCCGTCTTCACCCGGCCGACACTGGCCACTGCGCTGAAGCGCGTGATCGTGGCCATACTGCCCTTGTCGTGGTACTCGAAGGGACCCGGGACCGGGCGGCCGTCCAACCGGGCGCGGATCGTGGCGGCAGCGTGCCGACCCCCCTGGATCGCGACCTGCGCCACCCCGGGCAGGTTGTCCAGGGCGATCATGTCGCCCACGATGAACACGTCTGGATGACCCGGCAGGGTGAGGTCCTTCTCGACCTCGACCCGCCCGGCCCGGTCGATCTGGGCGCCGGAGCGCTGCGCGAGCAGAGCGCCCAGGGGCGATGCCGCGACCCCGGCTGCCCAGACCTTGCAGGCCGCGGGGATCAGGACCCTCTCCCCGGCGGCGCTCTCGTACGTGACGCCCTCTGCGTCGAGGCCCACGACCTTGGCGCTGAGCAGGACCTCCACCCCCACATCGGTCAGGATCCGCGCGGCGTCCTCGGACAGCTTCGGTCCGAACGGCGCCAGGACCGCGGGCGCCGCATCGAGCAGGACGATCCGCGCCGAGGTCGTATCCACATGCCGGAACTCACGCCGGAGCGCACGGTTGCAGAGCTCGGCGATCTGTCCGGCCATCTCGACGCCGGTCGGACCGGCGCCCACCACGACGAACGTGAGGAAGCGCCGGATCTCGTCGGGGTCGGTGGCACGCTCAGCGAGCTCGAACGACCCGAAGATCCGCCCGCGCAGCTCCAGCGCATCGTCGATCGACTTCATCCCGGGGGCGAACTCGGCGAAGTGGTCGTTGCCGAAGTAGGACTGTCCCGCCCCGGCAGCCACGATGAGGCTGTCGTACGGCGTGACCAGCGGACCCGGTGCCGCCTGCGAGGTCACGGTGCGCGCCCCGACGTCGATGTCGGTCACCTCACCGAGCAGCACCGTCGCGTTGTCCTGGCGCTTGAGGATCTCGCGGGTGGCAGGTGCGATCTCACCCATGGACAGGATCCCGGTGGCCACCTGGTAGAGCAGCGGCTGGAAGAGGTGGCTGGTCGTCTTGGAGATCAGGGTCACGTCACAATCGGCGCGCCGCAGCGCCTGCGTGGCGAACAGCCCACCGAAGCCTGAGCCGATGACGACCACGCGATGCCGACCAGCGCCTGTCTGGGTCACGTTTGGCTCCTTCTCCCGAGTGGGGCTCAGGATAGCCTCGGCTCACCGGTGTGCGGGCCCAGCACGGCCAGAGCTGGGGTCCGCGCTCCGGTCGGAGCGGGGTCCGCGCTCGGGTCGGAGCGGGGTCCGCGCTCGGGTCAGCCCTCCGAGGCCACGACGACGATGAGCACGGCGTCCGAGTCCTGCTCGCTGGCTGTCGCCGTCACGGTCATGCCCTCGGTGCTGAAGGTGGCCGCGCTCTGCTCGCCCATGGTGAACTCCGCCTCGACCTTGAAGCCCGCGTCCTGCATGGACGCCTTCATCTCGGCGGCAAGGTCCTTCGCGGTCCGGTCCGGATAGGTGATGGACGCCTGCCACGCCTCACCGTCACCCCCGCTGAATGTCCCGGAGGCATCCACGGAGCCACCGTCGGGCACAGCGACCTGCGGGGGCCAATCCTCGGGCAGCTCGCCACCTTCTTCACCGGTGATCGTCATCGAGCCCTCGCTCGAGTCGATCGTGATGCTGCCCCCATCATCGTCCTGGTCGATCACGACGGTCCCATCGTCGGTGACGATCGTGGCGTCCCCACCGCCACATCCCCCGAGGCCCAGGCCGATGGCCACCATGACTGCGGCCGCCGAACCGGCCTTCCGTCCGCGTGTCCCACGCATGGGCGCCTCCTCACACCGAGCCCCGCCGGGCACTTGACTCCCAGCGCTGGGCTGCCTCCCACGGTACTCCGCTCACGTGCCGTCGGACAGGGTGATCCGGATCAGCCCTCCTTGAGCTCCTGGGCCTCGTCCCGGCTGGTCCGATGCTCCAGCCCATGAGCGATCCGGTCGATCACCAGGACCAGGACCAGGCCGAAGGCCATGAGGGCCACCGTCGGCAGGACGGCTTCGTCGGGGGCGCCGATCTCCACGCTGTTGGCCCCGTCGGGCCATGGCCACAGCACACGCAGGGAGCCGAGCATGAGTCCGATGAGCACGGCCATGATCGCGTCGTAGTGCTCGGTGAGCGCCCAGTGCAGGACCTGGCTGAAGAGCGCGAGGCCCACGACGCAACCCAGCGCGAAGACGAGCAGCGTGGTGAGGTCACGCTCGTTGACCGCGGCCAGGACCGGGGCGTACATCCCCATCGTGACGAGCAGGAACGAGCCGCTGACCCCGGGCAGGATCATCGCGCAGATCGCGATCGCGCCTGCAAGGAAGAACTGCCACAGCGGGGTGCTTGCGCTGCTGCCCTGCTCGGAGGCACCGGCCGTGAACCCCAGGGCCACGAAGAACGCCACGCCGGCGCCGAGGATCAGCAACCACTCCCGGGTATCGCGCCGGGTGAGCAGGCCGGTGGCCACGACCGTGGATCCGGCCACGAGACCGAGGAAGAGGCCCGACATCTGCACCGGATGCGCCTCGAGCTGGTGCTCGATCTGGCCAGCCAGGAGCAGGACCGCACTGAGGATGCCCACGCCCAGCGGGACGAGGAAGAACCAGTCGACCTCCCCCAGCCGCGACCAGCCGCCGCGGAGGTCGAGCTTGAGGAAGCGCCCGAGCGCAGACGAGCCGTTACGGATCGCGGTGATCAGCCGGTGGTAGATCGCCAGGACCAGGGCAACCGTCCCGCCCGAGACGCCCGGGACGATGTCCGCGCTGCCCATGGTCATTCCGCGCAGGAAGTGCCCCGGGGCTTCGCGCAGCGGCGCCTGACCCACGTCACTGCCCCCCATCGAAGATGGGCTCGACCTGCGCGTCGGGACCTTGGCGCAGCGCCACACCCACGATCACGGCAGGTGGCGCAACGACCGTGGCGGCGTGACTCATGCCGCGAGCCTAGGGCCGCTCACCGCCGATCGCAGACAGGATCCGCGAACTTCGCGTCCGTTGTGGTCGATAGAGCGCCTCTGGTCCGAGCGCGCCGTCGACTTCGCGCTGGTTCTGGTCGATAGAAGCCAGGAAACAGAGCCGGGTTCGACCCGAACTATGGCGAAGTCGGCGGCGGCACGACCCCAGAAGCCGCCTTTCGACCACAACCACCGCGAAGTCGCGGGCCGGCCACCCTGCCTACCTCAGGTGCAGGGAGTTGGATGGGGGCATGACCAGCGCGGCACCCTCGCGACCCCTGCTTCCTGGCGTCCTGATCGGGCATGACACCGATCTGCGCCGCCCGACCGGGGTCACCGTCGTCCTCCTGCCAGCCGGGACCACCGGCGGTGTGGCCGTACGCGGAGCGGCTCCCGGAACCCGGGAGACGGACCTGTTGGACCCCGTCAACACCATCGACGTGGTCGATGCGATCGTGCTCAGCGGCGGCAGCGCCTACGGGCTCGACGCCGCCGGCGGAGTGATGCGCTGGCTGGAGGCGAAGGGTCGGGGTGTGCCCGTGGGCCCTGCGCTCGTCCCGATCGTGCCGGCGGCGGTGGTGTTCGACCTGTGGGTCGGCGATCCGACAGTTCGCCCGGATGCGGCCAGCGGAGCGCGGGCGTGCGAGTCCGCTGTCCCCGTCGCAGAGGCCACCGAGGGCAATGTGGGGGCCGGATCAGGCGCCTCGGTGGGCAAGCTGCTGGGCCCCGACCGCGCCATGCGCGGCGGCGTGGGCGTAGCCACCCTCCAGGCCCACGGGCTCACGATCACGGCCGTCGTGGTCGTCAATGCTGTGGGCGACGTCGTGGATCCGCAGAACGGCGCGATGCTCGCCGGGGCGCGGGCTGCGGCAGACTCACTGGTGATGGCCGACAGCGTCGCCAGCATGCTGGGCACGCCGACCGACCCGGGGCGGCCTGGGGCGAACACGACGATCGGGGTGGTGGCTACCGACGCACGCCTCACGAAGGCGCAGTCGACGCGCCTGGCCGAGGTGGCGCACGACGGCCTGGCGCGGACCATCCGCCCAGCGCACACGTCCATGGACGGCGACACGATCTTCGCGGCGGCGACCGGCACGGTGGACCCTGCCGTGCAAGGCGCCCTGCCTTCGGACGCACTGGGGATCCTGCTCCCGATGATGGCCGCCGAGGTCACGGCCAGCGCGGTGGTCCGCGCGGTGCGGGCTGCCGAGGAAATCCGCGTCGGCGACCTCTGGCTGCCGGCCCACCGGGACCGCGATCAGGGCTGAGCCGCGGATCGTCCGCCCCGGCGAGCTGGCCGCGCCCGGGTCACTCCCGGCTGAACCAGCCCGGGGGCCCGCTGACGGCGCTGGCGATCGCTGCGCCGATGGCTGCGCCCACCGCGGCCGAGCCACTGCCCACGAACGGCAGGATCAGTCCGGCGAACCCGCCCGCGAAGAACCCACCGATGGCGCTCGTCCCCGCCCACACCACCCGGCCACCTGCCCCAGACTTCGCGGCTTCAGTCGGCGCGACCTCCTTTCCCTGCGGGGTCGCGGGAACCTGAGCGCCCTGGCCCCCACCGGTGTTCATTGCGTCGATCTCACGCAGCAGCTTCTCGATGTCGTCGGGCTCGCTCATGCCTCCATCGTGGCAACCCAACCGCCGACGCACCAGTCGGCAGCGACGTGAAACACCCGTGAGCACGATCGCGGCTGCCGCCCGGATGCGCGGATGAAGCCCGTGGCCCACCCTTGGGACATGGCATCCAGCCCCCTCCTGGCTCCCCTGGCCTCGTCAGTGCGCGAAGTGCTGTCCGGGCGTGCCGACGGGCAGTCCGAGATCGCCCGGGCCATCGCGCGGCCCGCAGGCGCCCCGGGGTGGTTCCAGCCCGGGGACGCGATCTGGACGGTCCATGGCTCGGTGGCGACGTTCGTGGGCGGCATCCGCAGCCTGTACCTGCAGGCCCTGCACCCGCTGGCGCTGGCCGGCGTGGACCGGCACTCGTCCTACCGCGAGGACCCGTTCGGCCGGCTGCAGCGCACGGGGGCGTTCATCGCCGCGACGACGTTCGGCTCGGCCGAACTCGCTCAACAGACCGTCGATGCGGTCCTGCACATGCACACCCGCGTCCAGGGCACGGCCAGCGATGGTCGCGCGTACTCAGCCCAGGACCCCCGGCTGCTCGAGTGGGTGCACATCGCACTGGTCGACTCGATGCTCTCGGCCTACCTGCACCTGGGACGTGACGGCGCCATCGACCCCGACGCGTACGTGGCCGACATGGCCGTGGTCGGTCGGCGCATGGGCGTGGCGGATCCGCCGCGGTCCCAGGCCGAGCTGGCCGAGACGTTCGCCGGGTTCCGCCCCGAGCTGCGCGTCGACGACCTCGTCCGGCGGACACACGACTTCGTGACGGGGGCGCCGCTGCCGATCGTCCTGCGACCCGGGTACCGCGTCCTGGCCCGGGCGGCGTGGGCGACCCAGCCGAGCTGGGCCCTGGAGATGCTCGGGTCCACCCCACGCCTGGGGGCTGTGGATGTCGCCGCCGCCGATGCCGCCCTGCGGGTCCTGCGGGTGGCACTCGTCGCGTCGCCCGCCCGGGTGGCTGGGGAGGCGCGGTTGGCGGGGGACGCCGGCCCGGGCGACGCCGGCCCGGGTGACGCCGGCCCCCAGGCACGCTGACTACGGGAACCCCGCCTGAAGCTCCCCGCTACGATCCGAACCAGGTTCAGCGCACGTCCGAGGAGGACGCATGGAGTACGGGTCGATCTTCCGCGATGGGCTCTTCGTCGGGCAGGTGGTGCTGGTCACCGGTGCGGGATCAGGGATCGGGCGATGCACCGCACACGAGCTGGCCGGTCTCGGTGCCACTGTGGCGCTGGTCGGCAGGGCGCGCGACAAGCTCGAGACCGTGCAGGCCGAGATCGCGGCCGACGGTGGCCGGTCGACCATCCACGAGTGCGACATCCGCGACGAGGCCCAGGTGAAGGCCGTGATCAGCGACCTCCTGGCCGAGCACGGTCGCGTCGATGGGTTGGTCAACAACGCAGGCGGCCAGTTCCCTGCACCCCTTGCTGCGATCAGTGCCAAGGGGTGGGACGCGGTTGTGCGGACCAACCTGACCGGAGGGTTCCTCGTGGCCCGGGAGTGCTACACCCAGTGGATGGCGCGCAACGGCGGGGCGATCGTCAACATCATCGCGGACATGTGGAACGGAATGCCGGGGATGGGGCACTCCGGGGCGGCTCGCGCGGGGATGCTCAACTTCACCGAGACCGCCTCCCTGGAGTGGGCTCCGGTGCGGGTGAATGCGGTCGCGCCCGGCTGGATCGCGTCCAGCGGGATGGACCACTACCCGCCGGAGATGAAGTCCCTGATCATGGAGCTGCCCAAGAGCGTGCCGCTGAACAGGTTCGGGACCGAGAGCGAGGTATCGGCGGCGATCGTGTTCCTGCTCTCCCCCGCCGCGGCGTTCGTGTCCGGGGCGTGCCTGCGCGTGGACGGTGCGGCACCCAACGCCAAGCGCGTCTGGCCGATGGTGGGCAGCGGTCCCAACGAGGCCTTCGAGGGGTTCCACCGGGCGCAGACCCCGGCCGTGCTGCGTTCTGACTCGTAGCCGCACGCCCGGGCGGGCGGGCACCGGACCGGGCATGGCAAGATCTAGTGACCGCACATCCGTCGAAGGGAAGAACCATGGCGAAGTACGACCTCACCACCACCACGCTCGGCACGATGCTCGAGGATCCCGATGTCGTGGCGATCATGGAGAAGCACGCCCCCGGCATCACCAGCAACCCCATGCTCGGCATGGCCAAGGGCATGCCGGCCCAGCAGGCCGTGGGCATGGCTGGCGGGATGATCGGAAGTGACGCGGTCGAGGCCATCACGGCCGAGATCCAGGCCCTGTAGTCCCGATTCGTTGTGTGCGGGGGCGCTTCGGCGCCCCCGTGGCATGTCCGGGTGCGCTGCCGCCCAGACCAGGAGATTCCCGTGGACGTGACCACGCTGACCAACCACCAGATCCGCCTGGCCCAGCGCCCGGTCGGCCTGCCCGGACCCGAGTGCTGGGAGCAGACCGAGCAGCCCGTGGGCCTTCCCGCCGCGGGGGAGGTCCTGGTCCAGGCCTTGTCCCTGAGCATGGACCCGGCGATGCGCGGCTGGATGAACGACAAGCGGAGCTACCTCCCCCCGGTCGGGCTCGGGGAGGTCATGCGGTCGGTGGGGATCGGGCGCGTGATCGCCTCCGGGAACCCCGCCTTCCCCATCGAGAGCCTGGTCACCGGGGCCATCGGGGTGCAGGAGTACTGCTTGGTGCCGCAGGACCAGATCCGGCGCATCGGCCTGACCCCCATCGACCCGAGGCTCGGCAGCATCAGCCAATGGCTCAACGTCCTGGGCATGCCGGGGATGACCGGCTACTTCGGTCTCATGGACATCGGCGCGCCGAAGGCCGGTGACACCGTCGTCGTGTCCGGGGCCTCGGGTGCGGTCGGCCAGACCGTCGGCCAACTGGCCAAGATCAAGGGCTGCCGCGTGGTCGGCATCGCCGGCGGTCCCGAGAAGTGCCAGTGGGTCGTCGACGAGCTCGGCTTCGACGCGTGCATCGACTACAAGGCCGGCCCTGTGAACGACGGCCTCAAGACGCACTGCCCGGATGGCGTCGACATCTACTTCGACAACGTCGGCGGAGAGATCCTCGACGCCGTGCTGACCCGTATCAACCGCAAGGCGCGCATCGTCATCTGCGGAGCCATCAGCCAGTACAACGCGGCGCAGATTCAGGGCCCGAAGAACTACATGAGCCTGCTGGTCAACCGCGCGCGCATGGAGGGCATGGTCGTCCTTGACTACGCCCCCCGCTATGCGCAGGCGGTGGTCGAGATGTCCGGCTACCTCAGGGACGGATCGATGAAGAGTCGCGAGGACGTCGTCGTCGGGGGCGTTGCGGACTTCCCCGCGACCCTGGCCAAGCTCTTCAGCGGCGAGAACTTCGGGAAGCTGGTGCTGCAGCTGGCCGAGTAGCGCCGGGGACCACGGGGAGGTCCTCGGGCCGTAGGGTCGACACGTGATCACGGTCGGTGTGGATCTGGCCGCCGAAGCTGCCGGCACGGGGTTGGCCGTCGTCGAGTGGCGCAGGCGGACTGCCCGCGTCGTGGCCGTGTCGACCGATGTGGCAGACGCTCAGCTGGTTGAGGCGGTCCTCGCGGCGGACCGGGCCGGGATCGACTGCCCGTTCGGCTGGCCCGACGCCTTCGTCGATGTCGTGGTCGACCATCGTGCCGGTCGGCTTTCGCCGCCCGAGTCCTCGGGGCGGCCGTGGCGCCGAGGTCTGACGATGCGCGCAACCGACATGGTCGTGCACGACCGGACGGGGCTGACGCCGTTGAGCGTCTCGGCAGATCGCATCGGTCACACGGCCCTCCGGTGGGCCGCCATCGCGGCGACGCTTGCCGCACACGGGGCGGACACACGCAGGGACGGTCGCGGGCTCGTGGCCGAGGTCTATCCCGCGGCCGCGCTCACCCAGTGGGGCCTGACGTCGCGCAGATACAAGGGCACGGCGCACCGAGGGCCGCGCGAGGCCCTGGTCGATGCCCTGCTCGTCGCCGCGCCCTGGCTGGATCTCGGCGCCCACGAGGCGCTGTGCAGGGCCAACGACGACGCGCTGGACGCGGTCCTGTGCGCGCTCGTGGCCAGGGCTGTGGCGCTGGACCAGACGGCCGGGCCGGTCGGCGTTGTGGATGTGGCGGCGGCCAGCAGCGAGGGGTGGATCCACGTGCCGACCGGCACCCTGGACGACCTGGCCACGTGAGGGGCTCTGCGGTGCCGCTGGCCAGTCGATGCGTCGCGGAGCGGGCGCGCGGCAGAGTGTGTGGGGCACGTGGTGGGCGAGCTCCACCTCGCTACACTCACCACCGCAGGATCGGCGCCCGCGGCGCCCGTAGCTCAACGGATAGAGCAACCGGTTTCTACCCGGTCGGTTGGGGGTTCGAGTCCCTCCGGGCGCACAACATGGCTGGTCAGACCCTGTTTCCGTCCGCCCGGATGCCCCGTGAAGGCCATTTGACGCCAGATCTGACGACAGTTCGTGCCAAGCTACGGCCGTCCGGGGCGGCGATCCCTGTGGTCATTGACTGCCCAGTGCGCGACCGATGGCGGCGCTGGCGTTGACCGCATCCGCTTCATACAGATGCCCATAGACCTCCACAGTGGTGGCGATCCGCCTGTGACCCACCAGCTTCGAAAGAGCCGCAAGGGAAGTCTCGGACGCCACGACGGTGGCGTAGAGATGTCGGACCTTGTGAAAGGAGTAGTGGAACCCGCTGACCTTGGCCAGGTCACGGAAAGGCTTGCGGAGATTCCGCGAATCCTGAGGCGTCCCCACCGATGAGGGGAACGCCAGATCGCGCTCCTGCCAGAGGGATCTTGTCCCGGAAGTCCCGGAGGAGCACCTATGCATCCGCGCGCTGACCGTCTCAAAGCGCGCGGGTGAGGTCACCCCCGACGTCAACTACTCCCGGCCGCTGCCTGCCAGCGCCGTATCCGATTCCTCGACCGACGCCTCCGTGGACGCGACAGGGATCAGGGCGTCCTTGCGCTTGTCGTAGGCGTAGAGGGCGGCTGCCACCGCGTAGAGCGCGGCGATCAGCAGGACGGAGCGAGGCCACATGAGTACCGCGGAGACCCATACGTCGATGCCCAGGTCGACGCCGAGGGCCCGATCAAGAACCCACGCACTGGCGATCGCGATGAGCGTGACGGAGCCCGCGTACATGGCGGGCAGGTAGGCGCGCGTCCTCCTGGCGATGTACAACGCCGGGAAGATCATCAGGATGATCGTCGCCTGGCCCAGTTCGATGCCGAGGTTGAAGCCGAGCAGGGAGACGAACTGACGGCTCTGCGTCAGGCCGAGGTCTGCCAGGAGACCAGCGAATCCGAACCCGTGGAACAGCCCGAAGACGAATGCGATGATCCATTCCTTGTTCGCGAAGACCGGTCTGATGTTGTGGAGGGCCGCGAGGATGATCGAGACGGCGATGACCGTCTCCACGAGGGCCGGCGGGAACACAATGATTCCCAAGCCCCCGAGCGTGAGCGTGATGGTGTGGGCGACGGTGAACATGGTGACGATCTTGAGAACGCGCCACAGGCCGGATCGGAAGCTGGCCGCCGGCTGCCATCCGGCGAACTTGGAGAACACCAGGACGGAGGGCAGTAGGAGGGCCAAGATGAACAGGATGTGGTCCGAGCCGATCTCGATGTGCTCAGCGCCGAGGAGGATGACACCGGTGAAACCACTCCAGAACGACACGCTGCCGAGGTCGACCGCCTGGACGGTCTGTTCGGGGGTGAATCGGAGCAGCTCACTCGCCTCATTGTTGAACGTCCCCGAGCCCCAGTCCGTGCCGATGATCAGCAGGGCATCCCGTTCGGGCTTCGCATGGATGATCCCGTCGTAGGCGACCGTGAACGACCTCGGGACTTCCGTGAATTGTCGATCAACCTCGAAGTTCACGATGACGTAGGCACCACCGGGGGCACCAAGGGTCTCGAGGTCGCCGAAGACGATGGGCCATTCGGCGCCAGCCTGATCGGACATGGCGAGGTGCTCCGCGGAGTACTCGTGCAGCAGTTCGAGATTCTCCTCGGCCGCCACAAGGGCACCGGCGGGATTCTTCGGGAAGTCGGTTCCCAGGACCTCGTTGAGGTCGTTGACCGGGTACTCGACGCGGCCCTCGATGGAGTTGTCGTAGATGTCGAGGTACACATAGCTTCCGTTGCCCGTGTGCCCGAAGGCCGTGGCCACCTGACCGAGTACCAGGATCAGCGCGGTGACCATCAGCAGGCCCACTCTTGTCACCAGGTTCTTGCTCACCATCATGGCCTCCGATGCCGCTACTCCCGCGATGCCGCCAGAGCCTAGGCCATGTGCGTCGTTTCGCAACAAGGCGTGCCTAACTTCAGTCGGATTCACGCCGGCAGCACCAGCCAGGTCCGGACCATGTCGCCGAACCAGGCCGAGTTGACCCGGAAGGGCCGGCCCGGCGGGAAGGCCTCATCGATGGCCTCCACCAGACTGGCCTCGAATCCGAAGTCCGTCGGAGCGAGCGCGGCGGCCTCGAATCCGAAGTAGTGGCCGACCCGCGGGTAGAACGCCTTGTAGATGGCCTCCTTGGCCGAGAAGAGCGCCAACAGCATCCGATCACGTTCGGCTGGGTCGGCGACACCCTCCAACCAGCGACGTTCGACGGCAAGCGGCACCTGATCCCACAGCTCGGGGGCAGGTCGAGCAACCTCGATGTCGACGCCAACCCCGCTTGCGTGCTCGCCGCGTGCTGCGATGGCTATCGCGACATCGCCGGCATGTGACAGCGAGCCGACGATCCCACCGGGCCACAACGGCTCGCGCACGGAACCCGAGAGGATCGACGGGACGTCGCAGTCCAGGTCCGCGAGGGCGGCATGGGCTGCGGTGCGGCCCGCGACGAACGCATCCCGCCGTATCGAGACGGTGCGCGGGTGGAGCGCTGCCAGCTCGGCTTCGGTGGCCGTGTTCGCCGGATCCCCGACTGGACGCATTGCGTAGGACACGAATGCAGGCAAGGATCGGGGTTTCGCCGCCAGGGGGCGGTCAACGCCGCGCGTCATGAGCAGCCGCCCCATCCTGCCGACGTCGGACGGCTATCATCCGTCACCATCACGAGACTCGCACAAGGGGGTCGAAGGTGATACCAGTCGGTCCGACCAGAGGAGAACCATGAATCATCGGGTCATCATCGACGATGCTGAGCCTCGGGACTGGGAGCGACCGATGACAGGGGCCACAGGAACTCCGGCGACCACGGTGATCGGACGCGACGATGTCGCTGCCGTCATCGCCGCTGTCGGCCTGGATCGCCTCATGGACGAGATGATCGAGGAGCTGACCACCTCCATCGTCACCTTCGACGACTCGGTGACCAAGGTCCGGACCAGGGACGGGTTCCACTACTCCCACCCCGAGATCGGCCTGATCGAGTGGATGCCCGTGATGCAGTCCGGCGAGTCGACCACCATCAAGGTCGTCGGCTACCACCCAGGCAACCCCAGATCGCGCCAGTTGCCCACGATCCTTGCCACGATCAGCGTGTACGACACGGGTACCGGTCACCTGCGCGGCCTTGTCGATGGAACCTTCCTGACCGCCGTGCGCACCGGAGCCGCCTCGGCCGTGGCGAGTCGCGTCCTGGCCCGCCCCTCCAGCCACATCCTGGGAGTGGTCGGCTGTGGCGCGCAGGCAGTGACCCAGATCCATGCCCTGGTCCGCACGTTCCCCATCGACCAGGTTCTCATCTACGACGTCGATCAGGCCGCGGTCGCGTCCCTGCCCGCGCGGATCGAGCGGTTCCTCCCGCCCGGAGTCGAGGTCAGGTCAGTGCCCCTGGAACTGCTCATGCAGACGGCCGACATCGTGTGCACCGCGACTTCCATCGGGATTGGTGAAGGACCGCTCTTCGATGATCTCGCCACGAAGCCGTGGCTCCACGTCAACGCCGTGGGGTCGGACTTCGAGGGCAAGTACGAACTGCCGGTGGAGTTCCTCCGGCGCGCCCTGGTATCGCCCGACGTGCTCGATCAAGCAGTCATGGAGGGCGAGTGCCAGGTGCTCGCAGCCGAGGACATCGGACCGTCGCTGGCGCATGTGGCCGCACATCCCGAGTCCTACCGGGCGTGGCAGGACGATCTCACGGTGTTCGACTCGACAGGGTGGGCCCTCGAGGACCAGGTCGCTGCACGGATCCTGATGAACCACGCCGCGCGGCTCGGCCTGGGCACTGCCATCGCCATCGAGGACATCGGATCCGATCCACTCGACCCGTACCACCTGGCTGAAGGAACCACCGTGGGGCGAGCCGTCAACCCACGGGAAACCGCACATGGAGGATCGTGATGCCGCGGGCGACGCCCCCCTCATCCACATCCATGACCTATCTCCTGCCGCACCTCATCGAGCAGGCAGCCGAGGTCGATCCGGCTCACCCGGCCCTGCGCAACAGGGGGGAGACACTCACCTACGGTGAGCTGCTGGAACGCTCCTCAGCTCTCGCCCATGCCCTCATCGAGGACGGGGTGGCGCCGGGGGACCGCGTCGGCATCCTGCTGCCGAAGTCGTTGCACAGCGCCATCGCGCTCTACGGGATCATGGCCGCTGGCGCCGTCTACGTCCCTCTTGATCCGGGATCACCGGTCTCCAGGATCGCGTTCGTCCTGCGCGACTGTTCCATCACACGGCTCGTGAGCGAGGACCGGTTCCTCCCCACGCTCAGCGCGCTCGGCGAGGCGGGCGCCCGGATCGACTCGGTGTTCGGGATCGACGACGGTCAGGATGCCCCGTTCACCGCGATCCCGTGGCGCGAGGTCGCCACTCGGCCGGCCACGCCCCCACAGATCGCGACCACCGAGCAGGACCTCTGCTACATCCTGTACACGTCTGGCTCGACGGGGACTCCGAAGGGCATCATGCACACGCACCGCAGCGCCCTTGCCTGGGCGGAGGTGACTGCGGCCGAGTACGGCCTGTCGAGCAGGGACATCATCAGCAACTACGCGCCGCTGCACTTCGACCTGTCCACCCTCGACTACTTCGGCGGCGCGCGGGCGCGGGCCACGACCGTGATGATCCCCGAGGAGTACACCCGGTTCCCGGCGAGCCTTGCGTCCCTGATCGCCGATGAACGGATGACCGTCTTCTACACCGTGCCGCTCGCCCTGGTCCGTCTCGCAGCACCCGGCACGTTGGACGGCAAGGACCTGTCCAGCCTGCGCCTGGTCCTGTTCGGCGGTGAGCCCATGCCGATCAAGCACCTGCGACACATGATGTCGAGCCTGCCGGATGCTGAGTTCGTGAACGTGTACGGACCGACCGAGACCAACGGATGCACCCACTACCGCGTTCCCGCCGTTCCCGACGAGGGCGACCTGGGGCTACCGATCGGTCGGCCGTACCCGAACGTCACGGTCATGGTGGTCGACT
The DNA here is from genome assembly GCA_963697345.1 of uncultured Actinomycetes bacterium. Classification (GTDB taxonomy): domain Bacteria; phylum Actinomycetota; class Actinomycetes; order S36-B12; family CAIYMF01; genus Prado023. Next base: position 123,311 of record CAVONS010000002.1, on the reverse strand, counting down.
CCGAGGGCAGGCAGGTCGGGGTCGGAGGGAAGGGCGAACTCCTGGTACGAGCACCCACGCTGATGCGCGGGTACTGGGCTCGACCCGATCTCACGGACAAGTCCCTGGTGAACGTTCCCGGGGTCGGAGGCAGACCCGACGTCTACCACGCCACGGGAGACCTCGTCTCCCCGACCGAGGAGGGGGATCTGGCCTTCCTGGGCAGGCGGGACCGCCAGATCAAGGCGCGTGGCAACCGGGTCGAGCTGGACGAGGTCGAGGCAGTCCTGCTCGAACACCCGTCCGTCCACGAGGCAGCTGTCTATGCGCTCCCGGATGCCGAGGGGAGCCTCCAACCACACGCCGAGGTCATCCTGATCCCGGGATCGGAGGCAACGGCGAAGGACATCAGAGCCCATGCCGCCGGCGCGCTTCCCACGTATGCTGTGCCCGCGTCGATCACGGTACGGGACGGGTTCCCACGCACGTCCACGGGGAAGATCGATCGACTCAGACTTCAGACCGATGCCCACGCAGGACTTGCCCACATGGCTGGAGCCCACGCATGAGCACACAGCAGACAATCGCCCAGTTCATCGGCACCCAGCTTCTCGATGGGGCCAGGGAGGTCGGGATCGACGACGAGGTCGTCCTCGACGGAACCATCGATTCGCTCGGTGTGACGAGGCTGATCGACTACCTCGAGAAGGAGTTCCGGGTCACGATCGCCCCGCACGACGTGACGATCGAGAACTTCCGCTCCGCGACGACGATGGCGGCTCTTGTCGAGTCCCACCAGATGACGGAGTCGGCGTGAGCCAGCTGGACCACGGCGATGGGTCGGCGCTGACCCGCGCCCAGGAGGCGCTGTGGGCGAGCCAGCAGATGCACCCAGATGTGCCGCTGTACAACATGGCGTTCGTGTTCCACATCGACGGGGCACTCGACGAGGACGCGTTCGTGAGTGCCTTCACCCAGCTCGTGGCCGAAGCCGATGCACTTCGCACGGTTGTCGTGAGCAGCGAGGGAGTGGCTGGCCAGACGGCGCTGGACACAGTCCCCGATCCGATCGAGGTCGTCGACCTCACAGCCGAGGACGCGCCCTCGGCCTCCGCGTGGGCCCAGGCACGTTGCGCGGTCCCCCTCGACATGCACCACCGGACCTTCGACTCCGCACTGCTGCGACTTCCCGGCGGATGTCACGCGTGGTACCTCAACCAGCACCACGTCGTCACCGACGCGTGGGCGATGGCCCTCCTGTATCAGCGGATGGAGCAGTTGTACCTGGCGGCCGGGACGGGTGCGCCGCCCGATGGACAGCCCCTGCATGAGTACCGCACCTTCGTGGACCACGAACGCGCCCTGCGCGAGGAGAGGGCATCGGATCGCCCGTCGGGGAACGGTCAACCCGTCGTGCCTCCGGCTCTGTACGGAACGAGGGGTGACGGGACCCAGACCGGCAACGAACGCATCATCGTCGAGCTTGACGCCAGCAGGCGGGACGCGCTGGCAGCCCTGGCATCCTCACCAGGAGTCCAGGCCCTCACCCCCGACCTCACCTGGTTCCAGCTGTTCGCAACCGCGTTGTTCGCCTTCCTCCATCGGACGAGCGGCCAATCGTCGATCACCATCGGCGCGCCGGTCCACAACCGCTCGACGGTGGCGTTCCGACGCACTGCGGGGCTGTTCATGGAGGTCTATCCGCTCGGGGTGACGCTCGAGGAGGGCGACACCTTCGCCACGCTGCATGCCCGGGTCAGGGATGCTGCCGCGTCGATGATGCGCGCCGCGGCGCCGGGCACGATGGAGCCCGACACGAGCCGACGCATCAACACCGTCCTCAACTTCATCCGTGCCGACTTCGGGACCTTCGCCGGATTGGCCGCACGAGCGCAGTGGCTGCACCCGGACCACGTCGACGCCAACCACGATCTCCGACTCCAGATCCACGACTTCGCTCGGACGGGCCACTTCACGCTGGCGTTCGACCTGAGCGTGACCGCCTTCGACGAAGAGCTGCGCCGCTCGATCCCCGGTCACTTCCTGCGCCTGCTCGACGCGATGCCCGAAGCCTGGGATGCACCGATCGACGCGGTCGACCTGCTCTCCGAGTCCGAGCGCTCCGAAGTCCTGGAGGCGGTCAGTGGCGAGATCGCGCCTGGGCTGGCCGAGGATGTCGTCGCATCGTTCCTGCACCAGGCGCAGTCCGCACCCGACGCCGTTGCCATCATCGAGGGTGACCGGTCATGGACGTACGCCCAGATCGAGGAGCTCACCGCTTTCGTCGCAGGCCGGACCACGGCAGGTTCCGTCGTCGGGGTGGCCCTTCCCCGGACCATGGCGGCCGTCGTCACGATGATGGGCGTGCTCAGGGGCGGTGGCGCCTACGTGCCGATCGATCCACGATGGCCCGCCGACCGCATCCGGTTCATCCTGCAGGACGCCGGATGCGCGCTTGTCGTGACCGACGCGGACCTCGAAGTCCCGGTCCCGAGGTGGACGTTCGCCGACATCTCGGCCCGCGGCGCGCGTGCGGACGGCGCGGTGGCCCCCGATGACTTGGCGTACGTCCTCTACACGTCGGGGTCGACTGGCACCCCCAAGGGCGTGATGATCGAGCGCAGGTCACTGGCGAACTACATCTCGTGGGCGCGGAGGTTCTACGGCAGGGGCCAGCCGTTGACGTTCCCCCTGTTCACGCCCCTGACCTTCGATCTCACGATCACGTCGGTGTTCGTTCCGCTGACGTCCGGTGGGGCGGTTCGGGTGTACCCGGAGCCAACCACGGGAGCAGACCTCACTGTCCTCGACGTCTTCGCCGACGACGCCGTGGACATCGTGAAGCTCACCCCCTCGCACCTCACCCTCCTTCCGTCCGGCCGCCGGGCGGGACGGCGCATCCGGCAGTTGATCCTCGGCGGCGAGGATCTCACCACGGCTGTGGCACGGCGGACCTCCGATCTCTTCGCCGACGAGGTCAGCATCCACAACGAGTACGGGCCGACCGAGGCCACGGTGGGATGCGTGATCCACACCTACGACCGGTCACGGGACACCTCCGGCAGCGTGCCGATCGGCCGGCCGATCGCCAACATGGGCGCCCTGGTGCTCGACTCGCGCGGGCAGCCCGTCCCCTTCGGAGTGGCCGGTGAGCTCTGGGTCTCCGGTGTGGGTGTGGCCCGAGGGTATGCGCGGCGCGACGACCTCACGACGGATCGATTCCGGGTCGATCCCCGCGACGAGTCGGTGCGCATGTACGCCACCGGGGACCTCGCCCGGGTCCGGCGCGATGGGACCATCGAGTACCTGGGACGTCGCGACGACCAGGTGAAGATCAAGGGGGTGCGGGTCGAGCTGGGGGAGGTCGAGGCCGCTGTGGTGTCGCATCCGGCTGTCAGCGCCGCCGCCGCTCGTGTCTGGTCCCCGCCGGCGATCGACGCGCAGGTGGATCCGGTGCACTGCTCGAGGTGCGGCCTCGCGTCGAGCTACCCGGGCATCTCGTTCGACGCTGATCTGGTGTGCAGCGAGTGCCGTGCCTACGACAGCTACGCCGACCGCGCTCGGGTCTACTTCAAGCCGGAGGCCGAGCTCGCGCGCGTCCTCGGGTCTGCGGGGCGCGCTGGTGAGTACGACTGCCTTGCGCTTCTCAGCGGCGGGAAGGACAGCACGTACGTCCTGTGCCGGCTGGTGGACATGGGGCTGAAGGTGCTCGCCTTCACCCTCGACAACGGCTACATCTCCGACCAGGCGAAGGGCAACATCCGGCGAGTCGTGGACTCGCTGGGCGTGGACCACGTCTTCGCCTCCACGCCGGCGATGAACGACATCTTCGTCGACAGCCTCCAACGGCACGCGAACGTGTGCAACGGGTGCTTCAAGACGTTGTACACGCTGTCGGTGCAGGCAGCCAACGACAAGGGCAATCCCCTTCATCGTCACGGGTTTGTCGCGGGGCCAGTTCTTCGAGACGCGGCTCACCCCAGAGCTGTTCACCGAGCTGACGGTGAGCTCGGACCAGATCGACGCCAATGTCCTCGAGGCGCGTCGGGCCTACCATCAGGTCGACGACGCGCCCAAGCGGCTGCTGGACACATCGGTCTTCGACGACCACGGGATCTTCGACAAGGTGCGCTTCGTCGACTTCTACCGGTACGTCGACGTCGACCTCGACGACCTGTACGCCTACCTCGACGAGCGCGTTCCCTGGGTCCGGCCCACGGACACGGGCAGGTCGACCAACTGCCTGATCAATGACGTGGGCATCTACTACCACCGGGCGACGCAGGGCTTCCACAACTACGCGCTCCCGTACAGCTGGGATGTTCGCCTCGGGACCAAGACCCGTCAGCAGGCCATGACCGAGCTCGACGACGAGATCGACGTCGCGCAGGTGTCCCGCATCCTCGGCGAGATCGGCTTCCCCGAGGACATCACCGAACGGGAGTCCGGCAACCGCCTGGTGGCGTACTACGTGGCGCCGACCGAGATTCCCACGCCGGAACTCCGGTCCCACCTGGCGGCGCGGCTTCCCGAGCAGATCATCCCGTCGCAGTTCGTTCGACTGGACAGCCTTCCGCTGAGCGAGAACGGCAAGGTCATCCGTGATGCCCTGCCGGCCCCTGACACCCAGCGCCCCGATGTGGGGGCCGCCTACGTCGCGGCCACGTCCGACATGGAACGAGCGCTGGCTGCCATCTGGGAGCATGTGCTCGACATCGAGGGGATCGGCGTCCGGGACAACTACTTCGATCTCGGTGGGGATTCGATCACGGCCGTGCAGATCATCGCGCGCGCGCACCGACAGGGAATCCCCATCACGTTGCACCAACTCTTCGAGGAGCTCACCGTCGAGGGCTTGGCCAGGGCGGTGGACGACCAGGGCGCGCAGGTGGCCGAGCGGGTCACAGGACCGGTCGGGCTGACACCGATCCAGCGCTGGTTCCTGGCGCGGAGCGCTGTCCCGAGCCACCTGCATCAGGTCGTCCGGGTCACGATGCCCCCGGACCCCGACATCGACGCCCTGCGGGCCGCACTCGACGGCCTGGTGGAGCACCACGACGCCCTCCGACAGCGCTTCGTGCTGGGCGCCGACGGGTGGCGATCCTCGGTCGACGCCTCGGCCTCAGCGATGCCGTTCGAGGTGGCCGAGGTGGCGTTCCTGTCCGACGAGGTGCTCGGACAGGTGGAGCAGAGGATCACCGGACCGATGGATCTGGACTCCCCGCCGCTGGCCAGGGCCGCGCTCGTCAGGACGCCGGAGGGCGAGGCGGTTCTCTGTGTCGCAGCGCACCATCTGGTCGTGGACGCCGTGTCGTGGTCGCACCTGGTGGATGACCTGGATCACCTGTACCGCCAGCGATGCGCGAACGCGGAGCCACAGCTCCCAGGGGTGATGACGTCCGTGAAGCAGTGGGTGGAGCTCCTCGGCGAGGCGGCCCCGGGGATCGACCCGGAGCCGTGGTTGCGGATCGTGCAGGCGGACGCAGGCGCGTGGTCCGGCGATCGGGCCGGATCGGTGGTCTCGCACCGGGTGGCGTTGTCCCCCGAGGTGACGCAGGCCCTGGTCGCCGGGGCCGCGGAATGGCAGATGGGGGTGGACGAGATCGTGGCCGCGTCGGCCGCCCGGACCCTGTCGGAGATCCAGGGCTCACCACGTGTCCGCCTGTTCATCGAGGGCCACGGCAGGGAGTCCGACAGCGGCACCGTCGACGTGGCGCGCACGATGGGTTGGTTCACCACCCTGTTCCCCGTTGCCCTGGAGGTGCCCCGGTCCCTCGCGCCGGAACGGGCAGCACATCTGCTCCGGGACCAGATCAGGGCGGCCTCGGCCAGCGGACGCGACTACGGAGTGCTCAGGTACCTCCATGAGGACCCGGCCGTGCGGGAGTCGCTCGCACTGGACCCGGGGACCCACGGGGTCGTCAACTACCTCGGCCGGGTGGCTGCCCCGCGCATGGATGGCTCCATGCAGCGCGCAGGCGTGATCCGCCTTGCCCGACCCGCCGACACAGCCACCGTGTTCGGCGCCGAGATCACTGCCTACATCGACGACGACGCACTGGTGCTCGACTGGACGGGCAACGACGGCGCAGTGCTCGCCCGGGCCGTCTCGACCATGGCAGCCCACATCACCGACCTCGTCGGGGCGCTCGGCACGCCCGGGCGAGGCGGTGCCTCGGAGGGGATCGGGGACCTCGACGACTCCACGATGCGCAAGCTCGCGGCCGCGCTGGGCAGCGCACGGGACACCTCGTGAGCGACGCAGCCCTGGCGGGGGTCGTCGACGCGTACGGGCTCACGGCGATGCAGGAGGGCATGCTCTACCACAGCGTGGCTGGTCCGGGCATCGGGGTGTACGTCAACCAGATCGTGACGCCGGTCTCCGGAGACCTCGATCCCACGCTGCTGCGATCGGCGTGGGCATCCGTCGTCGCGCGCCACGACACGCTGCGGACGGCCTTCGTCTGGGACGGCCTCGACGAGCCGCTGCAGGTTGTCCGCGCACAGGTGGAGCACCCATGGGAGTACCTCGACCTCGCCGATGTCCCGCAAGCCGGACGGGATGAGGAGATCGAGCGCAGACTCGCGCAGGACCGGGATCGAGGGTTCGATCTCGCCGCGGCGCCGCTGTCACGGATGCTGCTGATCCGGACGGGAGACCAGCAGTGGGAGTGGGTGTGGACCTTCCACCACCTCATCGCCGACGGCTGGTCCGCCCAGATCCTGCTCGACGAGTTGTTCGCGACGTACCGGGCATCGGCCGGCGGCCGGACGACCACCTTCCCGGATCCACCGCGGTATCGCGACTTCGTCGCGCACTACCTCGACCGGGACATCGAGGCCGAGCGGGACTACTGGACCGGCAAGCTCGCCGGGTACTCAGAACCCCTCGACCTCACCGTGCCCGGGTTCCCGCCATCCCCGGGCTCGACGGGATACCGCACCCAGTACCGAACCCTGGACCAGGCGACATCCGAGGACCTCGTCGCACTGGCACGCAGCCACCAGGTCACGTTGAACACGGTCTTCGTCGGGATCTGGGCGCTTGTCGTGGGCCGCTGGGCCAGGACGAAGGATGTGGTCTTCGGGACCACCGTCGCAGGACGCCCGCCGGGCCTCGACGGCTCTGAGCGGGCGACCGGGCTGTTCATCAACACCCTGCCCACCCGGGTCTCGATGCCGCCCGCGCAGCGGCTCGGCGCTTGGCTGAACGACATCCAGAGGGGACAGCTCGACGACCGGCGCCATGAGCTGGCCTCACTGGCCGACGTGCAGCGGTGGAGTGACATTCCCAGCGGCGAATCGCTGTTCGAGAGCATCGTCGTGTTCGAGAACTACCCACCCGGCAATCGTCGGCGACTCGGCGATTCGATCACGCTCGGACCTGCACGCCACATCGAGCAGAGCAACTACCCCCTGGCGGTCCTGGTCATACCCGGCGACCAGCTCAGCCTGGGAATCGTCCACGACAGGTCGAGGTTCTCCGAGGCGGCCGTGGAGGCGTTGTTCGAGCAGGTGGTGGCTGTCGCGCGCGCGTTCATCGCAGATGCAGAGGGGAGCCTGTCGGGGTTCAGCCTCGTCGACCCGTCCGGAGATGCCCGCATCGCGGCCATCTCCCGTGGACCGGATCTCGCGGCGGATCCCCGGACGGTCGTCGAGATGATCGAAGACATCGCGTCCCGCCACCCCGATCGACAGGCCGTGGCGTCCTCGATCCGCAGCCTCACGTACTCCGACCTGGACGTGGCATCCTCCCGGCTGGCCAGGCGCCTGGTCCGGCGAGGTGCCACGAGCGGCGCCCCCGTCGGGCTGCACCTGCATCGCGGCGCAGATCTCGTCATCGCGATCCTCGGGATCCTCAAGGCCGGGGCGGCCTACGTCCCGCTCGACCCGGCATATCCGCGCGCACACGTGATGGGGCTGATCGAGGGCGCCGGCATCGGCACCATCGTGACCGACTCCCCCCTGGCCGAGGCGCTGGGGGACGGCGCGGATCTCGTCCTCGTCGATCGCGAGGAGGCCGACGATCCGGCCGTGGCACTGCCCTCGGTCCCCTTGGACGGCCTCGCCTACGTGATCCACACGTCCGGGTCAACGGGACGTCCCAAGGGGGTGATGGTGTCGCACCGCTCCCTGGCAGCCTCCACGAACGCACGCTCGGTGCACTACGGGCAGCCCGTGGGTCGCTTCCTGCTGCTCTCCTCCTACGCCTTCGACAGCTCCGTCGCCGGCATCTTCTGGACGCTGACGACAGGTGGCGCCCTCGTCCTGCCCGAGTCGGGCCTCGAGCAGGATGTCGATGCCCTGCTCGCGCTGGCGGCGCACGAGCAGGTCACCCACACCCTGTGCCTTCCCACGCTCTACCAGGTGCTCGCCGACCACGCGGGGCGCGGCGAGCTCGCCTCGCTCAGGGTCGCGATCGTCGCCGGCGAGGCCTGCCCAGCCGGAGTGCTCGCCTCCCACCTCGAGCGAGTCGGTCACGCCGAGCTCCACAATGAGTACGGCCCCACGGAGGCCACGGTCTGGTGCACGGTCCACCGAGCCCACGCCAGCGATGCCGGCCGCCCACTGCCGATCGGGCGGCCGATAGCCGGGGCCGAGATCCACCTCCTCGACGCCTACGGCAATCGAGTCCCGCTCGGCTTCGCCGGTGAGCTGTGCGTCGGCGGTGCCGGCGTTGCGCTCGGGTACCTCGGGCGACCGGACCTCACAGCCGAGCGATTCCTGACGATCGGCCTCGGCGGTCAACCGCAGCGCATCTACCGCACCGGAGATCTGGCGGCCTTCTCGCCCGAGGGCACCCTGAGCTTCCTGGGCAGGACCGATCAGCAGTTGAAGATCCGCGGTCATCGCATCGAGGCAGCCGCGATCGAGGCGGAACTGCGTGCGCACCCTGACGTGAGCAGGCCGCGGTGATGGCGCGACCACTGGCTGGACGGGCAGGCGCGCAGCTCGTGGCGTACGCCGTGCCGAGCGGGCCAGCCTTCGACTCGCGGGCGGTCACCGAGACGCTTCGCCGAACGCTGCCCGAGTACATGGTGCCCGATGTCCTCATGGCGCTCGAGGCGATCCCGCAGCTGCCGAACGGCAAGCTGGACACCGCGTCGCTGCCGGATCCCCGCATCGAGGGCGGAGCCCCGGACGCCGGGCACGTCACGCCGCGCACCCCCGAGGAAGCGCTGCTTGCCGAGATCTGGCGGGATCTGCTGGGAGTGGAAGCCGTGGGGATCCACGACGACTTCTTCGCCCTCGGCGGAGACTCCATCGTCAGCATTCGCATGGTCTCCCGGGCCCGACAGGCAGGCCTGCACATCGAGCCCGGCAGGATCGCGACAGACCTGACGATCGAGCAGATTGCTGCGAACGCGCGCCAGAGCACCCACGCGCCCGCCGGCAACTCCCCAGTCACCGGTCCTGCGCCTCTGTCACCGATCCAGACGTGGTTCTTCGACCAGGATCTGGCCGTGCCTGAGCAGTGGAACCAGGCGATGCTCCTCGCCCTGCCGGAGGGCTTCGACGAGCCGTCCCTTCGCGCGGCCTTCGCGGCAGTCCTCGGCCACCACGACATGCTTCGGGCGCGGTTCGACTGTCGCGACGGGAGTTGGCACCAGTCGATCGCCGAGGACGCGGGAACCCACTTGGAGCGCATCTCGTCGGGTGACCTCGACCCGATCGTCGCCGGCCTCCAGGGCCAGCTGGACCTCGGCCATGGACCGGTGGTGCGCGGCGCGATCATCGATCCGACGTCACACCGAGGATCCGTGCTCTGCATCGTGGCCCACCACCTGGTGGTCGACGCCGTGTCGTGGTCCATCCTGATCGAGGACCTCACCGCCGCCTACGGAATGGCACTCTCGGGCGCCTCCGTCACGCTGCCCTCCCGGACGACGTCCTTCCCCGCCTGGACTGAACACCACCTCAGGGCGAGCACGGACGCTGGCCTCTCGAGGTGGTGCTCGCAGCTGCCTGCAGGTCAGCAGACACCTGAGCCCGGGCTCGAGGCTGATCGGAGGTGCGTCATCGGCCAGCTCGACAGGCAGACGACGACCCACCTCCTGACGGACGCGAACGACGCCTACAGCACCCGGCCGGAGGAGCTGATCCTCACGGCACTCGCCGCTGTTCTGGCCGACGAGGCCGGGACGCTGCACCTCATGCTCGAGGGGCACGGCCGCGTTCCGGCCGAGGGCCTGGATGTCTCGAGGACCGTCGGCTGGTTCACCGTGCAGTACCCGCTCGCCCTGAACCGTGGGCCGGACAGGGTCTCGGATCTCAAGCGGACCAAGGAGGTGCTCAGGGCCGCCGCGAAGGACGCGATGGACTACGCGGTGCAACGGTACGTCAGACGTCGTCCCGAGCTGACGACGTTGCATGAGCCCTCGTTGCTGTTCAACTACCTCGGACGCAGCGACGTCGAGGCCGGTGGCCCGCTCGTACCGTTGCCGTCACCTGATGCCTCGTCCCGTCACCCGGACAACCGCATGACGCATGAACTCGAGCTTGTTGCGTTCATCGACGAAGCAGGTCTGACGGTGCGCTGGTATCACGCTGATCCGCTGCGTGATGTGCAGATCCAGCGCCTGGCTGATGCCCACATGTCGGAGCTTCGGTCCCTGATCGACCACAGCCTCGGTGCCGATGCGGGGGGCTTCACCCCGTCGGACTTCCCAGCGGCTGATCTCGGGCAGGATGAGCTCGACGACTTCCTGGATGGGCTGACATGACCAGCGACCTGAGCGGCGCTCCCGCCGACGCGGGCTCATCGGATGCCCGCAGGAACGTCGAGGACGTGCTCCCCCTGCTGGCGAACCAGCATGTGCTCGTGCTGTTCGCCGGGCTGCCGGGCGATGAGGATCCGGGCTTCCTCCAGGTGCGCTTCACGCTGACCGGCACGCTGGACGAGGCCCGCTTCACTCAGGCCTGGGGGCGCGTGGTCGCGCAGCATCCGGCGTTGCGGGCTTCGATCCACGAGCGGGACGGCCGGCCCCCCCTGGCCGTGGTCCGTCGCACGGTGGCCGTGCCCGTGGATGTCCGGGACTGGCGCTCGCTCGACCCGCAGGATCAGGCCACGGCTCTGGAGTCGCTCCTGGACGAGGATCGGCAGCGAGGTCTGGACTTCTCTGTCGCTCCGGCCATGCGTGTGTCCGTGGTCCGGATGACCGACACGCGGGCCGAGGTCGTCTGGACCTGCCACCACATCCTCATCGACGGGTGGTCCTCGGCCATCGTCCTCGAGGACCTGATGCAGGCCTACCACCAGCTCGGGGCAGGATCCGAGCCGCCTGCGCGCCCGGAACGCCAGGACGCCCTGCGCTCCTACGTCCAATGGGTCACGAGTCGCCACGACGCGGCGACCGAGGACTACTGGCGCGCTCGGCTGGACGGCTTCGAGGGAGCCCAGCCCCTGGCGATCGACGTGGGAGCACCCCACTCGGCGCCGGAGTACACATCCCAGGCCGTGGACCTCTCGGATGCCCTGACCGATCGGCTGCGGGAGTTGGCCACGGCCACCCATGTCACTGCCAACACGGTCCTGCTGGCCGCGTGGTCGCTGGTGGCATCCATGCTGACGGGCGAGAGCGCGCCGGTCTTCGGCACCACGGTCTCGGGTCGCACGGCGCCCGTCGACGGGCTGGAGCGCCTTGTCGGGTACTTGTCGAACGCAGTGCCGGTGCGCATCGAGGTTCAACCCGAGTTGCCAGTGGCCGAGTGGCTGCAGGGAATCCGGGATCAGCAGTTCGAGATGCAGTCACACGAGCACGCGACTCTCGACGACATCGCACGATGGTGCTCCGTGCCCGGTCATCGCCGGCTCTTCGAGACCTTCCTGGTCGTCGAGAACTTCCCCCTCGCCGACCCACAGGGCACCGACCTCAGCCTGTCGGGCTTCCAGAGCGGGCTCACGACCGCGTCACCGGTCACGATCGCCGTCGGCCTGGGTGACCCGTGGTCCATCCACCTCCGGTATGACGCCCGGCGCGTGTCTGCCCGTGGCGCCCGGGCGATCATGGACCAGTTCGTCGTCACCCTCGAGGCCGTGACCCAGGATCCCGAGCGAACCGTCGCCGAGCTTCGCCATGAAGCAGGCGACCGCGTGGGCGCCCTGGTCACCCGGACCACCCACGACCGCACCGATGCTGTCGCACCGCGAACCCAGACCGAACAGGTCCTGACCGAGATCTGGGCCTCGCTGCTCGACCGACCCGACATCGGCGTCACTGACGACTGGTTCGCCATCGGTGGTTCCTCCCTGGCCGCGGTCAGCCTCTTCGGCACCATCTCCGACAGGTTGGGAACCCACCTGCCGCTCAACACCCTGCTGGAACACCCGACCATCGAGGCCCTCGGACGCGTGCTGGACGGTCCCAGCGTCGTGGATGGCGAGCGCCATTGCCTCATCGCCATCCACACCGAGGGCACCCGGGTTCCGCTCGTCGGCATCCACGGCGGGCGCGGCGGAGTGTTGTTCTACCACAACCTGTGGGAACGGCTCGGTCCGGATCAACCGATGTATGTCCTCGAACCGGTCGGTCTCGACGGCGTCACGAAGCCCCTCAGATCAGTCCCCGCGATGGCAAAGCGGTACGTCAGCGAGCTGCGCGAGGTGCAGCCGTCGGGTCCCTATCAGCTCGTCGGGTTCTGTTTCGGCGGCGTCGTCGCCCTCGAGATGGCCGGCCTGCTCGAGGCGGCCGGCGAGGAGGTGGGCCTCGTCGCCGTGATCGACGGGGGACTGCCCCTCGACGCGACGCAGGCGAAGTCCACGGTCGCGCGTGCCGTGACCGTCTACCGCAGGCGCGGGGCCATGGGCGCGCTGCGCACCGCTCAGGCCCGGATGACGAAGAGCCGCCGGGTCGGGGTCGCGTGGGACGGAGACCTCGGCGGGGAGGGCGAGGTCGGGAACGGAAAGACCGTGTACAGCTCCATCGCCAAGGCGTGCCGCCGCGCCTTCCGCAAGTACGAGCCGAAGCCCGTCTCGGCGCCCATCCTCCTGATCCGGTCGTCCTGGGACCAAGGTGGCGAGGGTCGTGACTGGCACCTGGGATGGGGCGAGTACACGCCCAGCTTCGAGTTGGCGGAGGTCGACGGCAAGCACAAGGGCATCTTCGAGATGCCCGCCGTGGAGTCGCTGGCTGCGATCATCCGAGCCCACACCGCCACCAGAGACGAGGCCTGAGGATGGAACGCACGATCTTCGACAAGGACCATGATCTGTTCCGCTCCTCGGTCCGGGACTTCGTCGCCAGCGAGATCGCCCCGTTCCACTCGCAGTGGGCCATCGATGGGGTGGTGCCCCGCGCGATCTGGACGAGGGCGGGGGCGCTGGGGTACCTGTGCATGGCGGCCCCGGAGGAGTTCGGGGGCGCTGGGGTGAGTGACTTCCGCTACGACGCGATCCTCGGTGAGGAGCTCACCCGCCAGAACTGCACGGGCCCCGGATTCGGAGTCCACGGAACGATCGTCGCCCCCTACATCCTCAACTACGGAACCCCGGACCAGCTGCGGCGTTGGGTGCCCGGAATGGTGACCGGGGACACCATCCTCGCCGTGGGCATGACCGAGTCCACGTCGGGCAGTGACCTCGGCTCGCTGCGCACCACGGCCATCGACGACGGCGATGCCTACGTCGTCAACGGCCACAAGGCCTTCGTCTCGAACGGCGCGCTCGCCGACCTCCTCATCGTGTCCTGCGTCACCAACCCCGAGCTGAAGCAGTGGGGGGTGAGCCTTCTCGCGATCGAGGTCCCGACCGACGGCGTCACCATCAGCAAGCCACTGAAGAAGATCGGCTGGCATGCCCAGGACACCGTCGAGGTGTTCCTGGACGACGTGAGGGTGCCGAAGGCCAACCTGATCGGTCAGCCCGGCCAGGGCCTGTACCTCATGGGCCGGGAGCTCGATCAGGAGCGCATGATCATCGCCGTCAACGCGATCGCTGCTGCGCGTGCCGCGCTGGACTGGACCTTGGCGTACTGCAAGGATCGTCAGGCCTTCGGCAAGCCGATCGGGTCGCTCCAGAACTCACGCTTCCGGTTGGCCGAGATGCAGACCGAGGTGACGATCGGTCAGGTGTTCGTCGACCGGTGCATTGCCGACTGGACAGCGCGTTCGCTCAGCTCGGCCGAGGTCGCGATGGCCAAGTGGTGGGCCACCGATCTCCAGCAGCGCGTCATCGACGCGTGTCTCCAGCTCCATGGCGGATACGGGTACCTGACCGAGTACCCGATCGCTCAGGCATGGATGGACATGCGATGGACCCCGATCGGGGGCGGGACGAACGAGATCATGAAGGACCTGATCGGGCGCACCATGGGCCTGTGATGCCGGCCGACGTCGTGGACTGCCGGCGGTCGGCTCGCCGTACGTGAGCTGTTCGAGCAGGTCCTCGGCCGCGCGGTCGACTTCATCTCCTTCGGCTGATTGAAGCCCAGACTCCACGACGAGATCGACCGCGATCGCCACGCCTACCGAGGGTCGGGTGTGGTGCCCGCTCCTGCGCCCCTGCCAAGGCCGGCGGCGCGTGCGAGGGCGATCGCCTGGTCGCGGTTGGCCGCCCCGAGCTTCCCCACGATCTCGGACACCCGATTCCGGATGGTCTTGGGAGCCAGGTACAGCCGCGCGGCGATGTGTCCGGTGGACATCCCCTGGGCCATCAGGTCCAGGATCTCCAGCTCACGTGCATCCAGGGCGCCCAGCGCGTCGGTCCGGGGGGCTGTCGCCGCGGCTGCCACCACGGCGCCGGCTGCGCCCCTGCCCAGCACCAACGACCCGCGGGCGGCGGAGTGGATGGCTCGGAGCACGTCGTCGGGATCGGAGTCCTTCAGCAGGTAGCCGTCCAGGCCGGATCCCAGGCTTCGCATCACGGCCTGATCGTCGGCGTGCATGGTCAGCACGACGACACGCAGTTCCGGCCACCGCCCCTTGAGAGCGGCGCCCAGGTCGATGCCGTCCCCGTCGGGGAGTTCGAGATCCACCACGGCGACGTCCGGCTGCGCAGTCACCGCCAGGGCCTGCTCCACCGTGCCCGCCGTGGCGATCAGCGACAGACCGTCATCGGACTGCACCAGCGCGGACAGCCCCGACAGGACGATGGGGTGGTCGTCGACGAGCAGCACCCTGATCATGCGACGGCCTCCGTCGGCAGCTCGAGATGCAGGTGGACGCCGGTGGGCTGGTTCGAGCTGATCGACAACCGTCCACCGAGGTTCTCGGCCCGCCGCTGCAGGGACGTCAGGCCAACGCCCGGGACGATCATCCCGCCGGCGCCGTCATCGTGGACGTCGACGTGGATGGCGCCATCCTCGGACGCAGCGACCCGGACGGTGACGTGCTCCGCGCGGCCGTGGCGCAGCGCGTTGGCGATCCCCTCGGCGACCGACCGGTAGACGGCGACTGCAACCTCCGGAGGGTGCCCCGGGCTCAGGTGGGTCTCGAGCACCACCTGGCAGTCCGCGCCATCGAAGGACTTCACGAGCCGGGCCAGCGCCACCTCCAGGTCGGTGTCCTGCAGCGCCGAGGGGGTGAGGCCTGAGACGATGCGGCGCAGGTCGCCGCGCGCACTGGCCAACTCAGAGGCCAGGGATGCCAGCAACGGAGTCGGGCTCGTGCGCAACTCGGCCTGCACCGCCATGCTCAGCCCCGCCAGTTGCGGGCCGACGCCGTCGTGCAGGTCTCCGAGGATGCGCGACCTCTCCTGATCCCGCTGGCGCGTGACATCCCGCCGCGCAAGTTCGGCCTTGACCGCCAGGTCCACCGCACGGGTCATCAGGGCAACAGTCGGCAGCATCTGGCGCACGACCTTGTCCTGGTGGGGCTCGGGCCCCTCAGGGTTGCTGG
The DNA here is from genome assembly GCA_963697345.1 of uncultured Actinomycetes bacterium. GTDB lineage: Bacteria > Actinomycetota > Actinomycetes > S36-B12 > CAIYMF01 > Prado023. The sequence continues at coordinate 107,498 of CAVONS010000002.1, read as the reverse complement.
GCTGGATCAGCAGGACGCCTACCCGCTCCGGGCCGACATCGAGCCCGTAGGCGATCCAGCCCTCGGGCGGCTCCATGGGCTCGGCCCCGATCACCAACTGCACCCCCGAGTGGCCGGTGGCAGCCTTGATCATGGCGGCGGCCTTGCCCAAGAGGTCCCTGGGGTCAGCCTGGGGGCCCAGATCCGCAGTCAGGGTCGCCATATCGGCGGGGGTGAGGGCGCCGCTGCCGTACCTGCGCGCCAGGAAGGTGCGCCGCAACCAGAGCGCGGCCGGCCAGGCGAGGGCTGCCGCGATCACCGCAGCGAACGCTGCCGACATCTCGGGGAAGGGGATGTCGGCCCGCGACCCCACCGTTCCCACGACGAACCCCACAGCGGCGCCGACGAGGAGGGCAGCCAGGGGCACGGCGGCATCCACCAACGGTTCGTCGACGGGCCGGAACTCACTCGTGGTGGCCAGCCGGAGCACCAGGGCGGCAACGGCCCAGAGCCCGAGGGTCGTCGCCAGGGCCAACGTGCGAGCCGATGCCAGCAGCGACAGGGCCGTGACGCAGGCCATCAGTACGCAGGACCACAGCAGGAACCAGGTCAACCGTCGTCGGGACATCCGATCAGCCGGAACCCCGATTGCCCACCCGAGAGCGACAAGCGTCCCCAGGACCAGCAGGACAGCGCTGCGCTCACCCACAAGTGCCAGCAGATCCCACGTCCCCTGGCCGTCGCCAGCGAGGAATGCTGCCAGCAGGAGGGCGCCGGGGATCAGCGCGAGGACCACCATCGTGCGACCGATCCGATCGCTGGGGTCACGGTCGAGCAGGACGGCGGCAGCCAGGCCCATCGCCGGCCAGCCCGCGCAGAACAGGGCGCCCGTCGGCAGGTCCTGGCCGAACCCCGCGAGGACAGGCAGCACCCCGATCGTGGTGGCCGCCGCGGCCAGGACAACCTCGCGCGGCACCCCCGAGCGCACGGGGGCAAGGGCGGTCATCGCCCCATGATGGACCATGGGCACGGCAGTCCGGTATGCCTCGGCCAAGGCTTGGGACAAGTGCGGGATCATCCGGGATCAGACGGGATCGCGCGGGACGCCCGGCTCTGGTCCCCGGGACTTCGCCGGTGCCAACCTGACGTCACACCCCGGATCCGCTGGGGCCGGAAGTGGAGGACTTCACTCATGACCGCATCAACAACGTCGAACGCATCAACCGCTGTCGCAGGGCGCCGGGGCATCTCGGGACCTGCCCTGCTGGCAACCGTCTTCCTGCTCACCACCGGTGCTGGCCTCGCATTCCAGACTGCCGACTTCGCCTTCGGCTTCTCCGACGGCGATCCGTACCGGGCGGAGGGCCCCGTCGACAGCCTCAAGAGCATCGCCCTCTTCGGCGGGATCGCGCTGCTCATCACCCTGGCCATCGCCCTGCCGATGCGCCGCGATCCGGGCAGGGCACGGGTCGCTGCCATCGTCCTGGGTTCCCTCGCGCTGCTCACCCTGCCGTTCTTCTGGAGTGGCGCACCGGCGATCTTCGGTGCGGCAGCGGCCTGGATGGCCGGCCTCACCAAGGACGCGGAGCCGCAGACCGGGGCCGCTCGAGGCTTCGGAATCGTCGGGCTCGTGGTGGCTGCGATCCTGGTCGTCGCCACGCTGGTCCTGTACCTCGCCAGCTTCGTGACCGGTGCGAGCTGAACATTCCCGTGACGGCCCCGGGGCACCGCGTGACCCTGGTCCAGTCACGTGGGGGCGCCTCCCGGTGCGGGTGGCGCCCCCACAGTGCAGTCCGAATCACGCGGCCCGCTGCCCGCTGGCGCCGACCCTTGTCGGCCCGTCGGGGCCGCGCTACCTTAGGTAAGGCGAGCCTCACTCGAGGCGCGTCTCCGCCCACCCGGAAGGACCCCGCGATGACCGACTATCGGGCTCGCGCTCAGCAGATGTACGACTCCATGACTGGGGATGTGGACGTCGACGAGATGGTCGATCGATTCATGGCCGAGGACTTCGTCGAGAACGAGACCATCCCCGGGATGGACTCGACTCGCGAGACGCCTCGGCAGCTGTTCAAGATGATGCTCGCAGCGTTCCCCGACTTCAAGGTCGATGTCCATGAACTGCTCCAGGACGGCGACAAGGTCGTGGCCCGCGCCACCTTCAGCGGAACCCATCAGGGCGAGTTCATGGGGGTTCCTGCCTCCGGCAACCACATCCGGTGGGACGTGATCGACATCCTCCAGTTCCGTGGCGACCAGAGCGTTGCCCACTGGGGCGTCATGGACATGGCCGGCGCGATGGCCCAGATGGGCCCGGCTCCGCACTGATCCACCGAAGGACCCCCCGTACCGACCCGTCGCCGCCTCGTTCGCGCCAGCCCAGAGGCAGGATGGGCGTGTGAAGGTCGCCGCTCGTGCCCAGGTGCCGCCGTTCGCCGTCATGGAGATCATCGCCGCCGCCAACGCGCGCCGGACTCTCGGTCACGACGTGCTCAACCTCGCTGCGGGCGAGCCGGCCGCCGGCGCCAGCCAGGTCGTGCGCCAACGAGCCATCGACCTCCTGCACGCCGACGGTCTGGGCTACACCGAGGCCAGCGGCACGCCCGCCCTGCGCGCAGTGATCGCCGCCCATTACGCGGACTGGTACGACACGGCGGTCGATCCACGCAACGTCGCGGTGACGACGGGCTCGTCGGGGGGCTTCGTCCTCGCGTTCCTGGCTGCCTTCGACGCCGGCGACCGCGTCGCGCTGGCCCGCCCCGGCTATCCGGCCTACCGGAACATCCTGTCCGCGCTGGGCTGCGAGGTGGTCACGCTGGCCTGCGGTCCGCGGACCCGGTACCAGCCGACCGTGGAGATGCTCGCAGCCGCCCACGCGGAGCAACCGCTCGACGGGGTGGTCGTCGCCTCGCCGGCGAACCCCACGGGCACCATGATCGATACCGCGGAGCTCTTCGCGATCGCAGACTGGTGTGCCAGGCACGATGTGCGGCTGATCAGCGACGAGATCTACCACGGGATCACCTACACCGAGGCGCGGGTCGCCACCGCCGCGCGATTCCTCGACTCGGGGGCGACTGGTCGTCAACTCCTTCTCCAAGTACTGGGCGATGACCGGCTGGCGCCTGGGCTGGATGGTCCTGCCCGACGACCTCGTCGCCCCCGTCGAGGCCCTGGCCGGCAACCTCGCCCTCTGCCCGCCGGCCCTTGCCCAGCACGCCGCGGTCGCCGCGCTCGGCGCTGAGGGGATGGCCGCGGCACGGGAGAATGTCGCGCACTACGCGCAGGCTCGGGCCCACCTGCTCGAACGGCTCCCCGAGCTCGGCTGGGGCCGGGTCGCCCCCGCCGACGGCGCCTTCTACCTGTACGCCGACATCTCGGCCCTCGGCCTGGACTCGCCCACGTGGTGCGCGCGGCTGCTCGATGAGGCGGGCGTGGCGCTGACCCCGGGCACGGACTTCGACCCGGTCGAGGGACGCGACTACGTGCGGCTGTCCTTCGCCTCCCCGGTGGACGACGTCCGCGAGGCGGTCGACCGCATCGTTGCCTGGCAGCGAGGTCTCACCCCGTAGGCAGGGCGCCGACCACGGACAGGGATCGCCGCGGGGCTGCGACGCCTCGGCGCGAGTGGGGTGCCCCTGCCGGAGTAACTTCGATGACATGGACAGGAAGCCTCTGACCGTCAAGGACGGCCCCCTGGAGGGCGACGTCTACGAGCTCGCACTCGCCGTGGACGAGCAGACCGAACTGCGGCTGCCCGATGGGAGGATCGCGGTGTATCGCGCGTCGCCGGACCCGGACTTCGCGGATTCGACGGGCCACGGGATCCGCTGCCTCAGGTTCGTGGGATTCAGGTCCGCGGAGTAGCCGCGGACGCCGCGGGCGGTCCCTCGGGGCTCTCGCCTACTCCGAGTCTGTGCCGCCTGCGAGCTTCTGCGCCATCAGCGTCAGCCCCTCGTTGGCCCACCGCTGCGCGTCGCGGACCCGGCCCTGCATCTGCACGGCCGCCTCCAGCTTGGTGCGCGCGTCACGCTCAGCCTGCTGGCGCGCCTCGACGCCCTCGTGGCGCTCTCGTTGCGCCCCAGCCTGGTCTGACGCGTATCCCCGCACCTCGCCCTCAGCGAGCTCGACCGCACGGTCCACGAGGTACCTGTAGGCGGCCCGGGCCTTCTTCTCGGTCGTCTTGCGCCCCAGCGCCTCCACCTCGTCCTCGACCGACGCACGCATGAACACCAGGGGGTCCGACCGGTACCTGGCGTCGGCGGCCTCCTGTCGCGCCCGCTCGAGCTGCTCGCTGGCATCCGCCAGCTCCGCCTCGGCCGCCCGGACCGCAGCAGCTGCCGCCTGGAGGTGCGGCTCGAACCGGAGGCTCAGCGCGTGGGCCAAGCGGTCGGACTCGCCAGGGCCGGGGTCGGGGCTCGGGGCGGGGCCGGGGCCGGCGGCCGAGGAGTGGGGCCGGGGATCACCGTTCGTCATGCATACCCTTGAGATCGAGGAAGTGGCCGGTGCACATGATCTCACCCAGCTCGCGCAGGCGCGGAATCCCGATCGGCGCCCCGACGTGCAAGCGCCACTCGGCGGGTCCGCCACAGCCCGCAACGGTTCCGCGTACGAGTCACACGCGCCGTCGCCCCGTGGCCGGGGCCTTCCTGCGCGCCACTGGAGGCACTCCCCGGGGGGAGCCCATGAGAGCATCCGTGGATGGGTTTCCAGATTGCCGGCGAGCCCGCAGCCGACGAGGTCCTCGACGAGTACCCGTTCGCGGTGCTCATGGGCATGATGCTCGATCAGCAGTACGGGATGGAGCATGCCTTCCGGGGCGGATGGAAGGTTCTCGACCGGTTCGGAACGCTGGACCCAGCGGCGATCGCAGCCGCAGAACCCGAGGCGTTCGCCCTCCTCTGCAGCCAACCTCCAGCGATCCACCGGTACCCGAAGTCGATGGCGGCCCGACTGCAGGAGCTCGCCGCCCTCGTCCAGTCCGAGTACGACGGTGACGCTGCACGGTTGTGGAGCGAGGCGACCACCGGCAAGGAACTCCTGAGGCGGATCCAGGATCTGCCGGGCTTCGGCAAGCAGAAGGCCCAGATCTTCGTGGCCCTGCTCGCCAAGCAGCTCGACGTCCGGCCCCCGGGCTGGGAGAGCAGCCGCGGGCGACTACGCGCTGGACGGCTACCGCTCCGTGGCCGACGTCATCGACGCTGAGTCGTTGCTGAAGGTCCGCGAGTTCAAGCAGCAGAAGAAGGCAGCGGCAAAGGCCGCGACGGCCGGCTGACCGACGGCCCTCGGCTGGGGGACGACCCCCAGGAAACCTGCATCCACAGATCCCGGGAGTCGACGCGCTGATGCTTGCCCGGGTGCTAGTATTCGTACATACGTTCGATTCAAGGGGGATGGATTGAGCACGAAACTCGAACCTACAGGGCAGATCGCACAGCAGTCGGTTGGCGCCGGCCACAGACACGTCGCGAACGAAGGGGACGCCCGGGACGGGGCACACGACTCGCGGCTCGATCGCCTCCTACGGGCCTGGTGGCTCGATGAGCGCCCGGCGTGGACCGAGTACGGCTGGTGGGACACACCAGTGCGCGAGGAGGTCCGTGTCCTGCTCTGGCTTCCCGCCGGCCCGGCACTGGCCACCGCGCTCAGCTCCATCGAGAGCCCGACGCGGTGCCCCAACCCACACGATGGGGAGAACCTCCCCGGCCTCCCGGCACCCGGACACGCCCCCGGCTGGCCCTGCGCCTGCATGGTGGTCCTGACCGCGGCGTGGGAGGCGTGCGCCGCTTGGGCAGCCGCCCGATCAGCAGTCGCCCTGGTCCAAGCCGCAGGCCCGTCACTTGTCGTGCTCGACATCGGGGCGTCAGGACAGCAGGTCACTGATCCCGCCCGCGAGGAGCTGGCCCTGGCCCTCCGGTCATCGCCGAACTCCATGGGCAACCGGATCAGCGCCGCCCGGGATCTCGTGAGCCACCCACGCCTGGTGGCCCTCGTGGAGTCAGCCGCGATCTCGGCCTGGGCTGCCCGGCTGGTAGTCCTGGAACTGACCGACCTCACGACCGAGCAGGCCAGCCACGTCGTGGATCACGTGTGCATGCGGGTCACGGAACGGCTGGCATCGGGCCGCCGGGCTTGGACCTCTGCCGAGGTGGGCAGGGCGGCTCGGCTGGCGCGCAGACGGCTCTGCCCGGATTCCGATCGGTCGGCACGGGAGCGTGCATTCTCCCGCCGACGGGTTCAGGTGTTCCCGGACAAGAACGGCATGGCGGTCCTGGTCGCCGATCTCGACGAGACAGACGCGCACCGCATCCATCGGCGGCTGTCAGCCGTGGCTCGTGGAGTGATGCAGGGCGAAGACCCACGCACCTGTGACCAGGTCCGAGCCGACGTCCTCGTCGATCTCCTGCTCGGGGGGTCACACTCCCTGCCCAGCGTGGGCCCGGTGCGCTCGGGTGGGGCGGTCGTGCGGGCTGACTCCGGCGACGCCGACCCCGGCTTCGCAACCGGGTCGGGGGAATCACCGGAGACCCCGCGGGAGGTCCCCAGCGCGACCGCGGACGGCGGCGGTGGGTCTTCGAGCCGCGCGGATATCCAGGTCATCGTGTCCCTCGAGACACTCCTGGGCATGACCAACGATCCTGCTGAGGTGCCGGGCCTGGGCCCCGTCCCGGCTGAGACGGCACGACTGCTCGCGGCCGACGGGCACTGGCGGGCGTGGGTCAGCGACGCCACGGGCGCAGTCACCGCGACCGGTTCGCGGCGCTACGTACCCAGCGATGCCGTGGCCCGCGCTGTGCGCGCGCGTGAACCGCACTGCCGCATGCCCGGCTGCCGTCAACCGTCGCAGCGCTGCGACCTCGACCACACGGTCCCCTACCCCGCCGGAGCAACCAGAACAGCGAACTTGGGGCCGCTATGCAGACGGCACCACGTCCTCAAGACGCACACAGGGTGGGACTTGCAGCCGGTGCCACACCCTGATGCCCAAGCCAGCACCTCACCGGCGGCGCCAGCATGGCGATGGCGAACACCGGCCGGCTTCACCGTTCCGGATCATCCGTCCAACCCGCTGCAGTAGCGCCGGCCCGCCGACGCCTACCCTCAAGCGCATGCGTGCCATCGAGATCACCCAACCCGGTGGACCAGAGGTCCTCGCCGAGGCGACCCGACCAGATCCTGTCCCTGGCCCGGGTGAGGTCCTCATCCATGTCGCTGCCTCGGGGGTGAACCGCGCCGACCTCCTTCAGCGCCAGGGGCACTACCCACCTCCACCCGGCGCCTCAGACATCCCCGGCCTGGAGTGCTCCGGGGTGATCGCCGGCTTGGGACGCGGCGTCAACGGATGGCAGTTGGGCGACCGCGTTGCTGCCCTGATCGACGGCGGAGGGTACGCCGACCTCGCCATCGCCCCCGCGGCCCAGGTGCTCGCAGTACCCGATCACGTCGACCTCGTTGATGCCGCGGGCCTGCCCGAGGCTGTCTGTACCGCGTGGTCCAACCTCGTCATGGTCGGGCAACTCAGCCGTGGCGACGTCGTGCTCATCCAGGGCGGCAGCGGCGGGGTGGGCTCGGTGGCCATCCAGCTGGCCGCCGCGCTGGGCGCGCGTGTTGCCGCTACGGCCGGCGGTCCGGATCGCGTCGCGCGCTGCATGGCCCTGGGCGCACAGATCGGCATCGACCACCGCGTCGAGGACACCGCCGCGCGCATGGCTGAAGCCACGTCAGGTCAGGGCGCTGACGTCATCCTCGACGTCCTCGGGGCCGGGGGCCTCGCAGCCAACGTGCGCGCCCTGGCCACCGGTGGGCGACTCGTCGTGATCGGGCTCCAGCAGGGCAGACGTGCTGAGCTGGATCTGGGCCAGCTGCTGGTCAAGCGGGCCAGCCTCCACGGCACCACGCTGCGTTCCCGCCCGCCGGCCGAGAAGGCCGCGATCGTCGCTGAGGTCGCCGCCCACGCGTGGCCGCTCCTGGGGCCGGCGGACACGCGGCTGCAGCCCGTCGTCCACGCCCGCATCCCACTGGCCCGGGCCGCAGAGGCCCACATGCTCCTGGAGTCTGGCGCCGTCTTCGGCAAGGTCCTGCTCGTCCCCTGACCGACGGTCCGGCGCCCTGGTCACTGCTCCGGTTCGGTCACCAGAAGGCCGGCGTCGGGCCCCAGCGCACCGAGCTCGCGGAGCTTGTCGTCCCGGTTGGCCTCGGCAGCTGCTCGCAGGGTCTGTTGGCTCGCCTCGGCTGCGGCCTTCAGGGACTGCTGGCTCGTCTCAGCGGCAGCCCGCAAGGACTGCTGGCTCGTCTCGGCCGCAGCCAGCAGGGACGCCCGACTGGTCTGAGCAGCGGCCTGGAACCGATCCATCGCACGGATGTCCTTGACGCGCTTCGAGTTCTCCTGCCACCAAGTACGTGCAGCCTCCTTGCGGCGCCGGGCACTCTCCTCGCTGGAGGCGTCCTCATCGCCAGCCAATGGCGGGATCTTGACCCTGATCTCGCCATTGAGCTGCGCGCCGCCGTTGAGTTCGAGGCCGTCACCGCTCCAGAAGCTCCCCGGGTCATACCAGTTCTCCGGACGTTCCGAAGTGTCGATGAGCCCCATCTCGGCATACGTCGTGGCCACGACCTGGGCGCAGAACATCGTCTCGAGAGAGGCACGGCTTCGTGTGCGTCCCTTGATCCAACTCCCGGCCAGCTTGGGCGTCGTGGGGAAGGGCGTCCCATCGAGGCGCGCGATGGTCTTCAGCACCGCGTCCTCCACCTGCGGGGTGATCTCCGCCTCCAGCTGACGCATCCAGGCCACTTGGTTGTACTTGTCGTGCCATGTCCGCACAGCCTCGTGCAGGCTGTGCAGCTGCACGCCGCGCTGGTGCTCACCGGTCCACACATCCTCCAGGGACCGGCCCAGCTCCGCATGCCACATCAGCGGCGGCAGATCCTCAAGCACCACCGCCATCCCGACGTGGTTCACGGGCGCGTTGGTGGCCACCCGGATGGCTGCATCCGCCACGCTGCGCCCCCGGAAGAGCCAGACATCGCCGGTCCGCGTGTGGGCCAGGGCCTCGTCCAGACTGATGGTCGTCTCATCCATGAGGCGTTAGGGTACGGCCATGCAGTGGTGGAAGGTGGTCGGCCTGGCAGGTCTCGCTGGAGTTGCGGCCACGGGAGTGAAGGTCTCGCGCGACGAGCGGCAACGCAAGGCATACACCCCCGACGAGGTCCGTGCGCGGCTGCATGAGCGAGTCGACAAGCCGTTGGACACCGAGCAGGACTCGGTCGCACCGGAGTCTGAGTCCACCCCCCAGGACTCGGTCGCACCGGAGCCCGCCGCCGAGCCCGTCGACCAGGAGTCCGCCGCAGAACTCCCCGCGGATCAAGAGTCGAATGTGCAGGAGTCCGCCGAACGCACGTCCTAGCCAGATGTGGGGCCGCACTAGCGTCCTGCCGCTGACTCTGGCCGGCCCGGGCCGCCCGCGCCCCTACCCCGTGCGTCGGCCGGTGGCCACGTAGTCCACGATCGCGTCACGGTCCATGCCGCTCAGCCCGCAACGGGCCATCGTTCGGGGGTCATCACCGAAGTCAGTCGCGAGCAGCGCTCGGGTCACATGGATCACTGACTCCATCAGCACAGGGGCGACTCCCACCTGGCGCCCGAGCTGCGCATACGCCGTGATCCCGATCGGGACGTCCTCGGTCAGGTACCGGCTGTCGATCTGCGACGGACCCTTGATCCCGTTGAGCGCCGAGACCCCACGGATGACCGACCAGAACGTGTCACCCTTCGGCCCGTAGCCCATGACGGGGTAGGTGTCCTTGAGGCTCAGCAACTCGACGCCGAGCGCCCGGCCGATGTCGACCCGCTCATTGTCGATGGCCTCGATCGCCTGGCACACGTGCGGGGTCATGCCCTCCTCGTAGTAGTAGAACTCCCCATGGCTGTACTCGATTCGACTCGCGGAGAGCAGCACACCCAGGCAGTGCAGCGTGGGGTTCGGGTTGCTCAGGCCCGCGGCGAGCACATTGGGCATGACGTCGATGCCCGGGTACAGGTCGTCGAGGATCGGTGCGACCTCGTCGGTCCGGTCCGAGGGGAACACCCCCACGCTCACGATGCCCCGACGGCCGTAGACGGTGACCTCAGTAGGGCCCGTGATCCGCGTGGCATAGGGGAGCGCCGCGATCTCCGAGACGGTCACGTTCGCGGTGACGCCCTGCTCGCGCAAGCTCTGCACGAAGTCCAGGGACCCGAGCGAACCCGGCATCAGCACCACGTTCATCCCATCGCGCAGCAGCGGGCCGAGCATCGTGGCGTAGGCGCGATGGAAGTTCGTGGGGACCACGACCACGATCACCTCGGCCGCCGAGATCGCACGGGCCAGATCCAACTCCACGCGGACGGGGGCATTCCCCGCAATCCTGCCCGAGGCGCGGATCTCGCCCGCCTCCGCGATCGCGGTCAGGGCACCGGCGAAGGCCGGCACCTCGAACAAGGTCACGTCGTGACCACCGATCCCGAACTCTGCGGCCGCCGTGCGCCCACCGTTGCCGCTGCCGAGCACTGCCACTCGCCTGGTCACCATGGCTCCTCCGGTCCTCGACCTTCCTGAGTTCCTGTCAGCGTAGGGGTTCCGGCGGAGGTCAGGTCGGTTGGTGACCGGGTCTCAAGCGGCCGGGGCTGCGGGACGCACTGCCCCACGGGCGACGACGTACCTCGCGGGGCAGACCCGCCCGGGCTGAACCGTCCACGTCGAGCAGCCACGTTGCTGTCCTCGGCGCCGGCGCCGCCGGGATCACGGCCATCAAGGAACTCATCGCCGCGGGGCGAGGCCGCCGAGATGATGGCGCTGTACAAGCGCGTGGTCCACCTCGAGGACGACAGCCTGACGTTCACCGGCCTCATGCAGTCCACCGGTGCCGCACTGCCCGTGGTCGAGGCCCACGCCACGCTGCCGCGGCGCCCGGACCTTCACCGGACGCGTGCTCGGCCTGACTCCCGACTCGGTGAGCGTCTAGCCTGCAGCGAAGAAGGAGTTCACCATGGTCCTGCGCCTGCCCGTCACCCTGCCCCCCGTCCTGCGCGATCTCATCCCCGGCGTCGTGTCGGGGCCTGATGCCGACGCCACCGGCAAGCGTGTCCTCGTCACCGGCGCCAGCGGGACCTTCGGCCGCGCCATCGCTGCTGATCTGACTGCGCGCGGCGCCACGGTGGTCGGACTCGACCTCGCCCCCCGGCCCGATGATGCGATCGACGTGGTCGCCTGCGACATCACCGACGACGCCAGCACGCAGGCCGGTGTGGCCCGAGCCATCGAGCTGCTCGGCGGCCTGGACATCCTCATCAACAACGCGGGGATCGGCGGTCCCGCCCCGGCCGAGCTGCCACCGGGCACTGAGGTGTATCGCCAGCTGGAGATCAACCTGCTGGGCACATGGCGCGTGACTGCTGCGGCCAAGGATGCCCTCGTGGCCTCCCACGGTCGCATCGTCATCGTCGCCTCGCGGGCCTCGGTCTTCCCGCTGCCGATCGCTGCCGCCTACGGTGTCAGCAAGCGCGCGGTGGTTGCCTACGCCGATTCGCTGCGACTTGAGCTGGCCCCGCAGGTGGGCGTCACCAGCGTCTACCCGTCGATGGTCCGCAGCCCGATCCACGACTCGACGAAAGCGGCTGGGCTGTCGCTGGAGGGGGTCTCACACTTCGAGTCACTCGAGGGCGTGGTGCAGGCCGTCGTCACCGCGGCCCTGGCCAGGACCGCACATCGCGACGTCGCCACGAGCCCGCGCGGGACACTGGAGTTCCTGCTCGCGCGGCACCTGCCCTCGCTGATCGACCTCATGGTCACGCGCACCGTCGCCGGCCGCCTGGACTCCGGTGCCTTCGACGAGGCTGAGCTGGCCGCCGGAATGGTCAGCCGGCACCAGGGCACACCGGCCGCGTAGCAGCTGCCCTGGACGCGACCCCTACTCCTGGCTCAGCACACGCTTGCGCATGATGCGCGCGTACACCGGCGGGGCGACCCGGGACACCACGTAGGCCTGCCAGGCCGTGCGCGAGGGCAGGACGAGGGATCGCCGATCCGCCAGGCCGGCGATGATGGCGCCGGCGACCTCGGCCGGGGTCAGGACCTCACCGGTCGTGGACCACGCACCGCCGCCACCGCCCGCACGGTAGGCCGCGCGCTCCTCGATCCCGGTGGCCACGAACGAGGGCGCCACGATGGTCACCGACACCCCGGCGTCGGACACCTCCGCGCGCAGGCTCTCGAAGTAGCCATGGATCCCATGCTTGGAGGCGGAGTACGCCGTGCGGTTGACCAACGGGGCGAATCCGGAGACCGAGCTGAGCACCGCGATCCGACCACGGCGTTCGATGAGCCCGGGCAGAGCTGCCTGGGTGACCGAGATCGCACCCCGCAGGTTGACCGACAGCACACGATCGACCGCGCTCATGGGCGTCTCGGTGGCCGGACCCAGGGATGTCACGCCATGGCTGAGGACAAGCCCATCGAGGGGACCCAGCCCAGCGACCACCTGTGCCACGGCCGCGTCGTCGGTCACATCCAGCGCGACGCGCTCCTGGGCATCCGCCCCGAGCGCCGAGACGTCGAGATCCGCGGCGATCACGTGAGCCCCAGCCGCCCGCAGCGCGGCGCAGGTCTCCTGGCCGATCCCGCCAGCGGCGCCGGTGACCAGCACCCGGGCGCCCCGCAGGACACCCACGTCGGGCTTCCGGCCGATCACTGGCCGCCAGCCGCCGACTCAACCAGCTCAGGCACCGCGACCGGCCGCCGCGACCAGTACGTACCCAGGGTCAGCCCGGAGATCAGGTGCCAGACACCCCACCAGGCTGCGATGACCGCCATCCCGCCCAGACCGTCGAAGAAGTTGAAGACGATCACCAGGCCCAGCGCGGAGTTCTGGATGCCGACCTCCATGGTGATCGCGCGCCGGTCGTACTCCGGTAGCCGGGCCGCGGTGGCCGAGAAGTACCCCAACGAGAGCGCCACCGCGTTCTGCAGTGCGACGACGGCGGCGAACACACCGATGAACTCGAGGAAGAACGACCAGTTGCCGATCAGGGCGAAGAAGATGAACGAGAAGAAGGCCATCAGCGAGAAGTAGCGCATGGGTCGGCGGAGCTTGTCGGCCAGCTCGGGCTTGCGCGACCGGGTGAGCATCCCGAGGGCCAACGGAAGCCCGAGGATGAGCAGGATCGTGAGCATGAGGTCGAAGGGGGAGAGCGAGACCTCCCTGAGGATCGCCTCGGTGCCCTCGGTGCGCGAGCCCCAGAACTGGAGGTTGAACGGGGTCATCACGACCGCCAACAACGTGGAGACCGCGGTCATGCTCACGCTCAGCGCCCCGTTGCCGCGGGCATACACCGTCAGGAAGTTCGAGAAGTTCCCGCCGGGGCACGCGGCCACCAGGATCATGCCCAGTGCCACCGATGGCACCGGGTTGATCAACCCCACGATCACGAACGTGATCGCCGGGAAGAGCAGGAACTGGGCGACCAGCCCGATGACGGGGCCGCGCGGGTCCCGCCCGATCCGCTTGAAGTCCTCGACCCTGATGTCCAGGGCGACCCCGAACATGATCAACCCGATGAGCACGTTGAGGATGGTCAGGGTCGTCTCGTTGAAGTTCAGGACTGCGGTATCCACGTCCATCGGGTGGTCCTTCCAGACCGCGGGGTCCCCCGCCTCGGCACCCGCTCGTAGCAGGAGCGCTCGCTCGGATGCTACCGAGACACACCCCGTGGTTGCATGGATCCATGACTATCACCGGTGGAGAACGCATCGCACGCATGCTGGCCGACGAGGGCGTCGACGTGGTGTTCGGGATCATCGACGGCACCTACTTCGGCTTCTACGGCCACCTGGCCGATCACGGGATCCGGCTCATCTCACCGAGGCACGAGACCTCGGCCCTGCACATGGCCGGGGCCTACGCACGCATGACCGGCAAGCTCGGGGTCGCGATGGCCAGCAGCGGACCTGGCGTGGCCAACGCCCTGCCCGGGGTCGCGGTGGAGAACGGCGAGGGCAACCGCGTCCTGCTGATCACCAGCTGGCGCAGGCACCAGATCGTGGGCCCGGACCGCGGGGGCACGTACCAGTACTTCGACCAGCCGGGCGTCATCAAGCCGATGTCCAAGTGGAGCGGCGCCGTCCCGGCATTCGACCGCATCCCCGAGCTGATGCACCGCGCCATGCGGATCAGCTGGCGTGGCCGACCCGGAGTGGTCCACCTCACGGTGCCCGAGGACATCATGAACTCGGAGTTCGACGACCCGGCCCAGCCCGACGTCGCGCCAGCCCGCTACCGGCGCACCGCGCCCCTGGAGCCCTCGGCGGCTCTCGTGGACCAGGCCGCCCGGCTCCTGGCCGAGGCCGAAGCACCACTGATCCACGCGGGCAGCGGAGTCCTGCACGCCATGGCCACCGAGGAGCTCGCGGTCATCGCGGCGCTGCTCGACGCCCCGATCACCACGAGCTGGGGTGGCCGGGACACCGTCGATGAACGACTCGACCAGTCCCTGCCGATGATCCAGACGCAGCTGGTGGACCAGGCACGCAACGACGCCGACGTGGTGCTGGCGATCGGAAGCCGCATGGGCGAGACCGACTGGTGGGCCAAGGCTCCGCACTGGCGCAGGGGCAACGTCCAGAAGCTCGTCCAGGTCGACAACGACGAGGAGCTCCTCGGGCTCAACAAGCCGGTGGACATCGCCGTGCTGGCCGACGCCAAGGTCTTCCTGGCCCGCCTCGCCGAACGTCTCTCCGACAACGACCTCGCCGATGCGCTGCGCGCCCGCCGGCCGGCCCGCCAGGAACGGATCGCCGGGTATGCGGCGACGAAGGCCGCGGTGCAGGGCGGCTTCGCCGCAGCCCTGGCCACGCCCAGCAACCCGCTGCACACAGCGCAGCTGCCGGCGACCATGCAGCGGGTGCTGCCCGAGGACACCGTCTTCGTCGTGGACGGGGGCACCACCTCCGTCTGGGCCAACCTCTACCACGAGGTGCGCCAACCCCACTCGATGCTGAGCACGTTCGACAAGTTCGGCATGCTCGGGGCCGGGGTCCCGCAGGCGCTGGGTGCCAAGGTCGCGGCCCCGGATCGCTTCGTCTGCGTGCTCACCGGTGACGGCGCGTTCGGCATGCATCCCCAGGAGATCGAGACGGCCGTGCGGGCCGGCCTCCCGATCCTGGTCGTCGTTGCTGTGGACCGGGCGTGGGGCATGGTCAAGACGACCCAGGAGATGTCCATCGACTCCAACGCACTGTTCTCCAAGGGCGGCATCGAGCCCGAGCAGCTCATCAACACGGACTTCAGTGAGATCCGCTACGACCTGATGTCCGAGTCCATGGGCGGCAGGGGCTTGCGTGTCACGGCCTCCGACGACCTCGAGGCCACGCTGACCACGGCCCGCGACCTCGTCCTCGCCGGGCACCCAGTGGTGGTCCACGCCGACGTCGACCAGGTGGCCCACAAGTTCGCCCCGATCCTGATGGCCTTCAAGGAGATGCACGCCGAGCCGGCTGGTTGACCCAGCCGCACGGACAGGGCGTTCGTCGGCGGCGGGTGCCGATCCCTGAGAGGCTTCGCCCATGCCGAATGCCTTGATCGTCGTGGACGTGCAGCAGGGTTTCACCGACCGCAGCTGGGGGCCGCGGAACAACCCCGGCGCGGAGGACAACATCCGAGCCCTGCTGGCGGCCTGGCGGGCGTCGGGACAACCGGTCGTGCTGGTCCGCCACGACTCCCAGGAGGCGGGCTCGACCCTGGCGCCGGGTGCACCGGGCAACATCCTGCAACCGGGCATCGACGGGGCCCACGACCTGCTCGTCACGAAGTCGGTGAACAGTGCCTTCCACGGCACACCGGACCTGGATGGCTGGCTGCGCGCGCAGAACATCGACACGGTCACCATCTGTGGGATCACCACGAACCACTGCTGCGAGACCACGGCACGCCTGGCCGGGAACCTGGGATACGAGACGTTCTTCGTCCTGGATGCCACCCACACGTTCGACCGTCCCGGCCCGGACGGCGTCACCGTGAGCGCCGATGACCTCGCACGGGCGACGGCGGCCAGCCTGCACGAGGAGTTCGCCACCGTGCTCAGCACCCAGGCGGCCGTATCCCTGCTGCACGCATAGCCACCGGGCTCCGACCCGATCACCGTGACCCGCGCCAGGGGGTTGACATCGCCTCGTCGCACCGACATGCTGGTGCTGGCGACGGAGAGCGCTCTCTCAGGTTCCCCGCCGCCCAGTCCAGTCGCGCGGGCCGCTAGCGTGGTTCGTTGTGCCTTCCACTCGGATCGTCCGGCACGTACCTGTCGGTGAAGGGATGTTGATTTCTGATGGCCACTGTGACGTTCAAGGGAGCGACTCGGATCTATCCGGGGACGACCAAGCCGGCGTTGAACAAGTTGGATCTTGAGGTTGCTGATGAGGAGTTCCTGGTCCTCGTCGGGCCGTCGGGGTGTGGGAAGTCGACGTGTCTGCGGATGCTCGCGGGTCTGGAGGAGGTCAACGAGGGCCGGATCTTCATCGGTGACCGGGATGTCACCGACCTGGCCCCGAAGGACCGCGACATCGCGATGGTGTTCCAGTCCTACGCCCTGTACCCGCATATGACGGTGCGGGAGAACATGGGCTTCGCGCTGTCGATCGCGGGGATGCCCAAGCCCGAGATCGAGGAACGTGTCCAGGAGGCCGCGAAGATCCTGGACCTCGAGCCCTACCTGGACCGCAAGCCCAAGGCGATGTCCGGTGGGCAGCGCCAACGCGTGGCCATGGGCCGGGCGATCGTGCGCAAGCCCCAGGTGTTCCTCATGGACGAGCCACTGTCGAACCTGGACGCCAAGCTGCGCGTGCAGACCCGCACCCAGATCGCCAAGCTGCAGCGCGACCTCGGGGTGACCACCGTCTATGTCACCCACGACCAGACCGAAGCCATGACCATGGGCGACCGGATCGTCGTGCTCAAGGACGGGTTCCTCATGCAGGTCGGCACCCCCCAGGAGCTCTACGACACCCCCGACAACGTGTTCGTCGCCGGGTTCATCGGCTCCCCCGCGATGAACATCATCGAAGCCACCGTCTCCGATGGCAACGTGCGCCTGGGCACCAAGTCCGTGCCCCTGCCCCCCGCGACCGCCGCCGCCCTGAACAAGACCGGGGCCACCAAGGTCATCCTCGGGTTCCGCCCCGAGGACCTGCGCATCAGCGACAGCGAGAACGCCTGGCCCGTGGAAGTCCTCATCGTCGAAGGCCTGGGCGCCGACGCCTACGTCTACACCGAAGTCGAACTCCCCGGCGGCAAACAACAAGTCGTGGTCCGCACCGACGGACGCACCCACCCCCGCCGCGGCGAGATCCTCGGCCTGGAAGCCGTCGCCCAACACCAACACATGTTCGACGCCGAAACCGGACAACGCCTCCCCACCGAATAGCCACCACACCCCATTCGCCTGCCGGACGTGGGACACGATCCGGTTCGACACAGGAGTCCGAAGCTGATGATCACCTCCCGCGCCGTTGCCGCCTTCGCCGGCATCGGCCTGGCCCTCTGCCTGTCGGCGTGCTCGTCGTCGGAGAGTGTCACCGACACCAACGCCGCCTACTGCGAGGGCGCGGCCACCGTGCAGTCGCAGTTCCAGGAGTTGGAGACCCTCATCGAGAGCGGCGCCCCGACTGAGGCCCTCAAGGAGCAGCGAGACCTCGTGCAGAGCGCGATCCAGGCGAACTCGGTGCCCCTGTCGCAGTTGCAGGACTCGGTCAAGACCGAGATCGAGGCCGCCAACGACGCCTTCGACCAGGCAGTTGCGGCCATCCCGGACGATGCCGCTCCGGCAGAGGCTGCAAGCAGCTACAAGGCCGCCATCGACACCTATGTGGCAGCCGTCGGTGAGGTCGAGTCCGAGTTGGGCTGCTAGACACCTGACGCCCCTGCAGGAGGTGGGCCATGACCGCGTCCGTGCGATACCTGGACCCCGGGCTTCCTGCTCACGAGCGTGTGGAGGACCTTCTCGGGCGCATGACGCTGCCCGAGAAGGTCGGGCAGATGCTGCAGCTCGACGCCCAGGGCGACCTGGCAGACCTGGTCTCGACGAAGGTGGTCGGCTCGCTGCTGCATGCCTCCCCGGAGCGCATGGTCGCAGCCATCGACATGGCGGCCCGCACCAGGCTGGGCATCCCCCTGCTCATGGCCGACGACGCCATCCACGGCCACTCCTTCTGGCCGGGAGCGACCATCTTCCCCACCCAGCTGGCCATGGCGTGCTCCTGGGACACCGACCTCGTGGAACGCATGGCCAGGGCCAGCGCGGTCGAGATCGCGGCCACGGGACTGCACTGGACGTTCTCCCCGGTGCTGTGCATCACCCGGGACCTGCGCTGGGGCCGCGTGGGCGAGACGTTCGGTGAGGACCCCTTCCTCATCGGCGAGCTGGGCGCGGCCATGGTCCGCGGCTACCAGGGGTCCGGCCCGCAGGATCCCACCGGGGTCATGGCCTGTGCCAAGCACTTCGCCGGGTACTCCGAGACCCAGGGCGGGCGCGACGCGAGCGAGGCCGACATCAGCCCACGCAAGCTGCGCTCCTGGTTCCTGCCGCCCTTCGAGCGGGTGGCGCGTGCCGGCGCCCGGACGTTCATGCTGGGCTACCAGGCGATGGACGGCGTCCCCATCACCGCCAACCGGTGGCTGCTCAACGACGTGCTCAAGGGCGAGTGGGGCTTCACCGGGATGCTCGTGACCGACTGGGACGACGTCGGACGCATGGTGTGGGAGCAGAAGGTCTGCGCCGACTACGTCCAGGCCTCCGCCGTTGCCGTGGCAGCGGGAAACGACCTGGTCATGACCACACCCGAGTTCTTCGAGGGCGCCCAGGAGGCGGTGGCGCAGGGCCGGCTGGACGAGGCGCAGATCGATGCCGCGGTCCGCCGGATCCTGCGGCTGAAGTTCGAGCTGGGACTCTTCGAGGACCCGCGCGCCCCGGACCCCGCGCGCCAGGCTGCGGTGATCGGCAGCGCCGAGCATGCGGAGCTCAACCTCGCGATCGCCCGACGATCCCTCGTCCTGCTGCGCAACGACGCGACGCTGCCCCTGGCCGGCGGCCTGACGGCCGACGACGACGGCCGCGCCCTGTCTGCCGGCCCGTCCCGGACGATCGCCGTCATCGGACCCAACGCCGACGACCCCCGCACCACGCTGGGTGATTGGTCGGGCAATTCGGGCCAGGTCGACTGGATGCCCGAGGACCACCCACGCGCGATGATCCAGACCGTTCTCGATGGGTTCCGTGCCATGGCTCCCCCGGACTGGACGGTCACGCACGCCCGCGGCGCCGACATCGAGGTCCTCGTGCCCGACCCGTCCGGCGAGGAATGGCACGACGGAGGTGCGCGCGCACCTGTCTTCTCCCCTGCGCCCGTGGACGAGACGCTGCTCGCCGAAGCCGTGGCGGTGGCAGAGGCGGCGGACTACGTGGTGGCCGTCCTGGGCGACACCATCGCGCTGACAGGTGAGACCCGATCCACGGCCACCCTCGAGCTGCAGGGCGGCCAGGTCGCCCTCCTGGAGGCGCTCGTGGCCACGAGCACACCAGTGATCGTGGTCCTGGTTCACAGCAAGCCGGCCGTGCTCCCGTCCGCCGTTGCGGCCGCTGAGGGACTCATCGAGGCGTTCAACCCGGGCATGCGCGGCGGACAGGCCATCGCCGAACTCGTCCTTGGCCTGATCGAGCCGACCGGGCGCCTGCCCGTGTCGGTTCCGCGACACGTGGGCCAGCAGCCCGTCTACTACAACCAGGTGCGCGGGCAGCACGGCGAGCGCTACGCCGACCTCACCCAGGACCCACAGTTCGTGTTCGGCGAGGGCCTGAGCTACACCACGGTCGAGTACCGCGACCTCGTCCTGGCCGAGGCCACGGTGGCGCCAGATGCCGCCATCCGGGCGCGCGTCACTCTGACCAACACCGGAACCCGCCCCGCGCTCGAGACGGTCCAGGCCTACATCAGCGATCTGGTCACCAGCGTGACGTGGGCGGACAAGGAGCTCAAGGCCTGGTGCCAGGTCGAGGTGCCGCCCGGCGAGTCCGTCACGGCCGAGATCGAGGTGCCCGCCGGGGCCTGTTCGCTGGTCACGGCCGAGGGCTCACGGATCGTCGAGCCGGGGCAGTTCGAGCTGCTCGTCGGATCCAGCTCGCGCGCCGACGATCTGCTCAGGGCATCCTTCAGGATCCTGGGTTGAGTGCCTCGCCGCCCTCCAGCAGGGCGTGGATCGCGTTCAGCAGTTCTGATGAGACCCGATCGGTCCGCACTGCCGGGTCCACCTGGGCGAATCGCCACTCGACCTCGTAGGTGCGGCTGGCACCTGGCGCGATCGGCTCATACGCACCCTGGTTCTCCAGCTCGATGTAGTCGCGCTCGATTCCGAAGAAGAGCTCGAGTTCCGCCTGTCGTGGGGCCATCTGCTCCAGCGCGAGGTCCGGGAAGATCCGCAGGAAGATCACCCCATCGTGGATGTGCGCGACCCAGCCGTGGGCGTCGGTGAAGAACTTCGAGGTCCTCGTGACCTCAGCGACCGGGATGCTCGCGTGGTCACCAGCAACCGAGTAGCCCTCGAAGGCGGACTCCACCTGCGCGTGCAGGTACGTGCAGCCCGGATCCTCCCGCTGCTTGCGCAGTCGGTCCTCGTCGTTGAACTGCTGCCCCACGGCCCACACGAGCAAGCCCGTCCGGGGCGCCCGGGTGACCTGCCACGGCGCCACGGCGCGGGTGCGCTGCCAGGTGTTGGTGACCACGAACCTGAAGGTCACCGAGGCCTCCTGCAACGCGACGTGCTTCTCCACCTGGAGGCCGTGGTCAGGGTCGGGGGCGCTGCGCATGGCCAGGGAGGTCGCCGACTGGTTGAGGATCTCGTAGGGCGCGGCATCGAGCGCAGGAGGCGGAGGCCAGTCGAACAGCGCCTGCGGACTGGGCCAGAACGTGTCGCCGTAGTAGCCCGGCACCCTTCCCGGCGGGAGCACCAGGTCCACGCCCAGGTACTGCAGGCTGGCCAGCCTTCCGCCCTCATCGGGCCGGAACCGGGCCCGCACCGCTGCGCACTGCTTGTCCAGGGCGATCACACCGGGCTCGTTCCCAGTGTGGTCGCCCGGGGTCTTGGTTGTTCCAGCCACGTTCACGGCGCCGCCGGGATCCCTACCTCGATCCGGTCCACCGTCTCGCGCCGCTCGAAGATGCTGGCGCTGAGGTCGGCGCCGATCCGCGCGCCGGCACAGTCCACGACGGTGCCGTCGGCAAGGTGCACCTGGACGCTGAGGGACTCAGCCCGGTGGTACACGACCGGGACCTGGCAGAACGTGAACGCCAGGGAGTCGGCGCTGAGCTCGATCTGTCCGGCGTAACCCAGGACGTCGATGTACTCGAAGGTCACCGGCACCGCGAGCCACTCGCTGGCACGCAGCTGGTTCGGCGCGAAGACGATCTGGCCGTCCTCGACCCGCAGGCCCAGCTCGCCGAGGCGCGTGAGCACCTCCTCCTTGACCTGACCGGTCATGCCCGGCTGCCGCGCACCATGCCCCGCCGGGGTGTGCGAGTAGGGGTCGATCGGGAACGCCCCGTACACCGCGGCCGGCTTGGCGTACCCGAGCCCGGCCCGGACGTCCTCGTAGGCCTGCGTCAGCGCCTGGACGGTCGCCGGGGATTCACCGTCGGCGACGGCTCGCTCCAACGTCTCCTGAACGGACAGCAGGAGCTTGGAGACCATGTGCCAGTAGATGCTGCCCAAGCCCTCGTAGGCGAAGAAGGAGCCGGAGCGGCCCGTGAACTCGGAGTGGTTGAAGACCTCCTCGAAGATCGACAGGACCTCCGCCCTATCGGTCTGCACCAGCGCCGCGAGCTGCGGCTCACCGGCCATCCGGTCCAGGATCACCTCGATGTCGCGGGCATTGCGGATGTCTGCGGCGAAGTGCAGGTCGCCGTGCACATCACGCACCACCAGGCTGCGATCCCCTGCGCGCACCAGGGCACCGATCAGCGCGCACCTGTTCGCCTGGGCACCCGGGATCCGATTGCGGTCCAGGAAGCCGGCAAGGTCCTTGTCGGGATAGAGCATGTAGCTGTGCTGGTCCGCGCGGTACAGCTTGCTGCTGCGCAGGCCGGCCAGCAGCGCCAGGGACTCCTGGGCGTCGAGCTGGCCACTGCCCAGCATCGCGACCTGGCCCTCGAGCATCTCCGGCAGGCGACGGATCGCGGCAGCGCCATCGGCGAGGTCCAGGATGTTGTAGGAGTGGTACAGCGAGTCCGGCCGCCTGTTGGCCTCGAGGCTGCTCTCCACGTAGGAGCGCACGAGCGCGAGGAGCGTCTGGACACGGTCCCGCGAGACGTCGGCCTGCCTGCCGGTGAAGCCGGCGTACACGCGCTCCCGGTAGGCCCCTCCGGCGGAACCGAGATCGTCCATGAACCCGCGCCTGGAGCTGTCGGAGAAGCCCTTGTCGAGATGCAGTCGATGTGCCTCGAGCGCACCGGTCACCCCGTCGATGAGATCGGCGAGCTCCTCAGTGACACGCACGTCCTGGGTCAGCAGGTCCTGGGCGAACTCCACGTAGCGCCGCAGCTGCGCCAGCGTCACCACCGAGAGCCCTCGGCCGACCAGGGCGTTGTTGGCGTCGTTCCACTCGGGACGCTGGGTGTTCATCCAGATCCCGCCATCCGGGACCAGGTTCACGACCTTGGCCAGCAGGAGCAGGAGCAGCTTCTCGGCCAGCGTCACCCGGACCAGGTCACCGTTCGGGCCGTGGACAAGGCGACCGTCAGCCCCGTCCTGGTCGATACGCTCCGCGATGCGCGCGGCATGGTCCTCGTCGAAGCTGATGGTGTTGTGCGGGTCCTTGAGGATCTCGGCGTAGGAGGCGATCCGGTACGGCACGTCGGCGTGGGTGAAGACCTCGGTACCCGTCATCTCCTCCAGCCGCCCGGGATGGAACCGACCAGAGGTCTCCAGGAGCTTGAGCAGGTAGATGATCTGGTGGTCACTCCAGTAGCCGATGTTGGCCCACGGGTTGTCGGGCTCGGGCACCTCCCAGTCGATGCCGGCGCGCGAGATCCGGTACGGGTTGTACCCATCGGCGGTCGTGGCATCCAGGAAGACCGAGATCATGGACTCGAGGTACTCGGGGAACGACCACGCCAGGGCCTCCCAGTTCTGGAAGATGTCGCGCCAGTTGCCCTCGAAGCTCAACCGTGGATTGCCGTGCGCGTCCCGCAGGGCGATCTCGAACTTGTTCCACGGCCGCGAGGGGTCACCGTGGCGCCTGCTGAAGGTCAGCGGCAGGTACTCCATGGCCAGCCGGAGCAGGTCGGGATCCCGGCTGGCGCGCGCCCCCTCGACGAGTTCCGAGATCGTCAAGGTGGCGGGCATCCCCGCCAGCAGCCCGGAGCATCGCCCCAGGGTCGCGGGGCTGCGCTGCTCGACGAAGGAGCGGAAGTCGGCAGAGTCGATGCGATAGCCGTCGGTCGGGACTCCGCCGCGCATGACGTTGAACAGCACGTTGGCGGCGTGGTGGGCGGTCGCGAGCTCCTCGCCGGTGACCTGGAGCCCGTCCGCGGAGGCCACGATCCGCTCGAGGTCCGAGCGACTGGTCCGCACATCGGCCTCAAGCAGGAGTGCCAGCTCCTCGGGCCGGGTCAGCAGGTCCCGCAGGGCCACGACATCAGCGCCATCCTGTTCGACATCACCGACGATGCTCCACACCCGCTGCTCCCCCGGCGCGAGGGACAGCCGGGCATGGACGAGGTAGGCCCCGCGCAGCCCGCGGACGTCATGCTCGGCCACCAGGGGGGCGCCACGCTTGAAACCATCCAGTTGACGAGTGGACACGAGGTGCTCGACCTGGCCCAGGCCGACATGCCACGCCACATTGGCATGCAGCGACTCGCTCGGCTCTGCCAGATCAGTGAGCCTCGAGCTGAGCGCGAACATCCCCAGGCCGGTCTGCTCATCGACCTCGGCACGCTTGTAGGCATCCAGCAGGTTGCTCAACCGGTCCTGGACCATCACGTCCACGCCCGCGGGCAGCAGGTTGACCAGCCCGTCCACCAACTCGATGTCCCGGGGCTCGTCCGACTGGCTGCTCAGGGCGCAGGTCCGAACGATGCCGAACCTGCTGGCCGTCTGCCAGCTGACACGAAGGGTCAACCCGAGATCCAACCGGGTCTCCTCGAAGATGAGGGTCGTGCCCAACGGATCCTTGTAGAGGGTCCGCGTCACATCACCACCGGATCGGATCGCCGGTGAGAACGGCTCCCAGAGGACCGGCTCGCCAGTGGTCGCGACGACGCGGATGAGGCTGAGGCCACCGGTGCGTCCCGCGCTCTCGCTGACCTTGTCATCGGTGTAGTAGGGGAACAGTGCGGAGTCCGGCCGGACGCGGCCCGCGGTCAGCCCGCCGGTGCTGGACACGAACAACCACGGATCGCCGGACCCGACCACCGTCATGAAGAACGGCGGCATCTGGTCGTAGTCGGCGATCCGGTAGAACCGGCGCCCGAGCAGCTGCGTGAAACCCTCCGTCGAGCCGGCGTCCCCGGCATTCTCGTGGTGGTCGAGGACGTGACCGAGCATGCGTGGCCTCCTGAGGTCGCCAGATTTCGGCGCTTCACGCCGATTTCTCGGGGAGAGCGCTCTCCCCGCACATTGTCACAATTTGGCAACGGTGCGCAAGGTCCCTTGACAAATGGTTGTGCTAGGGGCAACGATCAGAGAGCGCTCTCAGAGAGCCCTCTCCCGTGCAGGGAGGGGAAACCGCGGAACCCCGCGGCTGCGACGACCATCGGCGCCCGCGCCGTGTGACGACAAGGAGAACGGCAAACATGGTGAGTAGGACTAAGAAGTCGTGGGTCACCCTCACGGCAGGACTCGCAGGGGTCGCGCTCGTCGCGACCGGATGCTCGAGCAGCAGCGGCGGCGCCACCGACACCGCGTCGGAGGCAACGGGCTCCGAGCCGGTGACCCTGTCCCTGGCCACGTTCAACGAGTTCGGCTACGAGGACCTCATCACCGAGTACGAGGAGCTCAACCCGAACGTCACGATCGAGGCCAAGAAGGCCGCGACGTCCAATGAGGCGCGCGACAACCTGAACACGCGCCTGGCGGCTGGCAGTGGCGCATCGGACATCGAGGCGATCGAGGTCGACTGGCTGCCCGAGCTGTCGCAGTACCCGGACAAGTTCGTGGATCTCAACGACCCGTCAGTCGACGGTCGCTGGCTGCCCTGGAAGGTGGCCCAGGCCACCACCCCCGACGGCAAGCTGCTCGGCTACGGCACCGACATCGGCCCGGAGGGCATCTGCTACCGCGCCGACCTCTTCGAGGCTGCCGGGCTGCCGACTGATCGCGCCGAGGTTGCCGCCCTTCTCGGTGGCGACGGTGCGACATGGGAGAAGTACTTCGAGGTCGGTGACCAGTTCGCGGCCGCCGATACCGGTGCCGCCTGGTTCGACAGTGCTGGTGCGATCTACCAGGGCATGATCAACCAGGTGCCCAACGCCTACGAGCAGGAGGACGGGACGATCATCGCCCTGGAGAACCCTGAGGTGAAGGCGATCTACGAGCAGGTGCTCGCGGCCTCGGCGACGCAGTCGGCGGGCCTGGGCCAGTGGAGTGAGGACTGGACCGCCAGCTTCCAGAAGGACGGATTCGCCACGATGCAGTGCCCGGGCTGGATGCTCGGCGTCATCGAGGGCAACGCTGCAGGCGTCGAGGGCTGGGACATCGCCGATGTCTTCCCCGGCGGCGGCGGCAACTGGGGCGGCTCCTTCCTGACCGTTCCGGCGATGGGCGAGAACCAGGCAGAGGCCAAGAAGCTGGCTGCATGGCTGACCGCTCCGGAGCAGCAGATCAAGGCGTTCATTGCCAAGGGCACGTTCCCGAGTCAGGTCGAGGCACTGACCTCCCCGGATCTGCTGTCGCAGACGAACGCGTTCTTCAACGAGGCGCCCACCGGTGAGATCCTGGCCAACCGCGCCGAAGCCGTGGACGTCGCACCGTTCAAGGGACCGAACTACTTCGCGATCAACGACGCGATGCAGCAGGCCCTGAGCCGGGTGGATGTCGACGAGACCGACGACGTCGCCACGTCGTGGGGCAAGTTCGAAACAGCCGTCAACAACCTCGGCTGACGCCTGACCCGGTCATCCGGTCACGCATCCCGCGCCACTTCGGTGCGGGATGCGTGACCGGCGCCGGGGCTCCACCCGCCCCGCACCCCGACTCCCGCAGAGGGAGGTCCGGCACGTGCGCGCACCCGGCTCGCCAGCGAGCCACCCCAGAACCACCCCGGACACTTCCCGGGTCAACGCCCAGAGAGCGCGGTCCCAGCAAGCCCACCACTGACCTGCTCCACAGCCGTGGGTGACACTGGATTCCGCAGACGAGGACGCTCCATGTCGATGAAGACAGCCCCTGAGATCCCCCCGAAGGCTGATTCGGCCGCAGACCGCGAGTTGGCCCGCCGGACCAGGCGCAACGCCTGGGACCGAAAGTTCTCCCCCTACCTCTACATCTCCCCCTTCTTCATCCTCTTCGCCATCGTCGGGCTCTTCCCCCTGCTGTACACGGCCTTCGTCTCCGTGCACGACTGGAACCTCATCGGTGGCAAGGGCGACTTCGTCGGGCTCGAGAACTACCAGCAGGTCATCCAGCAACCGCTCTTCTGGAAGGGCCTGCGCAACACCTTCAGCATCTTCCTGCTGTC
This sequence comes from uncultured Actinomycetes bacterium, assembly GCA_963697345.1. GTDB lineage: Bacteria > Actinomycetota > Actinomycetes > S36-B12 > CAIYMF01 > Prado023. The sequence continues at coordinate 80,767 of CAVONS010000002.1, read as the reverse complement.
CTCGGTGCCCCAGGTCATCATCGGCCTCTTCCTGGCGGCCATGCTCGACGCGAACCTGCGGTCCAAGACGTTCTGGCGGATGGGTGTCCTGCTCCCCTACGTCGTGATGCCCGTTGCGGTCGGGATGATCTTCTCCAAGATCTTCGCCGACCAGTCCGGCATGGCCAACGCCATCCTGGCCAACTTCGGCATCGACCCGATCCGCTGGCACGCCGACGTGCTCGCCAGCCATGTGGCGATCGCGACCATGGTCGACTTCCGATGGACCGGCTACACCACACTGATCATCCTCGCGGGGATGCAGGCCATCCCCAACGATCTCTACGAAGCTGCCGTGGTCGACGGAGCGGGTCGATGGCGGCAGTTCCGCTCCATCACGATCCCGTCGCTGCGCCCGACCATCATCTTCGTGGTCATCACCTCGACCATCGGTGGCCTGCAGATCTTCGATGAGCCGCGCATGTTCGACCAGGCCGGCCAAGGTGGATCCGACAGGCAGTGGATGACCGTGACGATGTACCTCTACGAACTCGGCTGGGGTGCCCAGAAGAGCTTCGGGCGAGCCTCGGCCGTGGCGTGGATCCTGTTCCTGATCATCCTCGTCATCGGGGGCATCAACTTCATGGTCACCCAGCGAATCTCGGGAACTGACTCGAAAGGCGGCAAGTGATGAGCTCCATCGGCGTGGTCGAGCAGACCGCAGGCAAGGGGGCCGCACGGTACGCGCGGCGGCGCAGGAACGGCACGGGCGTGGGCTCCAACCGCAGGGGCGGCTGGGTCACCTACACCCTCCTGACGATCGTCCTTCTGATCTCGTTCTACCCGATCTACTACACGTTCCTGCTGGCGTCCTCCGACGCCCAGACGATCGCGCAGAACCCGATCCCGTCGCTGATCCCCGGCAGCAACTTCATCGACAACGTGAGCCGGGTGCTCAACTCCGACATCAAGTTCTGGCAGGCACTGTGGAACTCCATCCTGGTCGCGGTCATCACCTCGATCAGTGTGGTCCTGTTCGCCACGCTGGCAGGCTTCTCCTTCGCCAAGCTGCAGTTCCGTGGCCGGCGCGCCCTGCTCGTGTTCGTCATCGCCACCATGGCCGTGCCGACCCAGCTGGGTGTCGTCCCGCTGTTCATCCTGATGTCCGAGCTCGGCTGGACCGGCAAGCTGGTGGCCGTCATCGTCCCGGGCATGGTCACGGCGTTCGGCGTGTTCTGGATGACCCAGTACTTCGAGGAGACGCTGCCCTTCGAGCTGATCGAGGCAGCCCGCGTTGACGGGTGCTCCATGATCCGGACCTTCTGGCACGTCGCCCTCCCGGCGGCAAGGCCCGCGGCCGCGATGCTGGCCCTGTTCACGTTCGTCGCCTCATGGACGAACTTCTTCTGGCCGTTCATCGTCCTCGGATCCACCAACCCCACCCTCCCGGTCAGCCTCCAGCTGCTCCAGGCGTCCTACTTCAAGGACTACTCGCTGATCATGGCCGGCGTCGTCCTGGCGACCGTCCCGCTGATCCTGCTGTTCATCTTCGCCGGCAAGCAGTTGGTGTCGGGCATCATGGCCGGCGCCGTCAAGGGATGAGTGCGCGGACCTTCCCGGACGGCTTCGTCTGGGGGGCTGCCACCGCGGCCTACCAGATCGAGGGTGCCGTCCGGGAAGGTGGACGGGGGCCCTCGATCTGGGACACCTTCAGCCACACACCAGGGCGGGTCGCCGGAGGAGATACCGGCGACATCGCCACCGACCACTACCACCGGTACGCCCAGGACCTCGACCTCGCGGCTGACCTGAACCTGTCGGCCTATCGGTTCTCCGTGGCCTGGCCGCGCATCCAGCCCGAGGGCACAGGGCCCGCGAACCCGGAGGGGCTCGCCTTCTACGACCGGCTGGTCGACGGGCTGCTCGCCCGGGGGATCGCCCCGGCGGTGACGCTCTACCACTGGGACCTCCCCCAAGCGCTGGAGGATGCCGGGGGCTGGCCCGCACGCGAGACCGCGCACCGGTTCGCGGAGTACGCGACACTGGTCCACGACGCCCTGGGTGATCGTGTGGACCTGTGGACCACGCTCAACGAGCCCTGGTGCTCAGCCTTCCTGGGCTACGCCTCGGGTGATCACGCACCGGGGCGTACGGACCCCGCCGAGGGGCTCGCGGCCATGCACCACCTGCTCCTGGGCCACGGCCTGGCTGTCTCGGCGATGCGTTCCACGGCCCGACCAGAGGAGAAGTTCTCGATCACGCTGGACCTCTCGCCCGTCTATCCGGGCACCGATTCTGAAGCGGACCGCGCGGCGGCCCTGCTCATGGATGGCCTGAAGAACCGGCAGTTCCTCGACCCGGTCCTGCGTGGTGCCTACCCGCAGGACGTGGTGGAGGCGACCGGCCATCTGACGGACTGGGGCTTCGTCCAGCCCGGTGATGCGCAGACCATCCGGCAGCCGCTGGACCTCCTCGGCGTCAACTACTACTTCCCGACCCGTGTTGGCGCGGCATCCTCGGATGGCCGCGGCATGGTGCACTTCCCGGGCTCGGGGAGCATCGAGGTGCTGCCACCACGCGGGCCGCTGACGCAGATGCACTGGGAGGTGCTCCCGGAGGCCTTCACCGACCTGCTCGTCCGGCTCCACGAGGAGTACGGCGTCCCGATCATCGTGACTGAGAACGGTTCCGCCTATCCCGACGTCGTCGAGTCGAGCGGCCAGATCCACGACGCCCAGCGCGTGCGGTACCTCGAGTCGCACCTGGGCGCCCTGCACGACGCCCTGGCCAGGGGTGTGGATGTCCGCGGCTACTTCGCATGGTCGCTGCTGGACAACTTCGAGTGGGCCCACGGCTTCTCCAAGCGGTTCGGCCTCATCCATGTCGACTACGACACCCTCGCACGGCGTCCGAAGGACAGCGCGGCCCTCTATGCATCGGTGGTCGCCGGCAACGCCCTACCATGACGAGAGTCTCGCAGCGCACGGAACAACGGGGTCAGGAGCAGATCGTGAGTGAGTCGCAGCGGAACAGGCCGCGGCCCAACCTGGAAGACGTCGCTGCCCGGGCGGGGGTGTCGCGGGCCACGGTCTCGCGGGTGGTCAACGGACAGGCCTCGGTTGCCCAGAGCATCCGGGAACGGGTCCAGGAGGCGATCGACGAGCTCGGCTACGTGCCCAACCAGGCGGCGCGGTCCCTGATGACCAATCGTTCAGGTGCCGTCGCGCTGGTCGCCTCCGAGCCGGCCGCGCGGGTCTTCGGGGACCCCTTCTTCAGTGGGATCGTCCGGGGCGTCAGCCTCGAGACGAACCGCGCCGGCCTGCAGCTCGTGCTCCTCATGGCCCAGGACTTCGAGGACCTCGAGCGGGTCAAGCAGTTCCTCAGGAAGTCGCCCGTCGACGGAGCCATGCTGATCTCGGGACATGACGGGGACGGCCTGCCCGCTGAACTCGAACGCTTGGGCACTCCGTACATCATCGGTGGAGGCCCCCCCGGTTCGGCGTCTGTGGCGCCGTTCGTCGACAACGACAACCGGGAAGGGGCCATCATGGCCACACAGCATCTGCGCTCGAGGGGCCGAGTGCGGATAGCCACCGTGACCGGCCCCCTGGACATGTCAGCGGGAGTCGATCGGCTGGCAGGCTTCCGCGCTGGGCTCGACGGCCCCTACCGCGAGGACCTGGTCGAGGTGGGTGACTTCACAGTACGGGGAGGTGAACTCGCCACTGAGCGGCTCCTGGCCCGGGCGCCGGATCTGGACGCGGTGTTCGCCGCCTCCGACCTCATGGCGCTGGGGGCGCTGACGGCACTGCGTCGGGCCGGCCGCAGGGTCCCCGACGATGTGGCCCTCATCGGCTTTGACGACAACGAGTTCGCCCTGACCGCCGATCCGCAGCTCACCACGATCCGGCAGGACCCCATGCTGCAGGGACGTGCCATGGTCCGCCTCTACCTGGCGCGCAATCGCCCGGACATTGAGGTCGCGCCAGATCCGGGGCTGCCCGATCTCACGGACCAGGACCACCTCGTCCTGCCCGTCTCACTCGTGGTGCGTGACTCGGCCTGACGGTGGGGGCACCTTCACAGACTGAGCCCTCGGCGTCACCTCAGGAGGCTGCCCGCGCTCAGGAGGTCATCGCACACTGCCGTGCGTCCATCGTCGTCGGTGACGGTGATCCGGGCACTGCCGTCGGCGAGGTCGGCGGCCAGCACCGCTGAGTCCCCTCCGGCGACCCACGTCAACTCGATCTCCGAGCCGCTGCCACCGACTGAGAAGGATCCGGCGAACGCGGGGTGGGAGTTGCGCAGGTGGATGAGGTCGAGCAGCGCAGCCACCACCGGCCTCTCCAGCTCGCGGTCAATCTCCTCTCGGGTGTAGCGGTGCCGATTGACGTCGCGCCCGACCCCGGAGCGGGCAAGCAGCTCCATGTCGTTGGAGCCGGCGAACAGCCCGACGTAGTAGACCTGCGGGACGCCGGGTGTGAAGAACTGCAGCGCTCGAGCCAGGAGGTAGGCGGAGTCGTCGCGCCCGAGGGCGTCGTAGTACGTGCAGTTGATCTGATAGACGTCCACGTTCGACGCGGCCCAGCCACTGGCCTGGCGAGACTGGCCCCCGGAGCGCTCATGGATCCCCTCGACCAGCACATCCAGGTCCTCAGGGGTCAGCAGGCCGGGGCTTCGCTGCCCCATCTGGTCAGCACCGACATCGACGATGCCGATCCCGTCGTGGGTGTCCAGCACAGTGATCGCGTTCGTCGGGCGGATCTCCAGCCAACGGCGCAGCGCATCGGCCCGCCCGGTGTAGAGCCCGTGCAGGACCAGGGGCGGAAGGGCGAAGTCGTAGACAAGATCGACACGTGAGCCGATCGCGATCTGACGCTCGTAGTGGGCGTGGATCTCGACCAGCACGCTGACGCCCAAGGCCCTGGCCCGGGCGGTCAGGCGGTCGATGAACTCGAACGTGTGCGACGTCATGAACGACGACGTGCCCGCGCGCTTGACCGCGTATCCCGCGGCATCCAGGCGGATCATCGTCACGCCACCGGCCACCAGCGCGCCGAGCACCCGCTCCAGGTAGGCCGCACCTGCGGGGTCGTCGACGTTGATGTCGATCTGCTGCGGGGTGAACGTGGTCCAGACCAGGCGCTTGTCCGAGCCGAGGGTGATCACCGTGAACGGCAGGCCCGGCCTCGGTCGGTAGATCCCCGCCAGCTCCTGCTCGTCGGCACCCGCCGGGTACACATCGGACATCGTCAGGAAGAGCCCCATGTGCTCGGACTCCGCGCCGCGGGCCACCACCTCGCGGAACTCGGGGGAGTCCGCGGAGACGTGGTTCACGATCATGTCGACCATCAGGGTGTGGGTCGTTCCGATCGCCCGGACGTCGTCCCACGTGCCCAGCCGAGGATCCACCTCGGTGTGGTCCACCGGGTCGAAGCCTGCGTCCGCACCATCGAAGGGGGTGAAGAAGGGCAAGATGTGCACCCCCTCGAACACCCCGTCCAGGGGACCATCGAGGATCGCCTTCAGCCCCGGCATGGAGCCACCGAGTCGATCCGCGTAGGTGATCAACTGAACGCCGTTCCGGTGCTGGGACATGGACCTCCTTCGGTCCAAACGACCATACCGCTGCTGGCGCCCCGACCGGGAGGTCCACGGGCACTCCCTGTGGCGACCACAGGCGACGGTCGCCTAGGTTGAGCACCATCAGACCACCGACTGCGGATGGAGATCTCCCGTGACCCCCCAGTACGGAGTCCACTCCGAGGTCGGTCAACTGCGCAAGGTCATGGTCTGCACACCCGGCCTGGCGCACACGCGTCTCACCCCCACCAACTGTCACGACCTGCTCTTCGACGACGTCATGTGGGTGCAGAGCGCGCGACGCGACCACCTCGAGTTCGTCACGCAGATGGCCGAGCGGGGCGTCGACGTCGTCGAGATGCACAACCTGCTCGCCGAGACAGTGACCATCGCGGAGGCCCGCGCGTGGATCCTGGACCACCAGGTCATCCCCAACCAGGTCGGGGTCGGCCTGGTCGAGGAGGTCAGGTCCTATCTCGATGAGCTCTCCGGACACGCCCTGGCCGAGACGTTGACCGGAGGCCTGTCCACCGAGGAGTTCCCCGAGACCCATGGCGGCGACATGATCCGCCTGGTCCGCGATGCCGCGGGCGTCAATGAGTACCTGCTTCCACCGCTGCCCAACACGCTCTACACCCGCGACACCACCTGCTGGATCTATGGCGGGGTGACGCTGAACCCCCTCTACTGGCCCGCGCGGCGCGAGGAGACGATCCTTGCCACGGCCATCTACCGCTACCACCCGGACTTCGCGGGACAGGTCCATGAGTGGTGGGGCGACCCGACCCAGGACTGGGGGATGGCCACGCTCGAGGGCGGGGACGTGATGCCGATCGGCAACCGGACCGTCCTGATCGGGATGGGTGAGCGCACCTCCCGCCAAGGGATCAGCCAGGTGGCCAGGGCACTGTTCACGGCTGGTGCGGTCGACCGGGTGATCGTGGCCGCCATGCCGAAGCTGCGCGCGGCGATGCACCTGGACACCGTCTTCACGTTCGCCGACCGGGACCTGGTCCTGCTGTATCCGGACATCGTGTACGGCATCGACACGTTCTCCTACTACCCGGCCGACAACGTCGCCGGCCTTGAGCTGCGCAAGGAGGACAAGACGTTGGTCGACGTCGTGGCTGACGCACTGGAGCTGCCGAGGCTGAGGGTGGTGGAGACCGGCGGCAACGCCTACGTCCGCGAGCGCACCCAGTGGGACAGCGGCGCCAACCTGGTGGCCCTCTCCCCCGGGGTGGTGTTCGCCTACGACCGCAACACCTACACGAACAGCATGCTGCGCAAGGAGGGGATCGAGGTCCTGGAGATCCGCGGTGCGGAACTGGGCCGCGGCCGCGGCGGGGGGCACTGCATGACCTGCCCCATCGTGCGTGACCCGATCGACTGAGTGGAGCTCGACGGTTGGACGAACTCCGGGCGATTGCCGTGGTTGTCGTGGGTGCAGAAGCGATCATGCCCGGGTAGTTGTCGTCCCACTCGACGGGACGATCGCGAGACTGCCGGCCCCCTTTATCTTGACATCAAGATATTCCCACAGTGTAGCGCGCGCCCACCAGCTGGCGTGGCCTGGCGGCCGACCTCACGCCCGACCGCCAGGAGGGCCAAGCGGATGTCTCCCAGACGTGGCGTTCTGGCCCGTCAGCCGGGCTCGGCTCGCCGCCGGCGCGCCGGCAGGAGCCAGATCGCCGCGATCACAAGGGCGACGATCACCGGAATGGCGAAGAAGCCGGCAGCGCCCGCGACCTTGACGGGATCGGTGCGCGCTGGGCCGTCGTACTCCAGGTCCTCGAGCAGGAGGGCCACGATCGAGATCAGCCACCAGAGGCCGCCGACCAGGATGGCGACGATGGTCCAGGCCCCCCGGGCCGCGGCTCCTCGGCCACGACGCGGGGGGATCGGATGACGCCAGTGCTGCCAGGACGTCCCGTCCCACCATCGCAACTGGCCAGGGGTCGCTGGGTCGGGGTACCAGCCCGCCGGGGCTGCGGTCGGCGGGGGGTCGGCGACGTCCGCAGGCGCGCTCGGTAGGGCTCGCCCGAACCTTCCCCGGCGTAACGGCCCCCTCATGACGGCGAGTCTGTCACGTCGGCGGGGGCCACGACCGTGGCAGCCGATCACGGCGTTCCAGCATGGTTGCCGTGCCGGAATGCCCGACGCCGATGCTCAGTCGCGGTCCGGTGGCGAAGGCGCTTGTTCCGCACCGTGGCCCCGTACCCGACGGCGACGATGGATCATGTGGTCACGTGAGCCTCGTACCGAGCCAGCGGGTGCACGCCTCCCCGTGCTTGAGTTGCCCGGCGCAGAGCCGTGCGGGCTTGCCTTCAGTGACTCGTGCCGCACGGAAGAAGTACCCGGCGAGAGCGGCCAGGACGACGTTGATGTCGTCGGCGTCGTAGGCCTCGAACGGCCCAGCAGGGTTCAGCACCATCTCCGCATCAAGTCCGGCGACACCTACGCTCACCCCCAGCGTCACGGCATCCACGATGCGTGGGGTCCGGGTCACGAAGGACCAGTCGATGACGGTCGCCGTGCCATCCTCCTCGATGAGGAACTGGTCGCGTCGCAGGTCCTCGTGCGAGACCTCCGACGACCATCCGGACCTCGACAGCACGGCGACGGCATGTCCTTCCATGTCCGCGAGTGCTGATCCTGCTTCCCCGGAGATGCCGTCAGGCGCGGTGGTGGAGCCGCTGGCGCAGTCCCGCCAGAAGGTCAGCCCTGGCCAGAAGGTGGTGACACTGCTCGGCAGGTCCAACGGTGCCGCCTCGTCGAGGCCGCAATAGGTGCGCCTCAGACCGCGCAGGGCGTCAGCGACCTCCCGTTCGTCCGCCCAGATTCTGGCTCCCGGGCTCCGGTCCCGAACTCCCCGGAAGATGAGCGTCTGGTAGCCACCGACCGTCAGATGAGCCAAGAGAAGCGAGCCACTGGCGGTCGCCGGCAGCCAGCGGTGCGCGTTGGCTTCAACCTCGTAGTCGCGCCCCATCCAGGTGTCAGCGGGTGCGCTCTTGATGAAGTAGAAGCCGCCATCCCTGGTCTCGGCCAGGTACTTCACCCCAGGGGTGAAGCCTGCGGTGGCCGCGCTGACCCGGACAACCTCGCCCGTGTGTTCGGCGATGGCGCCCCGAACAGAGTCGGGCAGCGCGGAGTCTGGTCCTTGGCCTGGGGCGCTCATGGTCCTCATCGTCACATCCGCCCGGTGCCTTCGTGACTCTTCCCAGGTCTCTGCTGCGACCAGATCTCGCCCTCTTGGGCGGGCTGTCAGGGCGGTAGGCATCTCGGCTCCACTGGGCCATACTCGCCGTGTGCGGGAGTGGGATTTCCAGTTCGAAGGGCCGGTCGTCGAGTGGCGGGGGCCTGCGCCCTTCTACTTCGTGGCCATCCCGGCGGAGGAAAGTGCGGACATCAAGTTCGCCGCCAAGGGTCGTGAGTACTGGGGGCAGGTGCCCGTGGTGGTGCGCATCGGCGAGATCGAGTTCACCACGGCGCTGTTCCCCAGGGAAGGCAACTACTTCCTCCCGTTGAGGGACGCAGTCCGCAGCTCGGCGGGGATCGAACTGGACCACGTCGAGGAGGTGTGGTTGAGCGTCGGGCGTCAGTAGACGAGGTGTCCACCGCCCGAAGGCGCGCGCGACGCGCACGCCGTTGCGGTGGTCGCGGTGCGCACCAGCGACCTGCGGGCGCTGGCTTGAGCCGCGAGCTCAACTCGGCGTGGCCCGGCCCGCCAGATAGGCCAGGACCGCAAGGACCCGGCGGTTGTCCTCCTCGTCGGAGTGCAGCCCGAGCTTGTTGATGACGTTTGCGACGTGGGTCTCGACGGTCCGGTCGGTCAGCCAGAGCCGACGTGCTATCCCGCGGTTCGTCCGGCCCTCGGCCATCAGCGAGAGCACCTCTCGCTCGCGCGGTGTCAGCAGGGCGAGAGGATCTCTGGGTTGGCGGGGGCCGATCAGTTCAGTGACGATCTCCGGGTCCAGGGCAGTGCCGCCGGCTCCGACTCTTCGTAGTGCGTCGAGGAAGTCATCCACGTCGAGCACGCGATCCTTGAGCAGGTAGCCGAACCGTCCGGCGCGCACGAGCTCAACCGAATGCCGCGTCTCCACATGCGCGGAGAGCAGCACGATGGCCAGCTCCGGGAAGTCGTCGCGCAGGCCGCGTGCGGCCCGCGCCCCATCATCACCGGCGTGGGGAGGCATCTCGATGTCGACGACCACGAGGTCCGGGCGGTACTTGTGCACCGACGCGACGAAGGCCTCGGCGTCCCCGACCCGAGCCACGACTTCGTGCCCGGCATCCTCGAGCACCCTGGCGAGTCCCTCCCGGAACAGTACGGCGTCCTCCGCGATCACTATGCGCACGGGATCACCGCCCGGACCGTTGTCCCCTGGGCCTGGGAGCTCTCCACCTGGAGGCGACCTCCAGCTGCCTCCACCCGGTCGGCTAGGCCGCGCAGACCAGATCCCTGCAGCAGGTCGGCGCCACCTTGTCCGTCGTCTCGCACGCTCACGTCCAGGGCCCCGTCACTGCGCTGGGCCACGATCTCGACGTATCCGGCACGAGAGTGCTTCACGGTGTTGGCCAACGCCTCGCTTGCCACGTAGTACGCGGTTGTGGCGACCTCCTCGGGGACGTCGTCGCAGTTCAGGTCCAGGTCCACCGCGATGGGCACAGAAGTCGCCAGCGCCCGCAGGGCTGGTGCCAGGCCGCCACCAACCGTCGTCGGGCGCAGGCCATGGGACAGCGCACGCAGCTCGGCGACAGAGGTGCCGAGCTCGGCCACGGCTTGGTCGAGCAACCCGACGAGTTCCTCGTTGCCCGGGCCGAGGTGCCGCTGGGCGAGCCGCAGTGCCATCCCCAGGGACACCAGGCGCTGCTGAGCGCCGTCGTGCAGGTCACGCTGCAGCCGACGACGCTCCTCATAGCCGGCGTGCAGAAGGCGCTGTCGCGACTCGCCCACCTGCTGCACCGCGTCTGCGAGCTCATGGCGCAACCGGATGACATCGACCAGCCACGCGATCTCACCCGCAAGCTCACGCAGAAGTTCCTTCGAGGCAGTGCCGGAGTCGGGCACCAGGACCCCGACCGCATCGGTACCCAGTTCCACTGGCGTCCCGCGGCCGACTTCGACCCGCTCACCGCGTGTGTCGACGTAGCCCGGGCGGCCGGGGACCCCAAACCCCACGCGCAGGCCCGGGTCAGCAAGGGTGCCACGAAGCACGCCTTCGAGTTCCTCGGGCTGGGCGCTACCGGCATCGATCCGGGCGCGCAGATCCGTGACGGCCGAGATGGCTGCCGAGCGCTGCGGGTCGATCCGCCGGGCGACGATGCCCTGGAGGCGTGATCGCACCGGCATCAGCGCCAGTGCTCCGACCGCCGTCGCGATCGCTGCTGCAGGGGCCGACCCCTGACCCAGTAGCAGGCCGATCCCGACGTCGACCACTGTGAAGATCGCGAGCAGCACCGCGCTGAGGAGCGTGTAGGTGACGGCGTTGCTGAGGGCTCGGTCGACGTCATACAGGTCGTGGCGGAGCAGGGCCACAGCCGTGGCGGCGGCAAGGGCCAGTGGGGTCAGAGCTATGACAAGGAACCCCAGGTCGGCGGTGTCGAACAGCAGGTAGGACAGCCAGCACAGCAGTAGGGCTCCCGGCAGGAAGACCGCCCCGAGGCCGAACCATCGCAGTTGGGCGCGGACCGTGGGATCCGTGCTGCGCCGCCGCCGCAGAACCATGGACACCGCGCTGGAGACCAGCAGCACGAGGAAGATGGGGAGCAGCGCCAACCCCACGACACCAACCCACTCAGGTGGCTGAGGCACTGCCTCACGCGACACCGCCTCGTAGGGGGCTGGGAGTGCACCCGCTGGCAGGGCGGGGACCATGAACACGATCGGAACCACCAGCAACCCACCGGCGATCCACCGCCAGCGTGGGGTGAGCAACCGCCCGTCCGGGAAGACCAACATGAGCAGGGCGCCTGGCACGTAGAGCCACATCCAGGCACCCTGCTGGGCGGCAACCAGCAGGGCGCTGACAGGAAGGGCACCCGGCGCCTCGACGTGCACCTCGGCCGCGATGAGAGGCAACAGCACGACGACGAGCGGGACCGAGCCGGCCAGGGTCAGCAGCAGCCCGACTGGGTTGTCCGGCCGCCGCGTGGCGACCAGCACTCCGAGCGCGATCACCGGAGCCACGAGCAGCGTCCCGATAGCCACATACATGGCCCATTCGTCGCCCAACCAGTTCAGGGTCCACACCCAGCAGAGCAGGTCCACGGCGATGGCAGCCGCGGTGACCAAGTAGGCGGACCACCGCAGGCGGGTCATGTCGGCATGGTAGGGGCGCACGGGCAGGAAGGGCCTCCGTGGAATCACCCAGTGCCAGAACCGTGGTCACACGGATGTGCCGCGCTCGCCGACGGCGCACGCTGACCTCGAACGGCATTCCCAACGAAACGGAGGTCTTCACGATGGACACGACCCGCATTGCACGAACGACGGGGTTGCTCGGCACCCTGGGTGGCGCCCTCTTCATGGCTCAGGCCGTCATGCAGTTGACCGGGGAGGTGGGTCACGTCACGGACTCGCTCGTGAGCGCGGTGGCCTTCTCGTGCGTCACGGCCCTTCTCGTGGGCATGCTCCGCACCGGCGCCGCCGGCCCGAGCAGGGTCGGCCGCGTCGGCCTGGTCCTGTGGATCATCGGGACGGCGTCGATCGCTCTGGGTGCCACGGTGCAGCTCGTGTCGAACCTGAGCGAGGAGGACAACCCCTTCTACGCGATCGGCGGGCTCGGCCAACTGATCGGCGGGCTGATCGCGGGGATTGCCATCGCACGGGCTGGCGTCATGCCTGGTTGGCTGCGGTGGGCGCCGCTGGGTTGGGCCCTGTACTACCTCGCCATCCTGCCGGTGATGATCGTGACCCCAGAGGGCTCGTCAGTGAGCCCCCCGCTGGAGATCGGTCTCGGGGCGATCATCGCCGCCACGTCATGGGGCTTCGCGCACTCGGCGCCGGCACGTGCTGCCACCGAGTCCCCCGGTGTGTCGGTCCGGCGATAGCCGGTACCCCTTGGGCAGGACGCCAACCTCACCCGCTGTCGGTACGCCCGGGTCCAGTCCTGCAAACTGCCGCGTCATAGTGGGCGATGAAGCCTGCCAACCTGCGCGACTCGCGGTGGATGGACGCGGTTCTTCGGCGCGGGACGAATGCGCGCGCAGGAACGATCGCCAGGTGTGGGACATGCCCGTCCTCGCGTTGGCCGTGATGGCACAGTGGCGTCATGGTCCAGGAATCGACACCACGACATCGGGTGACGTTGGCCGCTGCGCGCGACGGCAGCCTGACGGTTGTTCGCAAGTGTGTGGGCGTTCTCGCCGGCGCACGGGCCGACGCAGACCTGTTGTGGGTGCTGGGGGGCGACTCGGCACCGGGCGTGTTGGCTGGCCGCGAGGGAGGTCCGGACGGCTACTGGCCCCGAACCTGGGCTCTGCGGGCCTTCCTGTATGTCTGGGATCCTGAGGCTGAGCACGCCGTGGTGGCGGCATGCTCGGATGAGCACTGGCGGGTCCGGGAGATGGCTGCGAAGGTCGTGGCGGCTCGGAAGCCGACGTCGGATGCCTCACTGGAGGCCATGGAAGAGCTACTGGGCGACCCGAATCCTCGCGTGCAGACTGCCGCTGCTCGAGCCCTCCGGCAGTGAGGCATCGCGGGGAGGAGCGTCACGTCCTGGCCAGGCGACTCCGAGCTGGTCGAATCGCGGGGGAAGGGTGTACCAGTCGTGACCCGCAGGGGGCGGGCCACGAAGTCCCACCGTGCCATGGGTTGCGGTCCTAGGCTGCCCACATGGCGGTGGGCGGCAGTCGCAAGGTCCGCGCTGCCCGGCGCCGTCAGCGCCGCATGGCGCGGGTCGCTCACGACTTGACCGACACCCAATGGACAGCGTTGCAGGATGCATGGGCAGGGTGCGCCTACTGCGGCGTTACCGGCCCACCGCTCCAACGCGATTGCGTCCTGCCCATCTCCCGGGGCGGGCGGTACACCCTCGCCAACGTGGTGCCTGCCTGCCGGTCGTGCAACGCCAGCAAGTGCAACGACGAAGTCACCGCGTGGCTGCGCCGGAAGCGCTTCGACGAGCGAGCCTTCCTGATCCGGCACGTTCAGATCCGAGCCGATCTCGAGCTCCACCTCGTGACGTGACGACCCGCCCTGCCGCCCGGGCAGCAGTCACGGGGTGACGCCGCCGGACAGCACGACACGTGACTCCCACGGGGCAAGGGTCGAGCCGTGGCCCCGGCCGCCAGCAGCCAGCAGCACGCGCCCGTCGAGCAGCGTTGCATCGGGGCCGAGGTCCACGTCCACCGGCTGCCCGGACATGTTGACGATCACCAACATCCGCTGGTCCTCGAGCGTCCGCACGTAGGCGAACACCTGCTCGTCGTCGGGCAGCAGCAGGCGGTAGTCCCCGTGCACGACCACGTCGTGGGAGTGCCGCAGGGCGATGAGCTGCCGGTAGTGATGGAAGACCGAGTCCGGGTCGGCCAGCGCTGCCTCAGCGTTCACCTCGACGTAGTTGGGGTTCAGGCCGATCCACGGCTCGCCCGTGGTGAAGCCCGCGTTCGGCCCGTCGTTCCAGGCCACCGGCGTGCGGGCGTTGTCGCGGGACTTGACGGCCAGTGCAGCCAGGATCTCCTCCTGGGGTTCTGCCCTGAGCCGCAGCCTGGGCGGCCCAGTTCAGCGACTCGACGTCGCGGTACTCATCCAGCGAGGTGAAGGGCGTGTTGGTCATGCCGAACTCCTCGCCCTGGTAGATGTAGGGCGTGCCGCGCATGAGGTGCAGGATGGATCCCAGGGCCTTGGCACTGGCCACTCGGTGCACCCCGTCGTCACCGAAGCGGGAGACCGCACGCGGCTGGTCATGGTTGTCCCAGTACAGCGAGTTCCAGCCGACCTCGGCCAGGCCGTCCTGCCACCGCGAGAGGGTGGCCTTCAGCACCGTCAGGGGCAGGGGGATGATGTCCCACTTGGCGCCGCCGGGGGCCGCATCGAGATCCACGTGCTCGAAGGTGAACACCATGTCGACCTCGCGGTTGGCCGGGTCGGTGTAGGTGCGGGCATCCTGGACCGTCACGCCGGGGGTCTCAGCCACCGTGATCAGGTTCCGACCGGCCAGGACCTCGGCGTTCATCTCCCTCAGGTACTCGTGCACTCGCGGCCCGTTGAGGAAGTAGCGCCCGCCGAGGGTGTAGACGGTCAGGTCGTCGGTGATGTCGTCGGGAAGCGAACCGTCGGGCCCGACATCCTTGGAGATGAAGTTGATGACATCCATCCGGAAGCCGTCGACGCCGCGATCCAGCCAGCGATTCATCATGGCGTAGACCGCGTACCGGACCTCGGGGTTCTCCCAGTTCAGGTCGGGCTGCTTCCGGGTGAAGATGTGCAGGTAGTACTCGTCAGTGACCGCGTCGTACTCCCAGGCCGGCCCGGAGAAGAACGATGTCCAGTTGGTCGGCTCGGCGCCGGGGGTCCCCGGCTCGTGGCCGGGTCGAGCGGGGCGCCACCAGTACCAGTCGCGCTTCGGGTTGTCCCGGCTGGACCGGCTCTCCACGAACCAGGGGTGTTCATCACTGGTGTGGTTGACCACCAGGTCCATCACGATGCGCATGCCGCGGGCGTGCAGGCCCGCGATGAGCTCGTCCAGGTCGGCCAGGGTGCCGAACGTCGGGTCAACATCCTCGTAGTCGCTGATGTCGTACCCGTTGTCATCCTGCGGCGATCGGTAGATCGGCGACAGCCAGAGGACGTCGACGCCCAGCGTCGCCAAGTAGTCCAGCTTGCCGATGATCCCGCGCAGGTCCCCGACCCCGTCGCCATCTGAGTCCGCGAAGGACCGGGGGTAGATCTGGTAGACGACCGCAGATTTCCACCACTGGTCTCCAGCGGCTTCATCCCTGGCGACCACGACGGGTCCCTGGCCAGATGTCATGGGTGCCTCTCTACGACGGTCCAGGAGGGGATCCCGGGGAATCAGATTCTTGTCGTCTGGCACAGCACGCCGCAAGCCAGCCCCAGCATCGGGGGGTGGGCCCCGCCTAGGCTCAGGGCACGTGCTCGGATCAGGGGAGGCTGCTGTGGATCGAACGTCCGTGTCGGTGGGGATCATCGGCGGATCGGGTCTGTACTCGATGTTCCCCGACGCACGTGAGGTGCTGGTGGAGACGCCGTACGGCGACCCCTCCAGCCCGATCACGATCGCTGAGGTCGACGGGCATCCCGTGGCCTTCCTCGCCCGGCACGGGACCGACCATCACATCCCGCCGCACCAGATCAACTACCGCGCCAATGTCTGGGCCCTGCACAGCCTGGGGGTCGTACGCGTGCTCGCACCAGCCGCTGTCGGTGGGCTTTCGCCTGGGCTCGGCCCCGGCGACCTCGTTGTCCCCGATCAGCTCGTCGACTGGACCAGGAACCGCGCACAGACCTTCCACGACGACTTCGGCGACTCCGGGCCGGTGCACGCCTCCTTCGCTGATCCGTACTGCTCGGAGATGCGAGCCGTCCTCCTGGACGCCGCCGCGGCTGCCGGGTGGGAGGCCGAGGACGGGGGCGCGATGGTGGTGATCGAGGGTCCCCGGTTCTCCACACGCGCGGAGTCGATGTTCTTCCAGAAGCAGGGCTGGGCGATCGTGAACATGACCGGTCACCCCGAGGCCGTCCTGGCCAGGGAGCTCGGCATGTGCTACGCGTGCATGGCTCTCGTGACCGATGTCGATGCCGGGGCCGAGGTGGGTGCCGGGGTGACGGTGGATGAGGTGATGGCCGTGTTCGCGCGGAGCACCGACCGTCTGCGATCGGTGCTCCTGGATGCCGCCGGCCGTGCGGCCCAGCTTCAGGACGACGTCGGCTGAGCGGACTCGACGGGTGCGCTGGGCGCGCTGGCGGTGTCCCGGTCCACGTTCTGCGTGGCACCCCACTTGGCCAACTGGTCGTCGACCGCCGCCTGGGCGTCGGCGAACTGCTGGTCGATCACCCTGCGCTCTGCCCACTCCAGCTCGCGCCTGGCCAGGACCTCGTTGAGGGTGTCCACCATGGCGTCGTCGGCGGGCAGGCCGTAGGCCAACGACGTGAAGCGGGCCAGGTCGGCGCGGTAGTCGTGCCCGTTGGCCACGAATTGCCCGGGGATCACGTTCATGGCGTTCTTCACGTCGATGAACGTGATGAGGAACGTGATGTAGGGGCGCCACGCGGTCTCCTTGGGGACCCCAGGCTCACGCGTGTCGGCGGGACCCATCCAGGCCGGTGCCTGCACCGCAAGCGGGAACCAGAACTTGGGCATGGAGTCGTTGTGGTGGGTCAGGAAGAAGTAGCGCGCGCGCTCCCGCACGTCGGCTGGCAGGGCCAGGAACTCCCCATAGTTGTCAACCTCGACGATCTCGCCGTCCGGATCCATCGCGGCCGGATCGGACAACCACCTCTGGCGGAACTTCGTGGCCGCCGGCGTGCCGAGGAACAGGCCACGATCGATACCGACGCGGTGCAGGCCCTCGGTCCCCTCCTCGGCGAAGATGTCCTCCGAGGTCTGGGCGCCCAGGCTCTCGCCGAAGATGTGCAGCTGGGGCCGCTTCTCCGCCGGGATCGCCTCGAGCCGCCACTTCAAGGCATGCAGGAACGCGTTGTTCTGGTCGATGCCGATGCCGACGCGGAACAGTGACAGTGGCGAGGGCCGCAGCGAGTACTGCATCGCCACCAGGGCCACATCGCCGCGGGTCAGGAACTCCAACGACTCTGCCGTCACATAGTTCAGGTATCCGGTACCCGTGGGCGACATGAACACGATGTGTGCACGCTCGAAGGCACCCAGCGCCTCGAGCTCCTGCATCGCCAGGTCGGCACGCTCGCTGGTCGTGTTCCTGGTCTCCAGGCCCACGAACACGCGGATCGGGGACTTCGCGGGACCGCCCATCACGGCTTCGATCTCCTGCGCCGTGAGCGCCATGTTCACGAACCGCCGGCCCTCTCGGCCGATCGTGTCCGGCGACACGGCGCTGCGCGGACCACCGCTGACGAACTCCGACGTCGGAGCCGCCGAGTAGGCGACCTCGACTGCGTCACCGGAGCTCTCGGCCTGGTGGAACACGTACTGAATGCCCTTGATCCCGACCAGCCCGAGGATGCCCAGTGCGCTCAGGTGACCGATCGGCCGGCCGATCAGCTCCGCGCGCGGGCTGACTGCTGTGACCAGCGAGCCGACCCCGTGCGCGAACAGCTTCTCCCCGTAGGCGGCACCGAACAACCCGACGGACACCACTGCGCCGATGCCCACGGACTTCCCGACCGCCACGGACTGGCTGTCGGCCAACGACACGCCCTCGGCGTCGTGGGTGACTCCCTCGGCGCGCATCCGCGTGCGCAGGCGGTTGTACTGCCAGGCAGCCAGGGCGCCGCCTACCGGCAGGGCGATCGGCAGGTTGCGGACCCAGGTCCGATCCTCGCCGGCGAGCGCTTCGAGGGCCATCTCGGATGTCACGATGATGCCCCCAGCCACGCCGCCCACAGCGAGCCGCCAGGCCGCTGAACGGCCCCACGCCCGCGCGATCGGCTCGTCCTTGCGCTGTTTGAGCAGGACCTGCGCCGCGGCACCGACGGCGATCGCCGCCACATCGGCCGCCAACACGATCCCGCGCCTGGTCATGCGTCGCTCGGCATTGTCCGGCCCCTGCCCGGCGAGCTTGAACGCCGCCCGCTGGATGACCGACTGCGACGTCGCGGTCAGTCCGTAGTTCACAGCAGAGGAGACACCGGTGATGATGGCCTGGTCGGAGGTGGTGCGCGGCATCAAGCCACGGCTGAACGTCCGGCCGACGACGGTGGTCCCGGCCAGGACGCCGGCCTGCACCGGAACACCCAGGGTGGATCGCGCCGACAACAACCGCCTGTACTGACCGGACATTGAGTTCCCTCCATGGTCGAACCCTGTGGCGAGCCCGCCACGGACAGATTAGTCGCCTCGAGACCGCGGGGTCGTGGCGGCGACAGCCTTCATTGCGCAATGGGGCCAGCCGGCCCGGGCCTGTGGGCCACCGATCAGTGCGAGATCTGGTCGACACACACTGTCATCGCCAGGACCAGCGCCTCGTTCTGCCCCGGTGCGACCTCGACGCCGTACGTATCGCGGACCCGGAACCACTTCTTGGACACCTCGGCGATCTTCGATCCGCCCTGGGTGATCTCGTACTCGTGGTCGACGATGTTGCCCTGGATGTCCATGTCGGCTCCGCCTGGGACCGAGACGCTGAACCTCTCGCGCAGCGGGGTGATCATCGCCTTCTTGACAGTGGCGGCGGTGCCACCGCTGGCATCCTCGATCTCCATCACGTCGCGCACCCGAACGGGACGGTCCTGGATCTTGTACAGCTCGCGGCCCGAGGGGTCCTCGAGGATCAGCGTGCTGCGGACCCGCAGGGCCTTGCCGTTGACCTTGAAGGCCTTGCGCCCATTGCTGTCCTCGATCCACGAGTCATCACCGATCGACATCAGCTTCTCGCGCATCTGGAAGCGCACAGCGTCGCCGCGCACACCAAAGGTCTGGCGCTCCTCGCGCCGCTCCTCACGTCGCCTGCCTGGCATGGTCAGTCCCTTCCTCGGATGGAGTCAGCACACTCCATTCGGGCACTCTAGCACCGCCTCGACAACGTCGTTCAGATGGTCTGATCCTCGGTCTACGTAGCCATGCCGAGCGAAGCTCCCCCGGGCCGCATAGCCTCGATCCCCAAGGTTCCGGCGCTCCACATGCCGTCTGTCCGACGGCATGGTCCTCGAGGAATGACAGGGAGTCCCCATGCAGGTGGAGATCAGTTCAGGCCCGGCCTTCGCCTTCGGGGAGATCACCCTTCCCGCAGGCGGAAGGGTGCGCGCCGAAGCGGGGGCGATGGCGATGACACGAGGGGATGTCAGCATCGCCACGTCGACGCAGGGCGGCTTCATGAAGGGCCTCAGGCGCAGCTTGGGAGGCGAGAGCTTCTTCGTCAACGACTTCACCTCCGCAAGCGGCGGGGTGGTGGCCGTGGCCGCCGCCCTGCCCGGCGACATGAGTCTCGTGACCCTCCACCCGACCGGCTCGTTGTTGGTGCAGTCCGGATCGTGGGTGGCCTCAGATCCCACGGTGGACGTGGACTCCACATGGGGTGGAGGCAGGAGCTTCTTCAGCGGTGAGGGCCTGATCCTGCTGCGCTGCACGGGCTCGGGCGACCTGCTCCTGTCCGCCTACGGCGCGATCCTGTCCCACACCCTCGCTGCGGGCGAGAAGATGACGTTGGACACCGGCCATGTGGTGGCCTTCGACGACTCCGTGCAGTACTCGGTGCGCAAGGCCGGCAGCTGGAAGTCGACCATTCTGGGCGGGGAGGGACTTGTCACCGACTTCACCGGCCCCGGGCGGCTGTGGATGCAGACCCGCAGCAGCAGTGACTTCGTGGCCTGGATCCAGAGCAAGCTGCCACCTCAGCGCAACTGAGTGACAGATCCCGCGACGATCGCCAGGATCACAGGGCCCCAGAGGGCGGGAAGGATCTGTGCAGTTGGCCATGCGGTGTCCCGCAGTGGCATTGTCGTGACCACGGCCAATGACGACGTCATGGGTCGCACCGACGACGGAGGGGTACGACCGCCATGGAGGAGCTCAGACTCGGAGTGCTGTCGACCTCGAGCAAGGAGAACGAGTTCCGGCTGCCGATCCACCCGCAGCACTTCGATCGGATTGAGCCGGACCTCCTGGCCCGCATCGTCCTGGAGCGCGGGTACGGGGAGCACTACGGGGTCTCCGATGAGCACCTGGCCGAGTACGTCGCCCGCCTGCTCCCGCGCGAGGAGGTCATCGCGGCAAGCGACGTGGTGCTCCTGCCCAAGCCCACCCTGCACGACCTGCACAGCCTGCACGAGGGTCAGACGCTCTGGGGTTGGCCGCACGCGGTGCAGGACCCGGACCTCACGCAGATTGCCATCGACAAGCGCCTGACCCTGATCGCCTGGGAGGCGATGAACCACATGACCCCCTCGGGGGACTTCGTGGTGCATGTCTTCCACCAGAACAACGAGCTCGCAGGCTACTGCTCAGTGCTCCACGCCCTGACGCTGTCGGGCTCCACCGGGCACTACGGCAGGCAGCTGCGCGCCGCCGTCCTGGGGTTCGGCAACACCGCCCGCGGAGCCATCACCGCGCTGCGGGGACTCGGGATCCACGACGTGACCGTGCTGACGATGCGGGACGTCACAGCTGTGGCCTCCCCCATGCACTCGGTGGTGATGTCCCACATGTTCCGGACCGAGGACGACCGGAGCCGGATCCAGGTCGAGACGGCCTCGGACCCGGTGCCCGCGGCGCAGTTCCTCGCCGAGCACGACATCATCGTCAACTGCGTGTTCCAGGACACCGACTCCCCGATGATGTTCCTGGTCGGCGAGGACCTCACCGAGTTGAAGCCGGGCACCCTGATCGTGGATGTGTCGTGCGACGAGGCGATGGGCTTCGACTTCGCCCAGCCGACCAGCTTCGAGGACCCGATGCTGACAGTGGGCGATGGCGTGTCCTACTACGGGGTCGACCACAGCCCGACCTACCTGTGGAACAGCGCGACATGGGGCATCAGCGAGGCCCTCATCCCCTTCCTGGGCACGGTCATGGGCGGACCGCAGGCGTGGGACCAGGACCAGACGATCCGGTCGGCCATCGAGATCCGGTCAGGCGTGGTGCTCAACCCGAAGATCCTGTCCTTCCAGGGGCGCTCGGGAGAGCACCCGCACCACCCGTTCTGAGAGGACCCCGGGCGGCGGACAGCGCCGCTATTGTCGCTGCCATGGGTGCTGATCACGCTGGACGAACCGAACGCCTCGACCTGGCTGACGCGACGCTGCGCGAGTGGGATGCAGTCGTCCTCGACGTGGACCCGGACGGGATCGTCCTGGACCGGTCAGCGTTCTACCCGGGCGGGGGCGGCCAGCCCCCGGACCACGGAGTGCTGCTCTGGGGCGGGGTCCAGACCCGGATCGTCGGATGCCGGCGTGGCGACGATGCACGGTTGGTGCCCCAGGACGAGGACCCGGTGCCACCCGTCGGCACACCCGTGCGCGGTGCCATCGAGGACGAGCGCCGAACGGCCCTCATGCGCACGCACTCCGGGCTTCACCTGCTCAGCGGCGTGGTGTTCCGCGACTTCGGCGCGCTGGTCACCGGCGGGAACATGGAGCCGTTCCAGGCCCGCATGGACTTCAACCTGCCCGAGGTGCCACCCGGCTTCAAGGAGGCCGTGGCCGAGGCGTGCGCCGTCGAGGTGTCGGCGGATCGGGCCATCGAGGTCAGCAACCTGCCCCGCGATGAGGCCTTCGCGATCCCCGACATCATCCGCACCGCCACCACCCTGCTGCCCGCCGACCTCGAGATCGTGCGGATCGTGGACATCGTCGGGCTGGACACCCAGGCCGATGGCGGCACCCACGTGGCCTCGACCCGCCAGATCGGGGGGATCGAGGTCGTCAAGGTGGAGAACAAGGGCAAGGGGTTCCGCCGCCTGCGGATCAGGATCACGCAGTAGCGGTCCGCCCGGCCAGCGCCAGCAGCGCATCGACCTCCCCGAGGACCAGCTCCTGCAGGCGATGTGGGTCGGGGATCAGGTTGGCGTCTGTGGAGAAGCCCACGGTGACCTGCCCGGCGTAGGAGAAGATCGACACCCCGAAACCCATGTCGCCGGCCCGCGGCACCCAGCCCACGAGGCCATCGACCCTGGCGCCGGCCAGGAACACCGGCTCCCGGGGTCCGGGGACGTTGGTCACGACACCGGCCGCCTTGCTGCTGAAGAAGGCGATCCCGAGGTCCTCGACCACCTTGGGCGAGGCACCCAGGCCGGCCAGCACCCCGAAGGCCACGACTGCCTCGGGAGAGCCCTTGATGTCCTCGATCTGCCGGTGCATGCGGGCCAGCCGCTGCGCGGGATCCATCGGCGCCGTGGGCAGGTCGACGAAGTAGAAGCCGAAGTCGTTGCCGAGCTCGGGGGGCAGCTGGGCATCGATCGGACGAAGGTTCACAGGCACCATCACCCGGATCGTCGGCAGTTCGCTGTCCCGCTCCACCAGGTAGTCGCCCAGCGCCCCGGCCAGCGCGGTGAGCAGCACGTCGTTCACTGTGGTCCCGGTCGACCTGCCCACTTCCTTGATCCCGGCCAGCGGAATCGGCGGGCTCCAGGTGACGAGCTTGGTGGGAACGACCGCTCCGCTGAGGACCGAGCGGGGCTTGGGCGGCAGCGTGGCCAGGTACACGAGCCGCGAGGTGTCGCGCACCGCCGTGCGCGTCAGCCCCACCAGCCGCGTGGGATGGCGCAGCAGGCCGACACCCTGACCAGCCAGCCAGCCCGCGGAATCGAGCAGACTCCTCGTCGAGCTGGGGTCGCGCCCCTCGGCGAAGCCGTCCTGGGGCCCGTCATCGGTCAGCGAGAGCATCACCCGGGTCAGCGCAATCCCATCAGCGATCGCGTGATGGAGGCGGAAGAGGGCTGCTGTGCCCTGCCGGTAGCCAGTGATGAAGTGGATCTCCCACAGGGGGTGTGCGTGGTCCAGGGGCAGCCCCGACTGGCTGCTCACGTACGCCTGCAGCGCCGCCTCGTCCCCAGGAGCGTCCAGCGTCACGTATCGGTAGTGGCGCTCGGCATCGAAGTCCTCGTCGTCGGCCCACTCGGCACGGCCCAGGGGGATCCGTGAGGCGACCGGATGCTGCCGGAACCGAGGGAACCGGTTGATCATCCGCTCCTCGATGGTCTGCTTGAACTGGGTGAAGTCAGCGGTCTGCGAGGACCACATGACCGCGTTGACGACGAGCAGGTTGCCTGGCTGGTCCATGCGCAGCCAGGCGCTGTCCACGGCAGACATGTGATGCGTTCCCATGTCTGCCGAGGGTATGCCCCGGCGTGGATCTGTCCCAGAGTCGTTGGACCCTGCGCTCGTGCCACGGGCCACGCAGCGCTCGGCGTGCGCCTTGCGCCCCCGGACTCCTGGTGCGACCGTGGGTGCATGCGCAGTCCGCGGATCCGGGTGGTGCTGGGCAGACCCGAGGACACGGGAGCGGCTGTGATCATCCTGGCCGGATCGCGGCCCGCCGAGGATGGCCGCCTTGTGACCGTGGTGGCACCCCGCTGGCAAGGACCATCTGGCCCCCAGCACACGCTGCCGGAGGCCTACCGGCACGCGGTGGCGGCGGCCAACGCCCGGGGAGCCACATCGATGGCCCTCCCCGCGATCCTTGCCCGTGGGCCGTGGCCGCTGGAGGAGGTCACCCGAGTCGCCCTGACCGTGCTCAAGTCGACGCCGACGACCGTGCACGAGGTGATCATCGCCGCCAGCACCCCGGCCATGCTCGAGCGCTGGGCTGAGGCGCTGTTCCGCGACTCCCCGACCTGATCCCCGAGACCAGCCGACCCTGTCGGCTACCGGCGACGGGCCCTGGACGCCCGCATCCGGGCGAGGGTCTCCAGGTCAGACGGGCTGGCCGGCCCGCCCCACCACGAGCACGGGGAGATCGCATGAACGTCCCCGCCCGACGTGTGGACGATCGTCCCACCGCGCATCCCCGATCCAGCCTCGAACCCCTCGATGTCGGCCCACGGGATCCGTCGGGTCCGCACCACGGTCACCTCGACGTGCTCATCGGTGAGCACCGTCAGCTGGCGCATCCGCAGGACCCCGAAGACGGTGAGGAAGACGAGCACGAAACCCCAGATGCCGTCGGACGGGAAGATGAGCCCCACCAGGACGAGGACGACTGCGACAGGCAGGATCGTGGTGAGCGGAGGTCGGAATCCGACCCGTTCCTGAGCAACCACGATGTCGACCCCTCCCGCTGCCTGCACAACGCCGGTTCCCTGCCCGGCCGCGCCAGTCTTCGCCCCGCCTCACGAAGTGTCAATCACCGCCCCGTGCGAGCCCGCGCGCCCCGGGCGCAGAGTTGCGGTGGGGGCCTACTGTCGCGCCATGGTCATCGAACTCGAGCACGTGCGCAAGGCCTACGGGGGGGTGCGGGGCCACAGCACTGTCGCGGTGGACGACCTGACGCTGGCCGTCCCACGCGGCGGGGTGCACGGCTTCCTGGGCCCGAACGGATCGGGCAAGACGACCACGATCCGGATCCTGCTGGGGCTGGTCGCCCCCGATGCCGGGCAGGTGCACGTCCTGGGCGCCCAGGTGCCCAGTGGCCTTCCCGCAGTGGTCGGCTCCGTGGGAGCCCTGGTCGAGACCCCGCAGCTGTTCCCGAGCTTCTCGGGCCGGCGGAACCTGCAGATCCTGGCGACCCTGGCAGGGCTGCCCGGGAGCCGGGTCCAGGAGATGCTCGAGCTGGTCGGCCTGGCCGATCGCGCCGATGACCGGGTGAAGGGCTATTCGCTGGGCATGCGCCAACGCCTGGCCATCGCCGCCGCCATGCTGAAATCACCCGAGCTGCTCATCCTCGACGAGCCCACCAACGGCCTGGACCCGGCAGGCATGGTGGAGGTCCGTGAGCTGGTCCGGCGGCTGGGATCCGACGGGCACACCACGGTGTTCCTGTCCAGCCATCTGCTGGCCGAGGTCGAGGCCGTGTGCGACGCGGTGACCATCCTCAGCCGCGGTCGACTCATCGCCTCAGGGCCGGTCAGCCAGGTGCTTGCCATGGCCGGCACCCAGGCACAGCTCGCCCTGCGGATCGCGGAGGCAGGTCGCGCACTCGCGGTCCTCCTCGACCAGGGCATCGCCGGGACCCAGACGGCACCGGACCAGCTGATCGTCGCGTCGGACGCGGGTGCTGCCGTCAACGCGGCGCTCGGGGCCCAGGGGCTGTGGGCCAGTGAGATCACGCCCGTGCGACCCGACCTCGAGCAGGCGTTCCTGGATCTGACCGGACACGCGGAGGCGGGCTCATGACCACCACGACCGAGTCGCCCACCACCCCCGCTCCGGGGATCGGTGCCCTGCTGCGCTCGGAGATGCTGCGGGCGCGGTCCCGGCGCTCGATGCGCTGGATGTCGTTGCTGGCGGTCCTCGCAGTGCTCGGGGTGTGCGCCCTGATGTGGTTCTCGACCGGACGGGTGACGCAGACCGAACTCGACGCGGCGGCGAACAGCTTCCTCGCCGAGCAGCAGATGTTCTACGAGCAGTGCCTCAATGACCCGACCCTGAGTGCCGACCAGATCGACGAGTTCTGCTGGCAGCCCACTGCCCAGGATGCTGCGCAGAACGCGCTGTGGAACCTGGACCGCCGACCGTTCGACCAGGACAGCTTCCAGGGTCTGCTCTCCTTCGCCGGTGGCATCGGGGCCCTCGTCTGCCTCCTGCTTGCGGCCACCACCGGGGGTGCGGACTGGGGCGCCCGGACGATGGGCCTCCTGCTGAGCTGGGAACCGCGGCGCACACGGGTGTTCCTCGTGCGACTGCTGGTCGTCGTCGTGCTGGCGCTGCTGGTGCAGGGCCTTCTGCTCCTGATCGCCCTCGGGCTCGGCTCCCTGATCGCCGGCGCACACGACCTGGACGTGACCGCAGCCGCGCAACTCGGTGAGGGCCTGACCCCGGCCAACCTGGGGGACGCCAGCGAGCTGGCCCTCAGATGGCTGCCCCTGGCAGCGCTGGCCGCCGCCGGGTCGTTCGCCGTGGCGATGCTGACCCGGAGCACCGGATGGGCGATCGGGGCCTCGATCGGGTTCGTGGCCGTCGTGGAGTCGGTGGTCCAGGGGGTCTGGGCGTGGGGGTCGCAGTGGTTGGTCCAGACCAACATCGCCGCGTGGCTCTCCGGCGGGATCACCTGGGTGGTCGACCGCAACGCGGCTCAGCAGGGCTACGGCGCACTCGGCCCGGATGAGGGCGAGAACGTCGTGCCGCCGGGTTCGATCGTGATCTCCGACACCCGCGGCCTGGCCACCCTGGCCGCCCTCGTGATCGTTGCCGGGCTGCTCAGCTGGATCAGCTTCCGCCGTCGCGACGTGGAGTAGCACCGCGGCCGGCCCCAGCTGCGCCCACGGACTCGCCGCAGGCCCGCAGCGCCGGAAGGTGCACCTGGGGGTCCTTGGGAGGTCGAGGTCGGGACGATCGTCACACGGGAGGGGCAGGTCGCGGGGTTACTCTGGCGGCACCCGCCCGATGTGAGGTGTGTCATGGACCAGCGCGCGAACGAGATTGTTCCCGCCTGCTGCACGGCTGCCCCGGCGGACCACTCCCCCGCTCCGGCCAGGGCCCTCGTCGCCCGTCGGTCCGGCTTGCCCTGCCCCATCCCTCGCAGCCACGGATTGGCCTCATGACTGACCAGCAGCCCCGCTTCCCGGGTATTCCCACCGTCATCAACGGCAACGGCTCGATCGCCCACGTGATGAGCCACGTCTGTGGTGGCGTCATCGGGTACCCGATCACCCCGTCCACCGAGATCTCCGAGCTGTTCGAGGCGGCCCGGGCTGAGGGCGGGGTGAACGTGTGGGGCAAGCACCCGTTCTTCTTCGAGCCCGAGGGCGAGCACTCAGCACAGAGCGGGGCGCTCGGTGCAGCCCTGACCGGCGGGCAGTTCATCTCCAACGCATCCTCCAGCCAGGGGATCCTCTACGCGATGGAGTCGCACTACGTCACAGTCGGCAAGAAGACCGGCGGCTTCGTCCTCCAGGTCGCCGCCCGCGTGGTCTCCAAGCACTCGCTGAACGTCATGGCCGGGCACGACGATGTCTACGCCCTGCTCTCCGCCGGCTACACGATCCTGTTCGGCTCGAACCCCCAGGAGGCCGCTGACCTCGCCGCGATCTCCTACCGGACCTCCGCCCTCTCGCTGATCCCCGTGGCCAACTCGATGGATGGGTTCTCCACCAGCCACATGCTCAGCGAGGCGCTCATGCCCGAGCCGGAGCTGCTGCGCGAGTACCTCGGCGATCCCGCCGGTCGGATCAAGTCGCCGACCGTCGCCCAGGACCTGCTCTTCGGCGCCAAGGGTCGTGTCGCCCAGCTGACCCAGTACCTCGACCGGCACCGCGACGACCTACGCCCCGGCGACCTCGTCGAGCTGCAGGCACACCTTGCCCAGAACTCCGAGAAGGTCGAGTCCGACAACGCAGGGGACCTGATCGCCGAGACCCTGGCCTGGGTTCCCGAGGAGCTGCATGGCCAATGGCGTCGCCAGTGGCTGAACTCCCTGGAGAAGGGCACGCGCCAGATGGTGCCCGCGCTCGTCGACGTGAACAACCCCGGCCTCACGGGGCCTGTGCAGAACCAGCCCGACTTCCAGGCGGGTGCAGTCGACCACCGCACGCACTTCGCCAATGCCGTGCCGGCCCTGGTGCGTCAGGCGATGGACGAGTACTCCGAGCTCACGGGGCGCTCCTACTCCCCCGTGCTCACCTACGACTGCGACGACGCCGACTACATCATGGTCGGCCTCGGCTCGATCACCGACGACGTCCGCGCGGTCCTGCCCCACCTGCGCGCGCAGGGCATGAAGGTCGGTGTGGTCTCGGTCAAGCTCCTGCAGCCGTTCCCCGAGGCTGAGCTGATCGCAGCGCTGTCCGGGGCGAAGGCGGTCACGGTCCTCGAACGCTCGGACCAGACCGCGCTCACCAGCCTCGTCACCTCGGCACTGTTCAAGGCCCGCGCCAACGCCGAACCCGGACCTGACGGCGCCGTCCAGTACGACGGGATCCCCGGCTTGTCCGCGACCCCCCGGCTGACCACGGCCATCTTCGGCCTCGGTGGCCACGACGTGCAGCCCCGCCACCTCATCGCCGCGTTCCAGAACATGGTCGACGGCAACTCCGCCCCGCTGGTCTATCTGGGCTCCCAGTTCTTCAGCACCGACGCCTCCCCTGCCATGGCGATCCTCCAGGAGCGCATGCGCGCGGCGTACCCGGAGACCGAGATGATGGCGCTGCAGACACAGCCGAACCCGGTGCTGCTGCCCGAGTCCGCGATGCGCATCCGGTTCCACTCCGTGGGCGGCTACGGCACGATCGCGACCGGGAAGCTGCTGACCGACATCCTGGCCGGCGTGCTCGGGATGCACTCCAAGTCCGCGCCGAAGTACGGCTCGGAGAAGAGCGGCGCGCCGACCAACTACTACATCACGCTGAGCCCCGAGCCGGTCCTGATCACCAACGCCGAGCTCGAGGACGTCGAGGTCGTGATCTCCCCGGATCACCGCGCCTTCATCCACACCAACCCGCTCAAGGGCCTGGTGCAGGGTGGCACGTTCATCCTGCAGTCCGACCTCGGCCCCGAGGACGTCTGGCGCGAACTGCCGCGCTACGCCCGGCGGGCCATCCGGGAGCGCACCATCAACTTCCTGGTCGTCGATGCCTTCAGCGTCGCCAAGCGGCACGCCCCGACCTCGGACCTCGAGACCCGCATGATGGGCATCGCCTTCATCGGCGCGGTGGCCGGACACGTCGACCGGGTGTCGGCCGGCGCGTCGCAGGAGGCGATCCTGGCCAAGGTCCAGGCCCAGATCACGAAGAAGTTCGGCGGCAAGGGCACGAAGGTCGTCGAGGGCAACATGGCCGTGATCCGCGAGGGCATCGCGGCCACGCACAAGGTCGACTACGACGCGCCAGCCTTCCTGGCGATCGACGAGGCCAACCCCGCCATGGTCCTGCACAGCATCTCGACATCCGCGGACATGTGCGGCAGCTCGACCGGTGCGAGCGCCCTGTTCGACCCCGCCTACTACGAGGACCTCGTGGCACGCCCCTTCCGTGAGGGCACCATCGGCGAGGCTCCCGTGATGCCGGGCACCGGGCTGTTCATGCCGGCGGGCACCGCATCGGCCAAGGACAAGGGCCTGTTCCGCCGCACGGTGCCGGAGTTCCATGCCGAGGTGTGCACCGGGTGCATGGAGTGCGCACTGGTCTGCCCGGACGCGGCCATCCCCAACACCGTCCACGAGATCCACGACCTGCTTCTGGCAGCGATCAAGGACCTCGACGTCACCGAGCCACAGCGCGAGGCCCTGCGCGGCAACGTCTACCCGGTCGCCGAGAAGGTCCGCGAGGCCTACCGCGCGGACAAGGCTGCTCCCGCCTTCCCCGAGGTGGTCGCGGCAGCGGTGGCTGCGTTGGACGTCGACAACCCCTCCCTGCGGCGCAACCTCAACGCGATGGTCACGAAGCTGGCGGCCTACCCCGTGGCGCGCACCCGGCCGTTCTTCGACTCGATGGAGAAGGCGACTCCGGGCACCGGCGGTCTGTTCGCAGCCACGATCGACCCGTGGAAGTGCACCGGGTGCCTGGAGTGCATCGAGGTCTGCGGACCCGGCGCCCTGACCCCCCTGGACCAGGACGAGAGCGTGCTGGAGGACCTGCAGGCGCGCTTCGAGTTCTCCGCAGCCCTCCCCGAGACCCCCAAGCGGTTCTCGCAGGGAGCTATCGGCGAGGACGGCGAGCTCAAGCGGCTCATGCTGGAGCGTCCGAACTTCTACTCCACCTCCGGCGGGCACGGCGCCTGCCGCGGATGTGGTGAGGTCACGGCCATCCGCCTGGTCATGGCCACGAGCCATGCAGTCGGCGACGAGCGTCGCCGCGCCCACATGCGCCAGCTCGAGACGCTGACCGCGCGACTGGAGGCCAAGCTCGAGGCCCTGCAGGCAACCGACGATCCCGCCGACGACCAGCGCATCGCCCGGATCGAGTCGATCATGGCCACCCTCGAGAAGCGGCTGTACCTCTACGAGGGCGGCCCGACCGGCAACGGACCGGCGCCGATCGTGATCGCCAACGCCACCGGCTGCAGCAGTGTCTACGCCTCGACGATGCCGTACAACTCCTACCTGGACCCGTGGGTCAACAGCCTGTTCCAGGACTCCTCGCCGCTGGCGAAGGGGATCTTTGAGGGGATCTCGGCGCAGACGGCCCCCGACGTGCGCGCCATGCGCCTGGCCGAGCTCGAGCTCGCCGACGCCTACGATGACGACGCCCACGAGCTCGAGCTGCGGATGCTGTCCTGGGAGCAGTTCACCCCCGAGGAGATGCACCTCCTGCCGACCGTCATGACGATCGGTGGCGACGGCGCCACCTACGACATCGGCTTCGGCGCGCTGTCGCGCGTCCTGGCCAGCGACACCCCGATCAAGGCCCTCGTGCTGAACTCGGGTGCGTACTCCAACACCGGCGGACAGGCCTCGACCTCGAGCTACACCGGGCAGGACTCCGACCTTGCCCGATTCGGCGGGGCGCACCACGGCAAGCACGAGTCGCGCAAGGAGCTGGGCCTGCTGGCGTCGTTCCACCCGAACGTGTTCGCCTGCGCCACGTCGACTGCCATGCACGGGCACTTCATGGCCGCCACGATGCAGATGATCGAGTACCCGGCGGCCGCAGTGATGGACGTCTACACCCCGTGCGGGTCCGAGCACGGGATCCCGGAGGCCTCGTCGAACGCCCGCGCCCGACTGGCCGTGGAGAGCCGGATGCACCCGCTGTTCGTCCACGACCCGCGCCGCGGCTCCACGTTGCACGACTGGTTCTCCCTGGATGGCAACCCAGATGTGGACAAGACCTGGACGACCAGCACGCTGGAGTACGTCGACGACTCCGGCCAGGTCCAGCTGATGGCCACGCCACTGACCCCGGCCGTGTTCGCCCTCGGCGAGGTCCGGTTCTCCAAGCAGTTCTCCCGCCTCGATCCTGAGCAGGAGGCTGACGCAGTCCCGATCGAGGAGTACGTGGAGCTGCCGGTCGCGCAGCGTGGCAACCGCATGCCCTTCATCTACGCCACCGACGCCGAACGCCGACTGATCAAGGTGGCGTGCTCGGACTCCGTCGTGGCCCTTGTCGAGGACCGGCGGCGCTACTGGCAGACGCTGCAGTACCTGTCCGGGGTTCACGAGGGGCAGCTCACCGCGCTGCACCGAGCGGACCTCGAGGAGCTCAAGGCCTCCTACGAGCAGGCCACCGCAGCCCGCGAGTCCTCCCTGGACGACATCGCGCGGGCCATGTCCGACCTGGCCACCTCGAGCCGGGCGCCGGCCGGGGGCGCGATGCCCAGCGGGTTCGGATCCGGCCTGGGATCCTCGGGAGCAGCCTCGACCGGTGCACCCGCGCCCGCTGCATCCGCAACGTCCGTGGGAACCATCCCCGGGCCGATCTTCCTCGACCCGGCCGACGAGCCCCTGTGCAACGACTGCGGCACCTGCTACCAGGAGCTGCCGCAGTTCTTCGAGAAGGCGACCATCGTCGTCGATGGGGCAGCCCAACAGATCGCCAGGATGATCCCCGGGGCCGCTGAGAAGGTCGAGGTGACTCCGGAGATCGCCAAGCGGATCGAGCGTGTGAAGGCCACCTGCGATGCGGAGATCATCCGATGACCACTGACCAGTCCACCACGCAGCCCGGCGGGCCGGACGACGTACATCGCTACGTCGAGGCCAGCACCACGCTGGCGGACAGCCGAACGCAGGTCGAAGGGCTGGAGCACACCGAGTCGGTGGAGTCGTTCAACCACCAGTTGGACCTCCTGAAGCGCCGGCTGCTCACTGAGCCGCGGGCCTTCCGCGAGCTGTTCATCTCCGAGGGAATGGCCGCCGTGGCATGGGAGTTCGGCCAGCCCGAACTCGGGGCCGAGTTCACCAGGACCCTCTGGTCGACGCTGCTGCGTGAGGACGACAGCAGCACGGTGCTCATGCGCTTCCTCTGGAACCTGCCCCTGGGCAAGAAGCGGATGTTCGTCCGCGCGATCGACGCCCACCTCTCGGACAAGTACCCGATGTTCGACGGGCTCTCGGTGGACTGGCCCGCCGGGAACAGCATCCCGCCGTACGTGCGCGGTGCCGATGACCGCGCCCACGACTTCGGCCTGGTCAATCAGGGCTACCTCGGCTACATGAACCTGGGCTACACCGCCCGGGACATCGACCTGCTCGTGTGGCTGGAGGCCATGCGCGACAAGCAGTGCTCGGACAAGCCCTGCGAGTTGGGCATCTTCCTGTCCGACTGCAAGGAACCGACCGGCGGCTGCCCGGTCCAGATCCACATCCCGGAGATGATCGAGCTGGTGGGCAACGGCCGGTTCCGTGAGGCGCTGGCCCTCATCGAGTCCTGCAACCCACTGCCCGACGTCACCGGGCGGGTCTGCCCGCAGGAGCTGCAGTGCCAGGGCGTGTGCGTCCAGAACAAGCTGCCGATCGCCATCGGCCAGCTCGAGTGGTTCCTGCCGCAACGCGAGAAGCTGGTGAACCCCGGTGGCGACGCCGCGAGGCTCGCTGCGCACGTCGACCCGTGGGTCGCGGCGACGAAGCCGCCGGTGGCCATCGTCGGATCCGGGCCATCCGGGCTCATCAACGCCTACCTGCTGGCCTCCGAGGGCTTCCCGGTCACCGTCTTCGAGGCCTTCCACGCCCTCGGTGGTGTGCTGCGCTACGGCATCCCGGAGTTCCGGCTGCCCAACGACCTGATCGACGACGTGGTCGGAAAGATCCGCCTGCTCGGCGGCCGGTTCGTGCAGAACTTCGTGGTCGGCAAGACCGCCACCCTGCAGGACCTGCGCGATGCCGGGTTCCACCGCATCTTCGTGGGAACCGGAGCGGGGCTGCCGCGCTTCATGAACGTGCCCGGCGAGCACCTCGTGAACGTCATGAGCGCCAACGAGTTCCTGACGCGGGTCAACCTCATGCAGGGCCTGCGCGCGGACTACGAGACGCCCCTGCCCGAGACGGAGGGCAAGGAGGTCCTGGTCATCGGCGGTGGCAACACGGCGATGGACGCCGCGCGCACGGCGCAGCGGCTCGGGGGCAACGTCACCATCGTCTATCGGCGCACGAAGTCCGAGATGCCGGCCCGGGTGGAGGAGCTGCACCACGCCCTCGAGGAGGGCATCGCCCTGCGCGAGCTGTGCGCCCCCTCGGAGTTCGTCGGCGACGAGAAGACCAACTTCGTCACGGCGGCCACGCTCGACATCATGGAGCTCGGCGAGCCCGACGACTCCGGACGTCGTCGACCGATCCGCACAGGGCGCACCGAGACCATCCACGCAGACCTGGTGATCATGGCCCTGGGCAACGCCGCCAACCCGATCATCAAGGACTCCGAACCCCGGCTGAACACGTCCAAGTGGGGCACGATCGTCCTGGACCATGACGGTTCCCAGCAGACCACCCTCGAGGGTGTCTTCACCGGTGGCGACGCGGCCCGCGGGGGCTCCACGGCCATCGCGGCGGCCGGCGACGGGCGCGCGGCAGCCAACGAGATCCTCGGTGAGTCCGCCCTCGCACCCGACGTCGTCCGCGACATGGTCGCCCGTGCGCTGGAGTACACCGAGCTGGGCACAACTGCCCAGCGGATCCTGGCGCGGGCGCACCTGTCCGACGGGATCGAGGAGTTCACGGTCCACTCCCCGCTCATCGCTGCCGCCGCGCAGGCCGGACAGTTCGTCCGACTCCTGCCGCGGCCCGACGGCGAGCTCATCCCCCTGACGCTGGCCGACTGGGACACCGACGCCGGCACCATCTGCCTCGTGGTCCAGGGCATGGGCACCAGCAGCCTGGAGATCAACCAGATGGACGTCGGTGACGCCTTCACGGGGATCGCCGGGCCACTGGGACGACCCAGTGAGATCCACCGGTACGCCCCGCAGGAGACGGTCGTGTTCACCGCCGGAGGCCTCGGGCTGCCGCCGGTCTACCCGATCATGCGCGAGCACCTCCTGGCCGGCAACCACGTCACGCTGATCTCCGGCTTCCGCAGCGCGGACCTCATGTTCTGGACGGGCACCGACGAGCGGATCGGGGTGCTGCAGGCTGCGTTCGGCGACCAGCTCGACGTCATCTACACGACCAACGACGGATCCTTCGGCGTCCCGGGCTTCGTGACCGGGCCACTCGAGGAGATGCTTGCGGCGAACCAGCGCGGCGAGGGCCGGCGGGTGGCCGAGGTCATCACGATCGGCCCACCGATGATGATGCGCGCGGTCAGCGACCTGAGCATGCGGTTCGGCACCCCCTGCGTGGCCAGCTTGAACTCGATCATGGTGGACGCCACAGGCATGTGTGGTGCCTGCATGGTGCCCGTGATCATCGACGGCAAGATGGTGCGCAAGCACGCGTGCATCGACGGCCCCGAGATCGACTCGCACATCATCGACTGGGACAAGTTCCTGCCCCGGTTCGGGCAGTTCCGCGCCCAGGAGGCAGCCAGCCGCGCCGCGCACGGGCTGGCCTGATCTCGACCCGGATGCGCAGAGGCCCGCACAACCGGAGGGCGTGCGGACCTCAACGATGTCGGGCATCGCGGGGGATGCCTGACATCACTTGGCGAGCGTGGCCGATTCCACGGCCTCGGGGTTGTCCTGGCGCAGCCACACCGTGCGCTGGGGGAACGGGATCTCCACGCCCTCGGCGTCGAAGCGGTTCTTGATCCGCTCGCGCAACTCCCGGGCCACGCCCCACTGCTGCCCGGGCTGGGTCTTGAGCACCGCACGGACCACGACGGAGTCGTTGCCCAGTGATTCCACGCCCCACACCTCAGGCTCCTCCAGCAGCAGGGGGCCCCACTCGGGATCGGCGTGCAGCGTGAGTGCCTCCTCAGTCATCAGCCGTCGGACCTCCGGGATGCTGGCGCTGTAGGCCACGCCGATGTCCAGGACCGTGCGCGACCAGTTCTGGCTCATGTTGCCGACCTTGGTGACCTCGCCGTTGCGGACCCACCAGACGACACCGTCCACCGAGCGCAGCCGGGTGACGCGCAGCTGGACGTCCTCGACCGTGCCCGAGGTGCCGTCGATGTCGATGATGTCGCCCACCCCGTACTGGTCCTCGAGCAACATGAAGACCCCGGAGAGGAAGTCCGAGACCAACGTCTGCGCACCGAAGCCGAAGGCCAGGCCAAGAACACCGGCACCGGCGATCAGCGGGCCCATGTTGAAGCCCCACTCCGCAAGGACCATGACCACGGCCAGGGCGATGACCAGTGCCGAACCGACGTTCTTCATCAGCCCGCCCAGGGTGTTGGCCCGGTTCACCTTGCGCATGGCGCGCAGGTGGTCCTCACCGATCACCTCGCGCGCCTCACCCTCGAGCTGGGCCTTGGGGAGTTCGTCCTCCACAGTGGACTCGAGGCCACGGATGAATCCGTCGATGACCTTGAAGAGGATGAAGCGCAGGACCAGGGCGCCGATGATGATGACGGCCGTCCGCAGCACAGGTCCGACGAGGAGATCTGACCACCACGAGACGTCGGTGATGTCACCGGTCAGCTCGGGCGGGTCGACCACCGCCGAGGGAGCAGGGCTCGGTTCGTCGGCCGTGGGCAGGGCCAGGGCAGTGAGATATGCCAGTGGGTTCATGGGTACGAGCCTAGATAGCCGCCGCCGAGCGGCCAAAGGGGGCGCCATTGTCTGCGGCCGCACAGCAAGGAGGACGCACGCGATCCACCGCGCGCGAAACCCACCGTTTCGCCGGCTGCATTCGTGCGCCCGCCGATCACTGCGCCCAGAATCCACCGTCAGGCTGGCGGGGCGATCCGCATACGGTGCACATGGAGCGCGGTGACCCTCGACGAGGATCGTCACCACGCTGAAACGGTGCGATTCATGCGCAGTCAACGTGCGAACCGGAATGGTGCACACCGATGCCGCGCTCGGGCCGACGTGCGACGGCGAGCACCAACGCTGCCACGCGCCCACCCAAGGGACCAACGGGGCGAAACAACGTGCCGGGTGGCCCACACTGGGGGCAGTGACGTGGTGATTGTCCGTCCCGGACCCTCACCTGGCAGGACGGAGGTGGACGCCATGGCCCTGTTCTCCCTGGCTGGCAGGACGGCGCTGGTCACCGGCGCGGGCAGCCCCACCGGCATCGGCATCGCGACCGCACGGATGCTGGGCAGGATGGGAGCGACGGTCTGGTTGACCGCGACCACTGACAGAGCCCACGAACGCGCCGACGAGCTCCGATCCGAAGGGTTGTTGGCCCACGGCATCGTGGCCGACCTCACCGATCCCGAGCGGGCCGCCGACGCGGTCAGCGCTGCAGCGCACCACGCGGGGCTGCACATCGTGGTGAACAACGCGGGCATGATCAGCGTGACGACTGCCGACCCCGGCGCCGAAGCAGGCGACCTGGCGACCATGTCCGTGCAGGCGTGGCACGACGCCATCGCCCGCAACCTGGACACGGCGTTCCTGGTCACCCGCGCAGCAGTCCCGCACCTGCGCGCCGCGGGTTGGGGACGCATCGTCATGGTCGCCTCCGTGACAGGGCCGGTGATGGCCATGCGCCAGGAGCCCGCGTACGCCGCGGCCAAGGCAGGCATGGTCGGGCTCATGCGCGCCCTGGCCGTCGACCTGGCTCCGGCCGGGGTCACCGCCAACGCGGTGGCACCCGGCTGGATCGCCACCGGGTCGCAGCTGCCCCACGAGGTGCTCGAGGGGCAGCACACCCCGGTGGGGCGCAGTGGTCGATCCGACGAGGTGGCCGGGGCAGTCGCGTGGTTCGCCTCACCCGAGGCGTCCTACTGCACGGGCCAGGTCCTGATCATCGATGGTGGCTCCGCGGTCAGCGAGGAACGCGCACTGCCCGGCTGACCGCCCGGACGACGAGCCGCGACCGGGACCCGGGTGTTCTCAGGCCCCGAACCGACCCGGTCGTGAACCACCTGTGCCCACGCGATCTCGCGACGGCTCCCCGGGCCCTGCCGGAAACCCGCCAGCCGGTCGGGCATCCGGCGCCGGGGCACGCAGTGCGCTAGTTTCTCCAGTGTGCCAGTCGCCGTCCCGATCGTCGCCGGAACCGCCATCCGTGGCCTGGCCGCCACGGTCATGATGCGCCAGGTGCTCGAGCGGCACCACAACGCGTTCCTGATCACCCTGGCCCACTTCGGGGTGGCCATGCCCCTGGAACGCTCCCAGGGACACATCCACAACGACATCCAGGCGGGCCTGGAGGCCCAGGGCCGAGAAGCCGGATCGCCGGTCGTGCTCGTCGGCCACTCGCAGGGGGGCCTGGCCGCGCTGCGCTACGCCGTGGACCACCAGGACCAGGTGCGGCACGTGATCAGCGTGGGCGCACCCTGGGAGGGGTCAGTCAGTGCGGCGCGCATCTCGCGACTCTTCTCGTGGACAGGGCGCAACATCACCCCAGCACTCAGCGATATGGCCGAGGGTTCGCCCTTCCTGACCGCCCTGCATGCCGACGTGCCAGCGATCGCTGACCGGGTCACGAACATCTACAGCACACACGAGCTGTTCATCCAGCCCTACATCAATGCCCACATGGACGTGCCCGGTGTCACCAACCTGCTGATCGCCACGGAGGACGAGTACCGACGCCACCTGCGGGCATTCCCGGAGTACGAGGTCGACGACCTGATCATGGGCCGGATCACCCACCTCGGCGAGATGAGCTCCCCCGACGTGCGGGCCCGGATCTGGGCGAAGGTCGAGGAGATCAGCGACCAGGTTCGCCGCGAGCAGTGACCCGCTTCTGTATCGACTCGCCGCTTCAGTCGTCCGCCGCGGGCCTGTCGCGCACCGCTCTCAGCTCGGCCTTCACGTCCTGTGCGTACCGGTCCACGTACTCCTGACCACCCAGTTCCAGCAGGTGATCCCGGACGAGGTCGGTCATCTGGTCGGCACTCATCCGGTGGACATCCAGCGGCAGCCGGTCCGAGACCTTGATCTCGACCTGGATGCGACGTGGGAAGCGATGGTTCACGTAGCGCGTGGTGACCACGTGGACAGGCACGTCCGGGTTCGCCTGGAGCAACGGGATCATGACCCTCTTGTGCAGCCTGTGCAGCTGACGGGGGTCCGGCGTCCGGGTCCCCTCTGGGTACAGCCCGATGCGCCCACCTCCGGCCAGGGCATGGCGTGACATCTGCATGGCCCACTCCGTGGACTCCGGATCACCGCGCCGCAGAGGGATCTGGCCCATGAGCCGGAAGAACAGCGCACCCCGGTGTTCGAACCACTCGACCTTCGTGAACGCGCTGACCCGCCACCAGACCGTCATGACGACGCACACCGGGTCCAGGAACTGGACGTGGTTGCCGATCAGGATCGCGGGGCCGGGAGCAACCCGGTCCGCTCCCCGGACATCCACGGACCACCGCAACCGCAGGGCGCGCATGGCCGCGATCGTCGGCCAGTAGGAGCGGGCACGCGCCGGTCGTCCGATCCGGATACCCCGGTACAGGCGCGCGCCCTCCTCCTGGAGGGTGGTGTAGTCCCGCGTCGCCGGGTCCATGACCAGCCTGGGGATCGGCTCGGGCGACGGCTCAGGAGTGGGGTTGCG
Organism: uncultured Actinomycetes bacterium; assembly: GCA_963697345.1. Taxonomy (GTDB): domain Bacteria; phylum Actinomycetota; class Actinomycetes; order S36-B12; family CAIYMF01; genus Prado023. The sequence continues at coordinate 41,963 of CAVONS010000002.1, read as the reverse complement.
CAATGCCATGGACGAACCTTCTCCCTGTCCTCGGGTCACAGCTGAACGGGAGTCCTATCGTGGCACACCGGTCGCCAGCGTTGTGCGTGGTCGTCGGCCGCAGGGCACCAGCCGGCGGTAGCGTGCGACAGGAGACGACCGCCCACACCAGGCACCTGTGGTGGGACCAGACGAAGGGGAACAGCACATGTCGGCCCGCTGCCTGCCCCCGCACCCACGGCTGAAGTCGCGGGGCGAGAGGGTCGCCTTCCACGCCCTGGCCAGCAAGCTGCGCGATGTCGACGTCCTGCTGGCCAATGTGCGGTTCACCGGCCTCGATGGCGACTGGGAGGTCGACCTGGTCGTGGGGATGCCCGATGCCGGCTTCGCAGCCATCGAGGTCAAGGGCGGGCACGTGTGGCGCGACGCTGGCCAGTGGTGGCAGCAGACACCCGAGGGCCGGAGGGCGATCGACCTCGAGGACCAGGCCACGTCCGGCAAGTACCTGCTCCGACGCTACCTGGAGCGCCATCCGGACTGGTCACAGGGCAAGCCGCGGATGATCCACATGGTGATCCTGCCGGACACCGTGCTAGGTCCGCAGGACCCCTCACCGGGTCTGCCGCGCAAGTGGATCATCGACAGCAACCAGCTCTCCGACGCCGCCGGGCTCATCTTCGACCTGTTGACCGGGCCGCTGCGCAACGAGCCGAGCGCACTGCCGGGCATGGACGTCATCGACCTGGCCGCGGAGATCCTCGGCGGGCGCGGTGACCGCCAGGCCGAGCTCCTCGGCATGCTCGCGGTGCGCGGAGACCACGTCGAGCGCCTCACGGAGGACCAGTACGAGGTCCTGGACCTGGCTCGGCGGATCCCCCGGATCGAGGTCATCGGCGGCCCGGGGACAGGCAAGACCTGGCTGGCCATGGAGCAGGCCCGCCGGTGGGCCGCCGACGGTCAACGTGTCGCCCTGGTGTGCTACTCGCGTGGGCTGTCGACCTGGATCGCTCGTCGGGTCGCGACCTGGCCGAAGGCCCTGCGGCGCCGGGTCCGCGTCCGGACCTTCCACGCCCTCGGCGTGGAATGGGGGGTGCAGATCCTCGACGGGCAGGGCCAGGAGTTCTGGGAGGTCGCCCTGCCCGCCCAGATGACCGAACTCGCCTCGACCCTGCCCGATGCGGCCCGCTTCGATGCCCTGATCGTCGATGAGGCCCAGGACATTCCCGACGTGTGGTGGCCTGCGCTGCTGGGTGCCCTGCGGAATCCGGACTCGGCCCGGATCGCGGTCTTCGCCGACGAGCAGCAGCGCATCTTCGACCGTGACCAGCGCCTGGACATCGGGCTGGTTCCGCTGACCCTCGACTCGAACCTGCGCAACAGCCGCCAGATCGGCGCCGTGTTCGCCCCGCTGGCCAGCGACTCCCCGACGCTCCTTGGTGGCGACGGTCCTCCCGTGCAGTTCATCGAATGCCCGGCGCACGACGCCACGGACACCGCCGACGACGCCGCTGTGGAGCTGCTGGACAACGGGTGGGCCGCCGAGGACGTGGCTGTGCTCACGACCCACCACCGACACCCCGAGCAGGCCAATCGCGTGGCCCTGGACGGTCGCGACGGGTACTGGGACTCGTTCTGGGATGGCACGGACATGTTCTTCTCGACCGTCGCTGCGTTCAAGGGCATGGAGCGCCCGGCGATCGTGCTGGCCGTCGATGGGTTCCGGGATCCGGCCACGGCCCGTGACATCCTCTACGTGGGGTTGTCGCGCGCCCGGGACCTGCTCGTGGTCTGCGGCGAGCTGGCCATGATCCGCGAGGTCGCTGGCGACGAGGTGGCCGCGCGGCTCAGCGGTGATCGATGAGCCGACAACGGTGAGTCACGAACCCATCGACCACGGCGCCGGCTCCCCGGTCCTGATCCGGTTCCGGCCCGACTTCTGTGCGTGGCCGTACCCATCGTTGACCGCCTTGACGTCCTAGGCTGCCGCCGGCTCGACTGCGCGTTCCCAGCGTCCGTCCACCTTGTGGAAGCCGACGCGGGAGTAGTAGCTGCGCGAGCCCGGCACATCGGCCGCCACCAGTCGGGTGAATCCCCGCTCGGCGAACACCCCCGACCGGCGGTAGACGAACTCCCCTGGCGTGAAGTCGCGGAAGCGCCCGGTGACGTAGTCCAACTCGACCTCCCCAACACCGTGCCCAGCGTCGCGCACGAGGACCATCCCGACGGTCTCGTCACCTCGGAGCACCAGGAAGGCCGACCGGTCGGCCACCTCATCCGTGCCCGCGTCCCTGGCCTGGGCGACCTGGAACTCGGGGTGCGTGGCGGCCAGGTCCTCAGCGTGGATCCGCAGCACGTGGCGCAGGTAGGCATCCTGCCTGCCGACCTCCACGACGTCATAGACGTCCTCATCGTGGCGCTCCCGGGTCAGTCGGAAGATCCAGTAGACGTCGATCACAGTGATGACCAGGTTCATGGCTGCGAAGGGCCAGACCCCCAACAGGGCGTTGACGACCGTGGCCAGGGCAGCACCGGTGAGATTGAGCACCCGGAAGCGCAGAACCCTGGCCTGCATCAGCGAGACGATGATCAGCCCGGAGCTGACCCAACCGAAGATGTCCAGCGTCGACATGTGCCGACCTCCTTGGTGGCGCGCCCAGGCCTGGGTCCCACCGAGGGGCCCACGAACGCACCCGCGACTCTAGCCATCGGATCGATCGGACCCTCGCATCCCGACGCGCACGCGCATCGGATCGGCAGGAACGGGCATCGGGAGGTGCGTGGATCGCCCGTTCGCGGGTCGCCCGTTCGCGGGTCGCTGGCGCGTGGAGCGCCCCGCGCTACCCGCGGCCCGTCAGCTCAGCAGCCGCCACGTACCCCAGCGTGCGCTGCCGATGGGTCAGCGCCACGGCCTCGATGATCACGGCCAGGTTGCGGCCGGGCTGGACCGGGATCACCACCTTGGCCAGCGGGACCCCGAACACCTCCTCGACATGCTCCACGATCCCGATCCGCTCGTACTCCTTGGCCAGGTCGCGCACCTCGAGCCGCACGGCAACCGTGACCCGCCCATCGGTGCGGATCGAGCCGATCCCGAACAGCTCCTCGACGTCCACGGAACCGACGCCGGGGATGTCGATGATGTGCCCGACATCAGCGGGTGCACGTCCACGCAGGTGCTCCTCGGAGATGCGCCGCACCTCCACGCGGTCGTCAGCGATCAGCCGATGCCCACGCCGGACGAGTTCGAGGACGGTCTCGGAGATGCCGAGTCCGTGGTCACCGAGGATCAGCACCCCCTCACCGTGGACGTCGACCAGGCCCGCATCGATCTCCGTGCGAGGGGCCAGTGCGTGCATGAGCAGCCACGTCAGCTCACTGGCGAAGCCGCTGGTGTCCATCTCCGTGCCGAAGACGGGGACGTCGTGCCGGTCGGCGGCAGCCACCATGTCGGGCATGACATGCAGTCCGCGGGCCACGACCAGCGCCGGGAAGCCGAGCCCGAAGTAGTCCTCCAGCCTGCGGGCGCGGGTCTCGGGGTCCAGGCTCGTCAGGTAGGCGGTCTCGATCCAGCCGATGATCTGGAACCGATCCGGCGAGAAGTGCTCCAGGTAGCCCGTGAGCTCCAACCCCGGACGGTTCACGTCGGAGGTCGTGACCATGATCTCGTCGAGGTCCAGGTGGCCCCCGGCGACCTGCATGAGGTGCAGGCGATCCACGATCGAGGACAGCTGGACCGAGTGACCTGACGATCCCGACCCGCGGGCGCCACCGCCACCGCGGGCGCCACCGCCGCCCCCCGGGGGGCGGCCCGGGACCCCGTTGCCCCTGTTCGTCGACGCCGCCATGGTCAACCCACCAGCTTCTCGCGCAGTTCCAGCACGGACTCGTCGAGGAATCCATGCGCCCTGAGGTAGTCCACCGTTGATCCGTACTCCTTGTCCAGCCACCCCAGGACGGTCGTCATGGCATGGTCAGGTGATCCCCCGAGGGCTTCGAAGAGCTCCGGTGAGATCGGCACGCCGAGCGACACCAGCGCACTCATGGCGTCATTGGCCCATGCGCCGTCGAGGTTCAACGCGCTCTGCGTGTAGTCCGCGACCACCGCCGAGCGCTCCACACCGGCGGCCTCCAGGGCAAGGGCCACCACCAGGCCGGTCCGGTCCTTCCCGGCGGTGCAGTGCACCAGGACCGGCTGGTTCCCGCTGTCGGCGATGACCCCCACGGCCGTGGCGATCGCCCAGGCGGAATCGGTCAGGACCTGGCGGTACAGGCTGACCAGGGTCACCGGGCCCTCCTCGATCATCGACGACCGGGACCCGCCGTGGATCGGCAGCAGCACGCGCACGGCCCCAGGCAGGACGTCCGCCGACGTGTCCTGCCGCCGCTCGAGATCCGAGCGCAGGTCGATCACGACCCCGATGCGAAGGGCCGCCAGGTCGGCAGCACCTGCCGCCGTGACACCGGCCAGGGAGTCCGAGCGATAGAGCTGGCCGCTGCGTGTGGTCCCACCGACGGCCGGGTACCCACCGACGTCGCGGAAGTTGAACGTTCCGTCGATGTCCATGCGTCCGCTCACGCCAGCCTCCCGAAGACCTCGGAGGATGGGCCTCGTGGGTCGGTGGTCTCGGGGCGCAGCAGTCGGTGGGCCCGCTGGTCCATGGCGGCGGTCTCGATGAGGACCGCGGCGTTCCGGCCAGGGCGGACCGGGATCGTCACCAGGGGCAGCTCCACCCCCAGGATCTCCATCCGGTCCGGCTCCAGGGAGTAGTCGCGTTCCGGGTCCAGTGGCTGGAGGGTGACCACCAGGCTGATCTCGCTGGTGGCCTTGACCGAGCCGACCCCGAACATGAGGCGCAGGTTGACGATCCCGATCCCCTTGATCTCCATGAAGTGACGCACCCGCCCGGGAGCCCGACCGACCAGGTCGCGGTCCGAGGGCCGGCGGACCTCCACGGTGTCATCAGCAACGAGCCGGTGCCCACGGCGCACCAGTTCCAGGGCCGTCTCGGACTTGCCGATCCCGCTCTTGCCCAGGATGAGGACACCCTCGCCGGCGACGTCCACCAACCCGGCGTGCAGGACCTCGCGAGGGGCCAGCTCCAGGGCGAGGAACCAGGCCAGTTGAGCGGCGAACTCGGTCGTGCTCAGGGGTGTGCGGAACAGTGGGACGCCGAACTCCTCGGCCATGTCGACAGCCCAGGGCGAGACGACCAGGTCGTGGGTCAGGACCGTCGCCGGCACGGCCTGCTCGGCGAACTGGACCAGTCGTTCGCGGCGCTGCTCCCGGGGCAGGCTCAGGAGGTACCCGATCTCGGCACGACCGATGATCTGGATCTGCACCCCCGGGAAGTGCTCCTCGTAGCCGGCCCACTGCAGGCCCGGCCGGTTCAGGTCCGCTGAGGAGACCTTGCGGGAGTCGAGGTCGACTCCGGCGGCCGTGACGACCTCGAGGGAGAAGTGCCGCACGATCTCGGCGAGGGAGACCCCACGCATGGGTGCCAGGCCGCGAATCACCTGCGTGGAGTCCATGTCCAGAGGGTAGGCGTGATGGCGCTCCGGGCGCCGGTTGGCAGGATGCTCCCCATGACCGACTCGGAGGACCTGGCACACAACCGCGAGTTGTGGGACGTGGTCAACGACCAGTTCTCGGGCGCCGATGGGCTCGCGCTGTGGCGCAGCCCCGAGATCGTGTGGGGACTGTTCGGCACGCCGGAGTCCGAGGTGGGGGTGCTCGGGGACGTGGCCGGACTCGATGTCGTCGAGCTGGGCTGCGGAACCGCCCACGTCTCCGCCTGGCTGGCCCGGCGTGGCGCTCGTGTGGTGGCAGTGGACCTGTCAGAAGCCCAGCTCGGATCGGCGCGTGTCGGTCAGGCCGAGCATGAGCTGCGCTTCGGGCTGCTCCAGGCCGATGCTCAGGCCGTACCCCTGGCCGACGCCTGCGCCGACCTGGTCATCAGCGAGCACGGCGCGCCTGCCTGGTGTGAGCCCGCCGCCTGGATCAGCCAGGTGGCCCGCATCCTGCGCCCGGGCGGACGGCTCGTCTTCCTCACCAACTCCCCACTGTCGGCCATGTGCGTTCCGGCTGAGGGCGGTCCGGCCGGGGACCGACTCCTCAGGGGGCCGGACGCGCTGTCAACGATCCGCTGGCCCGGCGGCGGCGTGGAGCACCACCCGGGGCACGGGGACTGGATCCAGATCCTCACCGACCACGGCTTCACGGTCGAGGGACTTCGCGAGCTGAGGGCTCCCACCGATCGGGAATCGGCAGGGTCGGCCGCAGCGTTCTACGAGATCGCCGGCCTGGAGTGGGCGCGGACCTGGCCGGTCGAGGACCTGTGGTCGGCCCGCCTCGTGGATCGACCCTCGGCCGGCGCCCACGTACGGCGCCGTCAGACCTCGGTCACCACACGCTCGTAGGGCAACCGCGGGCTGCGCGGGAACTGACCGTCGGGCGCAGCGTGACCGATGTTGACCACCAGGAACGAGCGCTGCCGCCCATGGGGGAAGAACTCGGCATCCACACCGTCGTGGTCGAAGCCGCCCATGGGTCCGGCGGCCAGCCCGGCTGCGCGTACCCCGAGCAGGAAGTAGGCGGCCTGCATCGCGCCGTTGAGGGATCCGAACCGGTGCCGGGAGTCCTCGTCGGCGAACCCGTCGCGGGCCTTGGGAGCGTGTGGGAGCACCTCCGGCAGCGTGTCGTGGAAGTCGACGTCGTAGCTGAGGATCGCGATCACCGGCGCGGACTGCGACTTCGGCCGGTTGCCGACTCCCAGCTGGGCGATGAGTCGTTCGCGGGCCTCCGGCGAGCGCACCAGCGTGATCCGCATCGGCTGCCCGTTCATGGCCGTGGGAGCCCACTTCACCAGGTCGTACACGGCGCGCATCTGCGCCTCGGACACCGGCTCATCGGTGAATCGGTAGGCAGTGTGCGCCGCACGGAAGAGCAGGTCCGCACCCTCCTCGGACAGGGCCAGGTCGGTGCCCCCGGGAATGAGGCGCAGGTGCGCGGACTCTGTGGGTGTGACGGTGGCTGCGCTCTGGGCCTGCGAGGTGGTCATGCGACTCTCCAAGGTAGTTGATCGGTCATCTACCTATCCAACATCGCTGCCGGCCCAGGCATTCCCGGCTCAGTGCGACGCGCGCGACACCTCCTGACAGGCCAGCGCCAGGACTGCCTCAGCCCGGCTCTCGGCCACGATGCGCCGAAGACCATCGGGCAGGTCCGACTGGGCAAGCAGATGATCAGCCGCAGTGACCGTCAGCGGATCCACTCCGGGGAACAGCCCGCGCGCCAGGGTCCTGGCCGCCGCCGGCGGACGGTCCTGCCACAGGGCCGGGACCACGGCGAAGTACTGGGCGCGGTAGGGCTCGAGGACCTCCGGCGGGGTCTCGGGGGTGGAGAAGCCGGCCACGGTGGCCCCCAGGATCGCGTTGGGCAGCCCGTCGCTGTCGACCGCACCCGCCCACGCCTGCGCCTTCGCCGCGCTGGTGGGCCGGGCGGCGCGCGCCTGCGCAGCCGCCCGTTCCCCTGAGCTCGTGCGGTCATCGGCCAGCACCTCGTCGATGAACGCCTCATCGGCGACGCCCCGCTCGGCCAGCCGGATCACGATCGCCCAGCGCAGGTCGGCGTCCACAGGCAGCCCGGGCAGCGAACCCCGGTCGGCGACCAGTTCGCTGAGCCGCGCCAGGCGACCAGGATCCACTGCACTGGCCACATGGGCTCGTGCCAGCGCGAGTTGTCGGTCGGACCCCGGGTCCGCGCCATCCAGCAGGTCCGCCGTCCCGGCGCACATGCGCGCCGCCACCGCGTCGCGCAGTTCCTCAGCGACGTACTTGGACACAGCCGCATGCGCCTGTCCGAGCACCATCTCGATCGTCAGGGGGCGGTCCTCGCCCCGCATCCCCTCAAGGGCGACCGTGACGAACTCCTGGGCCGGCAGGAGCCCGTCGCGCACCATCTCCCAGAGCGCGCACCAGACCAGGGTGCGGGGCAAGGGATCGGTGAGGGCTCCCACTGAGTCCAGTGCCGTGTTCAGGCTGCCCTCGTCGAAGCGCACCTTGGCGTAGGTGAGGTCGTCGTCGTTGACCAGCAACAGGTCCGCCGCTGCGACGCCCACCAGTTCGGGGACCTCCACCGCAGCGCCGGGGACCTCGACCTCCAGGCGCAGGTCACGAACCAGGTGGCGCTGGTCGGCACCGGACCAGCGGTACACACCCACCGCGATCCGATGCGGCCGTCGCAGGTCGGTGACCCCCTCCGGGCGGTTCGCGGGCAGCTGCTCGATGAGGACCCGCGTGTAGCGGCCCTGCGCGTCGACCTCCACGCGCGGCTGCAGGGTCGTGACTCCCGGTTCCTGCAACCACGCACGTGCCCATCCGTGCAGGTCCCTGCCGCTGGCCCCCTCCAGCTCGCTGAGCAGGTCAGCCAGCGTGGCGTTCCCCCAGGCATGCGCTGCGAAGTACCGGTTCAGCCCCGCCAGGAACGCCTCCAGCCCGACGAAGGCGACCAACTGCTTGATGATCGAGGCACCCTTCGCGTAGGTGATGCCGTCGATGTTGAGGTAGACGTCCTGGAGGTCGCGGATGTCAGCAGCGACCGGGTGGGTGGAGGGCTGCTGGTCCTGCTGGTAGGCCCAGGCCTTGCGGGACTGGGCGAACGAGGCCCATGCCTGCGTGAACCGTGTGGCGGCCGCCGACGTGGAGAAGCCCGCCCATTCGGCGAACGACTCGTTGAGCCAGAGGTCGTCCCACCAGCGCATCGTCACCAGGTTGCCGAACCACATGTGGGCCATCTCGTGCAGGACGATCATGGCCCGCCGCTCGCGGGCGGAGTCGGTCTGCTGGGACCGGAAGACCAGGAGGTCCTCCATGAACGTCACGAGGCCGGGGTTCTCCATCGCTCCGAGGTTGAACTCCGGCAGCGCGACCTGGTCGTACTTGCCGAACGGGTAGGGGATGTCGAAGATCTCCTCGTAGTGCGCCAGACCGGCCCTCGTGAGGTCGAACACCTCGTCGGCGTCCAGGAACTGCGCCATCGATCCGCGCACCAGCAGGGCCAGCGGGTAGGTCCCCGCCTCGCCTGCGTACTCGGACTCCATCACGTGGAAGGGCCCAGCACACAGGGCAGCCAGATAGGTCGGCAGCTTCGGGGTCGGGGGGAAGCTCCAGCAGGCAAGGTCTCCGCCCAGATCCTGCGGTTGTGTGAGGGGCGCGGTGTTGCTGCGGACCTCCCATCTCGCTGGCGCGACCACACGCCAGGAGAAGTGCGCCTTCAGGTCGGGCTGCTCGAAGCACGCGAACACCCTGCGTGCGTCGGCCATCGCGAACTGCGTGTACAGGTAGTGCTCACCGTCGGCGGGGTCCACGAGGCGGTGCAGGCCTTCGCCGGTGGTCATGTAGCGGCACCGCGCCGACACGACAAGTTCGTTTCCGGCCGCAAGGTCAGGCAGGTTCAGCCGGGCGCCGTCGTAGTCACCCACCGGAATCGCAACGCCGTTCAGCTCGGCGGACAGCACCTCGTCGGCGACCAGGTCGATCCACGTCGTGGCGCCCGGGCGGACGCTGGCGAACCGCACCGTTGTCGTGGATCCGAAGGTCATGTCAGTGCAGACCCCGCGCACGTCCACCTCGATCGTGTACGAGTCCACAGTGATCACCGCAGCGCGCGCGGCGGCCTCTTCCCTGGTGATGTTCACGCCCATGGGCGGCCATCCTCCCCTGTCCGGCCCGAGTCCTGCGCGTGGGGTCGTGACCGGACGCCACGACATCCAAGAGGTTGGTCCGCAATGCATCCGTTTGCGCCCCTGTGACCGAAGAACGAGTAGGAGACACAAGAGCCGGCCCGCCGCAAGAATCCGCTGAGACTGACGACCAGGAAGGTGCACCATGAGCGTCATGGCACCGCCCCGACCGTCAACAGCGGGTCGGTCGCGCCTCCCGGTGCGTGTTGTTTGAGACCATCATGGGCATGCAGACCGAGATGACCGATCTGGACGTCGCCATCGGCTTCCGCGACGGTCATGACGACGCGCTCGCTGAGGCCTATCGGCGGTGGTCACGGATGGTTCATGCGACGGCGATGCGCTCGACGGGCAACTCCGAGGACGCCGCAGACATCACCCAGATGGTCTTCGTCAACGCATGGAAGGGCCGCGCGACCTACCGGCCCGAGGCCGGATCGCTGCCCGGATGGTTGATGACGATCACCCGGCGCAGGATCGCTGACCACTGGGAGTCCCGGACACGCGATGCCAAGGTCCGATCCGCGGTTGAGGCGGTGGAGCCGATCAGCGACTCGGCGCCCCCCGACACCGACAGGGTCGCTGCCCAGATGTTCGTCGCCGACGAACTCGAACGTCTCGGGGATCCCGCCGGGAAGATCGTCCGGCTCGCGTTCTACGAGGACCTGACACATACCCAGATCGCCGAACAGCTGCAGATGCCGATCGGCACCGTGAAGAGCCACATACGCCGCTCATTGGAACGGCTGCGCTCAAGGATGGAGGTGGAAGATGTCGCACTGTGATCCCACGACCCTGGCACTGGCTGCTCTGGGCGAGGACATCCCTACGGACGATGCTGCCCACCTGTCCACCTGCGCCCTGTGCACGACGGACGCGGCAGAGCTCACCGAGGTCGTGACGCTGGGCCGTGAGGCCCCGGCCACCCTTCCGCCCGTTCCCGACCATGTGTGGGCAGGCATCCAGCGCGAGCTGGCCATGACCGCCGCACCACGTGGATCCACCTCCAACGTCACCCCGCTGCCGGCGCCCACCGCACCGGCCACTGCCGTTCCCGCCCCTGCAGCAGCGGGCGACGACAACGTCGTGGACCTCCAGCAGCGCCGCCGGCGCAACCCGCTGTTCGGCGTCGCTGCGCTGGCGGCCATGGCAGGTGCCGTGGTGGGAGGTGCCGTCGTCTGGTCGGCCGTTGATCGCGGGCTGGGCGATGGGGCGAACACGTCTGGCGACGCGTTCGTCGCCCAAGCCGTCCTGGACCCGCTGACCGAGGCTGTCACTGAGCCCGGTGAGGCCGAGGTGCAGGACAGTGCTGACGGCCAGGTCGTGCGCGTTGACGCGCGCTCGCTGCCCGCCAACGATGGCTTCTACGAGGTCTGGCTGCTGGATGCTGACGCGACGAAGCTCGTGGCGCTGGGCGCACTTCCCGCAGGTTCGGTCGGTACCTTCACCGTGCCCCCGGGCCTGTCGATCGAGGACTTCCCGGTCGTGGACATCTCCCTGGAGAGCTACGACGGCGACCCGAGCCATTCGAAGAACTCGCTCATGCGCGGTGTCCTGCAGACCTGAGCCAGCCCGCTGCTCCCCCCGTCACCCTGATCGCCCGTACTGCGGGCCGAATGCGCGTTATGGGCCCGGTTCACCGCGTCCTGACCGGTCGGTGCGCATCAAACCCACCGATAGCGCCACACCAGAGGCGGCTATGGGTGGGTTTCGTGCGCGCTACGGCCATACCCCCCTCGCCACCGGGCTGAGACGGTGTGGTTCGTGCGCGGTCGACGCCAACTCGGGGCCGCCAGCTGTCGCGTGAACGCCTAGTGTGATTGACATGCCTGCTGCGATCTACCTGGCTCCAGGTCTCTGGCGCGTTCCCACGATGCGCTGGGACCTCATCAACTCGTTCCTGGTCCGTGCGGACGACGGATCGGTCACGTTGGTCGACACGGGGCTCAAGTCAGCGCCCCCACGCATCCTTGCGGCTCTTGCTGAGATCGGCTCAGGACCCTCGGACGTGACGACGATCGTGCTCACGCATGCCCACCTGGACCACGCGGGCGGGGCAGCGGCCCTGGCCCAGAGCACCACCCGGGGGATGACGGTCCACTCCGACGATGCGGAGTTCGTCCGCACCGGGGTGGCACCACCGCGCGACCAGGCGCAGCGGCTCGGCCGGCTGACCCGCCGGGTGTCGAGCAACTTCGAGGCCGCACCGGTGGCGCGCACCATGACCGACGGCGAACTCCTGGCGGACTCGCAGCTGCGGGTGCACCACACGCCGGGGCACACCCCTGGCCACTGCTCCCTGCTGCACGAGCCTTCGGGAACGCTGATCACGGGGGACGCGATCTGGAACATGCGCTCACGCCGGACGTGGCCGGTGCTGGCCTTCTGCACCAATGCCGCCCTGACTGAACAGACCGCGGAGACCTTGGGAGGCCTGTCCTACACGACGGCGGCCTTCACGCATGGCCCCCAGATCCCGGTGCGGGGACGCGAGGCGATCCAGGAGTTCCTGGCCAACCCGCGCCGCTTCGGGCCGGGGTTGTAGGCGTTTTGCCAACACTCCTCCCGGTTGTCCACACACCACGCCCCCCCACACGTGAGAACGGCCCCCGGTGTTCCCGGGGGCCGTTCTCCTTGATCGTCTACCGGCTGTAGCCGGCTTGCGTGGTGCCTAGAGGTTGATCGGGCGCAGCACCCGGTCGATCACGTGGGCGATCTGTGCGTTGCCCTTGTTGACATCGGTGGCGATCACCATGGGGTTCCTCGAGTCCGAATCCTTGTCCACCAGCTTGATGGACTTGTTCGAGCCCTTGCCCTTGACCTTGATCTTGACGGTGGCGCCGTCGGCAGCCGTCGCAAGCTTGGCGTTGTTGGCCTTCAGGGCCTGCTTGGCCGGAATGGTTGCACCGGGGACGACGTGGTAGAGCAGGAAGCTCTCGACCGTGTCGATGCCCAGGCCCGCAATCTCCGTGAATGCCTTCTTCTCGGTACCGATCTTCTTGCCGGTCGCCTCGCGGGCCAACTTCTTGAACGCGTTGTCGTTGGGCACGAAGGCGGTGAGTGCAACGCTGCCATCAGTCAGCACACCGACCGCGGACTCCGGCTTGGCGCCCAGTACGGCGAGGACGGCCTCGGTGACGATGTCGAAGTCCTTGCCGTTCTTGTCGAACTTGTTGCCATCGGAGGTGAGCAGCGCCGCCAGGGAATCCTGCCCGTCCAAGGGGGCAAGGTCCATGGGTCGCAGGACACGGTCGATCGCGTGGGCGATCTGCATGTTGCCCTTGTTCACGTCTGTCGCGATCACGGTGGGGTTGGTCGAGTTCTTGTCCTTGTCCACGAGGTTGATGGACCTCTTGTCACCCTTGCCCTTGACCTTGACCTTGATCGTGTCACCGGTGCCCGTGGCCAGCCTGACGTTGTTGGCCTTCAGCGCCGCCTTGGCCGTGATGGTTGCACCCGGCACGACGTGGTAGAGCAGGACGGACTCGACAGTGTCGATGCCCAAGCCGGCCACTGCGTTGAACGCCTCTTGCTCAGTCGCCGGCTTCGACCCGGCCAGGTCGCCCACGAGCTTCCGGAACGCCCGGTCGGTCGGAACGAATGCGGTGAGTGCGGCATCGCCCTGCGTCAGCAGGCTGACTGCCGAGGACGGCTTGGCCGCGAGGACGGCAAGCACCGCCTCCGTGACGACGTCGAAGTCATCCCAGTTCGAGTCGAACATGTCGCCATCGGCGGTGAGCACCTGCGACAGGGGGGTGGTACCCGTTGCGGCCGCAGCAGGGGACATTCCCGAAGCGACGAGGGCGAGTGATGCAGCGGCGGCGACTCCGGCAGCTGTCTTGCGCATGATGATCTCCTGGGGGTGTGGGCCCGACCTGTTCGGACTCTCAACCCGTACTTCGCTCACACCCCACCAAACGGATGCACAAGTTCTGAAGAAGTTTTGAGATTTCTTGATCCTGGGCCTGAATGCCCCAGTATCAGCCGATCCAGACGGCCTTGATGTTGCAGAACTCCCGGATCCCGTGTCCGCTGAGCTCCCGACCGTAGCCTGAGCGCTTCGTTCCACCGAAGGGCATGTCGTTGTAGGAGATGGTCATTCCGTTGATCGTCACGACCCCGGAGTCCAGGTCGCGCACGAAGCGGTCCTGCTCATCAGGATCCGTCGTCCACGCGTTGGACCCCAGCCCGTAGTTGGTGCCGTTGCCCAACGCGATCGCCTCGTCGATGGACTCGACGCGGTACAGGCCGGCGACGGGCCCGAACACCTCCTCGGCGTACATCACCATGTCCGGGGTCATGTCCGACACCACGGTGGCCTCGTAGAACCAGCCCGGCCCCTCGGGGGCCGTCCCGCCGCACAGGATCGTGGCGCCCTTCTGCCTGGCATCGGCCACCATCACCTCGACGTCGATCCGCCCCTGTTCCGTGGCCAGCGGGCCGAGGTCCGTGCTGTCGTCCATCGGGTCTCCGAGGACCAGCGCCGACATCCTTTCGACGAAGGCCTGTGCGAACTGGTCGTAGACGTCGGCATGCACGATGAACCGCTTGGCCGCGATGCAGGACTGTCCGTTGTTCTGGCATCGGGCGGTGACCGCCACCTCGGCCGCGCGCTCCACGTCCGCGGACGGCATCACGATGAAGGGGTCAGAACCACCCAGCTCGAGGACGGTCTTCATGATCTCCTCGCCGCAGATGGCGGCCACCGATTGCCCAGCGGCCTCGGAGCCAGTGAGCGTCGCGGCTCGCACACGCGGGTCGCGCAAGACGGACTCGACCTCGCGGGAGCCGATCAGCAGCGTCGTGAAGCACCCCTTGGGGAAGCCCGCCCGACGGAAGATGTCCTCGAGGTACACCGCGCACTGGGGCACATTCGACGCGTGCTTGAGCAGACCGACGTTGCCAGCCATCAGCGCAGGCGCCGCGAAGCGCATCACCTGCCACAAGGGGAAGTTCCACGGCATCACGGCCAGGACGACCCCGAGCGGTGCGTACCGGGCGTAGGCCTTCGAGGCCCCGACCGTCGCCGGTTCCACGGGCTCATCGGCCAGCAACTGCTCAGCGTTGTCCGCGTACCAGCGCATCCCCTTGCCGCACTTGGCGACCTCGGCCCGGGCAGCCTTGAGTGTCTTGCCCATCTCCTGGGTCATGATCACCGCGATCGTCTCGGCGTCCTCGTCGAGCAGGTCAGCGGCCCGATGCATCAGCGCAGCACGTTCGGCGAACGGCGTGATCCGCCACGTCTGGAACGTGGCGTGCGCGGTGGTGATGGCTGCCTGGACCTCGGCACTGGTGTGCGGGTCGAAGGACTTCAGCGTCTCACCTGTTGCGGGGTTCTGGGATGCGATGGCCATGGCGTCATCGTGGCACCACGGTCCCCGTCAGTGCAGTCTGGACAGCGATACGCGGACGGCACCCTCGGGCCAGGTCGTCGCCGCATCGGCGTGCACCTCGCGCAGGTCGGCGGTGGCGACCCGCGCATCGGTGAGGTCCGCGCCCCGCAGTACGGCCCCACGCAACGTGGCGGCCTCCAACGTCACCCGACGCAGGTCGGTCCCGATCAGGAGGGCGCCGCGGAGGTCGGCACCGAACAGGTTCGCCCCGGCGAGGTTGGCCCCGCAGAGATCCACCTGACTCAGGGTCGCCCCCGACAGGTCCGCGGAACGCAGGTCCGCTCCCCGAAGGACAGCCCGCGTCAGGTCCGCCCGCACGATGCGAGCTCCGACGAAGGAGGCACCCGGGGCCCAGGCGCAGGTCATGTCGGCGCCTCGCAGGTTGGCACCGTCGAACAGGGCGCCGGACAGGTCTGCCCCGGCAAGGCCGGCGCGGACGAGTCGACGTCCCCGGAGGTCAGCCCCCGCAAGGGGGGCATCGGTGGCGCAGCTTCGCGTGGGCCATGGGATCGTCATGGGCCCAGCGTGCTCGGCCCCGGTGGCCGCCGGTGAGCCGCGCTTCGTCCGGGGCGCGACCACGACGTGAACATCACGCGAGCAGCCCCAGCTCCCCTCCCCCCGGCCGGATGTCACCCCCGCCCCCGCGGCGCCGGGTGGCGCAGAACATCGGCTGCGGCGTTGGACCCCTATCGGATCGCGGTGAGGATCAGCTTCTCGTGATCCGGGGTCGCCGGGTCATCGGTGTAGTCGCCGCGCACGGTGACGTCACGGAAGCCTGCGACTCGCAGCATGAGCTCCACCTCGTTCTTGAGGTACATGTCCCCGCGCAGCTGGTACTGCTCAGAGCTGACGAGCGTGCCAGCCACCCACTTCTCGAGGCGCACCTCTCGGCTGTAGGTCTGCTCGAGCGGGTCCACAGCCGTGTTGCGGAACCGTGCGACGTGCTCGCTCCCGTCGGCCGCGACACTCGTCCTGCCGTCCTCCGGCCACGGCTCGGGCAAAGCCCGTCGCCGTTCGGGAAGCCACTGGTCCCATGCCTCCCGCTCGGTGTACTCGGCGTCGATGCCCACGAGCAGCGCCCCGCCGTCCTCGAGGTGGTCGTAGCAGCGACGCAAGGTCTCAAGGTCGTTGTCACGGCCGCCGCCGAGCCCGAACGAGTCGCAGATGTAGATCATCCGGTAGCGGCGCTGCATCTGCAGGGCGTGCATCGGCTGGGCACGCAGCGCCGGGTTGTGGCCCTTCGCAGTGGCCGCCCGACGGCACTGCGCCAGCATGTCCGGCGAGATGTCGCAGCCGTCGGCGTCGACCCCGGCCTCAAGCATCGGCAGCAGGAGCCGGCCGGCACCACAGCCGAGGTCGAGCACGGGTTGCCCGTGGCGCTCCATCTCCCGCAGGAAGAAGGGCGCCTCGGGGGCCTCGGTGAGGAACTCCCCCCACCGCTCGGCCATCAGGCCGTAGTGCCACACCTCAGGCACCTGCGGACTCACGGGACGCAGCCCTAGAACCAGGCCTTCTTCTCCACCATGTAGGTCTGGTAGAACTCCGCATCGGTCTTCGTGAGGTAGATGATCCCCTCGATCAGCCCGATGATCGAGCCCAGGCCGCAGGTCACCAGGGTGATGAGGATGCGCCAGATGCCGCCCGAGGTGTCACCGAGGATGAAGCGGTGGATCCCCAGGCCGCCGAAGATGATCCCCATGATGCCGCAGAGGATCTTCTTGGAGTTCACCTCAGCCGGGACTGCCGGTTGCTGTGCGTACGGGTTGGCCATGGGTCCTCCTTGATCGGATGTCCTCACCCTACGGCCCAGCCTGCGGCACGGTGTTGAATGACCCCCATGCCCGCGACGGAGTTCGATTTCGAGGTGGGCACCCGGCACGGACTGGCGCGCACAGGCGTGATCACGACCCCGCACGGGCAGATCCAGACCCCGGCCTTCATCCCGGTGGGCACCAAGGCGACGCTCAAGGCAGTCCTGCCCGAGACGGCCGGTGCGCTGGGCGCCCAGGCCGTCCTGGCCAACGCGTACCACCTGTACCTGCAGCCCGGATCGGACCTTGTCGACGAGGCCGGTGGGCTCGGCGCGTTCATGAACTGGCCCGGGCCGACGTTCACCGACTCCGGCGGCTTCCAGGTGATGAGCCTCGGTGTGGGGTTCAAGAAGGTCCTGTCGATGCAGGCAGGCACCGTCACCGCTGACGACGTCATCGCGCCCGGCAAGGACCGCCTGGCCCACGTCGACGACGAGGGCGTGTCGTTCACCTCACACATCAACGGCTCCCAGCACCGGTTCACCCCCGAGTCGAGCATGCTCATCCAGCACCAGCTGGGTGCCGACATCATGTTCGCCTTCGACGAGTGCACGACGCTCATGAACACCCGGGCCTACCAGGAGCGCTCGGTGCAGCGGACGGCGGCCTGGGCGCGACGGTGCGTCGAGGCCCACGAGCAGCTGGCCGAACAGCGCTGCGACCGGCCACACCAGGCGCTGTTCGCCGTGGTTCAGGGCGCGCAGTTCGAGGACCTGCGCCGAGCCGCATCCCGCGACCTTGCCACCCTGGCCGTCGACGGGTTCGGGATCGGTGGGGCGCTGGAGAAGACCCAGCTGGAGCAGATCGTCGGGTGGGTCAGCCAGGAGCTGCCCGAGGACAAGCCACGCCACCTGCTGGGGATCGGTGAGCCCGACGACCTGTTCGCCGGGGTGGCCGCGGGGGCCGACACCTTCGACTGCGTCATGCCCTCGCGCGTGGCGCGCAACTCCGCGATCCTGTCCCACGACGGCCGCTACAACATCGTCACGGCGGCGAACCGCCGATCCCTGGAGCCGTTGGACCCGGAGTGTGCGTGCTACACCTGCGCCCACTACACGCGTGCCTACCTGCATCACCTGACCAAGTCCGACGAGATGGTGGGGCACACGCTGGCCACCATCCACAACGTGCACTTCGTGGTCGACCTCGTCGATCGGATGCGCCTGGCCCTGCACGCCGGGGACTTCGACGCCTTCCGGGTGGAGTACCTCGGTCGCTACTACGCGCGCAGGATCGCCAGCTCGGGCTCGTCGGGCACGCCGTAGGTCGGCTCCCGGCGCTTGACCGCGGCGATCACCCGGTAGGTGATCGGCATGACCAGGACCTCGACGGCCACCTTGTACACGTAGCCGGTGATGACGTAGTTGACGAACGTCCACCCGGTGATCACGCCGTAGAACGCGATCGTGCAGAACACCAGGGTGTCGGCGAACTCCCCGACCGCCGTCGAGCCCAGCAGCCGGGCCCAGAGCCGCCGCTCGAGGGTCCGTGCCTTGATCCGGACCAGCACCCACGCGTTGAGCAACTGCCCGACGAGGAACCCGGCAAGACTTGCCAGCACGATCCGTGGCACGAATCCGAGCACGGCCTCGAAGGCCTCCTGGTTGGGCCAGTCGGCCGCGGGCGGCGCCTGCTGGACGAGCCAGAAGGTGCCGGCGGCCAGGGCCGACATCCCGAATGCCAGCAGCACCGCGCGCCGTGTCGCCCGCCAGCCGTAGACCTCCGAGAGGACGTCGCCGACGACGTACACCAGGGGGAACAGGAACGCCCCACCATCGGTGATCAGCGGCCCGATCGAGATCAGCTTGGTGGCCCCGATGTTGGAGATGAGCAGCAGCCCCACGAAGACGGCCACGACAGTGGCGTAGTGCCCGGTGGTGCGGGCGTATGCGGGTCCACCTGCGCTGGGAGCCGGGTCCCCACCGGGTGTCGTGCTCATGGGGGCGAATTGAACCACCGCACGACGTGTCACCCAAATGGCGGTACCGGGCAACCGCCCCATGTCGCCTGATCCCCGGGCATAGGGGGACACTTCAAGGGTGACGCGGACGCTGTACGCACTCGGGCGCTGGTGCGCCGAGCACGGCGTCCTGATCCTCGTGCTCTGGCTCGCCCTCCTCGGTGGCGTCCGGTTCGCCGACCGCGCACTGCCCCCACCCGCCCTGGATCCCTTCGTCCTGGCCGGCACCGACAGTGCCTCGGCCCAGACCCTGCTCAACCGGGCCTTTCCCGGGTCGGCCACCGAACCGGTCCCCCTGGTGATTTCCGACGAGGCAGGTCTGGTCGACACCAGCGGCGCACGCACCTTGGACGCCGTGGCCGAGGCGGTCCTGGGCGTGCCCGGGGTCAACGCGGTGCGCGGTCCCGAGGACAGTTCCGAGCTCCTGGCCGCAGACGGGCGTGCTGCCATCCTGCAGCTGTTGCTGGCCGAGCAGTCGGCCGGCGATCGGGCCGTCGGCGACGAGCTGCTGGCCGAGGCGACCCGAGCAGCCAAGGAGGCGTCCCCGACCGCGCGCGTGGCTCTCGGGGGCTACCTCGGTGCGCAGATCTCGCGCACCGACACCCGCGCCTCGGAGGCGCTGGGCCTGCTGCTGGCCGTGATCGTGCTGCTCTTCACCCTGCGACGAGGTTGGCCCGTGGCCATCCCGCTGGCCACCGCTCTCATGGCCGTGGGGATCGGCCTGTCCATCATCGGCCTGCTCGGCCGGCTGGTGTACATACCCGAGGAGGCACCCACGCTGGGCACGATGCTCGGCCTGGGCGTCGGGATCGACTACGCCCTGTTCCTGGTCATGCGGCACCGCAACCTGTTGCGGCGTGGCTTCGAGGTGCCCGACGCCGTGGGGCGCACGGCGGGGACGGCAGGCGCGGGGATGGTCTTCGCCGGTGCGACCCTGCTGGCTGCCGTGTGTGGCCTGGCGCTGACCGGCATCTCATTCCTGGCGTGGTTGGGGTACTCGGCGGCGATCGTCGTGGCACTGGCGCTCATGGCGGCACTCACGCTGGTCCCGGCCCTCATGGGGCTGATGGGCCTGCGGGTGCTGCCGAAGTCGGCGCAGCATTCCGTCAGCGCCGGGGAGGTCATGGCGGAGGTCTCCGATGACCACCTCGACCACGGTGGCTGGGCCCGGCTGGCCAACGTCGTCACTGGGCACCCCTGGCCGTGGGCGATCGGCGCCACGACCCTCCTGCTGGCCCTGGCCGCACCCATGCTGTCGATGCAGTTCCAGCAGGTCGACGCCTCGGCACTGCCCGATGACACCACCGCGCACCAGGCCGGGGACATGATCAGGGAGTCCTTCGGACCGGGCTACTCCGGACCGCTGGCGATCGTGGGCCAGCTGCACCGCGCGGCCGCCATTCCCGAGCAGGACTCGTCCTCGGCCGATAACGACACAGAGGGTTCCGGTGACCCGCGTGCCGCAGATCCCAGGCTCGTGGCGATCACCGATGAGCTGGCGGCCACCGCGGGCATCACCGACGTCTCGGAACCGGTCGTCAGCCCCGACGGCGGCGTGGTCATCTGGCGAGCAGTGCCGGCGACGGGCCCCTCGGACAAGGACACGGAGGCGCTGGTCACCAGGATGCGCTCGGAGATCCTGCCGGCGTTCACCACCGGAGAGGACATGTCTGCCTACGTCGGCGGAGTGACCGCGGCCCGCACCGACCTGTCCCTGCGGATCGCCGATCGGCTGCTGCCGTTCATCCTGGGTGTGGCCACGCTCAGCTTCCTGCTGCTGATGGTGGCCTATCGATCACTGGTCATCCCGGCGAAGGCCGCGGCGATGAACCTGCTGTCGATCTCGGCGGCCTACGGCGTGGTCGTGGCCGTGTTCCAGTGGGGGTGGGGAGCCCAGCTCATCGGCCTGGACGGACCGGTCCCGATCGAGTCCTACGTCCCGATGATGATGTTCGCGATCCTCTTCGGGCTGTCCATGGACTACGAGGTGTTCCTGCTCACGGCGTTCAACGAGCACTACCAGCGCACCGGCGACATCACCACCGCCGTGCGCCGTGGCCTGGCCGACACCGGCCAGCTGATCACGGCCGCTGCGCTGATCATGGTGGCGGTGTTCACGTCCTTCGTGATCCCGGACAACGCGGTGGTCAAGATGTTCGGTGTCGGGCTGGCCACCGCAGTGCTCGTGGACGCCACCATCGTGCGCTGCATCCTGGTGCCCAGCCTGATGGTGCTCGCGGCACGCTGGACGTGGTGGCTGCCCGCGTGGTTGGACCGGTCCCTGCCACAGCTCCACGTCGAGGGCGACCCCTCCCAGCTGGCAAGTGTGGGACGGCAGCGCGATCCGGAGCCCTCAGACCTGAGACCGGCCACCGGGGCGCTGGCCCTCTTCCTGGGTGTCCTGGTGGCGTGGGTGCTCGGCACGGCCATGTTCGCCGGACCGGGCGCGGTTCCCGGCGCGGCACTGGCGCTGGCGGCCGCCGGCGGCGGAGCCCTGGCCTTCCTGCCGCGAGCGACCCGGGGCTCGGGTGGCCCGTTGGGCGTCCGACTCCTGCTCCTGCTCTGTGGTGTGGTGCTGAGCACCGCCACCTTCGTCCTCGTCGGGGGCCTGACCCCCGCTACGCGGAGCAACCTCGCTCTTCAGGCTTCGCTGGCGATCCTCGTCCCCGCGCTCATGTGCGCCATCCCCCTGGCCCGCCGGGGAGCCCTCCCGATCCTGATCGGCTCGGTCCTTGCGGTCAGCACCGTGACCGGAGCCACCGTCGCCGCGCTGCCCGACGTGATCCTCACTGTGCTTGTTGCCGCGGCCGTCACGCGGCTCGCCGGAGGGCTGGGCCGCGCAGTGGCCCGGTCACTGGCGTCGGGGGCCCACAGTGACGACAGCGCCGACGAGGCCGACGACCTCGAACCCTCCCCGCCCAAGGCACCAGTGGGCGGGGGTGCGCCATGATGCGTTCCGGGATCTCCCTCGGCGCCGCGGGGCTGGCCCTGCTCACGGCGCTCGGCCCAGCAGCCGGCCTACCCGCGCTGGACAGTGCAGGTGGGTTGCCGTCGGCCCTGCAGAGCGCGGACTCCTCCGATCAGCCGGCCGAGGTCGTCAACGACGAACTGGTGCTGGCCCAGCTGGACCCCACGGGGCTGCCGGAGCGGGCGGTGCTGGTGAGCCGGATCACCGTGGACGGGGCAGCCCGGGAGGTGATCGACCCCGCGAGCGGGACGAACGTGCGCTACCTGGACCGGTTGGGTCGCCCGGAGGTGTCCCCGGATGGCGTGGTCCTGATGGTCGGCGGCGAGCGCGCGACCGCGCTGACCGAGGCCCGGTTCGACAAGCCCCTGCCCGTGGCGCTGCACGTGGAGTACGCCCTGAACGGCCAGGTGATCCCGGCCTCGGAGGTTCCTGGCACGTCCGGCGAGGTCGCGGTCACCTACACGCTGACGAACACGACGTCCGAGCCGACAGAGCTGACCTACACCGACGCCGCGGGTGACGAGCAGCAGTCCACCCAGCCGGTGTTCGTGCCCTTCCAGGGCACCCTCGCCGCCACCCTGCCGGAGGGTGCCGGACTCGTCGGGGCGCCCGGGGCGATGTTGGCCACCGACGAGCAGGGTCAGACGGTGGCCACGGTGGAACGTCTCGTTGTTCCCTCCTGTGAGCACACCCATCCAGTCGATGTCCCTGACCATGACCACCGAGCGGGCCTCGATCCCCGGGGCCCGCGTGCTGTTGACCCCGGCCGGCTCCGGCCAGGATCCCGCCACCGACTTCTCCGCGCAGCTCCTGGGTGGGTCGACCGCGGGCAACGATGAGCTGTATGACGGGCTGGCCGCGCTCGACGAGGCCGCAGGCGAGCTGGCCGATGGGTCGGCGCAGCTCGCCGACGGGCTGGCCGGTCTGGCCGGCGGTACGGACGACGCCCTGGCGGCCTCCGCCACGCTGGCCACAGGCATCGACGCGGTGGCTGACGGGGCCAGCGCAGCAGCCGGAGCCTCCGAGGAACTCGCCACCGGGGTGGGTGGGCTCGCCCGAGGCGCCGATGAGGTCGCGTCCGGCAGCCAGCAGCTCGCCGGGGCCCTGGGCCAGGCTGCCTCGGGTGCCCGGGACCTGGCCGACGCGACCTCGCAGCTGGCGGCAGCCTCCGCCGGATCACCGGCCGAGCAGCTCGAGCCGCTGCTGGTCGGCGGAGTCGAGATCGAGGCCGGCCTGCTCGCGGCTGCCGCCCGGATCGGCTCCCCCAACGACCCGGTGCTCGACCTCACCTCGCCCATCCCGCCCGACGCCGATGCCACCTGCCCACCGGGGGGTACCGCGCCCCCGGACGACGACTGCGTGACCATCTACCAGGGCGTCCGTGCCCTGCGCGACGGGCTGAAGGCAGTCGACGAGGTGGTCGGCGCCCTCGAGGGACGCGTCGACGAGGCCCGCGCCGCCTTCGCCGCGCTCCTGGCCCAGCTCAAGTCGATCGGGCAGGACGTAACCGACGCAGCGGTCGGCGCCCGTGACGTCCACGACTCGCTGTGCACGGGCGATGCCCCGCCGCTGGACCCGGCATCCGCCGAGTGCGCCCAGCTGCTGGCTGTCGCCGAGGCAGCAGAGTCCGCCCTGGCCACAGCCGGGGAAGCCCTTCCTGACGTCCAGGAACTGCTGGCCGCCATCGCGGTGCTCGAGAAGCAGGCCGCCGCCCTGTCCGCCGCACTGGACCGTGCACTGGCCAGCACCGAGCAGCTGCTGGTCGGGGTGGCGGCCGTTTCCCAGGCGGTGGGAGCCGGAACCCCGGACCAGCCAGGGCTGGCGAGTGCGATGGCTGCCCTGAACGCCGGCCTTGTGCAGCTGGCCGACGAGCTGGGTTCCAGCCAGGTGGCGCTCACTGCAGCCCTCGGGGCGCTGGCGGACGGTTCCCAGGAGCTGGCCACCGGGATCGACGACGCCGCAGGCGGTGCTGACGTGCTCGCTGAGGGATCCGGGCAGCTGGCGCAGGGTAGCCGGGCCGCAGCCACCGGCGCGGATGCTCTGGCTGAGGGATCCGGACAGCTGGCGTCCGGGGCACAGGGAGCCGCCACTGGCGCCGGGCAGCTGACCACCGGGCTCGATGCCCTGACCGGGGCAACCGACCAAGCTGCGTCCGCCGGCCAGGAGCTGGCCGCCGGCTCAACCTCGCTGCAGGCCGACGGGACCGATCCGGCGGCCGCGGGGGTCCTGGATGCCTCGAGCCAGGCTGCCCTGGTGGAGGCGTGGCTGCAGGCCACCGCCGGCCGCGCGCTGGACGCGCTGCCCTACGGGCCCCCCGTGGGCGCCCGGGGCAACGTCGCCTACGTCTTCACGATGGATCCGGTGCCCGCCCCGCGGTCGTTCTGGGAGCGCATCCTGTCCGCGTTCAGCGGCTGACGCCCGCGCGGTGCGGCGACCCTCCTGGCGCCGCGACTACCCGGCGCGCCCGCGCGACAGGGCCACGGCCAGCCAGCCGACGAGGACCAGCATCAGCGCCCACAGGACGAGTCCGACGTGTGCGCCAGTGTCGGCCAGCCCCCCGTTCGAGGAGCCTCCCCCGCCACCAGTCGTGTCCTCATCCGGCGAGACGACCCCGGCATCGTCGCTGACGATGCCTCCGGCCGAGCCGCCCACGACCGACGCGACGTTGACCACCTCGGTGCCCGGCAGCGCTGTGAGCTCGGCGATCAGCTCGAACCCGGCAGTGCCACCCACCGGCAGCGACGCCGCGTACGTGCAGGTCACGACCTGGCCCTCGGTGCACGACCACCCGTCGCCGGAGACCGAGACGAACTCCAGCCCCTCGGGCAGCGGGTCGCTGACGACGATCGCGCTGGTCGTGGCGTTGGGGCCATCGTTGCCGACGACGATCGAGTATGTGACCACCTGGCCGTCCTGGTCCACCACGTCCTTGACGATGGTGAGGAGGGACACGGGGATGACCCCGGTCGGATCAGCCGCCGTGTTGTTCTCCGTGGTGGTCTCCGCTGACGGCGTGGACACGCGCGCCGTGTTGACCACCGACGGGGCCGCCGCCGGTCCGACGCCGACGATCAGTGTGACCTCGCTGGACCCGTCCACCGCCAGTGCCGCAGCCCGGACGCACTCAACCTCCTGGGCGGCGGCGGAGCAGACCCAGCCGGACCCCTGGGCCGACACGTAGGTCAGGCCGACGGGCAGCGTGTCGGTCAGCGTCTGCGGACCGGGGTCCGACGTCGGGCCCTTGTTGGTCACCGTGAGCGTGTAGGTGCCCTGCTGCCCGACCGTGAAGTCGCCTGAGTGCGTCTTCGCCACGGCCAGGTCCACCAGCGGCGGGACCGCCACCAGATCGGTGGCGCTGTTGTTGTCGGTCGTCACCTCGGGGGTCTCGGTGGCCACCGTGGCCACGTTCTCCGCCGACGGGAAGGCCCCCGGGCCGACGGACACGACCAGTGTGATCGGCTCCGCCTGCGCCATCGGGGCCAGCGGCGACGCCAGCGTGCAGGTCACCTCCTGGCCGACGGCGTCGCACGTCCAGTCCGTCCCCTGGCCGGACACGTAGGTCAGCCCCGTGGGCAGTGTGTCGACCACGCTGACTGACCGCGCCTCGGAGGGTCCGTCGTTGGCGACGACGAGGGTGAACTCGAGCTCCTCGCCGACCTGCACCGGGCCCGCATGCGACTTCGTCACGGCCAGGTCAGCCAGCGTCGTGACCTCGACGGTGTCGGTGTCCCGGTTGTTGTCCGGAGTCGGATCCGGCGTGCCCGAGGTGACCTCGGCCACGTTGATCACCTCGCCCGGATCCGCCTGCGCCGCGATCTGCGTCGTCAGCGTGAGAACCGGGGCCTGGGCCCCCGAGATCAGCGGGTCGCCGCCGTCCAGCGTGCACGTGACGACCTCGTCGACCGCCGGCGTCCCGCTGCTCGCGCAGGTCCAGCCCGAGCCGTTGGACACGTAGGACAGCCCGACGGGCAGGGTGTCCTCGACCACGATGGGCGCCTGGGCGTCCGACGGGCCATCGTTGCGGACGGTGAGCTCGAAGGTGACCGGCTCCCCAGCGATCGCGACGACGTCGGGGGCGTGGTTCTTGACCAGCACCAGGTCGGCGCTGGTCGTGACCGCGAAGCGATCCGTCGACGTGTTGTTGTCGGTGTCCGGGTCGGGGGTGGACGCTGTCACGGTGGCGGTGTTGCTGATGACACCCTCGGGCTGGCCCGAGTCCACCTGGATCGTGAGCGTGATGACGGGGGCCGAGCTGTTCGCCGCCAGTGAGTCGCGCTGGCAGGTGACGACCTGCCCGGCATCCGAGCAGTCCCAACCGGCGCCTGTGGCCTTGACCAGCGTGACGCCGCCGGGCAGCTCGTCGCCCACGATCACGTTGTCGGCATCGCTGGGCCCGAGGTTCTGCACCGCCAGGGTGAACGTCGTCTCGGCGCCCGCGGCGACCGGGTTGGTCCCGGTGAACGTCTTCACGATGGCCAGGTCGGCCTCGTCGCGCACGGTCACCTCAGCCTCATCGGTGTTGTTCGACGGATCGGGGTCGGGTGTCGGCCCATCGACGCTGGCCGAGTTGACCAGGGTCGGCGGGGCCGGCCGAGGCGGCCACCGTGCCGACCACGTCGATCGGGGGCAGGTTCCCCCCGGCAGGCACACCGTCAGGGTGACTGCAGGTGATCGTCCGGTCGACGACCGAGCACGCGTCCCACCCGGCGCCCTGTGCCGAGACGAGGGCGATGTCGGCCGGAAGCAGGTCGGTGACCACCGTGGGCCCGACCGAGTTCGAGGGCCCGTTGTTGGAGACCAACAGCTGCCAGGTCACCCCGCCCGGGTCGCCGGCCACGACGGTCTGGTTCGCCGGCGTCTTGGCGATGGCGAGATCTGCCTCGGAATCGAAGTCAGTCCGGTCGGTACTCGTGTTGTTCGCCGGCTTCGGGTCAGTCGTCCCGGTGCTGACCGTCGCCGTGTTCTCGAACGTCCCGGTGGTCGGCGCGTCGATGCCGACCGCGATGTCCAGCCGCACCGCCCGGGTCTGGCCGAGGGCGAGTCCACCGGTCAGCGTGCAGGTGATCTCCTGGCGATCGGGGACGACCGGGGCGCTGGCCGGGTCGGCCGCGCATGTCCATGTCCCGCTGACATCGACCTTCGTGCCCGTCCAGGACAGGTGCTCGGGCAGCACGTCGACGACGGTCACCGGGGCCACTGCGTCAGCCGGGCCGAAGTTGGTGACGGTGAACGTGTAGGAGTTCGACCGGCTGCCGTCCGGCGTGCCGGGGACGAAGCCCCCCGCGTGGGTCTTCTCGATGGCCACGTCGGCCAGGGTGACGATCGTCCCGGTCACGGAGGAGGAATTGTTGCCCGGGACCGGGTCCGGGGTCGTGCCCGACACCTCGCCCGTGTTGGCCAGCTGGCCGGTCGCGTCGCTGGCGACTGCGAGGGCAAGGGTGATCTGCGGGGCCGCCTGACCCGCGAGCAGATCCGCAGCCCGGGTGCAGGTGACCGTGCTCACGGCCGCCCCGTCTGCGGGGCAGGCCCAGCCGGCACCGGACGCGGAGACGAACGTGGTGCCCACCGGGACCGTGTCGGTGACCGTGATCGGCCCACGGGAGGTCGACGGGCCCAGGTTGGCGACATTCAGCGTGTACGTGACGCTGCGCCCCGCCTCCAGCGGCCCGCTGAGCGCCTTGGTGATGGCCAGGTCCGCCTGGGCCGTCAACGGTACGGTGTCGGTGTCCGTGTTGGGGGTGTTCGGGTCGAAGGTGCGGCCCGACACCTGCGCGGTGTTGCTCAGCGTGGTGGGGATCGGCGCATCGCTGGGGATGGCCACCCGCAGCGTGATCCGCGGGAAGGAGTCGCCGTTGGCCAGGGTGTCGTCGGCATTGGCCCGCGTGCATGACACGACAGCGCCCACGGCCGAGCAGGTCCAACCATCGCCCGATGCGCCCACGAACGTCATCGGCGCCTCGACGGTGTCGGTGACCGTGAACGGCCCGACGGCCGTGTCCGGACCGTCGTTGCGGACGTCGATCGTCCAGTTGAACGTCTCACCGGCAACCGGGGTGCCCAGGTGGCCCTTGTCCACGACCAGGTCGGCGGAGTGGATGCGTGCCACGGCGCTGGCCGGCCCCGCGTTGTACGGCCCGGCGGCACTGCCCTGGGCGCCTGTGGCGTCCTCGGCAGTGGTGGCCACTGTGTTGGTGTGTGCGATCGACGAGCCGGCGCCCGCGTCCACGGCGGCCCCCGGCTGCGCAGTCGCAGTGAAGGTGACCACGATCGACTGGCCGGGGTTGAGGGCGCCGAGATCCGTCCACGTCAGGGTCTGGCGACCCCCTGCGCTGCCCAGGGTGGGGGTGGGCGCCGGGGACTGCGCCGTACCGGCGACCAGCACGCTCGAGGTCTCGGTGTAGGTCCAGTTGGCCGGCAGGGTGTCGACGGCGTCCACGCCGTAGGCCCGCGACTGCCCGGAGTTGGTCAGCGTGAGCTGCCAGGTGAAGGGCTCACCGATGTAGGCCAGCGCCCCGTTGGGGGTGGACTTGGTCGGCGTGATCCGCGGGAACCGCGGGGTGACCGTCTGGTTCGCCGAGGGCCCGGTGTACTCCCGGATGTCCGGGTTGGCCGGGTCGCCATCGCCCGGCTCGGGCAGGCTCGTGTACCGGGTCACCGACGCGGTGTTGAGCTTCCCGGCGGCCGTCAGGGAGGCCGAGGGGGCAAGGCGCGCCTGATAGGTGAGCTCCTTCGACCCGCCCGGCGCGATGGCATCGATGGCCGGCCAGGTGATGGTGCCACCGCCCAGCGCCGGGTCTGCGGGAGCCGCGGGCGGGGTGAACACCCCGCCGTCGGAGATCGAGGCGGGGTCAACGACCACTCCGACCGGGACGGCATCGGACACGACCACGCCGTGGGCGGTCGAGACGTCGGCAGCGGAGCCGTTGCGGGCCGTGACGGTATAGGTGAACACGTCCCCGGGGGCCGGCGTCGCCGTGGGGCCCACGGCCTTGTCGATGGTCACCAGCGGTTCCTGCACGACCACGGTCGCGGTGGCCCGCTCGGTCGTGGCCCGGTCGAAGGTGGCCCCCGCGTCGATCGGCGGCGAGCCGGTCGGGCTGGTGAACCACCGACCGTCGGCGATGTCGAGCAGTGCACCGCCGCGGGTGTTCGCCGGCAGGTCGTCGATCCGGGCGGAGTAGACCACCGTGACGACGCGCTGGTACGGCTCGGCCTTGAGGTCCCCCAGGTTCCAGCCGACGAGGGTGCTGCCCGCGACAGGTCCGGGCACATCGGCCAGCGGGACGCCGAAGAGGGGAAGGACGGTGCACTCCGGATTCCCGGGCAGCGTCGCGCAGGTCACCGACTGCGTCTGGATCGACCCGATGTCGATGCCCTCGGCGATCTCGTCGATGACCGCGGCACGGTAGAAGTTCACATCACGCGGGATGGTCACGCGGATGGTCCACGTGGCGCTCTGCCCGATCGTGGCCGCCTCCGGGTCCACCGACTTGGTCACTTCCGGCCCGCGCACAGTGACCTCCTCCGAGGCCAGCGCGGGGTAGGTCCGCTCCAGGGCATTGGGCGGGGCCAACGGGTCGGCGGTGCCGTCGTCGAGCGTCCCACCTGCCAGGGTGGCGTTGTTCGTGAAGGTCGTCAGGCCCGCGGACTCGTCGGACACGACCACCTCGTACAGGAGCCTCGCCTCGTTGGCCGCACCTGCCAGCAGGGTCCCGGGGGTGAGGGCGGGTGCCGGTGCCGGGGGGTTCGGTGAGGTCGGGTTCCACGCGAGCCGGGTCTGGCCTGTCGTGCAGCCGTTCGTGTCGTCGCCGGGCACCGCGGGCAGGACGTCGATGCGCCCCGCGGGCAGGTAGCCCTGGAACAGCAGCCCGGCGGGCACGCAGTCGATCACCCACGAGTCGTGCAGCGGCGGGCGGCCGTCCGCGTTGGTCGCGGTCACCTCGTAGGTCACGGTGTCGCCGGCGGCCACCTCCGTGGCGTCGGCTTCCTTCGTCAGGGTCGGGTCCGGCTCGACGACTGTGATCCGGTAGTTGCGCTGCGGCGGCGTGGTGACGTTGCCGGCCGCATCCGTGTCGGCACCCTTGCTCTGGAACCGCACGATGTTGTTGCGGCTCACGCCCTGGGCGTTGCCGGTGATCGTGCTCACACGCGCAGTGATGACGACCCGGAAGACGTGATCGGTGGTCGCGCCTGCGGCCGCGGTGTAGGTCGTGGGCAGGGAGAGGGTCACCAGCTGTGCGCTGTTGGCCAGCACCGTGCCGGCGGGCAGGGTCGTGCTCCATGTCGTGCCGGCATCGATCGAGTAGTCGGCCGTGGCCGACACGTAGGACAGGCCGGTGGGCAGGGTGTCGGTGAGCACACCGCGGTAGACCGACGTGCCGTACGGGACGGTCGCGGTGACCGTGTAGGTCACCTCCTCGCCGATCGTCGCCTGGTCGGGCGTGTTGTTGTTGTCCTCGGTGATGGCTGTGGTGCCGGTCTTGGCCAGGGCGACGTTTGCCACGACGACGTTCGACGGGTCGTCGGCCCGCGGCGCATCCTGGTCGGCCACCGGGACTGAGGTGTCGATGTTGCTGACCGGGTAGTAGGTGGCCGCGACCCCGGGCAGGTTGGTGAACGCCTGGTAGCTGCGCACACCGGCGTCGTCGGTCAGGCGCACAGCGACGGAGACGTTCTCCGGGACGGTGAAGTCGTAGGTCAGGGTCCGACGAGCACCGGCATCGATGGCCTGGGCATCGGAGTCGTCGAACACCCAGCGCAGCAGGGATCGGCCCGAGCCGCCGGCCGGGTAGCCGGCGGCGGTCGGGTCCAGGCAGGTGAACGTCACTCCCGCGCCCGAAGGCGGATCCGGGTTGGCCACGCTGGCGCAGGGCACCCCAACGGGCAGCTTGTCCCAGATGTCGAGCCCCCGCACCGACGACTGGTAGTCGGGGCCGAGCGTGTCGCTCGTGTTCGACACGTCGATGCGGAACTGCACCACGTCGCCGTCGCGGACGGTGCGCCCGTCGCGGTTCGTCGGAGCCGCAGGTGGCACGTTGACGTTGCTGGGCGCCGGCGGCTGGACCTTCGGGGTGATCCGGGAGATCCCCTTGACCAGCGCGACCGGCGGCAGCGGGGCGATCGCGAAGTCCAGCTGGTCGCGCAGCGAGATCGCCTGCCCGGCGCTGTTCTCGGAGCGGAACTTCATCAGGTTGCCGACGATGTCCGGCGCTGCGCCGGCCGCGGCGTCGTCCACGGAAACGGCCAGGACGACCTCGAACACGGCCGACTTCGGGGCGAACCGGTTCCCGGCGTTCGTCTGACCGACCCGAAACACCGGGTTGCCCGCGGAATCCTGGCTCAGAACGACATCACCATCGGTCAGGGTCGGATTGCCGGTCAACGTCGAGTTGGCGGTGACCACCGCACTGTTCGGCACATAGGACGTGCCCGCGGGCAGGAAGTCGGTGATGACCGGGTTCCGGGTCTGGGACTGGCTCGGGAACTCCACGCGCAGCAGGAAGCAGACGATCGAGCCCTTGCGGAACGAGATCTGGTCAGCGGTCAGGGGCGGGGCCGCTGTCGCGGGATCCACGTACTCGGCGGCTCCGGCCACGGAGACCGGGGACCCGACCGGCGCTCCGCTGGGGTTGCTCGTCGTTGTGCCCTCCGCGCACTGGTAGCCCAGCGCCCCGGAGACGTTCGGCTTGATCCGCTTGTCGATGGAGGGCTGCGTCGAGGACTGGGTGGCCGAGGAGTTGTCGTTGACCGTCAGCTCCCCGGTCGGATCCGGCGCGTTGACGTCGGGGCGGGTGTCGGTGGTGCCCACCAGGGACACGCTGTTGGTGTAGGTGTCCCCGGAGCTGGTGGGCAGGCCGGCCAGGCTGCCGCCGGTGTACTCGGTGCGCATCCGGCCCTGGTAGGTGACGGTGATGGTGCCGTTCGCGGCCGCAGCCAGCGGGTCGAAGACCAACGTGAACGTGCCGTCGGAGTTGCGCGTGACCGTGGACAGGGTCGCCCCGGTCGGATCGGAGCCGGCGGGGCTGCCGCCGGTGCCGCAGTCGGCCGGCAGCGCGCCGCTCACGGTCGGGCTCTGGGTGCTCCAGACCGGGCACACGCCGTTGGGCAGCAGGTCGGTGATGACGATGTCCGAGGCGGCCACGTACTCACTGACCTGGAGGTTCAGGGTGTACGTCGCGATCTCACCGGCGACGAACGTGCCGGGTGCGGCGGACTTCTGCATCGCGAGGTCCTCCGCGGTGACCGTGTGCGAAGTGCTGCTCTGCACCGGGAACGGCCCCGGCCCGGTCTGCCCCTGCACCGGGCCTGTGTAGAAGCCGCTGCCGGTCGCGATGTTCGTGAGGCCCAGCTCGCTGCTGGTCTCCCGGGTCGGCGCGCCGGTGTTGTTGTTCAGGTTGGCCGTCTGCGGGGGCTGTGCTCCGCCGGTCGCGGTGGTCGGGGGCACGGGGCGGCCCTGCCAGCCGTCCGTGTTCGACCGCTGCGGGATCCCGGCCCGGTAGGTGATCGTCTTCACCTGGCTGGTGGTGAAGTCGCCCACCCCCAGGTGACCTTGGTGTAGACCCCGGGCGGGAAGGTGCGGCCCGCGTCGGGCGCCGGGTCGACGACGGTCTCGACCCGGGTCGGCACATTGCAGGGGGTGAGGGGGGCCGTTGCGGTCAGCGATGGGGCGCCTGTGTACTCCCGGCCGCCCGGGTACAGGGCCGTGTCGGTCGAGTTGTCCACGCCCCCGCACCCGAGGAACTCCAGCCCGGCGGGCAGGTAGTCGCGGATCTCGATCTGCGTTCGTGGCGTACGACGGGTTGTTCGTCACCTTCACGTTGTAGGTGGCCACGTGGTTGTGGATCCCCCGCATCAGCTCTCCCTCGGGGTTGGGAGCGCTGGCCTTGTCGATCGTGAAGGCGGTGACCCCGGTGCTTCCCGTCGTGGCCGTGGCCGAGGCCGTGAAGCTCGTGGGGCCGGGAACCGGCTCCCCGGTGGTGGGATCGAACTTCGGCACATAGCGCGGGTCGGCGTTCGTGTAGGCGCCTGCCTGGTTGGTGAACGTCGAGGAGACCGGCTTCGGATCGCGCTCCGCCCGCACGACGAAGCTGAGGTCGGCTGAGGAGTTCACCTGCAGGTCGGCCACGTTGGTCCAGATCAGTGTCTGGTACTCGGTGGCTGGATCGGCGGGGTTCAGCCGGTTGGTGACGATCGTGGGCTCGCCCGCGCTCGCGGGACTCGTGGGCCCCTCGTACACCACGCCGGGGGGCAGGACGTCACGGAAGGAGAGGTTGTACTGGGGCACCTGGGGGGCGCCGGTGGGGTTGGTCGCGGTCAGCGTGTAGGTGGCTGTGTCGCCGACGAGGACCTGGCCGGGCCCATCCTTGGTGATCGCGATGGTCGGCTCGGCCGCCGCCGCGGGGGCCGCCGTGATCACCCCCAGGGTGAACACGGCCGGCAGTGCCAGCACGACGGACAGCAGCATCGACATCAGGCGCGCAGGCACCCCGGAAATCGCCACGGACATGCGCACCCCTCATCGCTCCGGGCTCGAAAGCCCCCGACCCCACCAGTTGTCACACTTGGTCATTGACCGCTGACAGTGTGCCGCATGCAGTCGCGGTCTGCACGCGCAGGCCCGCGGCACGTTCAGTAGGTGACCAGGGCCGCGAAGGATGCCTGCGGCGCTGCGGCAGCGAGCACCGCGCGGCCGCCCAGGTCGGCCAGCTCGACCAGCACGCTGACCCCGGTGACCTGGCCGCCGGCGGCGTGCACGAGGCCGACCGTGGCCGCAGCCGTTCCACCCGTGGCCAGCAGGTCGTCGACGATCAGCACCTTGTGGCCGGGCTCCAGCGCGTCGCGGTGGATCTCCAGGGAGTCCAGGCCGTACTCCAGGGCGTAGTCGACCGAGTGGACGGCCGCCGGGAGCTTGCCCGGCTTGCGCACCGGGCACGAAGCCCGACGCCCAGCTGGTAGGCCATCGCCGAGCCCAGGATGAACCCACGGGACTCGATGCCGACGACCACGTCGAAGGCCCAGCGGTCCACGGCATCGCACATCTGGTCCACGGTCGCCCGCCAGGCGACGGGGTCGCGCAGCACCGTCGTGATGTCGCGGAACAGGATCCCCGGCTTGGGGAAGTCCGGGACGTCGCGGATCAGCCCGCTGATTGTGGCCAGACGCTCGGTCGGCGACAGCCAAGCAGCCGGTGCGCGGGTGGACGAGGACCGCAGGGCGGCGCCGGGGGGCTGGAGGCCGTTGGGCGGGGGCCCTGTGCGGTCACTGGATGGGTCTGGGGACTCGGGGGACACGCCTGCGATTCTGCCCCTGTGGGGGCATCCACGCCGGTCGTGGGGGATGCTTGCCCCGATGGATGACGACGAGATGATGCCCGACGAGGCCACTGAGGGCGAGCTGTGGGAGATGCTGGAGGAGGCCTCCGGCGTGGATCGTGCCCGAATCCTGCACGAACTGGGCGGGCGGGCGTTCTCCGACCAGGAGTTCGAGCAGTCGATCGCGCTGGCCGAGTCGGCGGCGCTGCAGGCCCGCGACGCCGGCGACGAGCTGCTCACCGCCCGCAGCCTCTTCGGGCAGGCCGCCGGCCTGCGTCGCCTGGGCCGCACCCAGGAGCTGATCGATGTCGCGATGGAGGCTGCCGACCTGCTGCGGGCGAACGGCGAGCCGGCTGAGATCGCGGAGTGCCACGGCATGGTGGCCGCAGCCCTGACCGACCTCGGCGAGGACACCAAGTCCCTGGAGCACTGGACGAGCGCGGCCCGACTCTTCGAGAGTGAGGAGGCGCCCAACGAGGCCGGCCGGATGTGGATGTCACTCGGCGAGGCCCTGGCTCGGCTCACCCGGCACGACGAGGCACTGGAGACCTTCGACCACGCCCGGGCCCTGTTCCGCACCGGCGATGAGCCCGGCGCCGTCCCGTGGGCAGATGACCGCGCGGCCGCGGCGCTGATCGACCTGGGCCGGGTGGACGAGGCCCTGGACCGCCTGCGTGCCGCGCTGAACGTGCGTGAGGCCCAGCGCGACGTGCCACGGATCGCCTACGCCCACTACCGGCTCGGATGGACCCTGCGACTGGTCGGTCAGTTCGAGGACGCCCTGAGCAACCTCAGCATCGCGGCCGAGCTCTTCGACGAGCTCGACGAGCTCGAGGGCCGTGCACGCTGCGACCTGGAGGCCGCGAACGCCCTGACCTCATTGGGCCAGTTCGAGGAGGCTGATGAGCTCTACCGCCGCGTGCGGGCAGTCTTCGACGCCCTCGGCCACGATGCGCAGGTCCTGCTCAGCGATGCGAACCGCGCGGTGCTGCTGGCCCGGACCGGGAAGCTCGAGGAGGCCGCGGAGCTCAACACGAGGCTCGTGGCCCGCGCCACGGACGCTGAGATCACCTGGCTTGTCGGCGACATCAGCAACCACCTCGCGCGCAACCTCATCGAGTTGGATCGACCGACCGAGGCCATGGCGGTCCTCGACGCCCAGGACCCTGAGGTGATGGAGAAGCCGGCCGCGGTGCAGTCGGCTGCCCTGCGCGCCAAGGCCCTGCTGGCCACGGGTCGACGCGCCATGGCCGCGCGAGCAGCGGAGGACGGCCTGCTGCTGGCCGCCGATGCGGAGATGATCGCCGAACGGGCCGAGCTCTACGAGATGCGTGGGTTGTCGCGCCTGACGTCGCGCAGCGGCCCGCGGGTCGCTGCGGCCGAGCGGGACCTTGCCCACGCGGTGGCGCTCTACCTCGCGGCCGGGCTCACCGAGCGGGCCCGTGAGCTGTCCACCCGTTTCCTGCCCAGCCCCGGGATCCACGTCCGGCGCGGCGGTGGGTTCCTCAGCGAGCAGCCCACGCTGCCCCTGCCCGAACCGAAGGTGGAGCGCACGGAGACCCGCGCCGAACCACGCAACGACTGAGGGCAGCCACCTGCGCGGACGCGCGTACCGGCCCAGTCAGACCGTCGGCGGAAGCTCCTCCTCACGCAGGCGCGGCGGGGTGGCCTTCTCCGGGTTCACCCCACGCACGTCGGCGTAGTACTCCCGGATGATGTCCATGTCGGCCTTCACATCCCCGGTCAGGTTGATGACGGGGCCGAAACCCATGCGCTTGTTCTGCGCATCGCAGTAGCCCAGGCACACGGGAAGGTCGGCCTGCTCGGCGATCCGGTAGAAGCCGGACTTCCAGTACTCCTTGGGTGCGCGGGTGCCCTCGGGTGCGATCACGAGGCTCAGTCGCTTGGACGTGCCGGCCTTGGCCACGAGGTCCTCGACCATGCCCTGGGGGGACTTGCGGTCGACCGCCACACCACCCAGAGCCCGCATCAGACGCCCAGTCGGACCACGGAACGCCTCCTTCTTCATCAGGAAGTGCGGCTCCACATCGGTGGCCCAGGTGAGCAGCAGCATGAGCGGGAAGTCCCAGTTGGACGTGTGCGGGGCCGCGATCATCATGATCACCGGGTCCGAGGGGGGATCGCCATCGATCACCCAGCCCCCGCGATCGAGGATCCAGCGGGACATCGATCGCAGGCTCATGGACCCAGATGCTACGCGAGCGTAGGTTGTTCGACGATTCCTGGGGGACGTCCCCGCAGGGCTAGCGGACCAGGCGGGTCATCTCGACCGTGACCTCTGGATCCTGGCTCAGTGGCCCTGCGTAGATCCCAGTCAACGGCGACACGTCCCGGTAGTCCCGCCCGCGAGCCACCAGCACGTGGGCTGCTGCCACCGCGCGACCGTTCGTGGGGTCGTGGGCCTCCCACGCGCCGTTCCACGCCTCGATCCAGGCGTGGCTCTCGCCGATCACCGGGACCCCGATCTCCGCGTCCTCGGTGTGCACGTATCCGCTGACGTAGCGCGCAGGGATGCGCACGGCGCGCAGCAGCGACAACGTCATGTGGCTGAAGTCCTGGCACACTCCCCGCGCATCAGCCCACGCCTCCCCCGCGGAGGTGTGCACATGGGTGACGCCCGGGGTGTAGGCGACGCGGTCGCGCACGATCTCGACGGCCAGCGCGATCGCATCCCTGGGCGTCGGCGCCCGCCGCAACGTGTCCAACGCGTCGGCGCGGGCGGGGTCCTGCGTGGCATCGTCGACGAACTCGCCGAGCTCGAGGAACTCACACCACCGGTCGGTCACGTCCTCGGCTGTGAGCTCCGCCCACGTCACCCCCGGGGCCTCGCTCCAGCGCTCGACCGTGTCCACGACCGACGAGCTCAGGACGTGCAGGGAGTGGTGCGGGGCATGCACGTCGAAGATCTCGACCGCCGTGCCCCAGTAGTCGGTGTAGCGCTGCAGGCGCGCCATCGGGCTCACCGTGAGGTCGTGGCGGAGCATGAGCTGCCCCGAGGTGCTCAGCGGGGTCATCCGGGCCTCGTTGAAGGATGCCTGCACCTCACCGGCGTAGGCCAGCTTCGTGGAGTGCATGACGGACAGACGTTGGGTCATCAGTGGCTCCACACAATCGTGCCGGCCTGCCGGAAGAACGCTCCCGCGACGGCATCGCTGGCAACGAACGCCGCCTCGCTGGCCCGGGCGCTGAGCAGCTCCAGGTCGGCGGGGGTCGGGTTCACGGACGCGAACTCCAGCTCTGCGCGCAGGATCCCGACGGTGCGCAGCAGCGTCGAGGTCTGCTGCGCGCTCACGTAGGTGCCCATCTGGCGCACCGCCCGCTCGGCCCGGATCGCAGTCTGCAAGGTCGACCGGGGGAAGGTCGGGTCCAGCAGGAGGAAGGCATGCACCTGTTCGCCGGTGAGGGCACGCTGTGTGCGCAGGAACGGGTTGAAGCCGCCGGCCGCACGCAATGCGGTCACCGCCCCCACCTGTGGCCACAGCCCCTCATGGTCGATCGCCAGCAGACGGCTGGTCATGTCGAGGCGCTCCAGAGCTGCTCCGAGTCTGAGGAACACCAACCCCTCGTCCCGGGGCATCTGCCAGTCGATGATGCCCACAACCACGGACAGCTCGTCGAGCAGCCCGGTGAGCGGGATGCCCGGGATCGTGGTCGAGATTCCGGCCTGCATACGCAGGTGCGTGGCATTCATCCGCTCGAACATGCCGATGGGCAGGGCCTCGCGGATGGTGCGCGCGTTCTCGCGAGCGGCCGCAACGCTGCCCAGGACGGTCTTGGGATCCGCAGACTCACCCACGACGATCCGGATGAGCGCCGCCGGCGTGAGGGTCCCGGGCTCCGGGTCCTCCGGCATCAGGGACAGCGCCTGCAGCATCGCCTCGACCCCGACGGCCGGATCCAGGCGGGTGTCCTCCACGAGGAGCTGGTGATGCTCGATCAGCATGCGGGTCGTGGCCTCGGCCCGCTCGACGTAGCGCCCGATCCAGAACATCGCCTCGGCGATCCGGCTCAGCATGAGCCCTCCCCGGACTGCTGCTGCTGCATCTCCTGCTGGCGGATCCGCTCCGAGTGGAAGGTCGGCTGGTCGACCCGCGCGCGGGCCTCATTGGCCGAGCGGATCTGTGCGGCGGAGAACGTGGGGCCCTCCACATCGATGACGAGCTCGGGGGCCAGCGGAGGGAGCTCGTCACCATCGCTGCCCAGGACCCACGTGTCCTTCGAGCCCCCGCCCTGGCTGGAGTTCACCACAAGGGACCCCTCCACCAGCGCCACCCGCGTCAGCCCGCCGGGCATCACCCATATCCTCTCGCCATCGTTGACCGCGAACGGTCGCAGGTCGAGGTGGCGTGGCGCCAACTGCCCACCCTCCACGACCGTCGGGCTGGTCGACAGTGCGACGATCGGCTGGGCGATCCACCCACGCGGATCAGCCTTGATGGTCTCCGCCGCGGCCGCCAGCTCGGAGTCCGAGGCCTGCGATCCCATCACGATGCCGTAGCCGCCGGAGCCGTCCACGGGCTTGACCACCATCTGGTCCAGCCGGGGCAGGACGTACGCGCGCTGCTCGGGGTCGCGCAGGTCGTAGGTCTCGACGTTGGGCAGCAGCGGTTCCTCGCCGAGGTAGTACCGCACGATCGTGGGCACGTAGGGATAGATCGCCTTGTCATCGGCCACACCATTACCCACGCCGTTGGCGATGGTGACCGCCCCGGCCCGAGCGGCGTTGACCACTCCGGGCACACCCAGGACCGAGTCGGGCCGGAAGAGCACGGGATCGAGGTACTCATCGTCGATGCGACGGTAGATCACGTGCACCGGCTCGCTGCCCCGGATGGTGCGCATGCGCACTACCCCGTCACGGCAGAACAGGTCGCGCCCCTCGACGAGCTCCACACCCATCCGCCGGGCCAGGAAGGCGTGCTCGAAGTGCGCCGAGTTGTGCACGCCGGGCGTCAGGACCACGACGGTGGGTTCGGCCACGCCCAACGGGGCCGCGGCCAACAGGGCCGAGAGCAGCCGGGCGGGGTACTCCTCCACGCTGCGCAGGCGGTGGCCGGTGAACACCTCAGGGACGACGTGGGACAGGGTGCGCCGGTTCTCCAGGACGTAGGAGACCCCCGACGGGTTGCGCAGGTTGTCCTCCAGGACGCGGAAGGTCCCCTGGTCATCACGGACGAGGTCGACGCCCGCGACATGGATGCGCACGCCGTTCGCTGGGCGGATCCCGTGAGCCTGGCGATGGAAGTGCGCCGAGCTCGTGATGAGCCGGCGTGGGATCACCTGGTCGCGCAGGATCTCGCCAGCGCCGTACACGTCGGCCAGGAACATCTCCAGGGCGCGGATGCGCTGGGCGACGCCGGCCTCGATCACCTGCCACTCGCTGGGGTCCACGATGCGTGGGA
The DNA here is from genome assembly GCA_963697345.1 of uncultured Actinomycetes bacterium. Lineage (GTDB taxonomy): Bacteria > Actinomycetota > Actinomycetes > S36-B12 > CAIYMF01 > Prado023. The sequence goes on along the minus strand of CAVONS010000002.1, from coordinate 2,378 downwards.
CCAGGTCCATCGGCAACGGCCGCTCACGTCCCGAGAGCGTGAAGGTGATGCCCTGCGCACTGAGGTGGGCATCGCGCAGGCGGGCTCGGGCAAGCAGCTCGTCGGGGCCGAGCGCATCAAGGGCCGCGGCCAGGCGCTTGCGCCCGGGACGCACGTGCCCGAAGGCGTCATACATCTCGTCCCAGGGCCGCATGGTCGCATCATGGTCATAGCCATGTGGCCGATTCATGACGGCAGGTTACCTGCGCGTTACGGGCGTGACCTCTCCGCGGCCAGAACCGCGTTCAGCAGGTCATCGATCATCCCCGGGGCTACATCCGGCCCGAGCAGACCCGCTGTCTCAAGGGCCACGACGCCGTGCGTGACAGCCCAGATGTCACGTGCCAGGCGCAGTGCCTCGGCCTCGCTGTCGTCCCGTCCCCATGCAGCCAGCCAGGATCTCGCCGCGGCCACCACTGGGGTGAACGTGGCCATGGCCACCGACCGCGCTGACTCATCGGGCTCGAAGTCCGCGATGGGCTGGCCGAACATGAGGTCGAACAACGCCGGGCTGGCCAGCGCAGCTGCGCGATAGGCCTGGCCCAACCCCAGCACGTGCTCGGTGCTGCCCGGCTCGGCGCGCACGGCAGCCTGCTGCTGTGCCAGTCGGTGGAAGCCCTCGGCGTGAAGGGCCCGGACCAGGTCCGGCTTGCCCTGGAACCTGCTGTAGACGATCTGCCGCGAGACTCCGAGCGCCTCGGCGATCCGGCGCACGCTCAGGCCATGCGGTCCTGCAGTGGTGAACAGCTCCTCAGCGACGTGCAGGACGTCGTCGCGGCTGTGTTGCAGGCTCCTCATGACACTGTCATACTACAGGCATGACACTGTCATTGCTCACGCGAAGCACCAGCCGGTCCTACTCCGAGCCGCCCCAGGCCCCGCAGCCGGTCGCCCCCGAGGCCATAGCGGGTCTCACCGATGAGTGGCGCACGCTCCTGCTGCCCCCACGCCTGCTGGCACACGCCCCGAGGTTGGCCCGGGCGCCGCGCGGCGACGGTGGCCCGGTGATCGACATCCCGGGATGGAAGTCCCCCGAGGCCGCGATGGGGCCGCTGCGGCACTACCTGCGCCGCCAGGGCCACGCCGCCCGCGGGTGGGGACTCGGGGTCAACACGGGCAACCCGGAGCGCGACGTCGAGATCTTCGCCCCGATGGTCGAGGAGCTCGCGGACAGGTCCGGGCGACCGGTGGCCCTGGTCGGCTGGAGCCTGGGCGGCACCATCGCCCGGGAGACCGCCCGCACCGTGCCCCACGCCGTGTCACAGGTGGTCACCTACGGAACCCCCGTGATCGGCGGCCCGAGCTACACCATCGGGGCGCGCGCAGCCGGGGAGGCTGAGAACGCACGCATCCGCAGGCTCATCGAGGACCTGGACCGGACGAACCCCATCCAGGTCCCGATCACTGCCATCTTCACCCGTCGGGACCGCATCGTGGACTGGCCGGCGAGCATCGACCGGACCTCACCCCGCGTGGAGCATGTGGAGGTCAGGTCCACGCACGCCGGGATGGGCATCGACCCGGACGTCTGGGAGGTCGTCGCCACCCGCCTGGCTGCCTGACGTCGTCGGGGCAGCGCCCCGGCAACGTTGACGGCCGGAGTGCAGCACGGAGCCAAGTTGGGTCGGTGGGCCCTCCGCTTCGGGACCTTTGACCCACGGATGCATATGCAGCGTCGGCATAGTGTGCATGACATGCAGCCGTCGCAGAGCCAGCCCCATGGACTGCTGACGGCCCTGGAGGTGCAGAACCTCCTGAACATCGACCGCTCAACCGTCTACCGGATGGCCGAGGACGGCCGCCTGTCAGCCATCCGGGTCGGCCGCTCCTGGCGCTTCCCCGCCGAGCGCATCACGGCGCTGCTCGAGTCCACCGCCCCTGGCCTCGGCCACGTGCAGGCTGTGGAACAGGGCGGGCCCGCGGGTGCACCGGAGCAGCCTGCCGTCCGCATCCCGGCGACCTCCACCGACCACCTGCCGACCCTCGACACCGCGGCCGCGACCGCCGCAGTCGACGTGGCCGCTGACCTGCTCGGCGTGATGATGGTCGTCACCGACATGCACGGACAGCCGATCACCGGCGTGACCAATCCTTGCCCCTGGTTCTCCGATCACGAGGGTGACCCTCATGTGCTCGACAGCTGCGTCTCTGAGTGGCGCGACCTCGCCGACCACCCCGACCTCACCCCCCGGTTCCAGTCGGGCGCGCTGGGCTTCGAATGTGCCCGGGCGTTCATCCGCAACGGCACGACGCTGGTCGGGATGGTCCTGGCCGGCGGCGTGAGCCCGTCGAGCGATCCGACTGTCGAACCAGACCTCTACCACCTCGACGATGCCGAG
>CAVONS010000001.1:0-113232 GCA_963697345.1 uncultured Actinomycetes bacterium | reverse complement strand
TGACAACAGCCGGGCAGCGTTTGCGGGCTCTTCACAGTTGAGGGTGTAGTGGGGGTCGGCGCGTCGGTCGTCGGTTAGGGGTCGAGGTCTCCCGAAGATGGAGGTGCTTACGCTCACCCATCTGGAAGACCCCGACATGCCTGACGCTACCTTCGCCTGCCCCGACCTGACCACCTTCTGCCGTCTGGATGAACTGGGGCTGGAGGTGACCGGGCAGCGGCTGGAGCCGGACCGGGCGGTGCTGGCGTGCCGGCTGGTGGACCCGGACCCGTGGTGCCGCCGCTGCGGCTGCGAGGGCGCTGCCCGCGACACGGTGACCCGGCGGCTGGCGCACGAGCCGTTGGGGTGGCGGCCCACCGCACTGGAGATCACGGTCCGCCGCTACCGGTGCGGCGGCTGCGGGCACGTGTGGCGGCAGGACACGACCGCCGCCGCGGAACCGCGGTCGAAGCTGTCCCGGCGGGCGCTGCGGTGGGCGCTGACGGCGCTGGTGGTGCAGCACCTGACCGTGGCCCGGATCGCCGAAGGGCTGGGGGTGGCGTGGAACACCGCCAACGCTGCGGTCCTGGCGGAGGGCGCGCCGTCTGCTGATCGACGATCCGACACGTTTCGGCGGCGTCGCCGTCATCGGCGTCGACGAACACGTCTGGCAGCACACCCGGCGCGGCGAGCAGTACGTCACCGTGATCATCGACCTCACCGGCATCCGCGACGGCACCGGCCCGGCGCGGCTGCTGGACATGGTCGAGGGCCGCTCCAAGCAGGTGTTCAAGCAGTGGCTCGCCGGCCGGCCCGCCGAATGGCGCGACGCCGTGGAGGTGGTGGCCATGGATGGGTTCACCGGGTTCAAGACCGCCGCGGCCGAGGAGATCCCCGACGCGGTCGCGGTCATGGACCCCTTCCACGTGGTCCGCCTCGGCGGCGACGCGCTGGACCGCTGCCGCCGCCGGGTCCAGCAGCGCATCCTCGGCCACCGGGGCCGCGCCGCCGACCCGCTGTTCCGGTGCCGCCGCACCCTGCTGACCGGCGCCGGGCTGCTCACCGACCGGCAGCAACAGCGCCTCGACGCCCTGTTCGCGGTCGAGGAGCATGTCGAGGTCGAGGTCACCTGGGCGGTCTACCAGCGGATGATCGCCGCCTACCGCGACCCCGACCGCCAGCGCGGCCGCCGGCTGATGCAGCAGCTCATCGACTCCATCGGCAGCGGCGTGCCCGCAGCGCTGCGGGAGGTCGCCACCCTCGGCCGCACCCTGAAACGGCGCGCCGCAGATGTGCTGGCCTACTTCGACCGGCCCGGCACGTCCAACGGGCCCACCGAGGCCATCAACGGCCGGCTGGAACACCTGCGCGGCTCCGCCCTCGGGTAACTACACCCCGGATTGTGGAGAGCCCCTTTGAGGCCCGGCCCGTGAACGGCAGCGGTAGGGTGTTGACCATCGTGAGAGGCGGGGGTCCATGTCGGATCGAACGGTGCTGCTGTCGCAGGCACACGTGACCGGAGCTCGAGGTGGAGGCGCTCACGCGGGCGGTCACGTCCGGTTGGGTCGCCCCGCTCGGCCCCGAGGTCGACGGCTTCGAGGCCGACATCTGCGACTTCACCGGGGCGGCCCACGCCCTGGCCCTCTCCTCGGGCACCGCCGCCCTGCACCTCGGGCTCCTGGGGCTGGGCGTCAAGCCCGGCGACGAGGTGATCGTCCCCACCCTCACCTTCGGCGCGACCGCCTTCGCCGTCACCTACACGGGCGCCAAGCCCGTCTTCCTCGACGTTGAGCGAGCAGTCCTGGGGGCTCGACCCGGACGCTGCTGGAGTCGGTCCTCGACGCGCGCGCTCGCGCCGGCCGCCCGATCGCCGCGATCATCCCGGTCGACCTCTTCGGTCGCCCGGCCGACTACGACCGGATCCTGCCCGTCGCCGCGAAGTACGACGTCCCGGTCCTCGTCGACGCGGCCGAGTCGCTCGGCGCCACCCACGGCGACCGCGCCGCCGGCACCATGGGCCATGCGGGCATCTACTCGTTCAACGGCAACAAGATCATGACCACCTCCGGTGGCGGGATGCTGGTCTCCGACGACGAGCAACTCGTCGAGAAGGCGCGGTTCTGGTCCACCCAGTCCCGCGAGCCGTTCCCCTGGTACGAGCACGAGGAGATCGGCTACAACTACCGGATGAGCAACATCCTCGCCGCGCTCGGCCGGGCGCAGCTGGCGCGGCTGCCGGAGATGATCGCCCGGCGTCGGCAGATCCGGGCGATGTACACCGAGGTGCTCGGCCGGCCTCGAGGGCGTGGTGGTCACGCCCGACCCGCCGTGGGGGACCGGCAACTCGTGGCTGACCACCGTGACGTTCGACCGAGACGTCCGCCCAGGTGCGTCCACCCGGGTCCGCGAGGCGCTGCAAGCGCAGAACATCGAGTCCCGGCCCATCTGGAAGCCGATGCACCAGCAGCCGGTGTTCCGCGACCACGAGGCTCACCTGACCGGCGTCGCCGACCGGCTCTTCGAGGAGGGGCTGTGCCTGCCGAGCGGGGTCGGGCTCAGCGACGGCGACATCGAGCGCGTCGGACAGGCCGTAGCTGCGGCCGTTAAACTGATGGAATCGAAACGGAACTCCCGCATTGCACAGGGTCAGAACCTTCGGGTCGTGCGTTTCCTCGGCGTCGACCTTGCGGCTGCCGCCACGGCCTCCAGGCGCGCTGAGTTCTCGACGCGGCTCATCGTCCGGAAGTAGGCCTCGCGCGCCGCGTGGCCAGCGTCAGCAAAGCGTTCCGGGGGCCAACTGAGTGCAACTCGGATGGCCCGCTCCAGTGACTCCTCGCTGCCTGGCGCCGCCGTGATACCAGCGCCGGATTCGGTCACGATGCTCGCGACCTCTCCGGGGGCAAAGGACAGTACAGGGGCGCCGGCGCACAGTAGGTCCTGGGTCTTGCTCGGCAGAGTGATCTCGAAGAGCGGCTCGTTGCGGAGGCTGATCAAGTGAAGGTGGGCCGCCTCCTGGGCTCTCCGCAGTTCGGGCGCGCCCAGCCCCGTCCGAGGAACCGAACCTCCACGCCGGGAAGAGCCTGGGCCACGGAATGGAGGGCAGCCTCGCTGACGCCCCCACCAGCGAGGCTCAGCCGTACGTCACCGCGGGCAAAGCGACTCAGCGTTCGGATCACAACATCTAGGCCTTGGGGTGGCCCCAGATTCCCTGCGTACATCAAGTGCAGCGGTTCACCGTCCCGTCTCAGTGGGACTTTGAGGGGAATTCCTCGACGCGCTTCGTCTGCCCAGTTGTAGACGACTGCCAACTTGTCCTCGGACACGCCTCTCGAGACAAGCAGATCCTTCATACCGGGCGACGACACCGTAATCGTCGATGCTGATCGATAGCTTGCTGCGACGAAGCTCGTCGTAAGTGACTCCGCTACCCGTCTGGCGCGCCCTCCCGTTAGGAAGCCGCTGGCGAAGATCGAGTCAGGCCAGACGTCTTGGATCATCAATGCGTAGGGGGTGCCGAACAATCGCCGCGCGGCCATGGCGGCGGCCGCTGCGGTTGCTGGGCTCGCATAGACAAGCACGACATCGGCGGCTTTGAGCTGGCCTTGTCCGAGCAGGGATTCTGGAAGCCGCGTAGGTGCCGTAAAGCGCTAGGCGTTCAACAGGGGACGAGGAGTGGCCGGGGTAGAACGGGTAGCGGTGGACTTGAATCCCAAGCCGTTCTTCTCGCGATCGGTGCCACCACTGGTAACCCGGGGGAAGCTAACTGTATGAGATCCAGGGGTGGTCCTGCCATGCATTCGACATGCATGCCCGCGTCTGTCAGAGCGCCTACAATTCGGCCGGCGATCCCAGATGCTTGTCGTTCGCCCATCCACTGGGTGAGGAACACCACTCGGATACCTGATCGATCGGACGTCTCAGCCATGAGTTGGGGCCTCGTCGGCTTCCCGGGTTGTGGCCCGTCCGACCGGATAAGCTCATTCCAACCACGGTGACGCCGTCGGGAACGTCATGAATCACCACAGAACCCGCCCCCACAACTGAGCGATTTCCGAGCCGCTTGACGCCCGTCATCACGGTTGCTCCCATGCCCACGAAAGCTCCGTGGCCTATCTCGATCGCCGACCCCACTTCGGCACCCATCGATATCATGGAGTACTCGCCCAGAGTCGTGTGGTGGGCCACTCGTGCCCCGGGGCTCAGAATCACGTGGTTGCTCAGCTGCGCTCGGGTCCACACGAGCGCGTCGCGGTGAATTAGGCATCCGTCACCCAGGCTCGCGCTAGGCGATACGTAGGATCCCGGATGCACAAGCGTCCAAGGCCCAAGCCTGATGGCTTCTGAGCCACTCGGCGAACCGCTTCCGGGCGGCCCAGTTGCCGACTGCGATGGCCGCAAGAGAACCTTCCAGCCCCAGCCGGATCGACTCGGCACGGCTGACAATGGGGACCCCTTGGATGGCTCACTGCCATGGAGGCGAGTGTCGTCATCGACGAAATAGTCGATCGACTCGCCGCAGTCGGCCGCCAGTTCAAGAATTGTCTCGCCGTAGGAACCAGCGCCCAAGATGACGCGCATCACGACTCCAGCTGCGTCCCCGCAAACGGGGCCACAACCACCGAATCCCGGGGGCTCAACTCCGTGCCTGCGTACTACTCCACGAAGCGTGGCTAGGAGCACCCTCATGTCAGTGGAGAACGACGCGCCGTCGACGTACTCGACGTCCTGAGCGAATCGGTCTTCCCACTTGAGAAGGTTCCGACCCGCTACCTGCGCAGGTCCTGAGATGCCCGGTCGCACCAGCAGTCTCCTTGCCTGCTCGGCGCTGTAGTGGGGCGTGTACTCGACTCGGAGTGGGCGCGGGCCTACAAGGGACATGTCCCCGATCAAGACGTTTATCAGCTCCGGCAGTTCGTCGAGGGACGTGCTCCGCAGGAGCCGTCCGAATAGAGTGAGCCGCTGCTCGGGCGGGAGCAGCCGTCCTACGGCATCAGTGTCGTTGGTCATCGATCGGAACTTGCGGATTCTGAAGACGCGACCCTCCAGACCTGGGCGCTCTTGCAGGAAGACAACCGGACGCCCGAACTCGCGCCGGACAAGAACTGCGGTGGAGGCGAGCACTGGGGCCAGCAAGACGATGCCGGCAGCCGAAGCCAAGATGTCGATCATCCGCTTGCGGCGAGAGGGCCCATGGACTTACCGGTCTGGATGGATCTGGCCCGAGAGCCTCTTGGGACTCCGCGCTCACGATTCTTCCCTCGTCCAACGTCAGGCCTGTAATGCCGCGTGTAGGCTCGCTCGGCTCCTGCTCGCCGCTCACTGCGCGGGGGAAAAGGTCACCAGAATCGAACGTGGCCCCCGTTGAATGTGTCACGCCGCCCCCTGCGCGTCTTCCCAGCACATCCCCGACCCCCGGACCTCCGCGATCCCCAGCGGCGGCACCGGCACCGCGTCGATCAGCTCGTGGCTCGTCGCGCCGCTGCCCCTCGGCCATCGCCGAACAGCTCCTCGTGCAGCTTCTCGCCGTCGCGCAGCCCGGTGAACACGATCTCGACGTCGGTCCGCCCGCTCATCTCGATCATCTGCTGGGCCACGTCGAGGATCCGCACCGGCTGGCCCATCTCGAGCACCATCGCCTCGCCGTCCTGGCCCACCGCGGCGGCCTGGATGACCAGCTCGCAGGCCTCGGGGATCATCATGAAGAAGCGGGTCACGTCCGGGTGCGGTGACCGTCACCGGGCCGCCCTGGGCGATCTGCTCGGTGAAGGCCGGCAGCACCGAGCCGCGCGAGCCCAGCACGTTGCCGAACCGCACCGAGACGAACTTGCCCGGCGTCTCGTGGGCCACCGCCGGCGGTGAGCCGCTCGGCGATCCGCTTGGAGTAGCCCAGCACGCTGGTCGGGTTGGCGGCCTTGTCGGTGGAGATGTTGACGAACACCTCCACGCCGGCCTCGCGGGCGGCCTCGAGCACGTTGGCCGTGCCGAGCACGTTGGTCTTCCACGCCTCGTCCGGGTACTGCTCGAGCATCGGCAGGTGCTTGAGCGCCGCGGCGTGGAACACCACCTGCGGGCGGTGCTTGGCGAAGACCGCGTGCAGGGCCTCGGCGTCGCGGATGTCGGCCAGGATCACGTTCTCGGTGTCGAGCAGGCCGTGCCCGTCGATGCTCAGCTGCAGGGAGTGCAGCGCCGACTCGTCGCGGTCGAGCATCAGCAGCTGCGGCCGGGTCGAAGCTGCACCAGCTGGCGGCACAGCTCGGAGCCGATCGAGCCGCCCGCGCCGGTGACCAGCACCCGCTTGCCGGTGATGTAGCCGGCGAGGCCGCCACGTCGGTGTCCACGGGGTCGCGGCCCAGGAGGTCGGTGATGTCGATGTCGCGCAGGTCGCGCAGGCCCACCGAGCCGTTGAGGATCTGCGTGCAGGGTGGGCAGCACCTTGACCGCCAGCCCCGTCTCGCGGGCCGAGTCTGAGACGTCCCTGAAGAGCTCGGAGCGGGCGGAGGGGATCGCGATGATCAGGACCTCCGCGTCGGACTCCTCGGCCGCCTGCTGCAGCGCCGTGCGGTTGCCGAGCACTCGGATGCCCTGGATGCGCAGGTGGCGCTTGGCGGGGTCGTCGTCGAGGAGGCCCACAGGCATGAAGGGCGAGTCGGGGTCCGAGAGCATGTTGGCGATCAACTGCCTGCCTGCTGAGCCCGCGCCGAGGATCAGCGCCGGCTGGGCGCCGTGCGGGCGGACCGTCGCCCTCGTGGACGTTGCGCCACACCAGGCGGGCGCCGACGGCCAGGGCCAGCGTGCCCGCGCCAGCCGCCAGCGGGACCGAGGCGGGCATCAGCCGCCCCCCCGGGAACATCAGGGAGATCGCCGAGAGGAACGCGGTGGTGAAGACTACGGTCTTGGCGACCGCGAGGGCGTCCTCCTTGGAGCCCACGATGTTGCGTGCCTCGTAGATCCACAGCATCGTGCCGATGATCAGCTGCAGCCCGATGGCGATGGCGATGCCTGTCGCCAGGTTCACCCACTCGATTCCGCCGGGAACGTCGACGTAGCGCAGGATCGTGAAGGCCGTCAGCGACAGGGCCCAGGCCAGCGCATCGAGCAGGATGAGGAATCCCCGCCGATGCCTGGCAAGCCACTGGTCCAGCGCCGCCCCGTTCGACATGGCCCGAGGGTACCAACGGCCAAGCGGCTCTCACGAATGGGCGGTGTGACAGCCCGCTGGATCGTCCGGTAGTGTCCTGCTCGTTCTTCCCTTGATTTCTCGCGGACGGGGGTCCCCATGCGGCGCGGTGCTCTGTTGCTCCTTGGCCTTGCGGCGATCGTTGCTGCGTTCGTCGTGCCCGGACTCGCGCAGGCGAACCCCTCGGACTCCGATCGAGCTGTGGCGTCCGTGCAGGCGGCCCTCGCACGTGATGATGCCTCGGTTGCCTCGAGTACTGCCAGCACAACGGATTCCAACTCGGCCCAGGCCGTTGCGGGCGCAGGGCTGCTCAGCCTCGGGCTCGCGAGTGTGGCGGTCTCGAGCCGGCGGCGGCGACCGCAGCCCGCTGCATGAAACCCAGCCGCCAGTGCTGTTGGCACCGGTCCTCGCATGGCCTACCTGAGGCTGTTACGCTGCGCCAGTTCGTATGATCGCAATCCCAAGGGGGAGCCCATGAATCTTCGTACCAAGGCGGTCGCCATCGGCGCCGGCTCGATGTTGGCCCTGTCCGTCGCCGGCACAGCAGGAGCGTCCGTGAGCCCGGTGGCGGCCGACTACCCGGCCATCCCCGGCAAGGTCTCCTGCAAGGCAAAGGCCGTGCAGAAGAAGAGCAAGATCAAGGTCAACATGGGCCCGAACCTTGCTGGCAACGCCTACTACACCTTCCGCATCGACAAGAAGACGAAGAGCGGGTGGGTCCGCCAACTCAAGACCTACAAGACCAAGGGCAGCGGTGAGACCCGCGTCGTGAACCGCAAGAAGGGCACGTACCGGGTCAAGTGCTATGGCACGGCGTTCCCGATTGCCGCACCGGGCCTCGATGCCACCTCGGGCAGGGTCAAGCTCAAGAGGTAGTTGCTCCATCAGGCTTGGAAGGGCGCGTCCATCGCTTCGGCGGAGGGCGCGCCCTTTGCCATGTCGTGGGACCTCGCGACCGGGCGCCTCACGGCTCGGTGGTGCACCCGACGTCGACGATGGTGGGTGTGGCGGCCTGCGCCAAGGGCTGCATCGGTGCCGAGCCGGCGGTGTCTGAGGTCGGCTCGTCGAAGGCGACCTCGACAGTGCGCGCCTCGCGCGGGGGAAGGCGCAGCAGCAGGAGCAGGGACTCGCGATCCTGCTCGACGAAGTTCGCGTACTCCGATGGACTTCCCGTCGACGAACACCTCATCGACCTCGGCCCCCAGCGGCAGGTGGAACTGCGCGACCGTGAGGTTGACCGGGCCGTCGGGCCCACGCTCGGCCCCGGAGATCATGTACTCCGGGACCACCGTGCCCTCGGGGATCGCATTCGTGAGCTCGACGGTGAACCGCGAGGTGACCAGCCCCGTCTCGGGATTGGGGCAGCGCCCCACCTCGTAGGTGACCTCGCGCTCCAGGAAGGCGTCGAGCTTCGAGGCCGAGATGTTGATGGCCACGAACGCCACGTTGGGGCCCTCGCCGACCGCAAGCGAGCCGCCGAGCCCGGCGTCGAGGATCTCGGCCTGGGCGGCCTCGTCGGCGGTCCACAGCTGGATCCGACGATCAGTCAGCGCCTGGCCGAGGGCTGAGGCCATGGCCGTGCGGTTGGGCGCGCCCGTGACGACGTCGAACGCCGCGGTCGTGACGGCCTCCTGGTAGGCCTTGCGCTGGGGGGACTCGCCAGGCTGCGGGAACTTCTCGTAGATCCCCTGAAGGGCGAACTCGGTGAGCTCCTCGCCGGTGAGTGACCCGCCGTCAGGCAGCGGGATGGTCTGGCCGCTGGCCGTGACGAGGTCGCCGAGGGCCACGACGTCGGCGGAGAACGCCCCGTCGAGCGTCTCGCCCGTCTTGAGGCGGTAGGACTCCAGCCACAGCGTGGCGGCATCGGGATGGTGCGGCGAGAGGTTCATGTTGGCCACGAGCGTGGGGTCGTCGCCGTAGCGGGCGAGGTACTGCTCGCCGAGGCCCTCGGGCATCGTGGGCAGGGTGGGCAGGTCGCTGTTGCTGCCGACCTCGTCGACGGTGATCAGCCCATCCTCGGCGCGCAGGATCGCGTACTGGCCGAGGAACCCGCCAGTACCGCGGGTCTCGTTCGGGTTGAGGATCGCCACGAAGTAGCGCCTGGGCCCGTCGGCGCCCAGCAGGGGAGGCACGATGGTGGCGGCCGTCAGGGCGGTGTCCAAGGGGCCCGCGAGCTCGTCGAGCTGGGTGGCCAGCTCCGTGGCGGCCGCATCCACCTGGGCCACGACGAGGTCCCCGTTGGCCCGGGACGGGGCCTCAGCGAGGGTGCCCTGGGCCTGGGCGACGCCCTCCTGGGCGGTCCGGACGGCTGGGGCGGCGTCCTGCAGGGTGGCCAGGTCGATGCGGCCCTTGCCGGTGACGAGGGTGTCGGGGTCCAGGGCCTGCAGCGTTGCCGCGGCCGGCGCCAGGCCGGTGAGCGCCTGGTCGAGGGCGGTGGCCACGGACTGGACGGCCGCTGGCGTGGCCCCGAGGACCGGTACCGCCGCGGCTACGGACCAGAGCGGGGAGTCGACCTGGTCGGCGGCTGTGCTGGCGTGCCCGGCTGCGGACTCCAGCCCGGCGGACGCTGCCCCGAGGTCCGTGGCACCCAGGCCGGAGCGTGCGCTCAGGAGGTCGTCGCGGGCCGCTGTGAGCTCGGCGTAGGCCGAGCGGGCACTCAGGCCGAACCAGGCTGTCACGCCCAGCAGGGCGAGCGTGAGGACACCCAGGCTGATCAGGACCCAGTGGCGGCGGGGGGTGCTGCTGGACGTGGTGGCAGCGTCCGCCGTTGGGCTGTGCTGGGCCGGGCCCGGCTCGGGGTCGGCCACAGGTCAGGCCGGGTGATTGGGGGCTTGAACCTCTTCGGCGCCCAGGACGGTGCGGCCGTTCGAGCTGGTCCCCGGCGCTTCGACGTAGCCATACGCGCCGTAGCCGTAGTCGCCCTTGCCGTACCCGTAGCCGCCGCGGCGTCGCGAGCTGGGCGCGAAGTTCAGGACCGTGCCCAGGATGCGGGCGCCCACCTGGCGCAGGGCGTCGGAGGACTCCTGCACCTGCTCGCGTCGTGTGGTCCCGAAGTGGGCGACGAGGAGCGCGCCGTCGGTGATCGTGGCGAGGATGGCGGCGTCGCTGACCGGCAGCAGCGGCGGGGCGTCGAGGATGATCGCGTCGTAGTTGCGGGCGAACTCCGCGAGCAGGTCGATCATCTGCTGGGAGCCGAGCAGCTCGCTGGGGTTCGGCGGGATCGCGCCGGAGGGCAGGAAGTCCAGCAGGCCACGCTGCCAGCTGACGATCGAGTCCTTGCTGGTGGACTGGCCGATCAGGATGTCGGTGAGGCCCACGCTGCCGTCGACCCCGAGGTACTCGGCCACACGCGGGCGGCGCAGGTCGGCCTCGAGCAGCAGGACCTTCGAGCCGGCCTGGGCCAGGGCGATCGCGAGGTTGCAGGCGGTGGTGGTCTTGCCCTCGGCGGGCAGCGACGAGGTGACGACCACGCTGCGCGGGGGGTTGTCGACGTCGACGTAGCGCAGGTTGGTGCGCAGCGTCCGGAACGCCTCCGCGCGCGGCGAGCCACGCAGGGTGACCAGCGGGTGCGTCTTGGCGTCCGGGTCGAAGGTGACCACCGCGAGCTGCGTGGCCTGGCTGGCCTCCTCGAGGTCGGCCGCGGACCCGATCGAGGTGTCGGTGACCCGGCGCAGGATCGCGATGCCGGCGCCGAGCATCAGGCCCAGCAGGGCACCGAGGACGATGTTGAGCTGGGTGCGGGGGGAGACCGGCGCGGACGGGACCTCGGCTGGGCGGATGATCTCGGCCTTGACGGGCTTGCTGCCGGACTCGGTGGTCTCCAGGCGCACGATCTCGGCGGCCAGGGACTTCGCGGTGGCGTCGGCGATGGCGGCTGCCTGGGCGGGGTCGGTGTCGGTGGCCAGCACGTTGAGCAGCACGGTGTTGGTCGGGTTGACCGCCGACACCTGGCTGGTGAGCGGGCCGTAGGCGGTGTCGAGGTCGAGCTCGGCGATGACCGGCTCGAGCACGGCGGGGGAGTCCACGACCGTCACGTAGGACTTGATGCGCTGCTGGACGTAGAGCCCGCCGGTGTAGGCGCCGGAGACCTCGTCGGAGGACTGCACGGAGACGAAGAGCTGCGACTGCGCCTGGTAGATCGGGGTCTGCAGGAGGGACAGGCCCAGTGCGGCGGCGGCCCCGGCCACGGTCGTGCCGAGGATGAGCAGCCAGGAGCGGCGCAGGATGTCCCAGTAGTCCTGCAGCGTCATGCGTCTCCCCCTGGGCGCTTGTGGTGGGCGGGCTGGTGCCCGCGCCGGTTCTGCGTCTGCGTTCGTGGCGGTACGTCGGGCCCCCGCGGGAGGCGGTTGAGCACGACGTGGCTCGGCAATGGTACGCGATGTGCTGGGTGGGCTCCGATTCGTGGTTCTGGGGCCGTACCCTCGAGGCCATGACTGCCGAACGTGTGGCCGATGAGTTGCCGCTGGAGCTCCCCGCCCCCGCCCCCGTCGAGTTCCTGGCGACCTCCGTGGGGGAGATCGCCGTGCGGCGCACGCCGGTGCGCGGCGCCGGGCCGCACGAGCCGGCGGTGCTGGTGCACGGGCTCGGCGGCAACTCGCTGAACTGGGTGGACCTGGCCGAGATGCTGTCCGACCGGCTCGAGTGCGTCTCGCCGGACCTGCCCGGGTTCGGGGCGACCGAGCCGCTGGCCGATGGGGACTTCTCCATCGCCGCACACTCGCGGGCGATGGTGGCCACGATCGAGGCGCTGTTCCCCGGCCAGCCGGTGCACCTGTTCGGCAACTCGATGGGCGGGGCGGTGGCGGTCCAGGTGGCAGCACTTCGCCCGGACCTGGTGCGCACCCTGACCCTGATCTCGCCCGCTCTGCCGGACCTGAAGCCGCGGCTGTCGAACATCCACATCCCGGTGATGGCGATGCCGGGGGTGGGCAAGGGCCTGTTCGACCGCTACCAGAAGGTGGGCGCCCACGAGCGGGTGAAGGCCACGTTCGACCTGTGCTTCGCCGACCCGTCGCGGCTGCACCCGCAGCGGCGGGCCGAGGCCGAGGAGGAGGCGCGGCGCCGCGACGAGCTGCCGTGGCTGCGCGAGGTGTTCGTGGGCTCGACGCAGAGCCTGCTGGCCACGTACCTGGACCGGGGGCCGGAGCGGCCGTGGGCGCTCGCGGGGCGGGTCGAGGCGCCGACGCTGCTGGTCTACGGGCGCCAGGACAAGCTCGTGGACCCGAAGGCGGCGCACCGGGCGACCAAGGAGTTCCGGGAGGCGCACGTGATGGTCATCCCGGACTCGGGGCACGTGGCGCAGATGGAGCACCCGGAGCTGGTGGACCGGTGGTGGCGGGAGTTCCTTGGGTGAGGGGGGCGGGTGGGTCACGACCTCGGCAGGCACAGGACAGCTCCGATCCCGGCCATCCTGAGGCGGACCTCCGTCAGGGCCCGGACCAGAGGCCACGGGTGGTCGGCAGTCTGCGGATCGTGCGCAATGCGGCCGTCGCCGGCCTGCTCTCCCTTGCCTGCGCCGCGCTTGCCATCCGCCTGGAACCGACGAGCCTGAGACTGCCCTGGGGAGTGGGCGACTCAGCCTTCTACTACATGCTGGCCAGCACACTGCTCCGGTTCGGCTGGGTGTCCCACAACCCGGACGTCGGCTTTCCGTTCGGGATGGATCTGGGCCACTTCCCCATGCCGGAGTTCCGGTCCTGGGGGGTGCTGAAGGCGATCTCGTGGGTCGTGGATGATCCCTTCACAGCCGTGAACCTGTTGTTCCTGGCCGGGTTCTTCTTCGTTGGCGCCTGTTCCTATCTGCTCTTCCACGCGACGGTGCGGTTGCCCTGGCTGGCGATGATCCTGGCAGTCACCGCGGCCACTCTGCCTTGGCACTTCCTGCGGTTCCAGCACGTACTGCTCAGCGACTACAGCCCAGTGCCGATCGCACTGCTGCTCACGTTCCTCATGTGGTCCGGATGGTGGACCAATTCACCGCTACGGGTGTCACTGGCGGTCCTCGGCTCCGTCTACGTCGGTTCGGGCGGCCTGTACTTCGCCTTCTTCGCGATGCTCGGCCTGGCTCCCGTCCTCATGTGGCGAATCGTCACGCTGCGGCGCTTGCGGACTTGGTGGCCCGATCTTCTGGTGACCCTCACAGTCCCCATCACGTTGGGGGTCTGCGTCGTCGCCTTCACGGCCACGGCCCGGGGCCCATCCACGGGAGACACCTTCATCCGCAGCGCCGACGAGTCACTGTCCTATGCCGGGGACTTCCCCAGCCTGATCAGTCCGTGGCCCTGGTGGCCTGCTGAGGCACTTGAGGGCTCAGCGAACAGCAGCCTCATCGCGGTGATCGCTGCGTTCGCCGCTCTGGCACTCCTCATCGTCCTTCCCTTTCCCACCCGCGCCCCCTCGCCGGGACGTGTCGCGCTGGTTGGGGAGCTGACCCCATGGTTCAGGCTGCTGGTCTGGTTCTCGATCTGGTTCGCTGCGGGGCCCGGCTGGGTCTTCTCCTCCCTGGTCACGCCGGTGATCCGGGCCTGGGGGCGGCTCTCCCTGGAGATCGTCTTCGTTGTTCTCGTGATCGCGGGGATAGCCCTGCGCAGGTGGTTGCGTGAACGGCCCAAGGCCGCGCTATGGGTGGCTGCCCTGCTCGGGATCACGCTTGTATGGCAGGTCGGTCAGGACCACCGACCCTTCCTCCTGGCCGGGATGGAGGATCTCAACAGCTCGGCGAATGCCTACACCAGCGAGCTTAGAGGGGTGCTGCCCGCCGGGTGTCCGATCCTGCAACTGCCCCTGATGCGCAACCCTGAGGATTGGAGCCTCACTGAGCTCGGGATGGGTGCCTACGACCACTGGTGGATCGCGCTCTATGCCCCCGAGTACGAATGGAGCTTCGGTGTCGTGTCCGGGACTGAGGAGGGCTTGGCCGCGAACAGCAGGTACTTCGACGTCGCGTGGGATGAGTTGCAGGTCAACGCACGAGAGGACGGCTTCTGTGCGGTGCACGCGGACGCCGTCGGCTTGGGTGACGCCGAGTTGAAGGTGCTGGAGACGGCACTCGGACCAGCGATCGCATCTGAGGGGAGATGGAGTCTGTACGGCCTGGCCGGCGCCGCGGATCCGGGGTCGAGCAACCAGTGATGGTGTGCACGAACCGCGCTCCCGCACACGACCGAATCCGAGTGGTAGGAGACCGTGGCCGCTAGGCTCCGGTGAACCATGGGAACGCGATTGCGAGTTGTGCGGTGAGCATTTCCGCCACGATTGCTGGAATCGCCCTCGGCGCGTTGGCGATGTATGGGGTCGGCCTGCCGATCGCGTGGCTCCTGCCGGCGCCATCCCATGCCCAGTGGATACATCGGATCGCGACTGCCCCACTTCTGTCCATCGTCGTCGCGTCGATGGGTGCGCGACTGATGGGTGCACTGGGTATTCCCCTGGCCCCCTGGCAGTTGGTTGTCCTCGCCGGCGCCCTGTGGGTGGGAGCCTGGGTGCGGACGGGCGAGACGTGGGCGATCACCAGTTCCGTGAAGCGGGCGGCGCAACCCGCCGTCGTCGTGGCCGTGGGTGCCCTGGCATGGACCCTCTCGCTGATCGGGCACGGGTTGTACCTGCCGAACCGGGACTTCAAGAACCACGCCTACGTCGTGGCTCAGGTCGCCTGGACGCGGTCCTCGGACTTCTCGATGCTCTGGCGGTCTTCCCCGGTCTCCGATCCCGTTGAGCTGGACGGCTTCTATCCAGTGGGGCTGCACATCCTTCTGGGCTGGGTGCTGCCGACTGCAGACGGCAACACGCTGGCGGTCACTGCGGCCGCGGCAGTGCTCGCCGCTGCCATCTCCCTGCCCCTGGCCCTCATCTGCCTCGCCCGTAGCTGGTCCCCGCAGTCGCCCCTGCTCGCGTGGGCGGCTGGCCTTACCGCCGTTGCCCTACCGAGCCTGTCCTCTCCGTTCGGAATCGGGTCCGTTGTCCTGATCGTGGGAACAGCGCTCTATGCGGCTGCCCTCGGCTCGGTCTGGCTCTGGTACCACAGTCCCGGGGTGGGGACGACCATCGGGTTGGCGATGGTCGGGTTGGGGCTCTTCTTCCTGCACGTGGCAGAGGCTGTCGGGCTGGCCCTCGTGGCCCTCCTCTTGCTTCCGGGGCTGCTGCGTCGCATCCGTGGGCGGGTCTCCCTGGGAAGCAGGTGGATCTTGCTCGCAGTGGCGTTCTTGGCTGTGGGTGTCGGTGTGGCCATCGAGATGGGTACGAGGCTCGCCCCAATCCTGACGAGCGGGTTCGAGTGGGACATCCAGCCGAACGACCAGTCGATCCCGGCCGCCCTGGCCATGGCGCTGGTCCAGCAGCCGGGAGGCACGCCGATCGTTGCGTTGTTCTGGGTCACGCTCGGTCTCCTGGGATTCTGGATTGCAGCCAAACAGAACATGAGCAGCTTCCCCCTCGTGGCTTTCGCAGTGCCCGTCGTCCTGGCATTCCTATCTGGAGTTGCGGGCCTCCCCAGCATCGTCGCCCTACTGACGTCCCCCTGGTACGGGAGTGCCTCGCGCGCCGGGCTGCTGGCCGCTGCTCCCCTGGTCCTGTCGGCGTGCTGGGCGCTGGTGGCTGCCATCGAGAAGGGCTCGGATCGTTCTGCACGGTTGATTGCCGGCGGAGTGGCCATGGCCTGCATTGTCGGCTTGGCAGTCCAGGTGGTGCCCGCCCGCCGCGCGGACCTCCGCGCCTCGCTGGCCGGCGCCGGCGACACGATCGCTGTCGCGCAGGGCCTGGCGTCCAGGCTGGAGCCCGGGCAGACGGTCCTGAACCTCGAGGGAGACGGAACGGCGAATCTCTTTGCGTACGCGCGAGTCCCAGTGCTCTCTGGGCTGGCACTCGAAGCGAACCTCACGGACGACCCCCTTCTGGCTGAGCCGATCACCGACCATCTCCTCAACTTGGGCGATCCCCTCGTGGCCCGGCGCCTCAGCCAGCTGAATGTGGCGTTCATCGTCCTCGGGGTCACCTCGCGTTACTGGAATCCGGAGGTCGGGTACATCTGGCAGGACGTCGCCGCGCAGCCAGCAGCCGAGCTCGATTCAGTAGGAACGGATGTGGTGGTGTTGCGCTACCTGGAGGGCGGGCAGCCGTGACCATGGCCAAATCAGTTGTTGTGGGTGTGGGCGTGATGGTCGGCGCCCTGGGCATCTCCTACATCCCAGCCCGCAGTTCCACCCCCGACGGCCAAGTGGTGTTCGCCGCCGCGGCTGGCGGGGAGCAGGCGCCGCGTGACCAGTCCCTGGGGCGGGTGGATGTTGTTGAGTGCCGTGAGACAGCCGAAGGGCTGAGGGTCAGGGGGCGTGTGACAGCCATGGAGCAGGAAGTTGTTCCAGTCCTGGTGTCACCGGGGAGCACCCTCGATCCGGGCCGCGCCGTATCGGCGGGCTTCGCGGCGTCGGCCTCCCTGGTGGAAGGCGCGGGTGTTGGCAGCTTCCTGATCACGATCCCATGGGCCTCGGAGGACTCCGAGTTCCGTGTGGCCTCGGCCGCGTCAATGGGCACCCGCGATGTTGTCACAGGGGTCCCTTCCCGTTGCCCTCCGCGGGGAACCGCATCTCCGCCCTAGGGAACAGCAACGGGTGCGGGTCGGTGAGCTGCGCCGTCCTGGCAGACCCTCGACTTCTACCAACCAGCGGAGGCAACATGGCTCTCCGACTTCTAGCGTGGTGTCCTGATGATGTGAAGGGCTCGTGGTCCGGTGGAACCTCAGCTCGCCACCCGCACCGAACGCGGACTTCGACACCGGGTGGGACCAGCTCGAGGCCGCGGTCCGGGCCACCGACCTGCCCGAACCCGCCGCCCTGTTCAAGACCCTGAAAGCGTGGAAGACCGAGATCCGCACCTTCTGCCTCACCCGGGTCACGAACGCCCGGACCGAGGCGGCGAACCTGAACGCGAAGAACATCAAGCGAGCCGGACGAGGCTACGTCAACCACCACAACTACCGGGCCCGTATCCTGCTCGCCGCGACCGTCAAGAACGCGGCGTGAACACCCCGACCACGCTCAAAGTCGAGGCTTCCCGATGTGTCGGCTGCGAGGCTCGACCCAGGTGGATGGACTTCGTCACGCGCACCAAAGCCAAGTACGCCCTGCTCGTCCGGCGGCTCGAGCCCGGCGGCCTTCTGGGTCACCGACATCACTCACATGCACCTTTCGGCCAGCCCTCTATCGGAGGGCGCGCTTCCCCGAGCTTCTCTGGTCGTGACTGGATCCGGGTGGGTCGTCGGGGTGCTTGATCTCCGACTCTCCCAGCGTCGGTAGCCACGCGATTGCTGTGGCGAGCATCATGGCGGCTGGCAACGGCCAGTAGTTGTCGGTGAGGATGGTCAGCTGCAGGCCGATCGTGGAGCCCAGTGTCATGAGCACGATGCGCTGCCACGGCATCCCGATCGGCCAGATGGACGCCACGTACTGGCCAGTGATGGGCCACGGGGCCAAGCCTGTCGACAGCACCGCGGCCGCAGACAGGTGCCATCCCCTGCGGTATCCAAGGACGGCCAGCGGGATGAGCACGAACCCCAGCCAGAGTTCGCCCCCCACGAGCTCCGAGCGCAGTTGTACGCGCTCGATCCACCGTTGCACCCACGACGGCTCGAGGATGAAGGTCAGCCCGATGATCACGGCGCCAGTGAACAGCATCTCGCGCCACCACCTCCGCTGAGCCCAGGCCAGCAGGAGCAGCAGGGCCAGGGTCTGCTGGGGCTTGATCGAGGCGAGCACCATCGCCACGAGGAAGGCGGCTCGATGCCCGCGTTGGGAGGCACCCACGGCGCCCATGATCGCGACGGTCACCAGTGCCGAGGCCTGCTGGATCCGGATGGCGTCCCACATCGGCCACCACAGCAGCCACGCCCACGACTGCCTGGCATACCGGATTGCCGCGATCCATGCGAGGCCCACGACGATCGTGTAGAGGATCCCTGCGGCTACCGGAGGGAGCGGGGCGAAGGGAACTCCGGCCACGAGGACAGCGTGCAGGGGGTAGGGATTCCCGATGCGACCCAGCCCGGTCGGTTCCGGGGGATCCTGCCGATAGGCGTCGCCATACTCCAGGAGATTCGTCGCGCCGTGATAGAGGGGGTAGAAGTCCAGTAGGACGCCACGATCCGCTTGCCAGCGGGCGATCAGGAGGACTGCGAGGCAACCCAGGAGTGGGGCGAGTACCGCCAGCACTCTTCGGATTGGCGATTGGCTTGTCATGAGGTCGTGGGGTTGCCAACGGCCAGGTGCCCTTTGGTGATCCTCCGGGGTACACCCGTCATGGACGGCCCTGCGGATCCAGGAGGAGCACGTAGCCGCTCTCCTCCTCCCCGACCTGCTGCCAGCCACGGACCTCGGTCAGGTAGTACGCCAGGGCGCTCTCCCGCTGGAGAAGGGCGCTCGTAGGGTCGAGCTCGGCGAGCAGTGGCTCCCAGTCGCCCTGGAGGAAGGGCAGGCTGCGGTACGCCTCGAGGTACTCCGCTCCGTATCGATCGGTGCGGCCGTCGATTCCCACCCTGACGCCGGGGCCGGCGAAGTAGAGGATCATCCCGCCCACCGGGTAGTGGTTCAGGACCCGCTGGGCGGGGGGAAGCTCGGCGATCGAGGCGACCAGATTCACCGGGTACTTGTCACTGGGGAGATGGTCGCGGCCGACGAGCCCGACCAGACCCATCACGCCCAGCGCGAGCGCGACGCCGATTCCCACAGGCGCCGACCACTTCGGTTCCCCAGCCCTGACGCGGGGGAACGCGTCCTCGAGTCGTTGCGCTGTGATCGGGGCAAGCAGCGCCAGGCCCGGCGCGACGTTTCGCCATGCGATCCATGCAAAGACCAAGCAGGCGAAGACCGCTACGACCTCAGAGGGGGGTACCCGATCGGACCGGGCCCATCCCAGCCCGACCAGCACCAGCATTGCGATGGTGAAGATCCCGATCGCTGAAGTCGGTTCCGTGGGTTGCCACTCGATGATCAACTCGGCGGCAGCCCTGACCCGGAAGGGCGCCGTCACGCCCGCCAGGCCTGCCGGCGTGAGCGCACCGCTCGCCACGGTCACCATCGTCAGTCCGAGGGCCCTGCGCCCGGCGTTGTCCCGTGGACCGTGGTCCAGCATCCGGCCGAACGAGATCAGGCCTAGCACGACTGGCACGAGGATCCAGCCACCGTGGAGGTTGGCCCACAAGATGGTGCCGGGGATCAGGAGGTACCAGCGGGGCAGCCGTGATTCAGTAATGCCGACTGCCAGAACACCGCCCAGCACAGCTGCCCCGATGAAACTGGCCTGCTGGGGGCGTTCCTGGGAAGCGTAGGCGATGGCGGTCATCGCGACGAGGAACGGAAGCCCTGCCACAGCTGCCGGGCGACCGCGTAGCGTGGCCCTGGCAACAAGCCCGATCGCGAGGGCCGCTGATACCACTCGCAGGCCTGCGAGGGCGGCCCAACCCCCTGCTTGGTGGATCCAGTACAGGAGAAGTTCAGAGAGCCATTGTGTGGACATCCACTCGCGCTGGGAGGGTGCGTAGCTCCAACCAAGGCCGATCGAGTCGGCTGGCACCCCACTGCGGAGCTGTGCACCCGCGAGGAGGTGCCAGTACAGATCGATGTCCCGCAGCGCGCTCATTGAGACGGTGAAGATGGCCAACCCAGCCACAACGCCCAAGACCGCGGCGAAGGGCAGCCCCACACTATCCGGGCTGCCCTTTGATTAGGTCGTCGCCGACGCGCACGTCAGTGGCCGCCGTCGGTGCCACTAGTCGAGCGCGGAATAGATCGCGCTGTCATTCCTGCCGAAATTGCCGATGACTCCCTGGCCGACCAGCGTGACGGCCGCGATGATGACGACGGCGATGAAGCGCGATCATCAACCCGTACTCAACCGCGGTCGCGCCTCGGTCGTCGAGCGGTGCCAGTCGACGTCCGTTCATCCTCGTCCTCCGCTTCCTGTGCTCAAACGAACTGAGGGGTGAGGACATAGCCGCACCCCGCATCATGATCCGACTATCAACCAGATGGTCTTGGCGACCGTGCTGAAGGTGTCGGCGACGCGGTCGCCCAGCAGGGCGACGGCGGCGATGATGACCACGGCGATGAGGGCGACCATCAGGCCGTACTCAACGGCGGTCGCGCCCTCGTCACGGCGGGCCTTGCGGGCGAACTCACGGACGCGGACCTCAAGGTCGGTGTAAGTGTTCAGCATCAGTATTGCCTTTCTTTATCGGTCGGCCCGTTCGGGTCCGTTGGATTCTTGTGCGATTGACCTCGAAAGGATCGAGGTGGTCACTCTTCGTCCCCCACACCCTGCTGGAACTTCTACCGAGGTGGACACTGATAACCGTAACTGCTGGGTGATTCGTGGGGAAGTGGGTGCTGGGGGACACGCGAGGGGACATCCCCGTTTCCGATCCAGACTCACGTGAATAGGTTCTGCGCGATGTTGATCGCGGCAGGGCCAATGATCACGATGAATAGCAGCGGCATGATGCACAGCAGCAAGGGAAAGACCAGTTTCACCGGGAGCTTCATAGCCTGCTCCTCAGTCCGTTGCGACTTCTTGAGACGCATCTCTGAGGCCTGCACACGCAAGACATCTGCGATGGGAATGCCGAGCTTCTCCGCTTGGACCATCGAGTTCAAGAAGATCCGCAGATCATCGACGGTGGTGCGTTCAGCCAGCGCCCGGAGGGCGTCAGAGCGACTCGACCCGATCTGGATCTCGCGCAGAACCCTGCGGAACTCATCAGACAGCGGCCCTTCGGTGTTCCTCGCAACGTTGGCCATGGCAGCATCGAATGCCAGCCCGGATTCAACCGAGACAGTGAGGAGGTCGATCGTGTTCGGCAGCGCCTTGCGAATGCTGTCGGCGCGTTTCTGGGCCGTGTTGACCAGGAGCAGATCAGGCAGGAAGAAGCCTGCGACTGCGAAGACGCACTTCCCCACAGGAGCGCGGACCATGTCCGGCCCGTCAGCCAGAGGAGCAGGACCGCCAGGCCCCCGATCGCAACTGCCGCGACAGCCTTGGAGGCTAGAATGCGCTCCGGCGTCCCAGTTTGCCGGATTGCCGGCCATGTCGAGCCGCCTGGACGTGTTCTTCGCCCAGTTGGCGCCTGCGAGCTGTTCGGGCGGCGTTTGCCAGCCATGCCTGAGTGGGCTTCGTGACGCGCGACGTTGAAGGGCTTGTCGTACTGACTGCGCATATCGTCGGGGACTGGCCCGCTGATGGCCTCGATCGCAGCCATCGAGGCGGAGACCTGCGAGCGCTCCTTGCCGATGATCCCGGCCATCAAGATCACCGTGGCGACCCCGAGGAAGATCAGGCCGAGGCCGCCGATCAGGTACCAGGTGGACATCGTCTAGACCTCCATGTTGACGAGCTTGCGCATCCAGAAGATGCCTGCGATGATAGAGGACGACACCGACCGCGATCATGATCCAACCGACCAGGTTGGTGTACAGCGGCTCGAGGTAGTCCGGATTGCGCCAGACGATGAAGAAGGCGACGAACAGGGGAAGCAGTGCCAGGACCCATGCCGAGAGCTTGCCCTCCGCAGACAGCGCCTTGCACCTGTCGGCGAAGTCGCTCCCGCTCGCGCACGGTCTTGGCCACGTTGGTCAGCACCTCGGCGAGGTTGCCGCCCACCTGTCGATTGATCCGAATTGCCATGACGGTCCAGTGGAAGTCCTCGCTGTCCATCCGCTGCGCGACGGCCTCGAGTGACTCCTCGATGGGCAGAGCCCAGCCGGCTCTCGATGAGCGCACGGTTGATCTCCATGCCCATCGTGCCGCCGGACTCCTTGGCCACGTTGTCCAGCGCCTGTGGAAGCGAGTAGCCCGCCGAAAGGCTTCCGGCGAGCATCTGCAGCGAGTCGGGGAGCATTGCGTAGAACTCGGCTTGCGTCGCTTGCTGGCGCGGTAGCTCAGGAAGAGCCAAGGCACGACGATCCCGGCGACGATGGCGAGCAGGGTGAGCAGGATGTTGAACCCGGAGAGCAGTGTGGCCAGGAGCCCGGCCAGCACGATCGACCAGCATGTGGACCACCGCCCATTCGCCGGGCCGCAGCGTCACGTTGGCCATCGTCCAGCTTCATGGCGAGCGCGCTGGTGTCCCGACTTGCGGCCACCTTGTCGGCGAAGGAGACCGCCTTGCGAACCGTGGGGCTCTCGCCAAGCACGGTGTTGTCGACTTGGCAGCTGGAGCGGCCAGCCGGTGGGCGCACCCACCATGCGACACTTCCTGGAGCCGGCGGTTCACCCGCCCGGACTGCTTGTTCTTCGTGTCCAGCGCCCCGATGGCCAGCGCCATGATTGCCCCGATCGCCAGGAACATGAGGCTGAGGACCAAGGGCAGGAACCAGGATGCTCTCCATCAGCGAGGATTCCGGTTCGGCCACGGGGATCGGTCCATACGCCACGGCTGTCGCGGAGGGAGCGGCAACGCCCGCGGCACCGATCACCGCCACGGCACTGTCCGTGATCGGAATGCTCACCGACCAAGGCGGCTGAGACCAGTTCCGAGGTGCCGGCCTCGACGCCGGCTGGGATCTCGGCGGTGACGGCCAGCTGGTTCACGACCGTCCTGCGCTGCGGATTCGAAGGCTGCGGTGAGTTCTGCAGCGTCCGTCGCGGTGACCACGCTGCCGTTGCCCGCCGTGGCGAACTTGGCCAACTGCGCCGTCTGCTTGCCAGTCCCCAGCGACACGGCATCGAGCACGACTCCCGACTCCGCGAGCACCTTGGCGGCCTTCTTGGCCGAGGTGTCACTGCCGGCGTCATTGCCGTCGGAGAGCACGACTGCGTTGCGTGTGCCCTCAGTGCCCAACTGATCGACGGTCAGGACGATCGCGTCGTTGAGCGCCGTTGCCCCACCGGCCTCGAGCGCGTCGATGCCTGCGACGACGGCAGCACGGTCGGCGGTCGGTGCCACCGCGACCTCGGCTGTGTCGGAGAACGTGACCAACCCGGCCTCGACGTCGGAGGGAAGGGTCTCCAGGTAGAGCTTCGCGGCAGCCTGGGCCTGGATCAACTTCTCGGCGTCGCCCATCGACCCGCTGGCGTCAAGCACGATCATCGTGGTGCGGTCGACGGTGGGCGCGTCCGAGGCAACCGGCTCGGCCGTGGTGGGGGCGTCGACTCCGCCCAGGGTTGTGCTGACGCTGGCTGGATCGATCGTCTCGCCCTCGGCCAGACCCTCAGCCGACAGGATGTAGGTGACGACCCCGTCGGTGGACTCCACCTGTTGGATGCGTCCCTCGGGTGCCGCCCACGCGACGCCCGCGTTGAGCCCCAGCAACGCTACGACCGCCAGCTGCGGCCGACCATCTCATTCCTCGGCCGCTCATGATCACGTCCTGTCGAAGGCGAACACGGAGGTGTCGACGTGCACGCCGCTCTGGGCGAGCTTGGAGAGGAACTTCGGGCGCAGGCCCGTCGTCACCAAGGTGCCAAGGGGGTGGCCGTCGGCGTCGAAGCCGGCGTCGTAGTCGAACTTGTAGATGTCCTGCATCGTGATCACGTCGCCCTCCATGCCCACCACCTCGGTGATGTGGGTGATGTGGCGGGTGCCGTCCTTGAGGCGAGCCTGCTGGACGACGAGGTCGATGGCGCTGGAGACCTGCTCGCGGATCGCCCGCACGGGCAGGTCGACGCCAGCCATGAGCACCATCGTCTCGATGCGAGCCAAGGTGTCGCGTGGCGTGTTGGCGTGGACGGTGCAGATGGAGCCGTCGTGGCCGGTGTTCATGGCCTGGAGCATGTCGAGCGCGGCGGCGTCGCGGACCTCGCCGACGACGATGCGGTCGGGGCGCATGCGCAGCGAGTTCTTGACGAGGTCCCGGATCGTCACCTCGCCGCGGCCCTCGATGTTGGCCGGCCGTGCCTCGAGGCGGATCACGTGGTCCTGGTTCAGCTGGAGCTCGGCGGCGTCCTCGATCGTGACGATGCGCTCGGTCTCCGGGATGAAGCGAACTGAGCACGTTCAGGGTCGTCGTCTTCCCGGCGCCCGTGCCGCCGGCGACCAGGATGTTCGCCTTCCCGCGCACGCATGCGTCGAGGAAGTCGGCGACATCCTTGGTCATCGTGCCGAAGGCGACCAGGTCATCGACCGTGTAGGGATCGGTCGCGAACTTGCGGATCGTGAGCGCAGCACCGTCGACGGCCAGAGGGGGGACGATCGCGTTCACGCGAGATCCATCGGGCAGGCGCGCATCGACCATCGGCGAGGACTCGTCGACGCGTCGTCCGACGCGCCCGACGATCTTGTCGATCGTTCGGCGCAGATGGGCGTCGTCGGTGAACGCCGCGTCCACCTGCTCGATCTTGCCGTCCCGCTCGATGTAGACGGTGTCGAAGCCGTTGACCATGACCTCGGTGATCTCCGGGTCGCGGAGGAACGGCTCCAGCGGGCCGTATCCGAGGATCTCGTCGGAGATCTGCTGTGCGAGCGTCGCGCGCTCGGCCGCAGGCAGGGGCGTCTCGTCGCGTGTGAGCACGTCGTGCAGGACGACGCGCACCCGCTGGTTGAGCTCAGATTCCGACAGCTGCGTGTGGTACAGCTGCGGCCCCAGGGACTCGACGAGGGCGGCGTGCACCTTCTTCTTGATGTCCGCGTACGGGTCCACCGACCGCTTGCGTGTTGACGCGCGCGATGACGCGACGGGCTCCTCTGAGGAGCTGAGCTCAGCCTCGCGGCCCTTCCGGGCCTGGCTGAGCCGATCGGACAGACTCATGATTCCCTCCGCAATCCGAAGAGGCCGCGCTTCTCGGAAGCGGGCGCCTCCTTGATGATCTCGGTGCTGATCAGGCGGTTCAACGCGATCGATACTGGGCTCTTGGGTTGATCGGTGATCACGGGCACCCCTCGGTTCGTTGAGGCTGGCACGAGCCGCGAGCTGGGGACGAAGGCGACAACCGGCACTCCCAGTGTCTTCTCGACCTCGCCGGCGTCGAGGCCCACCTTGGAGTCGGCCCGGTTCATGACCACCTTCACGCGATCCATGGGGAAGTTGACAACCCGGAGCGTCTCGAGGGCGATCTTCAAGTTCTTCAGGCTGGGGATGTCCAGGGTCGTCAACATGAACACCGTGTCGGAGTTCTCCATGACAGTCAACGAGCGCTCGTCCATCTGCGGGGCGGTGTCGACGATGACGTACTGGTACTCCTTCATGGCCACGGTGATGAGCCGGCGCACCAGTGCGATCGTGACCCGCTCTGTCACGCCGGGATCGGTCGGGGGAGCCATGACGTGCAAGCCTGAATCGTGCACCGTGACCAAGCGCTTGAGAGCAGCGGCATCGAGGCGCTCGCCCATGGCGACCATCTCCTCGAAGTCGTGCTCCGGGCGCAGGCCCAACGAGATCGGCACATCACCGAAGGCGAGGTCGAGATCGATGAGGAGGGTCGAGTAGCCCCTGCTGGCCAGCCCCACGCTGACATTCACCGAGAATGTTGTCTTCCCGGCCCCGCCCTTGGGGGAGAAGACCGTGAAGAGGTGGGCGAGATTCGACTCCCCGGATTCCATATTGGTGTCATCCGGGTTGCGCAGGGCCCTTGTCAATGCCCTGCTGCGCTGGACGGCCTCACTCAGGCCTGGGAGGTCGCGCTCACTGATGACCTCGCGGATGCCGGCTCGCAGCGCCGACGCCAACAGGACTGCATCGATCCGTCGCCGGACCAGCACCACGCCCAGCGTGGGGTTGCTGGCTCGGGTTCGCTCGGCGAACTCGAGCGCCAGTCTCTCCGTCGACGCTCGGCCCAAGAACCACGGTTGCGGTCTCGGGGTGGTTGCGCATCACGACCGCCAACTCATCGAAGGAGGCGGCGACCTCCGGTTCACCCCCGACCGCATCACGGATCCCATCGCGGGTAAGGACATCGGGCTCGAGAACAACCGTCATGAAATCAGCCCTGGCCGTCGAGGTCGGTGGTGGTCGTGGGATCCAACTGCGGGTCGATCTCCGAGTTCTCATCGAGCAGGGCGAAGTACATCTCACCGTTCGTCGTGCTGAGGATCACCTTCTGCGCCTCCTCCTGATCGAGGGCCAAGGTGAGGATCGCAGTCGGGATGGCCTCGGTGTTGGTGGTCTGCCCGTCGGTGGTGGTCGTGGAACTGATCGTGGTCGGGCCGACAGCGATGACCTGGACCCTGTCCAGGAGCACGTTGGTCTGGGCCGCCGGCGGTGGCGCTTCCTCGTCGGTGGGATCCGGCGTGGGGGTGGATGTCCGGAAGATCGCGACCTCGGATCCGGGGTTCAGGAATCCGGCAACGCGTTGGGGGTCGCCGAGTGTGATGGCGACGGCCACCTTGCCCTCCGGCAGGGTCAGGCCGCCCGAGGTCTCCTGCTGCGTGCCGAACATCTGCTCGAGGAGCACCTGTCCCGGGAAGATCGTGGTGATCGTGATGAGGTTGGTCACGGGGGTCAGGTCCGACAGCGCACCTGGCGGTACGGACGCTGCCGGCAGCGTCGTCAGCTCGACCGTCCCCGACTCCGTGACTGCGGCACCAGTGGTTCCGGCCGCGATGCCGGCCGTGGCCACCAGGACCTGCACCTGCTCGGCTCCGGCCTGCGCGCGCTCATCCGCCCGGTTCGCATACATGAAGACCAGTGCTGTGCCCAGCGCGGCGACCACCAGTGCGGCAATGAGCAGGATCGTACGGCGTCCCATGATGTCCTCTGTCCGTTGTGTCAGCGAAACGGCCCCCATGGGCCACATGGTCGAATTAGTGGCTCTTCCGCGGTCATCATAGGGATGTCATCGCCGTGACATAAGCCCTCTGCTGCCGCTTTTCGGGGGACAAAGGCGGTTTTGCCGCGTCCCCCGTTTGGGATCATGCGTGTGGCTCGGTGGACAGGTGGAGGCCCTCCAGACAGCGGATAGGCTGCCTCCTCTCGCCCGCGATCGCGCTGGGGGACCGCACTTCGTGGGCTCGACCTGCCCACCTCCAGGAGGATCGACATGCCGCTGCCGCCATTGGTGGATCCCGCCGAGACCTTGAGCGTCGAGGAGGTGCGGCGCTACAGCCGGCACCTGATCATCCCGGACGTCGCGATGGCCGGTCAGAAGCGGCTGAAGGCTGCCCGAGTGCTGTGCGTCGGCGCCGGTGGCCTCGGCTCGCCGGCCCTGATGTACCTGGCGGCAGCTGGTGTGGGCACCCTGGGGGTCATCGACTACGACACCGTGGACGAGTCGAACCTGCAGCGCCAGATCATCCACGGCCAGTCGGATGTCGGGCGGTCCAAGGCCGAGTCCGCACGCGACAGCGTCCAGGAGATCAACCCGCTGATAGACGTCGTGGTGCACACCGACCGCCTCGACTCCGTCGAACGTGATGGAGATCTTCGCCGCACTACGACCTGATCGTCGACGGTACGGACAACTTCGCCACCCGCTACCTGGTGAACGATGCGTGCGTCCTGCTGGGAAAGCCCTATGTGTGGGGTTCGATCTACCGCTTCGACGGCCAGGCCAGCGTGTTCTGGGCCGAGCACGGCCCGTGCTACCGCTGCCTCTATCCCGAGCCGCCGCCGCCGGGGATGGTGCCCTCCTGCGCCGAGGGTGGCGTCCTGGGCGTGCTGTGCTCGTCGATCGGATCCATCCAGGTCACCGAGGCGATCAAGCTGCTGACCGGCATCGGCGAGCCGTTGCTCGGCCGGCTGATGATCTATGACGCGCTGGACATGAACTACCGCAGCGTCAAGGTCCGCAAGGACCCCGCGTGCGCGGTCTGCGGGGAGAACCCGAGCGTCACGGAGCTGATCGACTACGAGGCGTTCTGCGGCGCGGTCTCCGAGGAGGCGTCGGATGCGGTGCGCGGCTCGACCATCTCCGTGACGGAGCTGGCAACGATGCTCGATGAGCGCGAGGCCGGAGACCGGGACTTCCTCCTGATCGACGTCCGCGAGCCGGCGGAGTTCGAGATCGTGGCGATCCCGGGTGCAGTGCTGATCCCCAAGGGGGAGTTCCTCTCCGGTGCGGCGCTTGCCGATCTGCCGCAGGATCGGCCGGTGGTGCTGCACTGCAAGGCGGGCGTCCGCTCGGCAGAAGTGCTGGCGGTGGTCAAGAACGCAGGGTTCTCCGACGCCGTGCATGTGGGCGGTGGTGTTGTGGCGTGGGTCGCCCAGATCGAGCCGGACAAGCCCAGCTACTGAGGCTCTCGACAGGCGCGGGCGCGGTCCGCAGGCGACCTGGCCACCACGATGTGGTGTCATCTGGATTGTCCCCCATGGCTGAGCGCAACTCTCTGGTCGTCTCCTCGACGAGCAGGTACCGTGACGGTTAGTTGGATGTGGTGCGGCCGTGCGTGTCCTGATGGGGGTTCGTGTGCGACGACGTGGAGCCAGTGAGCGGGGTGCCGTTGCGATCGAGGCTGCCCTCATCTTCCCGTTGTTGGCGATCCTCGTGATCGGCATCATCGAGTGGTCGCTGGTGCTCAAGGACCAGGTGGAGCTCACGTCCGTGGCGCGCGCAGGCGCTCGCTCTGGGTCGTCCCTGTCACCGACGCGGCCTTGGGTTGCGCCTACACCAGTGATGACCCGCCAGGTCGTGGACTCCTTGGTCTCGGCAGCGTCGAGCCTTCCCCGCGACACCATCGACTATGTGCTCGTATACAAGGCGGATGCTGATGGAAAGCCCGCCGGCGGAAATGGAACGTTCAGTTGCGCCGGTGCTGGCTCAACATGCGACGTGTACGTCTGGGACCCCACTCTCAACATGGGGACTGGTGACTTCAAGAACACGGTCGGCACCCCTTGGACGGGTCAGGACATCAACGCCTGCCTGGGTGACGCGGACATGTCCAACATCGGGGTCTACATACAGTCCACCCACAAGATGATCACTGGACTCTTCGGATCGGAGAAGAAGCTCAGTGCCTACACCGTGATGCGTTTCGAGCCTGCGCCACCGGGGCGGTGCAAGCCATGAGAGGTCGACTCCTGCGGAGGCACTCCCACGGCCTTGGGGACCGAGGGGCTGCGGCAATCGAGGCTGCGATCCTCCTGCCGTTGTTCCTCATCCTGCTGTTCGGCATCATCGAGTGGGGTCTGTACATGCGCGACTCCCTGTCGGTCACCGAATCGGCACGCGTGGGTGTCCGCACGGCCTCGGCCCTGCCCCGACAGACTGGATTCACGCAGGCGACGGTTGACGCGATCGCCAAGGCGGGCTCCGCTCTGCCCAAGAATCAGATCAGCCACATCTACGTCTACAAGGCGAACATCCACGGGTACCCGGGGCCCGACAGCAACACGACGATGACGTGCTCGGGCTATGCAGCCAGCTGCGACCGTTTCGTCTGGAGTTCGGCGTCGGGCAAGTTCGTCCTTGACCCGTCAAGCCCGCCCCCGCCCTGGAATCCCACCGCAGCGATCGGAACCCAGGGTCATGTGACCGCGTGCCCCACGGCGGCCAGTGGCGGCCCACCCGACTCCGTCGGCGTGTACGTCGAGGCCAAGCACGATTGGGCAACGGGCTTCTTCGGGGCAAGCCGGGTCATCCAGGATCGAGCGGTGCTCTCCTTCGAGCCGATGCAGATTGCGATCTGCAAGTGAGGGACGACATGGAAATGCGCAGCCGACGGTGCCTCGCCGCGAGGCACGATTCCGACGCGGGAGTCATTGCGGTGACGACCGCCCTCACCATGGTGATCCTCGTCATGGCTGTGGCATTCGCCCTGGACACGGGTCGTTGGTACGTCGAGGGCCAACGCTTGCAGCGCACAGTCGATGCCGCGTCGCTTGCGGGCGCCCCCTATCTGCCCGGAGATCTGGCCAAGGCCAGGATCGAGGCCAGGAAGCTGATCGACCGCAACGGCTATGACTCAACCACGGTCCCGGACTCCGGGATCGTGATCGCGGACCGGCCGTCGCGGCTCAAGGTGACGATGAGCAACACGATCCCCAACCTCTTCGCGACCGTGATCGGGATCAACACCCAGACTCTGACCCGGACTGCCACGGCGGACTACGCCGCGGCTGCCGCCATGGGTAGCCCCTGCAACGTGCTCGGCAACGAGCCGCCGGCGAATGGTGGCGGGACCGTGGCCTCGGGTGCATGCCCAACAGCACCGAACTTCTGGCAGAACATCGCCGGCCCAGATGCTCCCAAGGGCAACGGTGATCGCTACGCGACGCGCAAGTGCACGAGTACGTCGCACTCCAACTGTGACGCTTCCGGCAACAATCTGGACTACTCCGGGGGCGTCGGGGTCATCGGGCAGTCGTACTACGTCTACAAGATCACGGCCAAGTCGGCGGTGGGCTCCATGACGGTGGAGCTGTTCGATCCGATGTTCGTCGACGTCGGCGACCAGTGCGAGCGCGCCAACCGGCTGGAGAAGACTTCTGATGGGCTGTGGGATGGCGGCGACGGCCCGAACCCGTTCGTCTCGGATGCCACGCAGCGGTACGCGTGGGGGAACAACACGACGACTCCATCGACGGCGGGCACCTTCTGCACCGGCGACATCCTGTTCGATACCGGCAGCAGCGCAGCCGACCGCGCCACCAACGCCGCCAAGTTGAACACGACCTTTGCCCTGCTCAACCCGACCGACACCTTCGATCCGCTGCGGTCGACGGTGATCTGCAAGGACTCCTACGGTGGGTTCTCCGGCGACCTGACCAAGGCGCTCGTCGCCGGTGACGGCGAGTACAACGCCACCGTGGCGGAGAACTTCCGCCAGTGGCGCCCGATGTGCACCATCTCCAACCCTGAGGTCGGCCGGGACTACTACCTGCTGGTTCGCACCAACATCCCACCCACCGCCGATGACGCTCGCGTGCTCAACCCGGCGGAGGACTCGAGCGTGGGTGGCGGCGGCCACAACCGCTACGGGATCCGGGTGAAGGTGGGCGGCGGCGCCAGCTCGGCGGTCGCCATGTCGGCCCTCGAGCGCATGCCGATCTACGCCAACCTGAAGAGTGGCACCACCGACTTCTACCTTGCCAGGGTCTCCTCGGCCAACGCAGGGAATCTGCTGAAGATCACGTTCTTCGACACTGGGGATGCCAGCGGCAACGCGACGATCGCCATCAAGAATCCGCAGGGGCTGGCCCCAGTCGGGTGCAAGGCCCAAGGTGATGTGCGGACCAGTCCCACGAGCGACTTCGATGAGACCACCTGCACGCTGTCCAACGTGTTGAACAGCAACGGCTACAACGGGATGATCCAGAGGATCGATGTTCCGGTGCCGACCAGCTACACCTGCAATGACGCCGACCCCACGGACTGCTGGTATCGGCTCAAGTTCACCTACCCGCCTGGTGTCACCGCCAACGACACCACGACGTGGTCGGCAAGCCTTGATGGGGATCCGGTCCGGCTCGTCAAGTGATGTGACGTACCCCGGAGGGGACCAAAGCGAAGAGATGTCACCTCCTGTGTCCCCTGTCCACGATGCCTCCGCTCTGGTCAGGCGCCCAAACACACGCTAACTTGGATGAGATGGGGTACGAGTTACGGGGCGAATCCGATTGGGGCGAGCCTTGAGAAGACCCGATGCTCGAGACAGGGGAGCTGTCGCGGTTGAGGCGGCCCTGCTCGTTCCCGTGCTCGTGATCCTCGCCTTCGGCATGATCGAGACCGCGTTGCTGCTGCGCGATTCCGTGGCTACGACCACGTTGGCCCGCGCCGGCGCACGGGTGGCGTCGGCCGAACCCCGGTTCGGGACCGTCGCTGGGCACAATGGTGGTCCGTCCTTCGCTCAGGACGCGGCTGACAGCGTCGAGCGGGCCGGGGCTTCATTGCCCAGGGGTGCCCTGGACTACATCTGGGTGTACTTGGCCGACAGCAGTGGCAATCCGACGACCGCCTGCCCGGGCACCCGGTGCGTCGAGTACAGGTGGAACAACCTCTCAGCGCCCAATGGGCGGTTCATCTATCAGAGTGGCAGCTGGCCCCCCAGCCAGATAAACGCGTGCCTCGGTGATCCCGGGGCACAGTCGGTGGGTGTGCGCATCCAAGTGGCTCATCCGTGGCTCGTTGGCTTCTTCTCCGGAAGTGGGACCAAGGTGACAGCACAGTCGGTGATGAAGTTCGAGCCGCTGCTGCCGGACCACACGTACGCCGGCGTAGCAGCGGGGTGCAAGCCATGATCACGGCGGATGACAGCGCCAGCGCCGCAGGTCGGGACCTGCCCGATGCGCGGGATGAAGTGAGGAGTGGCGATTCTGGTGCGATAGCCGTCTTCGTGGCACTGCTGATCCCGGTCCTGCTGGTGTTCACTGCGTTCGCCGTGGACATCTCACGCTGGTACGTCGAGATGCAACGGCTGCAGAAGGCCGTGGATGCGGGCTCGTTGGCTGCCGCACCGTTCATGCCTGAGTCGCTGATCAACAACCTGCCCAATCAGTCGGGGCCCTATGACAAGGCCACTGGTGCGGCACGCGAACTCGTCACCAAGAACGGGTTCCCCGGCATTCGCGCAGAGGTCCTCCAGGGGGAGCGGCCGTCCCAGGTGCGCGTCACCCTCAGTTCGACCGTGGACAACGCCTTCGCATCATTGATCGGCATCAACACCACGACCATCACGCGCACGGCCCTGGCGGAGTTCAGCGGGCCGGCTCCGCTGGGCAGCCCGTGCAACGTGCACGGCAACGAGCCCTGGGTCAGCGGGACGGTGCAGGGCAGCGTCCTGCCATCTTCCGCCATCGCTCCCAACTGCAGCAACTACCCGCAGTTCTGGACAACCATGGTCGGCCCGGAGGTGTACAAGACACAGGGCGACCAATTCGCTGCCCGCAAGTGCGGGGTCAATCCGTACCAGGAGTCCGGATGCGTCAGCCCGGGCAACGGACAACGCAACGCCGAGTTCGATCCGCGCGGCTATGTGATCACCATCAACGTGCGCGAGAACCTCTCGGGAGGCCTCCCCATCGAGATCTACGACCCTGCGTACGTAGACACCGGGTCACGGTGCGATCAACTCCCCAACATCACCGACGACACCCCCGGGTCGAACACATACGTCGACGACGCATCGCAGCGGTACGAGCGTGATTCGGACCCGATCTCGGCCACCAAACCCAGCTACTGCACAGGGGACAACGACAACAGTGGACTGCGCTTCGGCAGCGAGACCCCCACGGTGACCTCGTTCGGCCTGATCAAGCCGACCGACACGTTCAACCCCTACGATCCCACGGCCAACAGTGGGTCGAACATCATCTGCACGAAGCAGTACCCGGGGTTCAACAAGACCGGGAACAACAACAACAGGTGGCAGTCGACGCAGGCCGGGGCGGCTCCGGGCAGCGACGCGACCGAGCAGCTCTCACAGAATTCCGAATTGACTCGCCTGTTCCACCGGTGGGACACGTTGTGCACCATCCCGGGTCCAGTGACAGCCGGGGAGTACTACCTTCGAGTCCGGACCAACGTCCCGGCCGGTGCCAGTGCGAGCACCATCCTCGACCTCGTCGACCACACCGGTGTGGTCAGCAACGGCTCGAACCGCTTCTCGGTGCGTGCCGTCCCCTCGACAGTGGCTGACCGGGCCAAGGTGTCTGTATCACCCTTCGCGCGCATGCCGATCTTCGCGAACAGCGACGACAGCACGGCTGAGTTCAACCTGGTGCGGGTACTGCCGGGCAACGCCGGACAGACAATCAACTTCACCTTCTACGATGTCGGTGACGCTGGCGGTGCTCCCGGCGCGACCTTGAGTGTTCGGACTCCGAGCGGGGCGCCTGCAACGAACTGCACGAAGGAGGGTAAGGAGAACGGCCCGGATGCCAACTGCTCGATCAGCAACATCCTGAATTCGAATGGTTGGAACGGCCAGTTCCAGCGGATGCGCATTCCGATTCCGGCCACCTACACCTGCGATTTCACAGATCCCTATGCCTGTTGGTGGCGATTGCGGGTCAACTTCTCCGGGGGCGTCAGCGTGACTGACCAGACGACCTGGACCGCCGTCGTCGAGGGTGACCCGGTCAGGATCGTGGAGTGATGATGGCCACAACGCCGACTGGTTTGCTGGCTCGGCTGCGTCGATCAGATCAGCGCGGCGCGTCGGCCGTCGAGTTCGCCATCGTCTTCCCGGTGATCCTCCTCCTCGTGTTCGGGATCATGGAGTTTGCGTTGTTCCTGCGCGACTACGTCGGCGTCAGCAACGCGGTCCGCGACGCATCCAGGACGGCCAGCGCCCAGCCGCGCCAGGGCAACGTCCTCGGGCACCGCGGCTGGGAACCGTGCCCGCCTGGGCCGTGTTCCCACCCCGACGGGACCGCGCCAGCTGGGGCGGTGGGTTCTTTCGCTTATGCGGCCTCGCAGGTGTTGGGCACTTCCGGTACCGCCATCCCGACCCAGTCGATCAAGGACCTCTGGGTCTATAGGGCCAATGCCAAGGGCTTCCCGGAGGGTCTCAGCGACTTCAGCAGCTGCCCTCCGGCGGTGTGCGTCCGGTATGCGTGGGAGGACGATCCGGATGGCGCCGGGCCCCTGGTGGCCGGCTTCGACTTCCGCTCCGGCACGTGGGACCCGGCGACCATCAATGCCTGCCCCAACGATCCCAACGCTCAGGCGGTCGGGGTCTACATGCGGGTGGATCATCGCAGCCTGTTCCCGGGCTTCAACACCACTCGCAACCTCAGCGACAACAGCGTCATCAAGTTCGAACCCCTGCGCCCCGGAGCGGGTTCCTGCAAGCCCTGAGTGCCTCGCGGAACGTTTACGCCCTACAGCAACCCCTTCGCCGTCAGGTTGCGGAACGCGAACCACCCCGGCACCGTCGGGATCCAGAACGTCGACCGTCCGGAACAGCAGCGTCGCCGACACCGCGAGCGCTGAGTCCAGCCCAGCGGCCGTGAGACCCGCCGCGATGGCCGCCTCGACCACGCCCAACCCGCCGGGCGTCGGTGCCGCCTGCCCCAGTGTCGACCCGGCCAGGTACACGAAAGAGATGGCGGCGATCGTCAGGTCATCGGAGAACGCCCGCACCGAGGCCACCAGGCACGCGCAGTAGGCCAGGTTCAGCAGCAGGATCCCGCCGAACCCCTCGACGAGCTTGGCCGGGCGCTGGGCCACGGTGACCAGCCTGCGGGATGACCTGCTCGATCATCGGACGGATCCGGTTGGCCAGCCAGCGGCGCACGTGCGAGATGGACGCCAGCCCGCCGATGATCATCGCGGTGATCCCGACGCCGATGATCACCCCGCGCGGCGGGTTGAACTGCAGGTCGGCCTGGGTGCCGGCGGCGATGGCCACCACCAGCATCAGGGACACGTGGATGGTGAACGCGGCCACCTGCGAGACGCCCACCGTGGCCGCCGCAGCCGCGGGGGGCAGCCCGGAGCGATTCAGGTAGCGGGCGTTGACGGCCACCGCGCCCAGGGTCGGCGGGGAGACCAGCGTCGCGAAGGAGGCCGCGAACTGCGCCTGGAGCGTGCGGAAGAAGCTCAGCCGGTCGGGCACGAACCCGGCCAGGCTCAGGGTCGCGCCCACGTAGGTCGTGAACGACAGCACGAGCGCGACGCCGGCCCACCGCCAGTCCGCCCCCGCGATGACCTCGGTGAGGTTCACCTGCGACAGCTGCGCGAGCACCAGGTAGGCGGCGATCGTCCCCAGCACGAGCGTGAAGACCGTGCGCGGCTTGAGCCGCTCGAGGTCGATCGGCGCCATGTCCACTGCCGGGTTGACCGTCAGCAGCTCGGCGCGCAGCTCCTTGAGCAGCTCCTTGTTGCCGCGCAGGGCCGCCCGCGTGGGACCGCTGAGCGCCACCGCCTGCAGCACGGGCAGCGCGCGCAGGACCGCCTCGTCGCCGATCACCCGGCGCGCGGAGGCCACCGCCGTCGACGCGTCGGTCTGCAGGGACTGGGTGACCAGCAGCTCGGCCACGTCCAGGCGCAGCACGACGTCACCGGCGGCCACGGTCCCGGACTCCAGCCCGGTCAGGTGGGTCCGCGACCCGGCGTAGACGACGTTCTCGGCGTTGAGGTTCTGGTGGGCCAGGAACCGCTTCTGCATCAGGCCCACGGCATGCCACGCGACGTCGAGCTCCTCGGCCGTGGGGCGGTCGCTCTGGGTGCCCGATCCGGGGATCACCGTGCGCCCGTCGCGGCTCTCGTAGGCCAGCAGGGCGGAGTCCGCGCTGACCATCGCCGCGAGCTCGAGTCGTGCGGCCGGCACCCCGGCGGACTGCGCCGCGTAGGACATCATCGACGCGCGGTCCACCTGGTTGCGCATGGACAGCCCGCTGGCGGAGTCGTTCGACTCGCGCAGCCGGATGGAGCGGTAGATCGCCCCGACCACGCCGGAACCCTCGAGGTCGCGGTCCAGGACCACGACGTCGAGCTGTTCGCCGCTGGGCTTCACGGCCATGTAGGTGCGGCCGCTATGGCTGCCGCCGCGGGCGCGGAGCATGACCAGGGGGATGTGCGCGCTGATCAGCGTCGCAGCCACATCGGCCCCCGACGGCCGCGTCGTGGGTGTGCCCAGCAGGTAGCGCGCGAGCAGGCCGATCGCGAGGCCCACGAGCAGGCTCAGGCCCTGGGCGGTGGCCGTGCTGCCCGCGCTCACGGAGCCGACCACGGCCGCTGAGATGACGATGGACGCTGCCATGAAGTTCCACCGGGGCCTGCTCATGAGGCGCGCGACGGTGATGAACGCCACCAGGCCGCCGAGCAGCGGGTTCGTGGGGTAGGCCAGGTCGGCGTCCATCGGGGCGCC
Source organism: uncultured Actinomycetes bacterium (assembly GCA_963697345.1). Taxonomy (GTDB): domain Bacteria; phylum Actinomycetota; class Actinomycetes; order S36-B12; family CAIYMF01; genus Prado023. The sequence continues at coordinate 76,411 of CAVONS010000001.1, read as the reverse complement.
GGTCAGCGAGGCGTAGAGCGCCTCGGAGCCGTAGTCGCGCACCGCGGCGGAGATGAGCGTGAGTGCGATGGCCGCCAGGGTCATCGCCGCGATCGACTCCAGGAGCTGTCTGCCGCGTCGGCGGACCAGCATCGAGACGGTGGCCAGCAGGGGCAGCATCACGATGCCCAGACCGGCCAGGGCGCTGAGCAGCCCCCAGATGATGTCGGGCAGCGAGCGCTGGGCGTCGGCGATGTCGCTGTCGATGGCGTTGACGGTCTGCTGCGCGGTGACCGCCACGACCACCACGAGCAGCGCGATCACCAGGGACAGCAGCGCCCCGAGGATGTCGCGCGGGCGGCGCAGGCGGGAGCGGAACACCCCCTCCTCGATGACCAGGGTCGTCTGGCTGACGCTCTGCGGGCGTGGGGCGGGGGCCGTGTTGGGCAGCTGGGGCGGCTCGGAGGGCGTGGGCGGGGGGCCGAGGAACGGGTCGATGGCCGGGGCGGCGGGGGAGGCTGTGCTGCGCGTGGGCCGGGGGGCTCGGGCGTCTGCTGAGGTGGCTCGATCGAGGGTGTCGGGGGCCAGCGCGGGTGGGTCCGAGCGACGGATCGGGCGCCACAGGGTGTGTGGGGCGCTCGGTCATCCTCAGAGCTCTCCCACGTCGGCGCCGTGCGCGGCACCATTGGGCGGGTGGCGACGGTCCGGTGGGCGACGCGGTGTGGGGCGGGCTGGGGTGCCGGGGCGGTCGTGCCGGGTGCTCTGGGGCGCCGGGGGCGGCTCTGTCGGACCCCTGTGGTTGCCTTTCCTCCGAGGGGAGGCGCGATGCGTGGCAAGGAGCGGGGGTCCGGCGTGGCCGTTCGTCTGGACCGGCGTGCGCCCGCGCCCGTCGACGCCCTCGACCTGGATCCCCAGCAGCAGGCAGTCGTGGAGCACCGCGATGGCCACCTGCTCGTGCTGGCGGGGCCGGGCACGGGCAAGACCGCCACGCTCGCCGAGGTCGTCGTCGCGCGGATTCGGGCGGCTGAGTCCCCGCTCGCCCCGGATCGGATCCTCGCGCTGACGTTCGGTCGCCGGGCCGCACGCGAGCTCTCCGACCGGATCAGCGGGCGTCTCGGCGGCGGTGCGGTTCCGGTGGTCAGCACGTTCCACTCCTTCGCCTACGGGGTGCTGCGCGCCCACGCGGACCCGACCGCCTTCGCGAGTCCGCCCCGGCTCCTCGTGGCCGCCGAGCAGGACGCCCGGCTCCGTGAGCTGCTGACCCACTCGATCGAGGAGGGTCGGCTGAAGTGGCCCGAGTCGTTGGCCCGGGCGGTGGGCACCCGCGGGATCGCCGAACAGGTCCGCGCGCTGCTGGCCCGCGCCCGGGGGCAGGGCCTCGATGGGCGCGACGTCACCCGGATCGGTCGACGCGAGGGGGTCCCGGTGTGGGCCGCGCTCGGGGGGTTCTTCGAGGAGTACCTCACGACCCTGGAGTTCGAGGGGTCCATGGACTACTCCGAGCTGATCCTGCGCGCGGCCGTGCTGGCCAACGATCCCCGTGCCGGACGTGCGCTCCGGGCTGCCTATGACCTCGTGGTCGTCGACGAGTACCAGGACACCGACCCCGCCCAGGTTGCGCTGCTGCGCGGGCTTGCCGCCGGGGGCGCCCAGGTGATCGCCGTCGGCGACCCCGACCAGGCGATCTACGGCTTCCGCGGCGCCGACGTCCGCGGCATCCTGCACTTCCCCGACGCGTTCGCCGACCCGACCGGCCGGCCGGCCCGGATCGAGGTCCTGCGCACGACCCGGCGGTTCCCGACGGCCATCGCCCGAGCCGCCGGGGGCGTGCTGGGTCCGGTGTCCCTGGCGCCCCTTCCGGCTGACGTGCAGCGGCTGCACCGCACGCCGCAGAGCGCCGACGGGCCCGCGCAGGTCCGGCGTCCAGACGTTCCCGAGCGCTGCTGCCGAGGCCGCCGGAGTCGCCGAGGTGCTGCTGCGGGCGCACGCCGGCGAGGGCGAGCGCCCCGGGCTGGCGTGGTCGCAGATGGCGGTCCTCGTGCGCAACCCGGCCGTGCACGGTCCCGTGCTGACGCGGGCCATGCGCGCAGCCGGGATCCCCGTCTGGCTGCCGCCGGACGAGACACCGCTCGGCCGACGAGCCGGCCGTGCGGACGCTGCTGACGGTCGTCGGGCTGGCCCTCGACCCGGACGTGGCGACGGAGGACACCGGGCGGGCGCTGCTGGCCGGGCCGTTGGGGCGAGCTGACGCGGTCGGCATCCGGGCGCTGGCGCGGGCGCTGCTCGCGGAGCATCGACGGGCTGGCTGCGGCGGGGCCGCGGGTCGGCGCGGGTCGAGCCGAGGAGTCGGCGCTGGGGAGTCGCGACGGGAGGTCTGGGCGAGGGGTCGGCGGCTGCGGGTCCGGCTGGGCCGCGGGTGTCCTCCGATGCCCTCCTGACGGCGGCGGTGGCGCGCGAGGACCTTCCGGCCGAGATCGCGAACGTCCCCGCGACCGACCATGGCGGCCTTGCACCGGGTGGCCAGGTCCGTGGCGGCCGCGCGGGCGGCCATCGAAGCCGGCGCGATGGTCAGCGAGGTCCTCTGGGCCGTCTGGACGTCCTCGGAGTGGCCCGAGCGGCTGCGCACCGCGGCACTGCGCCCCGGCGGGTACGCGGCAGCTGCCTCCGCCCATCGCGACCTCGACGCCGTCGTGGCCCTGTTCGAGTTGGCCAACCGGCTGCCTCCCCAACGCGGTGGGGCAGTGGGTGTGGGCGCTTTCCTCGACGACATCGCCTCTCTTCGGCTGCCCCAGGAGATGCGTGGTGTGCCGGAGTCCGACCGTGACCACGTCCGGCTGCTCAGCGCACATCGGGCGAAGGGCCTCGAGTGGGAGTTGGTCGTGGTCGCCTCGGTCCAGGAGGGGCAGTGGCCCGACGTCCGGCTGCGCTCGGACCTGCTGCACGTCGACGAGCTGGGTCACTCCGGGCCGGATCGAGGGGCAGACGCACGCCGACCTGCTCGCCGAGGAGCGACGGCTCATGTACGTGGCGTGCACCCGGGCACGGTCGGCGCTCATGGTCTCGGCGGTCGCCGAGCGCGTCGAGGGTGGGTTGCAGGCCTCACGGTTCCTGTCCGAGATCGGCGAGGTCCAGCCGATGCCCGCGCGCTCCGCGTCCCCGATGTCCGCCGAGGGGTTGATCACCGCGCTGCGTGAGGCGGCCGAGGCACCCAGCGGTCGGGGTCGATCATCCAGACCACGAGCGCATCGAGGCACTTCGTGGGGCCGCGACGCTGCGGCTGGCTGCCCTGGCCGTGCGGGGGCGCTCCGGTGGTGCCGCTCGGCCCGCTGGCCGCCCGCCGACCCGACCCGGTGGTGGGGCGCGAACCCGCTGACCGCCTCGGTCCCTTCTGGCGCCTCTGCCCCCGCGGATTCCGTCGTCCTGGCCGCCCGTGACGCCCCGGACGAGCCGCCCAAGCCACTGCGGCTGTCCCCCTCGGCCGTCGCCTCGCTGCGGGACTGCCCACTGCGGTGGTTCCTCGAGAAGCGCGTCGGCGCCGGCAATCCGTCCGGCGGGGCGGCGATGGTGGGCCTGATCGTGCACAACGTCGCCGAGGCGTTGGCGCGTGGCGACATCACCGACGAGTCGGAGATCGGGGCGTACCTCGACGAGATCTGGGCGTCGGTGCCGTTCCCCGCGCACTACGAGCGCGCCAACGAGCGCCAGCGCGTCGACGAGATGGTCGCCTCCCTGCTCGCGTGGGACCGCAGCACCGAGCGCGAGGCGGTCGCGGCCGAGCTGAAGTTCAGCGTTCCGGTCGAGGACGTGACACCACCGGTCGTGGTCGCGGGTTCGATCGACCGCGTCGACCTCGCCACCGACGGAACCCTGCACGTCGTTGACTTCAAGACCGGCAAGTCCGCCACCACCGCGAAGGCGGCCTCGGAGAATCCCCAGCTCGGGCTGTACCAACTGGCCGTGCGGGGTGGCGCGCTGGATGGACGTGCCGGAGGCTCCCGAGCACATCACCCTCGGCGGGGCCGAGCTCGTCCACGTGGGCGACCGCTTCGCCACCGGCATGCCCAAGGTCCGCAGCCAGCCGCCCCTGGATGAGGGGTGGACGTGGGTCAACGACCTCGTGGTGGACGCTGCACACCTGGCCGCAGGGCCGCAGTACCCCGCCCGCGTCAACGGCGGGTGCGGCAGGTGTGCGTTCCGGTACATGTGCCCCGCGCAGGCACCGGCACCCGTCGACCAGCCTGCGACGTCAACCGGTGGGTCCGGTGCTGAAGGCGAGCAATCAGGACGCGACGCTGACACGCCCGCCCGGACGCCAGCCCCCTCGTCGCCCCGAGCCCGTCCCGGTCTCGATCTTGCGGAGCCGACCGCCGACGAAGGCCGCCGCCGCCCCAAGCCATCAGCGCTTCCCATCCAGGAGCCCCTGTGGGGAGGTGAGTCTGATGCCTGACGCAGCAGCGCCCGTGCCGCCCGAGCCGGTCCCCATGCCCCGCGCCGAGCTCGACACCCTCCTCGGATTCGACCTGACCGACGAGCAGTGGGAGTGCGTCAGCGCCCCGCTGGAGCCGTTCGTCATCGTGGCTGGCGCCGGAACCGGGAAGACGGCCGTGATGGCCGCGCGCGTTGCCTGGCTCGTGGCATCGGGCTACGTCGTCGAGCACGAGGTCCTTGGGCTGACGTTCACCAACAAGGCGGCCGCCGAACTGGCTGAGCGGGTCACCGCCCTGCTCAACCGATGGCGCGCGCAGCAGCCGGCCGAGCGCGGCGAGGTTGTCGGCGAGCCGACGATCGCCACGTATCACTCCTTCGCGCGCCGCCTCATCGACGAGCAGGGCCTTCGGGTCGGGATCGAACCGGGGGCGCGGCTGCTGTCGGGTCCCGCCGTGGCCCAGTTGGCCTACCGGATCGTCTGCCAGGTCCGCGCGGCCTGGTCGTCACGCGCCACGGGCCCAGCCGGGTCGCTGGCGACATCGTCCGCCTCGACGCCAACCTCGCCGAGCAGACGATCAGCACCGACGACCTGCGGGCCCACGACCGCGCGGTCATCGCCGCGATCGACGACCTTCCCAAGACCACGCAGAAGGTTCGCGACATCCGTGACACCGCCGAGCGGCGGCTTGAGCTCGCCGATCTCGTGGACGAGCTGCGCCAGGCCCGTCGCGATGTCGGCGGCCTCGACTTCTCCGACCACATGCGCCTGTGCGCGGAGCTCGTGCGCAGCTCCGACGAGCTCGTCGCGGGGATGCGCGCGGCCTACCGCGTCATCCTGCTCGACGAGTACCAGGACACGTCCATCGCCCAGCGCGTGATCCTGTCCACGCTGTTCGCCGGCCAGGGCGTGACCGCGGTCGGCGATCCGATGCAGGCGATCTACGGATGGCGCAGCGCCTCGGTGGCCAACATCGACTCCTTCGCCCAGCACTTCGGCCGCGACGGGGTGGCGCCCATCCGCGTCCTGTCGGTGAACCGGCGCTCGGGGACGCCCATCCTCGGCGCAGCCAACCGGATCGCCGCCGGCCTGCGGGCCCAGCACCCGCAGATCGCCGAGCTCCGCCCCCCCGAGCCGCGGGACGCGATCGTGCGGGCCGCGTTGCTCGACACCGTGGTCGACGAGCAGGAGTGGATCGCCGACGAGGTCGCGTCCCTGGTCGAGGCGGGCACGCCGCCGCAGGACATCGCGATCCTCGGGCGGGCCAACGACCAGCTCGGTCCCCTGCAGCGGCTGCTCGTGGCGCGCGGCGTGCCGGCAAGCATCTCGGGCACCGCGGCGCTGACGAGCAGCCCGTACGCGACAGCGGTGCTGGCCACCCTGCGTGTCCTGGCCGACCCGGCCGACAACACGTCGGTGACCGCCCTGCTCATCGGGCGTCGCTGGCGGATCGGACCGCGTGACCTCGAGCAGCTCGGCTCGCGCGCCCTGAAGCTGGCTGGCGGGCGTCCGGAGCGCACGGACTCGGAGGCCGGGCGCGAGCGGTTGCGGGCGCGGTTGCGCGAGGCCAGCGAGGTCCAGGATCCGGTCGAGCGGCCCAGCCTGCTGGAGGCGGCGGGCGACCCGGGCCCGAGGGTGTCGGCCGAGGCCGCCGCCCGGCTCGCGGAGTTCCTCGGCGAGCTGCGGCTGCTGCAGGGCTACGTCGGAGCACCGCTGGCCGACCTGGTGTCGGCCGTGGTCACGGTCACCGGTGCGCGGGTCGAGGCGGACCTGGCCTCGGGTAGGCACGGGCTCGGTGACGTCGGGCTCGCCGGCCTGCTGCATCTGGTCGAGGGCTTCAGCGACGCCGACGGCCGCACCGGGCTCGGGGCATTCCTCGCGTACCTCGACGCAGCCGAGCAGCTGGGCACCGAGGAGGACGTGGACCTGCCCACGATGCCCGGCGCGGTCCAGCTGATGACGATGCACAAGGCCAAGGGCCTGGAGTTCCCCGTCGTGGTCCTGCCGCACGTGTGCCGCGAGTCGTTCCCCGGCGGCAAGAGCTCGGAGCGCTGGACCACCTACGCGCATGTCGTGCCCAGCGAGTTGCGCGACGACCGCCACGTCCTGCCCGCGCTGGACGGCTACACCTCGAAGGACCTCACCGCGTTCATCGACGCGTGCCGGCGCCACGACCGGACAGGCGACGACCGCCTGGCCTACGTGGGAGTCACGCGAGCCAAGCAGGTGCTGATCGCCTCCGGGCACTGGTGGGGCGCGACCCAGAAGAAGCCCCGCGGGCCCTCGGAGTACCTCGAGGCGCTGCGCGACCAGGCCACCGGTGAGGTCGACGACCCGTGGGCCGACGACCCGACTGGCGCGATGCGCCCGTGGGTGCGGGTGAGGGGGCCGCCGGCGGCGTGCGGGGGCACCCAGTCCGCGACTGACGCGGAGCCCACCAACGCCGCAGGTGCCTCGACGTCGGTGCCGGACCGAAGCCGATCCACTGGACGTGGCGCCCTACCAATCCGATGCTGGACCAGGTGGTGGAGGTGACCTGGCCGGTGCCCGACGCGGACAGCAGCCAGGGCGTGGTCCCGGCGGCCCGCGCCGTGACCGCGCTGGTCGAGGCCGGCGAGATCTCCGAGCCGTGGTCGACGCCGACCCCGGATCACGGGGAGGGCCTCCAGCCCGACCACTCGCTGGCTGATCCCGTCGATCGACAGGTCGCCGACTGGGATTCCGCGATCCGTGCCCTGCTGGCCCGGACCGAGCGATCCGCGCGAGGACCGTGCCGTGGCCACCCTGCCCGGCGTCCTGTCCGCCTCCGCCACGATGGACCTGGCCGAGGATCCGGAGGCGTTCGCCGAGACGGCTGCTGCGCCCGATGCCGCGCCGACGCAATCGGTACGCCGAGCTCGGCACCGCCTTCCACGCCTGGGTCGAGGCGCGGCTCGGCGTCCAGCCCCTGATCACCGACGAGGACCTCCCGGGTGCCGCCGACGAGAACATCGGCTCCCAGGAGGAGCTGGCCGACCTGAAGGAGGCGTTCGAGCGCCTCGACTACGCCCGCCGGACACCCGCGGGGCTGGAGGTGCCGTTCTCGTTGTCGATCGGTGGGCACCTGATCCGCGGCCGCATCGACGCGGTCTTCCCAGCTGCTCCCGACGCACCCGAGGGCCAGCAGTGGGAGGTCGTCGACTGGAAGACCTCGTCACGCGACGAGGCCGACGCGCTGCAGTTGGCCATCTACCGCCTGGCCTGGGCCGACCTGGCCGGCGTGCCCCCGGAGACGGTCGGCGCGGCATTCGTCTTCGTCCGCACCGGCACCGTCCTGCGTCCGAACGATCTCGCGGACGCCACCGCCCTCGAGCGCCTGCTCAGGCAAGGCTAGGGGCGAGCGTTCCCGGGCTCGCCGCTCGATGCTGTCCGCGGATCGCGACTGGCCTTGCCCCCGCCCCGCCCGCCCGCCCCCGCCCCCGCCCCCGCCCCCGGCCCCCAATGCCACCCGCTGGGTCGTCGAAGCTCGTCAGCCAGAGTCACTGCGCACGATTCGCACCGTCTCGCGCCGGTGGCCGATGCCTCGCAAGAAGCCACGCTCCAGATGCACCCAATGAGGGTCGGTCGGACGCTCATACGGAGCATTTCGAGCGCAGCGTTGCCCAAGCCACCCGATCACCGCGCTGAAACGGTGGATTCGGACCGCGGTGTCGTGGCGCGGGCCGCGGGGTCCGCGGCGTGTGGGGCATGTGGGGCGGGGCATGTGGGGCGCGGCGGACTGGCCTACGGGTCGGGGAAGTCAGCCAGCAGGGCACAGTGGTCGCTGACCGGCAGCGGCACTGCGCGGGCTGACGCGCGCGCCTGGGCCATCGCCTCGAGCGTCCAGCCGTCAGCCATGATGTGGTCGAACTGCACGCGCGGGCGCATCACGGGGTAGGTGGGCACCCGGGCGACCTGCTCCCAGCCGGTGACCAGCCCGGGGATCCCACCCGGGGTGTTGAAGTCGCCCATCAGCACGGTGGGCCTGGGCATGCCGGCGACGAACGCGCGGAGCTTGGACAGCTGCTTGGTGTTCACGCCGGGCACGAACGACAGATGGGCGGTGGCCACGGTCACGTCCGCGTAGGGCAGCTCGACGATGCAGGCCACGGCCGAGCGTGGCTCGTCGGGCACGCGGATGGCCTTGGGGCGGCCGTCCTCGGTCGGGGCGAGCAGCGGCATGGACACCGGTGCCGGCGGGAAGCGCATGACCCGCCAGCCGCGCACGGGGTACCGGCTGATCAGGGCGATGCCGTATCGCGGGCCGGACCCCGTCGGGATCTCGGGCTCGCACTCGTCGGGGGGCAGGTCGTCGGCATCGGTGGCCGGCACCCACGCGGCACCCTCGGAGGCGATCCCCGGCGTCCCACGGACGCTGGGGACGAACCGCCAGTGCTTGGCCCCGATCGTCTCGGCCACCAGGCGCGCCTGGTCCACACCGCCGGTCCGGGGCTGGAACCTGTCGACCTCCTGCAGCGCGATGACGTCGATCGGCCCGGACTCGAGCAGCTCCTCGACGCTTCGGACCAGGTCGGCGGGGTCGCTGACCTCGGGGGACCACAGGTGCCGGTCGGTCGGGGCGACCCCCTCGTGCGCCGCGTGCTCGAGGTCCTCGGCGGATTCGGTTGCGGTGGGTTCCGGGACGTCGGACCTCTTCCCGACCCGGTCGCGCAGGGGTACCCCGTGGAGCAGGTTGAAGGTGACCACGCGCACCTGCAAAGACTGTCACATCACGCGGATGTGGACCGGCCCGACGCCCACTACGGTGGCGGCATGTCCCCGGGCCAGGAGAGTGCGCAGGAGGCCTCCGCGGTCGTCGGGCAGAGCCCGCAGCGCGCTCACGTCCGCCTCGCCCTGGGCCACGACCCCCTTGATCGCCGCGCGGACCTGCGCGCCGGTGGCTGGGCTGGGGTCCCCGAACGGCGCGTCCTGCTCCTGCTGGACCACGAGGGCGCGGCAGCGCTGCGCCGTGGCGAGGATCGCTCGGTCACGCTGGCCGCGGTACCGGGGGAGTCGGGTGGACGTCCTGCGGTGCCGCGTGAGTCGACCCCGCGCCGTCCGCTCCGCGCGCCCGCGCTCCGGCCGCCCCCGCTCCGGCCGCCCCCGCGCTGGCCGACCCCGATGTTCCGGGCGCCCGCGAGACGCTCGACATCCTGCTTGGCGTTGACGAGTCCGGGCAGCTGTGGTGCGGGCGTGTGGTGGCCCGCGACGATCCGATCGTTCCGGCGGACGTCGAGTGGGCGGGGCTGCGCGACGTCGCACTGCGCCTGCCCGCCGAGGAGCGCAGCATCTTCGCCGAGTTCCTCGCCCTGGCCAACTGGCACGCCACCCACGTGCGCTGCCCACGGTGCGGGGCCGCCACTGTCGTAGCCGGCCTGGGCTGGTGGCGCACCTGCCCGCAGGACGGATCCGAGCACTACCCGCGCACGGACCCGGCGGTCATCGCCCTGCTCATCGACGACGAGGACAACGCGCTGCTGGGGCGTCAGACGCGGTGGCCGGAGGGCGCGTTCTCAACGCTGGCCGGGTTCGTCGAGCCGGGGGAGTCCGCGGAGTCCGCGGTCGCTCGGGAGATTGCCGAGGAGGTGGGCCTGCACGTCACCGGTGCGCGCTACGTGGGCAGCCAGCCGTGGCCGTTCCCTGCGTCGCTCATGCTGGGATACCACGCCACGATCTCCGGCGTCCGGCCCGAGCCGCAGCCCGACGGCGTGGAGATCGCCGAGGCACGCTGGATCAGCCGCGAGGAGCTGCCGGCGCTCTGTGAGACGCGCGAGGTGCGCCTGCCCGGCGGGCTGTCGATCGCCCACCACCTCATCCGGCTCTGGTACGGCCACGACCTGCCGCCCGAGTGGTGCCGCTGGTAGCGCACGCCCGTGCCGACCGCTTGACGCCTCGCTGCGGCAGCTGACACCGCACGTCAACGGACGCGTCTACCCGCCAGCGCGTCCACCCGCCCACGCGTCCACCGGCCCGCGCGTCCACCGGCCCGCGCACCCAGCCGCCCGCGCGTCCACCCGCCAGCGCGTCAACGCCAGTCCGGCACCGTTCCACCGTCGTTGGTGTGGTGCAACGTCCAGGCGCCCAGCATCGTCGCCCAACCTCCGATGCCCGGGGTCATCCCTCCGGACGCCATGGTCAGTGCCGACGCCCACGAGGACAAACGTCCGATCCGCATGACGCACCCCCTTCCGGAGGTCCGGAGTCGCTGCTCCCACTCCCTGTATACCGCTGCCGGGGAGCGTCGGCCAGTGGCCAACGACCCCACGTCAGACCCGGCTGACACAATGCCGAACATGCCCGACCACGTGCTCGACGGACTCGATCCCGAGCAGCGTCTTGTCGCGGAGGCCCTGACCGGCCCGGTGGTCGTGCTCGCCGGTGCCGGCACCGGCAAGACACGTGCCATCACCCACCGGATCGCCCACGCCGTCGGCAGTGGCACCCATGCAGCTGGTACCGGGTTGGCGGTCACGTTCACCAACCGGGCCGCCGGTGAGATGCGCGGCCGCCTGGCCGAGCTGGGGGTCCCGTCGGTGGCTGTGCGCACGTTCCACTCCGCCGCGCTCAGCCAGCTGCGCTACTTCTGGCCGACGGCCGTCGGCGGGCCGTTCCCCCAACTCGTGTCCAAGAAGGCGGCCCTCGTGGGGCAGGCGTGCCGCGAGCTGGGACTGCCCTCGGGGCGCCCCCTCGTGCGCGACCTCGCCGCGGAGATCGAGTGGGCCGGCTCGAGCCTGGTGTCGGCCGGCGGCTACGCCGAGGCCGCAGCGGCCGCTGGGCGGACGCCGGTCGGCGCGGGTTCGGACGTGATCGACCTACCCGGGGTCGCCCGGGTGATCTCGGCCTACCAGGACGTGAAGCTGGCGGCCAACTCGATCGACTTCGAGGACGTCCTGCTGACGATGATCGCCCTGATCGGTGACCGGCCCGACATCGCCGACGAGATCCGCCGGCACTACCGCTGGTTCACCGTCGACGAGTACCAGGACATCACCCCCGCCCAGGACCAGCTGCTCACCGGATGGATGGGTGACCGCGACGACGTGTGCGTCGTCGGTGACGCGAGCCAGACGATCTACTCGTTCGCCGGCGCGAGCCCGGACTCCCTGGCCCAGTTCTCGCGCCGGTGGCCCAACGCCACGGAGGTGCGCCTCGATCGGTGCTACCGGTGCACCCCGCAGATCGTCACCGTCGCGAACTCCGTGCTCCGCTCGGCAGTCGCAGTCCGCCCGCCACGTGCGGTGGACCCACTCACCGATGCTGACGCGCCGAGCGGCCACACGCCTGCCGTGGCCCCGGAACAGGCCGTCATGCTGCGCTCCCAGCGCGAGGCCGGTGCCGTCCCGGAGGTGGTTCCGTGCGCGGATGACGCCGAGGAGGGGGCAACCGTCGCAGGTCGGATCACCCAGCTGATCGCACGGGGGATCCCCGCCCGCGACATCGCCATCCTGATGCGGACCAACGCCGCCTCCGAACCCTTCGAGGTGGCCCTGGCCGAGGCGAACATCGGCTACGTCCTGCGTGGTGCCGAACGGTTCTTCGAACGCCCCGAGGTGCGTGAGGCGGTCGTGCGGATGCGTGGGCACGCTGTGGCGGGGGCCGCCGGCGGGGCGGGCGAAGCCACCGACGTCGACGGCCTCGTCGAGCAGGTGGAGGCCGTCCTGGCCGGGATGGGGTGGCTCTCGACCGGGCCTGCCAGCGGCGGGGCCACCCGTGAGCGCTGGGAGTCGCTGGCCGCGGTCCTCGGCCTGGCCCACGAGGTCGCCGCCTCAGGGCGCAGCACCATGCTCGAGCTGGTCGCGGAGTTCGAGCGCCGCGCGCAGCTGTCGCACGCTCCGACCGCGGACGGGGTCACCGTCACGACGCTGCACTCAGCCAAGGGCCTGGAGTGGCCCGTCGTGTTCATCGTGGGTGCGTCGGAGGGTGGCCTGCCGATCGTCTACGCCGACACACCGGAACGCATCGAGGAGGAGCGCCGCCTGTTCTACGTGGGGGTGACCCGCGCCCGCGACCAGCTGGTGATCACCTGGGCGCTGACGCGGCCCCGCTCGGGGCGTCATCGGGACCCCAGCCGGTTCCTGGCGGCGGTCCGGGCGCGCGGCGCTGCGAGGGTGGACGCGTCGTCGGCGGGCCTGGTTCGCCGTGGCGGTTCCGACGCACCGCAGGAGACCCGTCGGCGACCACAGGCGCGATGCCGGGTCTGCCAGGCGCGGCTGATCCGGGCCGAGGAGCTCACCCTGGGGCGGTGCCTGACCTGCCCCGGCGACATCGACCAGCACCTGGTCGAGAGCCTCGACCAGTGGCGGGCTTCCGCGGCGCAGGAGCAGGGCATTGCGGTGAACACAGTGCTGCGCGACCTCACGCTCCAAGCCATCGCGGAGCGCCGACCGGAGACCCAGACCGCCCTGGCCGAGATCCCGGAGTTCCGCCCCGAGAAGCTCGCGCGCTACGCAGAGGAGATCCTCGCGGTGGTGGCGGACTCGAGGGCCTCGGCCCGTTGATGCGTGAGGAGCCCGCCGACCCGATCCCAGCGGGCGGCGGATCGTGCCCGCCCGACGCCTGACGCCCGAAGCTCAGGGGCCCGACGCCCGAAGCTCAGGGGCCTGACGCCCGAAGCCCTGACGCCCGAAGCTCAGGGGCCCGACGCCCGACCCCCGACGCCCGACGCCAATAAGCTCACGCCAGGTCGACCGCCTGCCGCCGGACCGCTCAGACCGGGTCGGGCTCGACCTCGGGGGCCACGAATCCGGGGACCCATTCCTCGAGCTCGCGGCGCATCGCCACCTCCGCGCCCAGCTGGCAGAGCACGCCGATCGCCCCGAGCCATACGCGGTGGATCAACAGGTACGAGGGCGGGAGGTTCATCCGCATGCCGATCCCGAAATCGGGGTTGCGCGGGTCGTTCAACCGCGCGAACTGCTCGCGCAGCCACGCCCTGCTGTACTGGAACGTCTCGGTCCGGGCCGGGTCCACGAACGGGTCGAGGAAGTCCAGCAGCCCCTCGGCCTCGACCTTGGTGCCGGTCTTGACGAACCCCTCCTCGCGCAACCCCTCGATCACCGCCTGCGCATCGCCGGTCATCGCAGCGCTGAGCAGGGCGCCCACCACGTGCGGGAAGCCGTCGGGCAGGTGGGCCACGGCGCCGAAGTCGAGCACGCCGAAGCGCCCATCGGGGGTGATCCGGAAGTTGCCCGGGTGCGGGTCGGCGTGCAGCAGCCCGGCCCGGGTCGGCCCCGAGAGCAGGAAGCGCTGGTAGTGCTGGCCGGCTGCGTCCCGCTCCTCCTGGGTTCCGTCGGACACGATCTTCGACAGGGGTGTGCCCTCCAGCCACTCGGACACGATCACCGTGTGGCCGGCGGCCACGACCTCGGGGATGACCACGTCCGGGTCGTCGCGGTAGGCATCGGCGAAGGCGCGCTGGGAGGCTGCCTCGCGCTCGTAGTCCAACTCCTCGGACACACGTGCGGCCAACTCGTCGAGCACCGGCTTCACGTCGACCCCGGGCACGCCCGCTGTCATGAGCCGAGCCAGGCGGCTCGCGTTGCGCAGGTCAGCGAGCAGGGCCTTGTCCGCGCCCGGGTACTGGATCTTGACGGCCACCGGCCGACCGTCGCTCCACACGGCTCGGTGCACCTGGCCGATGCTCGCCGCGGCCGCCGGGCTGTCGTCGAAGGAATCGAACATGTCGCGCCAATCGGCGCCGAAGTTGTCGGCGAGCACGACATGGACGGTGGCGGCCGGGAGGGCCGGGGCCTGCTCCTGCAGCTTGGTCAGGGTGGCCCGGTAGGGCGCCGCAACGTCCTCGGGCAGGGCCGCCTCGAAGATGCTCATGGCCTGGCCGACCTTCATCGCGCCGCCCTTGAGCTCACCGAGGACACGGAACATCTGCTCGGCCGAGCGTGCCTGGATCTCGGCGGCCACGGCCTCAGCCGGGGCCCCGCCGATCCGCTTGCCCACGCCGAGGGCCGCACGGCTGGCATGCCCGAGGGGCAGGGCGGCCATCTTGGCGCTGCGGGTCAGGGCTCGCACGGGGAGGTCGGGCATAGGTCCATTGTGGTGCTGCCGGCACCAACCCGCGACCGCGTGCGGACCGGAGATCGGGACCGATGCGCGCCGATCAAGCGCTGAGGGGCGCCCCTGTGTCAGGGACGCCCCTCAGGGCCGGAAACCTCCGGCGGGCGTGCGATGCCAGGGCGCGCCCCGGCGGTGCGTTCAGTGGGTCACTGGGCCTTGCCGAGGATGCGGGCGACCTTGGTGCCACACACTGGGCAGATGCCCTTGGCCATGCGGCGGTTGTTGACCTCTTCGACGTGCCCGGTGAACTCGCGCTTCTCCTTGCACTTCACGCAGTAGGCCTCGCCCGTGTACGACTCTTCCGACATTGACGTCCTCCGTCAGTGGGGGGCCGAGCCCTCATGGCTGCGGCCGCTCGTGGAGCACGATACGTCAGGCTCCTGACAATCCCGCATCAGGCTCCCCGTTAGCCTGCGGGCATGTCCTCCGACGTTCCGAGCACGCAATCCCCGACGACCGACGCCACGGCCGATTCCGCGGCCCCCTCAGCGGGCCCCGCCCCGCACCCCCGCCTATGCCAGCCCGGCCGGAGCACATGTCCGGCTGGACCCCGCCGCCTACGATCCCGAGGTCGACAAGCTGGCCGTGCGCCGCGACGGGGACCTCGTGGTCATCGAGCTGGCTGACCACGACCGACGCAACATGATGGGCCTGGAGATGACGGCCGCCTGGGGTCGGCTCATGGCCCAGGTCGCGGCCGATTCGGACGTGCGCGCCGTTCTCGTCACCGGTCAGGGCTCCGCCTTCAGCTCCGGTGGGAACACGTCCTGGATCGGGGCGGACTCCCACGAGCCGGTGTCGGTCCTGCGCGAGCGGATGCTGGCCTACTACGCGACGTGGCTGACGATCCGCGATCTCAAGGTCCCCACGATCGCAGCGATCAACGGGCCGGCGATCGGCGCGGGCGCGGCGCTGGCGCTGGCGTGCGACATCCGCTGGGCCAGCACCTCGGCGAGCATGTCCGTGCCGTTCCTGCGGATGGGCATGCACCCGGGGATGCTGTCCACGTACCTGCTCACTGAGGTCGTGGGTGTGGCCGCGGCCCGCGATCTGCTGTTCACCGGACGTCGCGTCCTTGCCGAGGAGATGCTCAGCCTCGGGCTCGTGAGCCGCGTCGTGCCGGACGAGGCCCTCGGATCCGAGTCGCTGGTCGGCGCCCAGGGCGTCGCGGCGGGCGCTCCGGTGGCTGTGCAGCTGACCAAGGCGGTCCTTCGCGATGGGGGGCCGAAGGACTGGACGAGCGCCACCCAGTGGGAGGGCCTGGCTCAAGCTGTCACCCTTGCCTCCGATGACCTCGTCGAAGGGTTGGCCGCCCTGCGGGAGAAGCGCCCACCCCGGTTCACCGGCCGCTGAGGCAGGACATCCTCCAGTCGTCACCCGCACGCGTCGATAGACGTGCTGTCTGGCGTCATCAGGTGCGCGCCCACGCGGCCATCGACATATCCACGCGGTGTCCGCAAGATTGCTTCGGCGTGTCGCGGAGAATTCTTTTCCTCCACATATCCCGCACCGTATCGTCGCAGGTCAGAGGCTTGTTCGAGCGATATGCACAGGGGTTTTCCACAGGACTCCCACGGCTCATCCACACCGACACGCGGCAGTGTCCCCAAGTCATCCCCAACTCATCCACAGGCGCGTTACCGGGGGGTATTGACGGGTGAACGTCAGGTGAATACGTTCTCGTCTCGAAGGACCCCCGGAGATAACGGGTGCATGTGAAGGGTCGACCCCCATGCACCAACGCGCCTCCGGGGGTCCCGTTTGTTGGGGGCAGAATGGAAGCCACGCGTCGGCCTTGGATGAGCGCCCAGGGCGGGCCGCTGACGGAGGTGCCATGGCTGAGCCGATGAAGAACTCCTTCGGCCCGCAGGTGCCGCGCGCCCTCGGCGAACAGCTGGCTGCGGTCGTCGAGGAATTCGACGTCGAGGCGTTCGTCGACGACTGCCTGCGCGGCTTCGACGATCTCGAGTTGATGGACCGCGCACGCCGTATCGCCGACGTGATGGGCCATCACCTACCCCCCGACCCGCACGTGGCGGTCCCGCTCGTGACGGCCTCGCTGGGCCCCATCGACCGAGGGCTCACCGGGATGGCGCCGATGCGGTTCCTCCCGCTGACGCTCTACGTGGCGAACGTCGGGCGCCCCGCCTTCGAGGAGTCGATGACCGCGCAGTACGAGCTCACCAAGCGCTTCACCGCCGAGTTCAGCATCCGCGCCTTCCTCACCAGCGAACCCGAGCGGACCCTTGCCCGGCTGCGCGACTGGACCTCCGACCCCGACGAGCACGTGCGCCGCCTGGTCAGTGAGGGGACCCGTCCGCGCCTGCCGTGGGCGGCACGACTGCCCGCCTTCATCGCAGACCCGACCCCTGTGCTGGAACTCCTCGAGCTGCTGCGTGATGACCCCAGCCAGTACGTGCGGCGCAGCGTCGCCAACAATCTCAACGACATCAGCAAGGACCACCCGGAGATCGTCGTGGCACTGGCGCAGCGGTGGTCCGCCGATGGTGACCAGAACCGCGGCCGGCTCGTGCGCCATGCCCTGCGGACGCTGGTCAAGCGCGGTGACCCGCAGGCCCTGGCCGTGCTCGGTCACGCGCCGGCCGATCACGTCGAGGTGGCTGACGTGGACGCGGAACCGGCCGAGGTGGTCATCGGGGAGCGCGTGCGGATCACGGTGACGCTGCGCGACACGCGCATCCCGGGCACGCCAGGAGCAGCCGCCGAGCAGGTGGCTGTCGACCTCGTCGTGCACTTCGTGAAGGCCAACGGGTCCACGTCGCCGAAGGTGTTCAAGGGTGGGATCCGGGAGCTTGGCCCAGGTCAGGTGGCGACCGTGGCCAGGACCATCTCGGTGGCGCAGCTCAGCACGCGCACCCACCACCCGGGCCGGCACATGGTTCAGGTCCAGGTGAACGGTCGGCGCGTGGACGGTCCGAGCTTCGAGCTCGTGGCGGCGCCCAGCGGACGCTGAGCGCGGTCGTTCAGGCCAGGTCGAGGTACCCGGTCCGGCGGATCAGTGACCGCACGACCTCGTCAGTGCCGTCCGGCAGCCCGTTCAGCGCGAACCACGCAAGGTCCAGGGACTCGTCACTGCGCACGTGCGTCGCGCCCGCAGGGGCCACCGCCACGTACTCGACGTCCAGGTGACTGCTGGGGCCCAGGGTCCTGGCGCTGTCCCGGCAGCGTGTCGGGTGCCAGTCCAGCCCGATCGGGGTCGCGTGCAGGTCCAGGTCCTGGATCCCGGACTCCTCCGTGGCCTCGCGCAGGGCCGCACCAGCCAGAGTCTCGTCGCCCGGCTCGACATGGCCGCCCAGCTGGAACCACCGGCCTGACAGTGGGTGCAGCGTCAGCAGCACGTGCTCACGGGTGTCGTCGAGCACCAGGGTGCTGGCGGTGAGGTGCCCGGCGCGCAGGTCCCGGTCAGCGGCCTGCTGCGGGTACGCGTCCAGGAACGACACATAGCGCAGTCGCATCTCCTCCTGCGCCTGGTCCGGCGCACTCCACCCGGACAGCACTGCCCGGGCGTCATCGAGGAGGGCGTTCGGGGCGGGTGTCATCCCGCGGTGTCGGGCTTGCCGGACTCGTCGGTGTCGCCCGGCTCCGTGGCATCGGACGCGTCCTCGTCGGCCGTGCCGCTGGCTGTTGCCCCGTCGTCGTCCGACACGTCCTCAGGACCAGCCTGCTCGCTGTCCTCCGGGGCCGACTGGGTCGGGAACTCCCCGGAGGCGATGGCCGCCAGCTCGTCATCGGAGATCGACGATCCGGAGACGAAGGTGGAGGGATCGTCGAGGTCGGCGGGGCCGGGCAGGAGGTCCGGGTGGGCCCAGACGGCATCGCGACCGGCGACCCCGCGCACCCGCTCGAGCTCGTGCCAGAGGGCGGCGGCGTCACGCAGCCGTCGTGGTCGCATCTCCAGGCCGACGAGGGTCTGGAACGTCTTCTCCGCAGGCCCGCCGACCGCGCGGCGGCGACGAACCGCTTCCTGCAGCTTGCCGGCGGTCGGCAGTCGGTCCCCGATGGCTGCCGACACCACGTGGTCGACCCATCCCTCGACGAGTGCCAGCAGCGTCTCCAGGCGCGCGAGCGCAGCCTTCTGCTCCGGGGTGTCCTGGGGGGCCAGCACGCCGGAGGCCAGCGCGTCCTGGAGGTTGGCCGGGTTGGTCATGTCGATGTCGCGCAGGGCCTCCTCCATGGCGCTGGAGTCCAGGCCGATGCCCGCGGCGTACTCGGCGACGGCGCCGCGCAGGGTCGGGCCCAACCAGGCCACATGCGCGAACAGCCGCTGGTGGGCGACCTCGCGCAGGGCCAGGAAGAGCGCGATCTCGCCGGGCTCGATCTCCAGCCCGCCGCCGAAGGCCGCCACGTTCTCGGGCAGCAATGTCGGGATGCCATCGGAGGTCAGGGGCAGGCCCACGTCACCGGCGCCGAGCACCTCACCGGCGAGGCCGGCCAGGCCCTGTCCGGCCTGTGCGGCGAACATCGTGGCGCCCATCTGCTTGACCATGCCCATCATCGGCCCGAGCATCGCGGTCAGGTCGACGGGCATGTCCGCGGGCAGCATCGCCCGCAGCTCCTCGGGCAACCCGCTGGCGAGGTCCTCGGGCTTGGGCATCATCGTGCCCATCGAGGCCTGCACCGACTCGGCCACGGGCGTGATGATCACCTGCCACGCGGGCATGGTGCCCTCGAGCCACTGGGAGCGGCTCCACGCGCGAGCGCCGGATCCGGTGGAGGGGAAGTCGGTCGCGGGGTCGAGCCACAGGTCGGCCAGACGGACCGCCTCCTCGACACCTCGGCGCTGGGAGTCGCTGACCACGGGGTCGCCCTCGGCGGCGATCGCCTTGCGCGCGATGTCGGTGGCGTTGTCCCAGTTGACCGCGCCCGGGTTCGCGTCGCTGGACATGCCCTGGAGCATGGCTCCGAGCTGGGACAGGGCTGAGCCCAGGTCGCCCATGTTGAACGGGTTCTGTGGCTGGCCCTGGTCGTCCGGATCCGGAGGTGTGAAGCCGAAGGGGACGTTGCTCATGGGTCGTGCCTTCCTGTCGTGGGCCGATCATGTCGGCCACGGGAACCAGCCTAGGCGCGTGGTCGCTCACGTGCTGGGCGC
Organism: uncultured Actinomycetes bacterium; assembly: GCA_963697345.1. Classification (GTDB taxonomy): domain Bacteria; phylum Actinomycetota; class Actinomycetes; order S36-B12; family CAIYMF01; genus Prado023. The sequence continues at coordinate 56,807 of CAVONS010000001.1, read as the reverse complement.
CGGCCCTCCTGGCAGCGCCCACCTACCCCGGTTCGGGTCCGGTAAACCGTGTCCGGCACGGCCGTCGCACCGTCATTGCGGAAGGTACGCTCATCTCCCTGCCACGTCATCGGACAGGCCTGCGGAGAGGAGGCGACATGCTCTGGTGGATCATCCCGGTGGTCGCCACCCTGCTGGCGTGGGCCTACACACGTGTGGCCGGATCGTGGGGTGGTCGCGTGCGGCCACGGCCCGAGCCCGGATCAGCAGCGGACCAACGTGACCTTGCCCGGTTCGCCGACGCACTGCGCCGGCCGTTCCCGGGCAGCCGTGCATGACCCACAGCGACCAGGCAGCGCCCGGCGACGATCCCGGAACCCTGCCGCCGGAGCCAGACGCGGCCGAGCCCGGACCGGTCGAGCCCGGCACCGTCGAGCCCGGACCAGTCGAGCCCGGACGGATTGAGTCCTTCATCGTCGCCCAGCCTGATGACGCCGTGGAGATCGGGTGGTGGGACCGCGTGACGCTGTGGTGGGGCGGGCTGCCGCCCCGCACGCCGCGGGAGCGTGCGCGCTCGCGGGCGATCCGACGGGGGGTGGTCGTCGGCATGGTCCTGGTGGTCGCCGGCTCCATGGTCAAGCTCCCGCTGCTGATCCTGAGCCCGGGCCCGACCTACAACACGATCGGCGAGGCGAACGGCGAGCCGCTGATCACCATCAGCGGCACCACCACGTATCCGACATCCGGCGAACTGGACATGACCACGATCTCCGAGCGGGGCGGATCCTCCGGCGGGGTCTACCTCGGGGAGGCGTTGCTCGGCTGGGCTGCCCCTGGCCGGGCGGTGTTCCCGCGGGAGTCGATCTACGGTCCGGAGACGACGGGGGAGCAGGTGGCCGAGCGCAACGACCAGTTGTTCGCCCTGTCCCAGTCGGACTCCATCGCCGCGGCGATGAACGAGTTGGGCATCCCGACCGAGGAAGCGGTCGTCGTGACGCTCGTGGGCGGGGGATCGCCCGCGGACGGGATCGTGCAGGCCGGTGACCAGATCCTGACCGTCGATGGCCAGGAGGTCAGCACCCCGGCCGAGGTGGGCGAGCTGGTGCGTGAGCGAGCGGTCGGCGACACCGTCGTGCTGGAGGTCCTGCGCAGCGAGGAGCCCGGCGCCGACCCGACGCCCGAGACCCTCGAGATCGTGACCGAGGTCAACCCCACGGCGGAGGCTGACAATCCCGGTGCCCCACCGCAGGCCTACCTGGGGATCCTGGTCGGCATCGCCTACCAGGCGCCCTTCGACATCGAGTTCGGCGACTCCAACGTGGGTGGGCCGAGCGCCGGGATGATGTTCTCGCTGGGGATCATCGACATGCTCACCGAGGAGCAGCTCAACGGCGGCCAGCACGTGGCCGGCACCGGAACCATCGATCCCGCCGGCAACGTGGGCCCGATCGGCGGGATCCAGCAGAAGCTGGTGGGGGCCAAGAAGGCTGGGGCGGCGCTGTTCGTGGCCCCGCAGGACAACTGCGACGACGTCGAGGGCAACATCCCCGACGGGCTGACAGTGATCCCGGTCAGCACGCTGGGTGAGGCGCGCGACACGGTCGAGGCCTGGGTCGCCGATCCCGAGGCCGAGTTCCCGCAGTGCGGGGACGGGATCGCGGCCGCCGGGCGCTGACCCGCCCCGGACTACCTAGCCGAACGTTGCCAGCAGCGCTTCGGAGAGGCCCGGCACGAGGTCGGACCCGGTGAGCACCTGGTCGTCGGAGGTCCCGGAGCCGTCGGAGCCGTCAGCGGGGCCGTCCTGGGATCCGCGCAGCCGCAGGACGCTCATCTGCTGTCCGTCCTTCATGACCGCCACGACGATCCGCATGTCCTGCGCATCGGGGTGCTCGCGGGCGACCGTCACGGCATCCGGGCGATCGGCCAGCTCGGCTTCGGCCTCGGGGGGCAGGACGATGCGCTCGACCACGAGCGCGGCCCCGGCGATCTGCTCCGGCCACTCGATCCGGGCCAGGAAGACGTCGAGGTCCTCATCGTCGGGAGGTGCGGGCTGTTCGAAGGTCGTCAGCGCCGGTCCGCCGTCCTCGACCCCGAGCTGGGCAGCGAGCTGGGGCTGCTCGGCGCGCAGGACGTCGGTGGGGACCAGGGCGAACAGCAGCGCCGGCTGGTCCCAGCCCTGCGAGGCGACGTGGCGCTCGATGTCCAGCGCCGCGGAGAGCAGGTCCTGGGATTCCATGGCGGCATTGTCTCAGCCGTCGCCGGGTGCGCGCGAAGGGCGGGCGCCCATGGGCGCGGGCTCGCTCGCGACGACGGATCAGTCGCGGTAGGACTGCGTGCTCACGATGATCTCGGCCAGGTACTCGTCCCCGGTCAGCGTGACTGCGCCGGTGTCGCGTGGGCCGAACGAGACGACGAGCGTGAACGTCTCATCGGCGCTGCGGTACGTGGCCCCGGGCAGGTTGGCGATCCCGTACTCGCCGTCGCCTGCGGGGGTGCCGGCGAGGCTCTGCCAGTACTCGAGAGGGAGGGCAAGTCCCTCGCCCGTACCCGCGGGGGTGTAGCCGTCTGTGGCCAGGGCGGCGTCGAGGGCCACCATGTCGTCGACGAAGGGCTGCTGCTGTGCGGCCACGACTCCGCCGCGGATCTCGGTGCAGGCCAGGTCGAAGCCGTCGTCCCTCTTCCAGTCGTGCTGGCCGATCACACATGCCGAGCCCTGCGCGTCGCTGCGGACATCGGCGTCGGGCAGGGGCGCCATCGCCGCGCCGACTGCGGGAGCCTCAGCGACCCGAGCGCCCGACAGCGTCGGGGTGACCACCTCGTCGATCACCCGGACGATCTCGGCGTCGACCTCCGCGGCTGCCGCCTCGCGCGCCGCGACCACCTCGGGATCGCCGGGTCGGGGGTGCGTACGGTCCAGGACCTCGTCCCAGCCGCCGCTGAGCTGCACTGCGAAGGTGACCAGGATCCCCACGATGACCAGGAGCGTGGCCCCGAGGATGCCCAGCGCCCACCACACGCGCCGTCGGGTCCGGGGTTCCACAGGGACAGGGTAGGCCCGGGCAGCGGTGCGCCCCTGGTGTGAGGCCACCCTGCATCCCGGCGGCCGGTCAGGTCAGCGCGGGGGTCGGTGGAGCGCTCGGAGTGTGTAAGGGCGCGGGCCGTGGCGTGCGTGCTCCAGCAGTCCGCGGGAGTGGGATACGCCACATACAGGTAGTTTTGTACCCGTGAGCTTCGAACCCCCGACCACCACCCGCCCCCGGCCGCAGTCCTCGCCGCAACGTTCCGGGCCGCTGGTGCCCACGCTGATCATCCTCGGCGTGCTCGGCATCGCGTTCCTGGTGTTCACGACCTTCTACACCGACTACCTCTGGTACGCGTCGGTGGACAAGCAGTCCGTGTTCACCACGTTGTTGGTCACGCAGTTGGGGCTGTTCCTCGTCTTCGGCCTGATCATGGCCACGGCCATCGGCGTCACGATGCTGATCGCCTTCCGCAGCCGCCCCGAGCTGGGTGTGATGTCCGCGGAGCAGGTCTCCCTCGAGCGCTACCGCGCCAGCCTGGAGCCCTTCCACACGCTCATCCTCGTGGGCGTGCCGACCATGTTCGGCGTGATGGCAGGCATGTCCGCCTCGGCCCAGTGGCGGGAGTTCCTCGCCTTCCGCAACGGCACACCCTTCGGCGAGACCGACCCGCAGTTCAACACCGACATCGGGTTCTTCGCCTTCGAGTACCCGTTCCTGCGCTTCCTCCTGGGCTTCGGCGTGGCGGTGCTGATCCTGTGCCTGCTCATGGCCGCAGTCACCCACTATGTGTACGGCGGGCTGCGCCTGCAGGGCCCAACCCCGCGGACCAGCCGGGCGGCTCACGTGCAGCTGTCGATCCTGGGCGGGTTGTTCATGCTGCTCAAGGCGGTCGGCTACTGGCTGGACCGCTACGGACTGGCGGTGAAGTCCGAGCAGCTCGTCGACGGCTTCACCGGGCTGAAGTACCGCGACGTGAACGCGGTCCTGCCGGCCAAGAACATCCTTGTCGTGATCGCCCTGGTCTGTGCCGTGCTCTTCTTCGCCAATGCGTTCCGCCAGGGCTGGATCCTGCCCCTGGTCGGCACCGGCCTGCTGGCCGTCTCCGCCCTGGTCATCGGCGGGATCTATCCGGCGATCGTCCAGCAGTTCCAGGTCAAGCCCTCCGAGCTGGTCCGCGAGCAGGAGTACATCAAGCGCAACATCGAGGCCACACGGGCCGCCTACGGGCTGGCCGACGCGCAGTTCGAGGACTACTCGGGCGAGGGTGATCCGAGTGCCGACACCCTCAAGGAGGACGCCGGCACCCTGAACAACATCCGCCTGCTGGACCCAGCCGTGGTGTCCCCGACGTACCGCCAGCTGCAGCAGATCCGTGGCTTCTACTCGTTCCCCGACATCCTGGACGTGGACCGCTACGCCCTCGAGGGTGGCACCCGCGGCGCGGTGATCGCCGTGCGCGAGGTCGACCTCGACGGGGTCGGCGAGCGCAACTGGGCCAACGACCACGCTGTCTACACACACGGCTACGGCGTGGTCGCGGCCTACGACAACACCGCGGGCACCGATGGCCGCCCGGACTTCTTCGCCTCCGACATCCCCACGATCGGTGAGCTCGAGATCGACCAGCCCCGGATCTACTTCGGCGCCTCGTCCCCGGACTACTCCATCGTGGGTGCGCCGGAGGGTACCGAGCCGCGCGAGCTCGACTTCCCCGACGACCAGTCGGCCACCGGCCAGAAGAACAACACCTACGACGGCTCCGGCGGCGTGCCGGTGGGCAGCTTCTTCAACAAGCTGCTCTTCGCCGCGCGGATGCAGGACCCCAACATCATCCTGAGCTCGCTGGTGAACTCCGAGTCCCGGATCCTGTTCGACCGCGAGCCCCAGACCCGTGTGGCGAAGGTGGCGCCCTGGTTGACCACCGACGGCGACCCGTACCCGGTGGTGGTCGGTGGTCGCGTCCTGTGGATCATCGACGGGTACACGACGACCAATGCCTACCCGTACTCGTCGCGCACGACGCTCAAGGACGCCACGACCGACGCGATCACCGCGACCTCCAGCTCGGTGGCGACCCTGCCCAGCGAGCGGATCAACTACCTGCGCAACTCGGTCAAGGCCGTGGTGGACGCCTATGACGGCACTGTCACGCTGTACGCCTGGGACCCTGAGGATCCGGTCCTGACCACGTGGACCAAGGCCTTCGACAACACGGTCACCGCCCTGTCCGAGGCCCCCGAGGAGCTCGTGGCGCACTTCCGCTACCCCGAGGACCTCTTCAAGGTCCAGCGCACGATCCTCTCGCGCTACCACGTGGAGGACCCGGCCAGCTTCTACAACGGCCAGGACTTCTGGACCATCCCGATCGATCCGACGAACCGGACGGTCAACGCGTTGCAGCCGCCCTACTACCTGACGCTGCGGATGCCCGGGACCGTCGAGCCGAAGTTCTCGCTGACCACCACGTTCGCCCCCTTGAAACGCCAGACCCTGGCAGCGTTCATGGCGGTCGACTCCGCCCCGGGGCCGACCTACGGGACGATCCGCGTGCTGCAGCTGCCACGGAACACCACTGTGCCCGGACCGACCCAGGTGCAGAACAACTTCGAGTCCGAGCCCTCGATCGCCGAGCAGCTCACCCTGCTGCGCCGTGGTGGCGCCGATGTGGAGTTCGGCAACCTGCTGTCGCTGCCGGTCAGCGGTGGGCTGCTCTACGTCGAGCCGGTCTATGTTCGCGCCGCGCAGGGCCAGGGCTACCCCCTGCTGCGCAAGGTGCTGGTGAGCTTCGGCGATTCGACGGTGCTGAGCAACACCCTGGGTGAGGCCCTGGCCACCGTCTTCTCCGAGGGTGACTCCGGTCGCGGGTCCGGCTCAGGTGAGGGTGGAACGGATGGTGGGGACGGAGCCTCAGAACCCACCGATGACGCCCAGGCCGACCTGGCCAAGGCGATCATCGATGCACAGGCTGCCTACGACCGCGGAGTGGAAGCCCTGGCCTCGGGGAACTTCACCGCCTACGGCCGGGCGCAGGCTGACCTGGAGGCGGCCCTGAACAGGGCGGCTGCCGCGCAGCGCCGGATCAGTGGCGAGACGGCGGCGGAGGCTCCTGTCGAGGGAGAGGTTCCAGCGGACCCGCCGGCTGAGGAGGTCCCGTCCGACGAGGCCTCCGCGGCCGCGACCGAGGCCGAGGCGACAGCCTGACGTGCCGGTGCCTGGTTGGTCGCCGGACCACGCGGGTCCTGACGGACTGCTCCGCCGGGAGCGATCTGGGATAGTCCTGTCATGACCCGATCGCGCACACGTCGTCGTTGGCCGTGGGCCATCCTGTTCACGGCGATCGCCCTGGTTGCGGTGTTCTACGTCGGGGGTGCCTGGTACTTCTCCGGCCAGGTGTACGCCGACGCCCTGAAGTCCGAGCCGTACGACCCGGCCAACCTGCAGGGCGGAACCGTGCAGGCCTATGACGCCACGGGTGAGGACCCCACGATCACGATCCTGCCCGACGAGCAGTACCGGGCTGAGACGAAGTTCGACGATGCGGTGATGGGTGTGGCCATCGGCGAGTCCCTGCTGGTCGTCGGCCCAGCAGTGGCGGGCGCCGACGGTGCCGAGACCCGACCGGTGATCGACGTCGTCGGTGATGGTCCGCGCGTCGGGGACCGCTACGGGTTGACCCGCGACGTGTGGCTCTCCCCCGAGCAGGCGGGCCTGGACCCGGAGTACGTGGACATCAGCACGCCGGACGGCCGGGTCTTCCCGGCATGGCAGATCACGGCCGAGGACTCCGACAAGTGGGCGATCCTCACGCACGGCAAGGGCGCATCGCGCTCGGAGATGCTGCGGATGTCGCGCGCCCTGATCAAGGCGGACTTCACCGTGCTGATCATCACCTACACCGGCGACGTCGGAGCCCCCGAGTATGAGGACGGGATGGTGCACTTCGGGCGCACCGAGTGGCAGGAGCTCGAGGCGGCCGTGCAGTACGCCGAGGACGAGGGCGCGCGGATCGTCGTGCTGGGTGGCGCCAGCCACGGAGGCGCGGTGACCCTGGGCTTCCTCGAGCGGGGCGTGCTCGCCCGCCGGGTGGACGGGGTCATCCTCGACTCACCGGCGTCGAGCTTCGAGGACGTCGTCGATGAGGCGGCCGAGTACCGCACCCTGCCGGTCGGTGACCTGCCGATCCCGGAGTCCCTGGAGGACGCGGCCAAGATGGCCGTCGCGTTCCGCTACGGCGTGGACTTCTCCGCCATCGACTACTCCGGCAAGGAGGGGCTGGTCGACGTGCCGCTGCTGGTGTTCCAGGGCGCCGACGACCAGACCGTGCCCCTGGCGGTCAACGATCGTTTCATGCGGATCGCGGGCAAGGACGGCACGTACGTCGTGGTGGACGGCGCCGACCACGTCCTGTCGTGGAACGTGGACCCGGAGGCCTACGACAAGCAGATCAGGCAGTTCGTCAAGCAGTTCAAGGCGGAGTGACCAGCGGCTTCACCTGGGCGGGGGTTCAGCCCCGCGCGCGCTCCGCGATCACCACGCCGGTCAGGATGACGGCGCCGCCGAGCAGCTGTGCCGGGGTCAGCACCTCATCGAGGACCACCCAGGCGACCAGCGCGGCGATGAACGGCTCGGTCATCCCGATGATGCTTGCCCCAGCAGCACCGATGTGCCGGATCGCGGCCAGGACCAGCCAGAAGGGCGCGATCGTGCCCAGCACGACCATCCAGGCGGCCAGCCCCCACAGGGGAACGGTGGCCGTGTCCTCGCCCAGGGGGCTCGCGGAGCCCTCCAGGGCCTGCCACGGGAAGCTCCACCAGGGCTGCACCACGGCCCACATCAGCGCGGCGAAGCCGAACCCCCAGAGCGTCAGCGAGACGGGGTCGCGGTCCCTGCTGCAGGTCTCGCCCAGCAGGTAGTAGACCGCGAGCGCCGCAGCGGCGCCGAAGGCCGCGGCCACCCCCAGGGAGTCCAGGGTCAGCCCGAGCCACACCTGCGCCACCATGCCCAGCCCGACGAGGGCCAGCGCCAGGCCGAGCCACACCGTGTTGCGCACGGGTCGGTGCCATCCGTAGCGCACCCACAGGACGACCATGATCGGGGCGGTGAACTCGATGAGCAGGGCGATCCCGATGGGCATCCGGGTCAACGCGACGAAGTAGAGCCACTGCGTCAGGGACACGCCCAGGATGCCGTAGGCAGCGACCGGCCCGATCTCGTGGCGACGCAGGGGCAGTGAGCGGGGGTTGGCCAGCGCGACGATGACCAGCAGGATCAGGAACGCGAACGAGACGCGCAGCTGCGACACCCTGGCCGCGTCATCGACGGACGTGAGCAGGACCTTGCTGACCGTGCCGTTGATCCCGAACAGCAACGCCCCGCTGAGGTACAGGACGTAGCCCAGCACGGGTCGCCTGTGGAAGCCCGCATCTGGCTGGGCCGGCGGCGCAGGGAGGCCGGTGAGGGCATCGGGGGGCGGTGCGCCCGGCTTCGACTCATCGTTCACTGCGGTGCGCAGCGGATCAGGTCGGCAAGCAGCGTGACCGTGGCCTCGGGGGCGTCGCGGCGCACGTCATGGCCGGTGGGCAGCCGGTGGAACGTCCATCCCGGCTGGGCGCGCAGCTGGGCAGCCACCTCGTCGATGACCAGGCCGCCGCGCTCCGGCCAACCGGCCGCGACCACGACCGGTGCGGGCGCGTGGCGCACGATGCGGACGGTGTCCCCGTGCACCCAGATGACCGGGTCACGGAACGCCAGGAGGTCGACTGCCTGCTTCGCGCGTGCCCAGGGGGCGTACTCGGCCTCGTCCCAGGTCGGGTGCTCGGCTCGGGCGCCGGCCACCACCTCCTCGAAGGGTGTGGCCTGCAGCTCAGCGAACCAGGCGCCGAACTCGTGGACGTCCGCGGGAGTCGGCGGCTCGATGGGGGCGTCCGGCGGGGGGAGCGGTGACATCAGCGGCGGATCCTCGAGGAACGTGCCCACCACGAGGTCCGGCCTGTTCGCGGCCACGCCCAGGGCGGTCATCGAGCCCATCGAGTGCCCACCCACCACGATGCGCCGGCCGGTCTGCGCCACGAGCGCCTGCGCGTGCGCGATGCCCTCACCGAGCTGGTCGGGCCACGCGATGGAGTGCCCTGCAGCGGCCAGACGCCCCCCGTGCGCGGGCGCATCGGGTGTGCTGACGGCCAGGTCGGCCAGGCCCTCCTGCTGGCGAAGCCGACCCACGAACGGCTCCCAGCACCCCCCGGAGTCACCGACTCCGTGGAACAGCAGCAGGGCTGGCAGGGCGGTCATGCGAGGGCTCCTCGAGGTTGGGGGCGCGGCATGAGCGTAGTGCTCCACGGCGGGTCCGGTCATCGGCGGCGGGACCCTGGGTGGACGCCCTACGCTGGGCCGGTGGATCCGGTGCGCGCAACCAGGTATGTGACTCCGTTGCGGGAGGGTGGGTCACTGCCGGGCCTCATGGAGGCCGACGACCTCGGGATGTACGTGGTGAAGTTCCGCGGCGCGGGTCAGGGGCCGCGTGCGCTGGCGGCCGAGGTGATCTGCGCCGGCCTGGCGGAGGGCGTCGGGCTGCGGGTGCCGCGATGGGCGCCTGTCGAGGTGCCGGCCGAGCTGGCTCCCGCCGAGCCTGACGAGGAGGTGCAGCACCTGCTGCGCGCATCAGTGGGCATCAACCTGGGCATCGACTTCCTGCCCGGAGCCCTGGATGTCGGGCCCATGCCGACAGTCGACTCCGCGCTTGCCGGGCGGATCGTGTGGTTCGACGCCCTGATCAGCAACGTGGACCGCACCTGGCGCAACCCGAACATGCTGATGTGGCATCGCGAGCTGCAGCTGATCGACCACGGTGCAGCGCTGACGTTCCATCACTCGTGGACTCCGGGACGTGACGACCAGGTGCATCGCTTCGCGGAGCGCGAGTTCGACGTGGCCGACCATGCGCTGCTGGAGTGCCAACCGGACATCGAGGCGGCTGATGCTGCACTGAGCGCGATCGACTGGCCGACTGTGGCCGGCGATGCGGTCGGGGCGGTCCCCGAGGAGTGGCTGGCAGCCGATGCTGAGCAGTGGGGGAGCGTGGACGCGGTCCGGGGGGCCTACCAGGAGTTCCTCGCGGCTCGCCTTGCGGCACGGGCCTCCTGGGTTCCGGCCCTGGCGCAGGCCGTCGAGCGGGGACCCGCTCGCGACGTCGGGGGAGTTCGGAGGTCCGGGCGCCAGAGCTCCGGGCCGCCGGAGTGGATCCCCGAGCTGAAGATCGGGCGGGGGGACGCATGACCGGCATGCCGTTCGAGTATGCGGTGCTGCGGATCGTCCCGCGGGTGGACCGCGGCGAGTTCGTCAACGGTGCGGTGCTGGTCTACTGCCAGCAGGCCGACTTCCTCGGCATGCGGGTGCGCTCGGACCTCAGCGGCGCCGAGGCGCTGTGGCCGAAGGTGGACTGTGGTGTCGATCGCTGATGCGCTGGTGGCAGCCAGGGCCGTGGCCGAGGGCAGCCTGAACGCGGGCGAGGCCGGGATGGCTGACGCCGGACGGCGGTTCCGATGGCTGACCGCACCCCGGAGCGTGGTGATCCAGCCCGGCCCGGTCCACACGGGCGTGACGGACAACCCGGAGGCCGAGCTGGCATGGATCGCGGAGTGCATGCTCGACTGACCGCAAGAGTGGCCAGCACCGAGTGGCGGCGCAGCCACGCCCCCAAGCAATCCCCTCCGCTAGCTGTGATCTCCTCCTTGGGCACGCGGAGGAGATCCGCGGATGCGGAGGGGATCCGGGGTGGTGCCGGTGCCGGTGGTCGGTGGACCGGTCAGATCATGCGGCGCACGACCCCTAGTGGCGCATTGCGCATCACGGTTCCCAGTGGCCACCACGGCCAGCTCGGGACCCGCGCATCGGCCTTCTCCGCCTCGATCGCGGCGACGATCGCCTTCACCCCGGTCTCGGTGTCCACCATGAAGAGGGCGTTCTCGACGTACTCGTTCATCTCGGAGCGGATGTAGCCCGGGTAGATGGTCGAGATGACGACATCGAGGTCGGGGGTGGACTGCATCTCGCTGCGCAGGCCCTCGGCAAGGTTGGCCACGCCGGCCTTGGTGGCGGCGTACACATTGAGCGCCTTGGGCATGCCGCGCATCGCTGACATCGAGGAGATGAACACCAGATGGCCGCGCTTCTGCTCGCGGAAGATCTCCATGGCCGCCTCGGCCTGGGCCAGTGCGGCGACGAAGTTCGTCATGGCTGTCTGGCGGTTGGCGTAGTACTTGCCGGTGCCGATCCGGGCGCCCTTGCCCAGGCCTGCGTTGATGATGATCCGGTCGAGGTAGCCGAAGTCGTCGGCGAAGGCGTGGAACACCTCGAACACCGCGTCGTCGTCGGTGACGTCCAGCGCGCGGATCTCGATCCGGCGCTCCGGGTGGGTGTCGAGGATCTCGGCGCGGAGCTCCGTGAGGCGGTCGGCGCGCCGCGCGGACAGCGCGAGGTCGTGGCCGAGTGCCGCGAACTGGCGGGCCATCTCGGCGCCGAGGCCGGAACTCGCGCCGGTGATCAGTGTGGTGGGCATGGTGTCCTTCCGTGGCCCGGCGAACGCCGGGTGGTGCGGTGTGGTGCCGGGTGATGCTCGGCTCAGGTTGTCAGGCGCTCGTGCGGTCATGTTGCCCGGGGGTGACCTCCCGGGGATGACGTTCCTTGGGCGCAATCCCGTCACCGCTGGACACCCGACGCACGCGGCGACCGATCCACGGGATCAGGTGCACCCGTACCCATTCGGCATCGGCAGCGAGGTCGTCGCGGCGCGAGCGGGGTTCGGCGGGCGGCAGCGGTTCGGCCCACCAGCCGACGGGGCCACCGAGCACCGCCGGGTCCGTGACCTGGAGCGCGCTGAGGACGGCGGCCGCGACGCGGGCGTGCCCCAGCTCGTTGAGGTGCAGCCGGTCCGAGGCCCAGAAGCGTCGGTCGGTCAGGGCGTGGATGGCCTCGAGGTCGATCAGGATCGCGCCGTGGTCGCCGGCAGCGATCCGCACGTGCCGGTTGAAGGCGTGGAACTGCTTCTCCAGCCGATCAGCGAAGCGCCCTGATCCACCCGCGCGGGCCAAGGACGTGAACAGGACCACGCGAGCACCGGTGGCTGTCAGCTGCGCGACCGCGGCGTCGTAGCGGGCGTACAGGTCGGCGATGTCCGTGCCCGGGCGCAGCACATCGTTGGCCCCGGCGTGGAACGTGACGATGTCCGGTCCCAGCGCGATGGCCGGGCCCAGCTGCTCAGCGACGACCTGGTCGAGGAGCTTGCCGCGGACGGCGAGGTTGGCGTAGGTGACCGGCGCCGGGGCAGCTCCGGACGTGTCGGCAGCCAGCCCTTCAGCGACGCGGTCCGACCAGCCCATGTGGCGGCCATCGGCGCGCGGCTCATCGGACATTCCCTCCGTGAAGGAGTCCCCGAGGCAGATGAGTCGAGTCATGGGATGACGGTAACCCGAGCGGGTGACAGCGGCAGAAGGCGGGATGTGGGGACCGGGGGTGGACCTCCCGCTGGCCCACAACCCGGCGTGGTGCGCGCCTACGATCACCGCCTGACGTACGAGCCGGAGGCAGGCCATGACCATCAAGAAGCCGCTCAAGGGCAAGGTCGCCCTGGTGATGGGCGTGGCCAGCGAGGAGTCGATCGCCTGGGCCATCGCCCAGGAGCTCACCAGGCACGGGGCGCGGGTGATCCTGGGCTACCAGTTCCGCTTCCACAGCCGGATCATGCAGCTGGCGCCGACGCTGCCGCACCTGATCGCCTACGAGCGGTGCGACATCCGCAACCCGGCCGAGGTGGAGGCGTTCTTCGCCAAGATCACCATGCCGATCGACATCGTCGTGCACGCGATCGCGTTCGCACCGAGGACCGCGTTCGAGGGTCGGGTCGTGGAGACGACCGAGGAGGACTTCACCACCGCGCTCGTGACGTCGGCGCACTCGATGGCCACGCTGATGAACGCAGCGCGTGTGCACATGCCCAACGGCGGCTCCGCGATCGCGTTGAGCTACATCGGTGGGGTGCGGGTGTCGGCCAAGTACAAGGTGATGGGCGTGGCCAAGGCCGCACTGGAGGCCTACGTGCGTGAGCTGGCCGCCGATCTCGGGCCCGAGGGGATCCGGGTGAACGCGATCTCGGCCGGGCCGATCCGCACCATCGCAGCGTCCGGGCTGCCGGAGCTGGACCTGATGCTGGAGTACAACCGCAAGGTGTCGCCGATGCGTCAGGACGTGACGCAGGAGGACGTCGGCAACTGCGCGGCGTTCCTCGCCTCGGACGAGGCCCGGATGATCACCGGGCAGACGATCTATGTCGATGGCGGGTACTCGATCATCGGCGTCCCGTTCATGGACGGCTGATCGCCGGGGTGATCGCCCTCAGGATCTTCAGGGCTCCAGAATTTGGTGGGTCCCCACCGGCTGGCGTACAGTAGGACAACCGACGCGGGGTGGAGCAGCTCGGTAGCTCGCTGGGCTCATAACCCAGAGGTCGCAGGTTCAAATCCTGCCCCCGCTACCAATGTCGTAGCAGGTCAGAGGCCAGTTCCCGGGAGACCGAGGACTGGCCTCTGGCGTCGATGGCTGCGGACACGTGCGGACACCGGACGCGGACGAACGCGACCGGGCGCCGCGCGACCTCTGGGTCAACGTCGGCTGGGCCGATCTGCCCGGGCTGTGAAAGCCGGTCCAACCAGGCGATCGCACCGCCGAGATCGGGTTCCACGAGATGCGGGAACGCGCCGTGGACGGCCAGCCAGCCGAACCCGGTCGCGGGTCGGGGAACAGGCCGGCACAGGAGCCCGGCCATATCGCGCCGGGCCCATTACCGGTGCGCAACTGGTCGTTTGTAGTCCGCCGGGTTTCGCTGCGCGTCCGTCATGGGCCGGCATGATGCGGCGGCCGCCCAGTGCCGGCGCCGGTCACAGCGGCAGCACGTCGGCGTACACCAGCCGTGTCGAGGTTCCCTCCGGTCCGTCGGCGGGCAGTGTCTCCCATTCCTCGAGCACGACCCGCCACGCCTCATCGTCCCCCGGCCTGCGCGGGGGCAGCTCCTCGGGCAGGTCCAGGCTCCCCGACCAGGTCACGACCGTCCCCTCGAACCCGAGAACGGGCAGGTCGACGGCCGCCACGGTGCGCCAGCCGAGATCGGAGGGAACCTCCGGCACCCGGGTCTCCAGCCGCGCCCGCATCCGTCGCGACGCGGCGAACATCTGCGCGAAGTTCGCACCGTGCACGGCGTGGACCAGTCCACCGGGCACCCCGACCGGACCGGTCACCTTCACGCGCGTGGTCTGCGCATCGGGTCGGGACAGCGAGGCCGTCCGCTCCAGCGGCAGCGGCACGAAGTCGCAGCGCACCACCGGCGACAGGTGCAGCCCGGGCAACGAGCTGGGCTGGTAGCGAGCCACGGCCAGCCGCACGAACGGGGCGAACGCCGTCCCCGGGTCCAGTGCCACGTCGACGAACCACTGGCCCCGCGCCACCGAGTACTCCGGGCGGTACCCGAGCGCCCAGACCGCGGGCTGGCCGGGCACGTCGGTCAGGGTCCGCGACACCGGTGGGCCGACTGGCCGACCACCCTCGGCCCGGTCGTCGAGGCCCACGAGGTGCGCGATGTCGACCAGCGGGAGGACCGAGCGGTTCGCCGGGCCCTGCTGCAGGAACACCGGATCGCCACCCCATTGGCTGACGTGGTCCTCGGCCAGCGCGTTGCCCGCCGCCAGGACCACCGCCAACAGCTCGCCGTCCCCGGAGGAGTACCACGGCCGCTCGAGGTAGATGCGCAGCCCGGCCCGGCGTTCCCGACGCAGCGCGAATGGCTGCTCGGGCTCGGTGTGCTCGTACCACCGGAACAGCGGCAGGACGTCGGCGATGACGGGCTTGGCGGGGCGGGCCGTGCTGGGCACGTCCAGAGTGCGGCTGGGCCCGAGCACGGACACGTCGTCCACGCTGGGCAGCACCCGTGGGTCGAAGTACTCGCGATAGCGCGTGGTGGCCCGCATCCGGTAGTCGATGCTGCGGTGGCGGGTGTCGCCGAGCTGGTGCACGCACTTGTGCAGATGCATGACGCTTCCGTCGGGCAGCGGCAGGTCGTTGTCGACGCCGCCGAGCACGACCAGGTCCTCCTCGTACCGGACGGTCGTGTCCGCGGCCGCCGCCACCACGTCGCGTCGCGTCGGCTCCGGCTTGGTCGGGTCATCGACCCACTCACTCCACGCAGCCTCCACGTCGAGGCGCTCCGTGCTCGGGCCGTGCAGGTCCACGCCGCCGAACAGGGTCACCGCAGTGTCCCCGGGCGTGCGGATAGGCACCAGCACGGTCGGGCGCGGCACCTCCACCGGCCGGGGCACCGCGTGCACCAAGCGGACCTCGGTCGCCGGCGTCAGCCACCACAGCCATCCGTCGGCGGCAGCCTCGGCCAGCAGGTCGTTGGTGCGCAGGGCCGCGGGCAGCGAGCGCCAGAGCCCGATCAGGTCCAGGGATGCGCGATCCAGTGCGGAGGACAGCCGCATCCGCAGCTGCTCGCCGGGCGGCACCGCGAAATGCACAGCGTCGCCGTCCACCCGGGCCGCCAGCTCCGGGCCGCCTTCGAGCACGAACCGCAGGGGCGCCAGTGCCGGCCACGTGCCCGAGTAGCGCAGGGTGACCCCTTCGATGGCCAGCAGGCCGGTCAGGTGATGGCCGGTGCCGGCGTCGGGGAAGACCAGGGACAGGCCCGTGGCCAGGGGGTCGGGCAGGTAGGGCAGCACGAGGTCGTCCACGTCGTGCACCACGTACTGGCCCGGCGTGAGCGGCTCGCCGCGCGGCAGGTCTGCGGGGGTGGCCGCGGCGGGCACCTCCGCGGTGGGGGAGGCGTGGAACGCGATCCCGGGCTGCGGCAGGCGCGCGCCGGGCGTGACCGGGTCGGCCACAGTCGGGTCCAGGAACGTCCCGGACTCGCGCAGTGCCACGGCCAGGGCGGCCGACACCGCAGCAGGGTCGCCGCTGCCCATCGCCGCGTCGAACATCCCGTGCAGCTCCGCGTCGTACTGGCTGGTCTTCGGTGGGGCCACGTGGCGCTGCGAATCCGCGCGCCAGGCCAGCGGCAGCTCGGGATGCTCAGCCACCGCCTGCGTGCTGAACTCGTCCGGCGCGAGGATCGTCAGCGTCAGGCCGTCCTCGGCGGGGCCCTGCACGCCGGAGCGGACCACCAGGGTCGTCAGGGACTCAGCCTCGGTGTAGGCATGTCGCGGCACCAGAGCCGGTTCGATCACCGGGTCCCAGCGCAGGAACGGGCGGGGGGTGGTGATCAGGTCCGCGGCAGCGCTCAGCAGCGCAGCAGCGGCACTGGCCGAGATCCGCCCGCCGGCCCGCACGGAGCTCACCAGGGCGTCGGCATACGAGGTGTCAGGCGTCTGGGCGTCGGTGCGCTCCAGCAGCCGCGGGAGGGTCGCAGCACTCTCGCCGAACAGGGCCTCGATCTGCCCCCGCCGGTTCACCGCGACCAGCCGGGCGCGCTCCCCGCGCTGGACCATCCGCTGTCGGACCAGCAGGTCCACGAGCTCCACGCCGGTGGGCCGGAACTCGCTCAGGTCCAGACCGGCAGCGCCGTGGCCCTCCTGTGGCCCGGGTTGGACCACGGGTCGCAGGATCCGGATCTGGTCGCGCACCGCGCCCAGCCCCACGGTCGCCTCCGGCTGGTCGGTCCTCGTCGTGGCATCCAGTGGCAGTGCGGCCAGTCGAGCCGCGGCGATCCGCTGGGCCACAGCGTGCAGTCGTGGGTCGAGGTCCTCCCGGGCGTCAGGGTCGATCCGGCCAGTCGCGGGGCCGGGACCGGACCGCGGCACCGCTGGGCCGACCACCTGGTGCGGGGCGCTGTTGCCAGCCAGGTCCACGGCCCACGCGCGCAGGGCGTAGCTGCGCCCATAGCGCAGACGGGGCAACGTACCCGGCTCCACCCGCGAGGTGGTGGACACCGGGTTCACCGGATCCGGGTCGGGTTCGGGGGCGTCCTTGAGCACCTCCTGGCCGTCCTCGTGGACGATGAGCTTCCCCGGCCGCGGGGCGGCCAGCGACCAGCCGTCCCACCCGGCCAGCACCTCATGGGCGTGGTAGGGCGCACCGGGCACGCCACCGTCGGGCCCGTCCGAGCGGGTCAGGGCGGCCCCCTGCAGGAACCCCACGTCTGGGGTGTCGTCCAGCACCTGACCGGCGCCGTCGACCTCCACGTCGATCAACCGCCGGTGCAGGGAGTGCCACGCGCGCGACACGTCGTCCCAGACCTCGAGGCGGACCCCGCGGGCGACGTCCTCGAGGTGCAGGTCCCCTGCCGTCCCGGCCAGCAGCGCGGTATCGCGGGCGGGTGCTCCGGTCAGGCGCTTCTTGAGGTCGGCGGCGCGATCCACCCGTGCCACCGCCAGGCCTGTGGCGCGCAGCGTCGGCGGTGCGGAGTTGGCGGGGTCCCCGTTGGTCTCGGTGGCCATCAGCCGGGGCAGGGTCCGCATGTAGGCCTCGAGCTTGAGCCCGGAGGCGTCCGGGTCAAGGTCCAGCACCCGGAAGCGCTGCTCGTCGCCGAGGCGCAGCAGCGGCCCGAGGTAGTCCCCGCTCGCGGAGGTCGCCGAGAACGTGACACCAGCCACCGCGCAGGCCGTCCACGGCTGCTCGGCCACGGGGTTGTCCAGCCGGGGAAGGCGGAGCAGGGCCTGGACCGCGACGACGCCATCCAGTGCGCCGAGGTCGTCGATGCGCAGGTCGATCACGAGCCCGAGCCTGCGCAGCAGCGGCGACAGGTCGCCGAGCATGGCAGCCCGGGCATGGAAGTCCGGATCGGGCTTGGCCAGCGGGACCCCGGTGGCTCCCGGGGTGGGTCGGTCCTGGTGCGGGGTCTCGTCCTCAGGACGCTGGTAGTAGCGCCGCGCGCGGTGGACGTCGGCGGCCAACAGGCTCAACGGGTCCAGGCCGGCTCCGGTCAGGTTGCCCGCCGTGCCCAGGCCCTGGCCGACCAGCCCGCCTCCGGAGAGCGCGTCCAGGCGTTCGGTGGCGCGGGCGTCCAGGTCCGGGGCCATCCGCAGCAGCGTCTCCACCCCGAGCCTGCGTTGGAACTCGCCGTAGCCGATGGCCTTGAGCAGCGGTGCCGTCAGGGCGTTGCCGCGGACGCTGGGGGGCGTGACCGGGGAGGAGAACATGGCGGCGGCGTGCACCAGGGCCGCGTGCTGCTGCATGCGGTGCGCGGGGAACGTCCGCCACGGCGCGGCCGTGAGGTCCGGGGTCGCCCACGGCCGGACCGCGAGGTCAGCCGGGAACACCGCGGGCCAGAGCCCGGGCTCGGTGACCCCCAGCTCGGCGGTCACCGGGATGCGTACCAGGCCCCCGCCGGCGGTCCGCCCGAGCAGGCGGATCCGCGCATCTGCCAGCTCGGCGGTCCACGCGCTGACCGTGGGGAAGTCCCCGACGACTCCCGAGGGGCCGTCCGGGGTCAGCCGGTGCGTGACGAACAGTGACAGGTGCACGTCGCGCGCGGGGTCGGCGCTGTGCGGCAGTGCGGTGACGAGGAAGGACTCGGTGGCCATCGTTCACGCTCCTGCGAAGGCGGCGCAGTAGTCGGCCCAGGCGTCGGGCACCCCCACCAGGGGAGTGCCGTCCTCCGGGACGCCCAGCACTGCGGCGAAGGTGGGGTCCCCGTTGGAGCCGGCGAGTCGGCGCTCGCAGCTGACCTCGACCGAGAACGAGAAGAACAGCACCTCGACCTCGATGCTGATGCTGGCCCGGCCGACCATCTTGCCGGTGGCGAACTCGTAGGTCAGTGACAGCTCGAGGGTGATCGAGGCCGAGATCAGGCCCAGCACGTCCATCTCGCCGCGGATCCGGAAGTACCCGGTCAGCGACCCCTCCTCGCCCTCGAGGCGCAGGTACAGCCCCACCATGATCGACACCGATCCGGAGGCCACCCCGAGGTTGATCGACAGGCTGGCACCGGCCTCCAGCGACATCTCGAGCACGACCAGGCCCTTGGGAGACAGGCGCAGGCCGACGAATCCGCCGCCGCCGATGCACATGACCGTCATCCGGAACGGCTTCTCCCGGGTGCAGAAGTTGAACCCGACCGTCACGGCATCGCCCAGGAACGGCACCCGGACGTCCGCACCGAGGCTGATGTTCTCGAGGCTGAACACCCCGACCGCCACGTTGGGCAGGGCCAGGTCGAAGCCGGCGGTGACCCCGTCGGTGCTCACATCCACGTACGGCGGGTCGGAGAACCCGTCGAAGGGCACGAGCTCCTTGAGCGTCTCGATGAAGCTCAGGATCCCCTGCCACTGCATCCCGGTGAACACCACGTCCACCTCGGGCTTGCGCCCGCTCGAGGCGCGGAAGGCCAGCCGGTCGAAACCCATCGTCAGCAGAGACGCACCCGGGAACAGGTTGAGCCCGAAGTCCGCGAGCTCGGCCAGGACGTCGATGCCCACCCCGTCGCTGCCCGAGGCGCGCGCCTCGACCGAGAGCAGGAATCCGTCGGGCTTGACGAAGAAAAGAGCGTCCTCGGCGGTGGTCGCCGAGCTGGGGAAGTTCGTCAGGGTCGGGCGCCACTGGAACCGCGCCCGCACGGAGCCGTTGGCCGGGTCCAGGCCGTTGACGAAGTCCGCGATGGCCTCGAGCGTGTGTGCGACCTCGGCGGCGTCGAGAACAGGTGCCAACGCGCCGACGAGTCGCTCCAGCTCGGCCTTGACCGCCGGGGGCAGCGGCACGGTGCGCACCGTCGTGGCCAGGTCGTTCACGAAGCCCGCCAGGGTGTCCAGCAGTCCGGAAACCGCGGCGGTGACGGCCGGCAGGTCGCTGGGATCGCTCAGGGACATCAGGTCGTCCAGGGCGTCGTGCAGGTCGTTCACGCGGGCGGCGAAGGTGCCCTGCACGGCCGCGATCTGTGTCTGGGCCGCCGCGGCCTGGTCCTTGAGGGCGGTGGTCGGCGCGGTCGCCGCATCGTCGGCAAGGCGCGTGACGGCACGCTGGAGGGCGCCGGTGAGGTCGTCGAGATCGGCGAGCAGGGCCGCGACCCGGTCGAGCTGCTCAGTCACGAACGAGGGGGCCTTGTCCAGGCCGGCGAGGGCCAGGATGTCGGTCAGCTCGAACAGCCCGAACAGCTTGGGCAGGGCGCCGGCGAGGAAGGCCTGCGGGTCGAACGCCTGCGCCGGGCTGGGCGGGTTGACCACCGAGTCGATGTCGCCCACGACGCCGATCGCGCGGGACAGCCCGCGCACCGGCAGATCGGGCTGCACGAACCCGCCGGCCCTGTCGGTGCCGCCGCCGAATGAGATCTGGGTCATCGTCTTGAGCGCGAGTAGCACCTGGGCCGAGGCGTTGTTGCCCGTGAAGCCATCGACCAGGTAGGCCTGCGCGTAGGACACGGTGACTGGGTCGCTGATCGGCGCCAGGTGCCGCATCGCCGGGATGACGAGGTCGGACTCCGCCAGGTGCGGGGCCGAACTCCGGTCTCCTGGCGATCCGGGGTCGCCGGTGAACCGCAGGGTCACGGTCTCGAATGCGGTGTCCCCCGGTAGCGTGCTGGGGGCCATGGCCACCGACTGCCCGTCGGCGGGGATCGGGTGCTCCGGGTCGGTGGTGTAGGCGGTGACGATGTCGGTCTTCTGCGTGGCGTTGCCCAAGTGCGCGGCCACCGCCAGCAACGGGGCGCGCAGGACCACCCGGCGTCCGTCATGGTCCAGGCAATCGAGGACGAACCGGTACTTGGCCCCAGCGACGACCGGCCAGAACAGGTCGTCGCCGTAGGCGCCCACCGTCCCGGCCACATTGGGCGGGGAGCCTAGGGGGAGCTTGAAGTCCAGGTTTGGCGTGACCAGCGGTCGGATCCGGACCTGCAGGAACGGCACTGTGCGGTCGTCGAACCCGCGGACCGGCTCGGCGATCGTGATGAACTTGCGCTGGTAGAGCCTGGCCTGCGGCGCGAGCTGGTCCTTGATCTTGCGCTCGGTGATCGTGATGAGGCTGGCCCGGTGCCCGAACGGGAACAGGTAGTACGGCTCGACGACGCGCACGTACTGGTCGCGGCCGCTTGTGGCCTCGTGGTCCCAGGCCTCGATGCTGGGCAGCTGCTGCTGCGCGTAGGGCTTGATGGTCCATCGGCCGTGCAGTTCGAGCCAGGCGCCCAGGGCGCTGAGGTAGAGCCGGTCGGTGTCGACGGGCTGCGGTGGGGCGACCCGCGGGTCCGCGCTCTGGCGCACGAGCACCTCACGGTTCTCGCCCGTCAGCGAGGTCAGGAAGCCGATCGTGCCCGGGGAGGGCTGGTCGAGGTCGCGGGCCCACACCGCGCGCACCGCCTTCTGCGGGTCGCGGGTCTCGTCGATGTGGACGGTCCCGTCGCGGGCCACGCGGCGCACGCCCAGCCTGCTGTGCCACAGCTCGATCCGCTCGGGGTCGCGCGGCCGGGTGGGATCGGCCGGGACGCGCACCGGCGTGGTCGCGTGGGCGAACCCGCCCAGCGCGCTCGGGGAGAGCGCGAGTCGGAACGGTGCTTCGATGGCGGTCTCGTCGGGCCGTGGAGCCCGGGGTCGTTGGTGCACCGGTCGCACGATCGGGGGCCGGAACGTCAGCTCACCGACGCTCAGGCCTGCAGTGCTGAACTCCAGGCCGCTGAGATCAACAGGACGTTCTGCGGCCATGAGTACCCGGGCGGTGCGCAGAGAGGTGGCCGCCGAGATCAGGGCACGACCCCGATCGGCCTGGTGGGCGTCGCGCTGGCGTCCCGCGGGCGCCAGGACCAAGCCAACGGGGGTGCGCAGCAACCGGATCCCGCCGGGCAGCTCCGCCGATCCCACCAGTTCCGGGAAGGCGCTGGGCCTGAACTGGCGCGGGAACGCCCGCGGAGTCGCCAGCGGCACCACGATCAGCGGCAGTCGGCTCATCGCGGCAAGTACGCCGGCCACGCTGTACTCGATCCGGTCGTCGGCTGCGACGGCGTACACCAGTCGGCTGCCCCGGGCTGCCCTGGCCTGGACTGGGACGGGCGTCAACGGGGGCGGGACGGCCATCTCCGGCTCGGCGGTCTCGATCGCGTGCTGGAACGAGTAGCGGACCTCCAGTCGGGCTCCCGCGCCGCGGGGCACGAGCGCAACCCCCGAGCCGTCGGACACCAGGTCCATGCCATGCGCGCGCACGTCCAGGGCGACCAGGTCGCCGGGGCGCAGCAGACGGAACCAGTGCCCGTCCACCGACACCGCCGGTAGCCCGGGCTCGCCGGTCACGACAGCCAGCGGCTCATGCGGCACCTCCAAGACGTGGACGTCCCGGGGCTGCGAGGCCGCAGAGCGGCGACCTGCGGGTCGAGGGGTGGCCTTCCGGGTGGGTCGCGATGTGGTGGCCATCGGGCATCGCCTCTCCCAGCAGGCCAACGGGGCGAGAGCGTGCGTGCCTGCCGTGCGTTCGAGGCTAGACCTGTGCCCCAAGCTACTTCAAGAGCCCGAAAGTGAACGATGCTTCACGACGGCGCGTAGCCCCTCTTGACGCGGAAGGCGTGGCGGGACACGGGGATGAGGCCTGGCCCCTCAGTGGAGTGGATGAGCAGGCCACCAGCCTCTAGCCCTCCGCCTTCATCACATGTCACGGCGGCTGCTCCCCTCCCGGGGATGGTGTCGATCGGCTGGATCGCCAGCGGGGGGACCAAATGCCATTGGCAGGCGGTGCTGGCACCTGCGATCATGAAGGTGACAGCCGCTTTCGGGCAGGGAGGCTGAGATGGGCGATAGCCGCCAACGCAGCCCTTGGCTCGTCACCTTGCTCGTTGCTGTAATCGGCGCACTTGGCTTGGTTGGAGCTGCTGTGCTCCCTGGTCTGATTGACGACGGCAGTAGTGACTCAGGGGCCTCGCCCGAGACCAGCACGGCGGCGTCGGCCCCTAACATCGCTGGGGATTACTACATGGACGCCGGTCCGCGGGTCATCGCTATCGAGGGCGCGGGCACAGGCAGTTACGACATGTCCGAGCCCGAAGGCCCGTGGCCGTTCACCGGCCGAGTCACGTGGGATGGCACAAGGTTTGTTGGCCCGGCTCGTTTTGATAGCGGAGTCGAGATGAGCGTGACGCTCAGGCCGATCGGGCAGGGGAAGTTGGCTGCTGCCTTCGACTTCGTAGCGGAGGACCGGATCGATCGACACACGTTGAGCCCCGTTGCGTAGGACGGCCCTCTTCCTGCACCCGACCCCCGCACGGGTGGTGTACGAGGGCTGGACGTGGATGCGTCGAGGGTGGACTCTCTATTCAGGCGGGGCCGTTGCGATCGTCGGGAGCCGGGGTGTGGGGATGTACCAGCAGCGCAGGCAGTCGGTACCAGCGGCGCGGAGGGTCGCCGGCGTGTGGCACCCGGAGCCCGAGGGCGCGAATACGGACTTCGCCGCGGAGGTCGGTGATCGGTACGGGGTTGTCGACGACCTTGAGGCCGGGCAGGTGATCCTCGTGCTTGACCGGTGGCCGACGGTCGACGCTACCGGGCATCTGGTGTTCCCTGGGCGGGCGGTGACCCGCAACATGCCGGTGGGGCAGTTCCAGGGGCTGGTCAACGCCCAGCGGGCGGCGGGCGGGCAGCCGGCGGCCGACCGGGCACTGCGGGTGGGCGACGTGTTCTGGATCTGCGCCGGTGACGACAGCAGGCTGGAGCGCCCGGGGCAGTGGCGCATCCTGGACGTGACCGGTCCGGCGCGGCGGGCGGCGCGCGCCGCGCAGCTGGTGGCGGCGAACCCGGCGCTGCGCCAGCCCGCGCCCGACCCCGCGACCGGGGCCGCAAGCCCGGACGGGCAACCGGATGAGGACGCCCCGGAGTCGCGTCCGGCGACCGGCGTGGCGTCCCCGGCGGTCTGACATGGCCTCCCCGCAGCCGATCCCGGCCGACCGGTTCGCCACGGCCGACCTCGTCGACGAGTTGGCTGGGCGCCCGGACGCGTTGGCGTTGTTCGTGCTGAATGTGGGCGACGGCGACGCTCAGGTCGTGCTGCTGCCCTCCGACCCGGTGGCCGGGCATCGCCGGGCGATCATTGTTGACGCCGCCACGGCCAAGCCCCTGAAGCTGGTCAAGCAGTTGACTGAGGTGGGGCTGCTGCCCGGTGCGCCGGAGGTCGATGTGGCCCTGGTGGTGGCCACCCATCCGCACCAGGACCACATCGGGGGGATGGCCACGGTGCTGGGTGGGCTGGGGGATCGGGTGGCCGAGTTCTGGGACCCGGGCTACTTCCACCCGATCGGGGCGTTCCACCAGATGATGGCCGAGGTGGAGCGGCGAACCGGTCTGGTGTACAGCCAGCCGGCGTCCGGGCTGAGCCGGTGGATCGGGCGTACCGGGATCACCGTGCTGTCCCCGTCGATCCACCTGCGCAACCGGTTCGACACCTACGGGGTGGAGATCAACGACTCCTCGATCTCGCTGCGGATCCAGCACCCGGCTGCGCGGGTGCTCACCCGCGACGTAGCGGGCAACGTGGTCGACAGGGATCTGGCTGCGATGTCGCTGGTGCTCGGCGGTGACGCGCAAACTCTGTCCTGGTCCTATGTGCTGACCGATTTCCCGTACCTGATGAAGTCGAACTCGGCCAGCTCGGCGGCGATCGCGGCGGCCACCGGCGATGTCGACCTGCTGCGCGCCCACGTGTTCAAGGTGTCGCACCATGCCTCCAAGCGGGGGGTCAACCTCGAGTTGATGGAACGGGTGAACCCCCGGGTGGCGGTGGTGTCCTGCGCCCCGAACTCCCCGCGCTACCACTTCCCCCACGACCTGGCCCAGGAGATCCTGCGGGAGGCCCGTGACCCGCAGGCAGGCTCCGGGGGGCGGCGCGAGGTTCAGGACTGGGCGTTGAAGATCTACTACACCGCCGACCGGGACACCGACGGCCGAACCCTGGGGAGCGTGGTCACGGTCCTGGAGGAGCGCCGCAACCCGCAGGTGTGGCGCCTGGGTGACACCCCCAGCCGGGGGCCGACGGCCACCGCCCTGCGATCAGCGTTGCGAATGACCGGCCCGTAGCGGGCCGGTGTGGAACTGGGAGGTGCGGGCATGGACCAGCACATCGGTGTGGCGATCTCCGGTGGCGGGCACCGGGCAACGATGTGGGGGCTGGGAACCCTGCTGTACCAGGTCGACAGCGGCAGGCACCGGCAGGTGGCCGCGATCTCCTCGGTATCCCGCGGGTCGATCGCCAACGGCGTGGTCGCCCACGAGGTCGACTTCCCGACCACCGACACCGCCACCTTCGACCGCACGGTGACCCCGTTGGTCCGGCACGTGGCCGACACGGGGCTGTTCTTCTGGGGCCCGGCGACCAACGGCTACGTCGTGTCGGTGCTCGCCGGGGCCGGGCTGGCGGTGCTGACCCTGCTGGCCGGCATCGTGCAACTGCTGGCCGACGGGTTGACCTGGGCCTCCGCGGTGACCCTGATCGCCGCCCTGGTGCTGCTGGTTGTGGTCGGGTACTGGTTCGAACGGCGCTCCGAGGTCGTCGACCGCGCTCTGGCCAGAACGCACTTCGCCCGGGAGGGCAAGCCGACCCGGCTGGCTGACCTGGATCGGTCGATCGATCACATCCTGTGTGCCACCGAGCTGCAGTCCGCCGAGCACCTCTACCTGAGCCCCCAGTTCCTGTACTCCTACCGGCTCGGGTTGGGCGCGCCGGCCGACTTGCGCCTGTCCACCGCGGTCCAGGCATCGGCGTGCCTGCCCGGGGCGTTCTCCCCCCGGCGGTTGAAGACCGCACCCCACGGGTTCCGCGGCGGCCACGGCCAAGCCGCCGGGGCGGGCGAGTTCCTGCTCACCGACGGCGGGGTGTACGACAACATGGCCGACCAGTGGATCAGCGGCCTGGACGCCCGACTGCGGCACCGACCCGACCTGCCGGCCGTTGGGCGCACCCTCGACCAGGTCATCGTGGTCAACGCCAGCAGCGCCGCGGGCTGGACCCGGCTGCGGCGGGCCCGGCTGATCCTGCTCGGCGAGCTAGCCACCCTGCAACGCGCCAGCAGCATCATGTACCAGGTCACCACCGAACGGCGCCGCCAGGACATGGTGGCCCGGTGGCGGGCCGTCGCGCGCACCGGCACCGGGCAGCGCGGGGCCCTGGTGCACATCGCCCAAACCCCCTACACGGTCGCAGACGCCTACCGGCAGTCCAGGACCCCCGAACTGGCCCAGCGCGCCCGTGCCGTCATCGCCCTGCTCGGCGACGACGACCAGACCCGCGCCGCGTGGGCAACCTGGGCCACGCGCAGCGAGACGGTGCCCACCGTGCTGCGCAAACTCGGCACCGACACCACCCTCGACCTGCTGCAGCACTCCTACGTGCTGGCCATGTGCAACCTGCACGTCCTACACGACTACCCGCTGCTGGCCCTGCCCGACCGGGACCGGTTCGC
This sequence comes from uncultured Actinomycetes bacterium, assembly GCA_963697345.1. GTDB lineage: Bacteria > Actinomycetota > Actinomycetes > S36-B12 > CAIYMF01 > Prado023. The sequence goes on along the minus strand of CAVONS010000001.1, from coordinate 30,416 downwards.
CCGCCTCCTGCAGCCCCCGACCACCCGAGGAGTCTCCGTCCCTTGTCAGGCGGCAACGGACCCGGCAGCCACGCGACACCACCCGGGGGCCGGACGCGCCGGCCGCCGGAGGTCATCCGCTGCCATGCTTGGGCTTCGACGCATCGACCGGCAGACCGCCTGAACGGGAAGGGGACGTGATGCCTTCGCAGCCAGGCACTCCCGGGGGTTTCATCCCCGAGATCCCCAGCCCGCGCGTCATCGCGGCGGTGCCCACGTCGATCTGCGCGTTCGTCGGACGCGCAGCACGTGGCCCAGTCGACACCCCGGTCGCGATCCACAGCTTCACAGCGTTCCAGCGCCAGTTCGGCGGCCTGTGGGACGGCAGCCTGCTGGGGTTCGCGGTCCGGGACTTCTTCACCAACGGCGGGTCGACGGCCGTCATCGTGCGGGTGGTTGGTGGGACCGCGGGACCGGCGGTCCTGCGCCACGGCCCGCTGACCCTGGTGGCCGCCGACCCCGGGACCTGGGGCAACCAGCTACGGGTCCGGGTCGACCACAACACCAGCCCGCCTCGGGCCGACCTCGGCGAGACACCCCAGTCGCTGTTCAACCTCACGATCCGCGACGGCGGCACCGGTCATGTCGAGGCGCACCAGGACGTCACCGTCGGCATCGCCGGGCATCCCCGCGACCTGGGGACCATGCTGGCCAGCAGGTCGAGCCTGCTCCGACTGCTGGCCCCCGGACCCGGTTTGACCACATCCCGGCCGGAACCCCACCCGGACCCGGGCGTGGGGCAATCGCCGTGGGCGTCGGACACCACCAGCACCGGGGTGGCTGACGACCCGGGCGACGGGGGCACCGACGGGGGCGCGCTGACCCAGACCAGCCTGCTGGGCTCCGCCGCGGGGGCGGACCGGACCGGCCTGTACGCCCTGGAGGACGTCGACCTGTTCAGCCTGCTGGTCATCCCGCCCGACCCGCCGTCCGATGACCTGGATCCGGTAGTGGTCAGCGCCGCGCACGCGTACTGCCAGAAGCGGCACGCGATCCTGCTGCTCGACGGCCCCACCACTTGGAGTACAACCCCGAATGTGGCCGCCGCAGCCGCCGGTGGGATCGGGGCGATCGGAGCCAACGCCGCCGTTTACGTCCCCCGCATCGAGGCGGCGAACCCCCTGCACGGCGACCAGGTCGAGGCGTTCCCCGCCGCCGGGGCCATCGCCGGAGTGCTGGCCCGCACCGACGCACAGCGCGGGGTGTGGAAGGCACCGGCCGGCCGCGAGAGCACCCTGCTCGGGGTATCGGCGCTGACCAGGACCTTGACCACTGAGGAGACCGGGGCGCTGACCCGACTGGGAATCAACTGCCTGCGCGAACTGGCCTCCTCCGGTCCGGTGGTGTGGGGGGCGCGCACCGCCGCCGGGGCTGATGCGACCCGATCGGAATGGAAGTACCTGCCCGTGCGGCGCACCGCGCTGTTCATCCAGGAGAGCCTGGAGCGGGGCACCCGGTGGGTGGTCTTCGAGCCCAACGGCGAGCCGCTGTGGGCCGCGCTGCGCACGACGGTCGACAACTTCCTGGACACCCTGTTCCGGGCCGGCGCTTTCCAAGGCACCACGCCGCGCGACGCCTACTTCGTCCGGTGCGACCGCAGCACCACAACCCAAGCCGACATCGACCGGGGAATCGTGAACACGCTCGTCGGCTTCGCACCACTAAGACCGAGCGAGTTCATCATCATCAGGCTCCGCCAGTCCACGGCGCCTCCGGGCCGGTAACCCTCAGGACTGGGCCGCGGCGTCCCGAGGGGGCAGCCAACTTCGTCTCGCTCCCGGTCGTCCCAGGGTCTGAGTCACGGGCCGACCGGAGCGGGCGTCGGCGGCGCTGAGACGACTGGCTGCCCAACGGTGACGTCAGGCTCCGCTGTCGGGATCTCGGAGGATGGGCTCGTCGTGACACGCGCAACGGGCAGCGCTTCATCGGCGCTCTTGCGGGGCGGCGTCATGTGGCCGATCCGCCAGTTGAGGACATACATCAGATTCGGCTCTGATCCGAGACAGCGCATGATTGCGAGCATCCGCACCTCGACCACGTGGCGCAGTCGGCTGTCCGGGACGATGTCCAGCATGTTCCGGGCAAACGCCTCAGCCGAACGGTCGTGCGGCTCAAGCGTAGGCACGTCGCGCCGAAGCCTCGAGACGGATTTGACGCTTAGCGGTGCATGCAGCTCGAGCAGGTTGGTCGCTGTTCGTACGCCGAGTGCATATAGGGCCGCGATTAGGGCCTTGTCGGACTCGTGGTCGACCTCGTCCGGGCGATCCGTCGCCTGATTGGGTGGGAGGTGCTGGCGCAGCAGCGCCTGATCGATCCAGTCGACGATGCGACCTACCGGTGCCCGCGAGTGCATGACGACGTCGACGATGTTCGCGGTAGCCAAGTTCTGCACATCCTCGATGCCTTCCTCGAGGAGTCTGGCTTGATACCAGACATTCATGCCATCGATCTCGGACAGGGGGTGGCGAGACATGACAGAGGGCACCCTCTTCCGAAGCTTCGAGGCGGCCAACTGACCTACCCATTCCTGGCCGACGAGCGGGAAGGAGCCGATGACGAACGCGACGACGGCCAGCCCCGGCTGGGATCCACCCTCGAAGATGCTGGTCCAAGCGACATAGGTGACAGCAACGAGCACGGCGACCACGACGAGCCTCTCCACCATCCCCACGTATGTGCCCGAACGCAGATCGTTCTGGAAGAAGGCCCGCACGGTCAGTTGAAGGCTGAACACGTAGGCGCCCATGAATCCGAATCTCAGCGCGTCGTCCAAGGTCAAGTCCGGATACACAAACGCCGGGTTGCAGATGATGGTCAGCCAACCGACTCCGAACGCGATCCATGCGGCCACGACCGGGAGAAGACTGCCGATACCGCTGAAGCGCGCGTCTTCGTCGAAACGGCCGAAGTACGCAACGAACTTCTGGTCGTACAGATTCGTCCCCGGACCGGGAGTGTCCGCTTGACGCTTGGCTGCCTGCCGGCACCGTTCCTCTTGCCAAGCGTCGAAATAGGGAGACGACTCCAAGGGGCGGGGCAGATTGCCCGGATCGTCTATCCCGAGTCGGTGCAGGCTGTGCACAAACTCACGGTAGATCGGTGTCAACTTGATCCTGAGAAATCGAAGGTAGAGCCAACTCGGGAATCCTGACAGCAGCAGGAAGATCGCCAGACTTACCCACCACCGTCCGCTGAACTCCTCGTCGGGGAAACACATCGCGAAAGCGCCTACCGAGACGGCCACCATCAACGGAAAGGCCCATCGGGCCGCATTCCCGGTCAGCGCTCCCCCAGTCCGGGACAGCAGGTGGCCGCTGGGGCTGCCCGCCTGCGCGTCCGGCCGATCGGACGCCTGTACGCCGACCTTGTCGGCACCATCCACCACGTCGATCATGCCGCCCCTTCCCGGAAGCCACCCAAGACCCCCTGTTGCGCGGGATCGAACCTACTGTCCCGCCAACGAACTTCCATCAACAGCGTCCCGACCTCGCGTTTGTCAGACAAGGGCCAGAAGGCCCCAGTGCCCGGATGGAGGTCGACGTCGGCGACGTTTCACGGTGGCCTCCAAAACCGCGCCCTGCACGCATCACGTTCTCCCCTTGACCCAGCCGCGCAACGACTGTCACGATCCGAAAGGCCCGCGGCACGCAGGATCGTCACCTCCTCGTGCGGGGCCGCGTGCAGCCCGACGACCGGGGCTTCCGCTCGCTCAGCCGCCCGCTCCGCCTCGCTGGCCTGCTGGCACAGTCGGTCCCACTCAAGTTCCAGCGTCTCAGGGCGCAGCGGCGTGCCGGCCTCGTCCGCGCAAGCACGGCATCCGGGAACGCGGTCCTAGAGCGGCGGCATCAGGTGAGGCTGCCCTGACCATTGACACTGGCGCGGGGCCGCGAGGAGAGTGGAGGCGATCGTTCAGTCGAACGGCGCCGACGCCAACGAGAGGTTGACATATGGCAACGTCAGGAAAGGGCAGGGGCAGCGGTGGAACGCCACCGAATCACGACGACGCAGGTGCGGGCGACGAGGTCCAGCGGGCCGAGCAGTACGGGACTGTGCCGGACGAACCGAGGATCGGGACCGCGCTGATCGCCGGGACCACGTTCGGGATCAAGGCGATCCAGTACGTGGAGGTCGACGGGATGGCCATCGTCGACGGCGACATCGCCCTCGGGTCGGTGGACGCCGTCGACTCGGCGACCACGGCGATGCGGGACCAGGCCGGCCTAGGGGTCGCGTTCGGGGTCGGGATCACCGGAGAGCAGTTCCGCTGGCCCAACTGCCGGATCCCCTATGAGATCGACCCGAACCTTCCGAATCAGGCGCGGGTCACCGATGCGATCGCGCACTGGGAGGCCAACACCAACTTCCGCTTCCCGGTGCGCACGACCGAGGCGAACTGGGTCTTCTTCACCGACAGCGGCGGGTGCTGGTCGATGCTGGGCATGCGGGGCGGGCGCCAGACGATCAGCCTCGGGACCGGGTGCTCCACCGGCAACGCGATCCACGAGATCGGCCACACGGTCGGCCTGTGGCACGAGCAGAGCCGTGAGGATCGCGACCAGTTCGTGACCATCAACTGGCAGAACATCCAGACCGGGATGGCGTCCCAGTTCTCCCAGCACATCACCGACGGCGACGACCTGGGTGGCTACGACTACGGCTCGATCATGCACTACCCGCGCACGGCGTTCTCCAAGAACGGCCTCGAGACGATCACGCCGGTCGATCCCACTGCCCAGATCGGCCAGCGCAACGGGCTGAGCCCCGGTGACATCGCGGCCGTCCAGGCGATGTACCCCGGGTGCGGCGGTGGCGTGGTCAAGCCGCTCTGGCGGGAACCGCTGAAGCCGGTGCGCGACCCGAAGGTGTTCAAGAAGGTCATCGATGACGAGCGGATCATCAAGGTCGTGCGCGATCCGCGCAAGCCACCGCGCGATCCCGGGCCGGTCAAGCTGGCGGGCTACGACGTGCCGAACCTCCCGGGTGGTGGCGGGCCGCTGGTCAACCCCAACCCCCTGGGCGGGTTGCGACCGTTCGCCATGGCGACCGGCCACCACGCCGATCTGGGGGCCGAAGAGCAGGCGCAGGTGGCCGCGGCCAGCGCGCTGGAGGCGCTGCAGACCCAGTTACTGGAGGTGGAAGCCGCAATGGGCCGGGCCCAGGCCGCGGCGGCCGAGGCCGGACTGGAGCTGGGGCAGTTGCAGGGAATCCGCGACGCGATCGCGGCGGCCTACGACGAGGCCATGGGCGCTGGATGAGCCGACCGCTGCCACGCCAGCGTGACGAGGCGGTCGCGTGATCGTCGTAGCCTCGCATGACGACGACGACCACGCGGCCGTCGTGCTGGAACACCTGCACCGCTCGGGGGCGCCGGTGACGATGGTCGATACCGGCGCGTTCCCCCGGCACAGCCGGCTGACGCAGCACTTCAGCGGCGGGACGCGGCAGACGGTGCTGGAATCTGCCGGAGCTGTGTTCGACCTCGATGCCACGCGCGTGGTGTGGTGGCGTCGACCGCGGCCCTACGGGCTGGACCCGCAGTTGGAGCCGGGCATGGTTCCGTTCGCCCTGTCAGAGGCGCACGAGGCCATGTCGGGCATGTGGCACAGCTTGGACGCAACCTGGGTGAACCCGCCGGACCTCGATGAGGTGGCGCACCACAAGCCCTACCAGCTGGCCGTGGCCGGAGACCTCGGGTTGCCCGTCCCCGAGACGCTGATCACCAACGACCCCGCCCAGGCCAGTGCCTTCGTCGAGCGTTGGGGGCCCGCGCAGACCGTCTATAAAACCTTCCTGGCCACCGAGTCCCATTGGCGCGAGACGCGCGTCCTGCGCGAGGAGGAGGTCGACCTGCTCGACCACGTCGCGCTGGCTCCGGTGATCTTCCAGCAGCGGGTGCAGGCTGTCGCCGACCTCCGCGTGACGGTGATCGGCGAGGACCTGTTCGCCACCGAGATCACCAAGTCGCCCGGGGGCTACGACCTGGACTACCGGGTCGACCTCGGCCGGGCCCGGTTCCGCCCGACCGCACTTCCCCCATCCGTCGAGGACGGCCTGCGCCGACTGCTGGCCCGCCTGGGGCTCGTGTACGGTGCCATCGACCTGCTCAAGGCCGCAGATGGCGCATACGTCTTCCTCGAGGTGAACCCCGCGGGTGAGTGGCGCTTCGTCGAGGAGCGAACAGGCCAGCCCATGACCGCCGCGATGGCGGCCCTGCTCACCAAGCTCCACCAGGAGGGCTCACATGACCGATGAGGCGGGTCGGCTCCGCAGCGTGCACGTCCACGTGCAACTGCCCCGGGGAACCTCAGCACCGAACGGCGCGCTGCTCCGGGTCCAGGTCAGCGACGTGTCGATCGCTGATCGTGCCGCAGATGTCGTCGCCGACCTCGCCGTCCCACTGGCTGCGGGCGCCGCGGACGCTGACGTCGACGTCCCCGTCCCGATCGGGCTGATCGACGCACGTGCCAGCTACAGCGTCTTCGTCCACGTCGACTGCACCGGCTCCGGGGAGATCGAGGTGGGCGACTTCCTCTCCCCCGCCAGCCATCCCGTGCTGACCCGGGGGGCCCCGGACCGGGCCGAGGTCCCGCTCATCAAGGTGGGCTGAGCTCGAACGGCGCCCCATGCGCTTCGCTGTTGACAGCCCGGCGCGCGTGGTGCTCGACTTCAGGCTAGCGATCACGCCTGCGTATCGGAGCGTCGGACGCGGGTGGCGCAGCAACCGAAGGCACGGAGCGGCAGCGCGTAATGCCATCGGATCCGCGTCGGCGGGCGGCAGCCAACGGTGTCTCGGGTCTGAGCAGAAGGGGATGGCATGAGTGCGCAGTTGCGTTTCGACCCGGACTACGTGCGTGCCCCCCACCAGACCCTCGTCGAGGGCTTCCCGGAAGAGGATGGCTATTCGGCGACTTCGTTCTGCTTGGAATGGGGCACGCTCGTCCACCGGGGCCGCCTGGACGGATCGGCGCGCGCGCTGGTCGTCGGTCAGAACCAGCCACGCATGAGACGGTCCGTCGGCGCGTCCTGGTCGGCGAGGCTGGTCAGCGGTCCAAGGGTCTCGGAAACGGCTGGGCAGCACCTTCTGGATACTCCCGTCAGAGGCGGCCCCAACGCGAGGCCCTCGAATCCGGGCGCGCCGGTCATGCCGCGACTGGGTCGGCTGACACCTGGCCCGCGGTGGCTCGCCAGCACCACCGGGCGGAGCTCCCACGCCGTGGCGCTCGACCACTCGGGTGACTTCAACAGCTGAGGGAGGGATCTCCAGTGCTCGCCGACGAAGCACATCGCCGACAGGACGGCGTCCTGCTGGCCGACCTGCTCAGCACCTCGCAGGGGCGCAACACGCGGGCTGACGCCGTGCTGCCCGGGTCCGGGTCGGCGCCTGCGGCGCTGACGCCCGACGACCAGACGCGGGTCGTGGAGGCACTGCTGCTGGTCCTCGAGGGCCTCTACACCCACCTGCCACTGAAGAGGGCCCGATACGGCGTCGACCCGGTGCAGCGACTGCGTCTGCTGCGCGAAGGCTGCGCAACGATGGTTGAGACCGACTTCCATAGCGAGCTCTGGCAGATCGTGACCGGGCTGCGCGACGCGCACACCCGCTACCAGGGGGCGGGAGGCTTCGCCGGGCGGGTCGCCGTGCTGCCGTTCCTAGTGGAGGCCTACGGCCCAGAGGACGATCCCCGCTACGTAGTGTCAAACACCGGCCGAGCAGACCTGATCGGCGACCCGGAATTCGTCACTGGGGTGGAATTGCTCTCGTGGAGCGGGATCTCGTTTGATCGAGCCGTGGACAGGTGGGCCGACAACGAGACAGGGGGTCGCCCGGACACCAGACGCGCCCGCGCTCTCGAGACCCTGACCCTGCGATCGCTGGAGTACGGCCCGCCCCCCGACGAGCACTGGGTGATCGTCGGGTACCAGCCTCCCGGGGGCGTACCACGTGAAGTGCGCATCCCATGGCGGGTGGTGAGCCCAGGGACCGCGCACACCGCGGTCGGCGCGTCCAGCAGCGAGAGGGGAGGCGTCGGCATGGCACCCCCGGCCACGCACGCCAGCCTCGCGGTGAACCCGGCCGCGGAGGCGGTGAGGCGGGCGAAGCTGCTGATCTTCGCCCCCCGGGCTTGGGCCGCCGCATCCGCCGAGCCCCCGGCCCGGGTGCGCCGCACGCGCAAGTCCGACGCACTTGCGGACAAAGTGCTGAACACGACCATGCCCGATGTCCTTCAGGCCCGGATCCGCTCGACCCCGTCCGGTGCCGTCGGACATCTGCGGATCTGGAGCTTCGACGTCCGCGACGACGAGGCTTTCGTGCAGGAGATCGTCCATCTGGTGGACCAACTGCCGGATCTCGGCCTGATCATCGACCTGCGCGGAAACCCGGGCGGCCTGATCTGGGCTGCCGAGCGGACCCTGCAGCTGTTCACCCCCCACCACATCACCCCGACGCGATTCTCGTGGTTAGCCACGGACGTCACCCGCGCTCTCGCGGCACGCCCTGGTGACCCGTTCGGCGTTGGACGGTGGGCCCCCTCGCTACAGGCTGCCCTCTCCACCGGCGAGCTCTACAGCCAGCCACTGCCGATCACCGACCCGGAGGCGTGCAACGACCTCGGCCAGCACTACGGCGGTCCCGTGCTCTGCGTTGTCGACGCGAACACCTACTCCTCCGGTGACCTGTTCGCCGCCGGATTCGCCGACAACCGCATCGGCGACATCATCTCGGTGGGCCGGGCCACCGGCGCGGGCGGGGCAAACGTGTGGCGCGACACTCTGGTTCGCGAGGCGCTCCTCGGCACTCCTAACGCCCTACCGGACCTGCCTGACGGAGTGCACTTCACTGTGTCAGTGCGCCGCGCCACCCGCACCGGGGATGCCGAGGGCGTCCCCCTCGAGGACCTCGGCGTCGCTGGAACCACGACCTATGCCATGAGTCGCGAGGACCTCGTCGACGACAACCGCGACCTGATCGCCTGGTGCGCCCAGCGCCTCACCACCCAACCGCGCTCGAGACTGCGGGTGCAGCGCACCACGCGAAGACTGACCCTCACTACGACGGGCCTCGACCGCGTTGACCTCTACCAAGATCATCATCCTTGGCAAACCCTCACTGTGGGCGATGGCGAACACCAGATCACAACTTCGAACCGCCGTGCTCAGATCGAAGTCGTCGGCTGGAGCGGTCCCGATCTTGTGCAACGCCGTCGGCTCGGGAACCGCTGATCAGGCCCCGACCCGCTGGGTCGGGGCCTGGCTCGACGAACCGCCAGCGCAGGCCAGCGTGATCGGGCAACTATCGGAAGGCCGACGAGGTCCGGTCCCGGCGCCCGGACGACGCGCCGCCCGGGCGCCCAAGCGCTCAGGGTTCCGTGCGGGCCAGGGTGTGGCTATGGTCAAGACCGGAAGCTGGGTCCCGCTGGAGGTGACCACCTGATGGAGCACACAGAGATCCCGCGCGAGCCGGCGGCTGGCTCCCCGCGGGGCGGGCCGAGCGGAACCGGGCGAGGCCGCGGCGCATCGGACGGCATGGCCGCGCCGGCCGAGCGGGGTCCCACCTCCCCGGACCTGGTCACCGACTCCGTTGTGTCCCGCCCACTCATGGAGCGGATGAGCAGGGCGAAGGCGCGCGACGTGATCGGGGTCATCATCGAGGTCAGCACCGCCCATCCCGCTGGGGCATCGGGAGCAGTGCAGGATGTGGTGCGGTTCCTGGGCGAGGTGGCGCCCCGCGCGCCGAGGAGTCCCGGCCAGGCACGATCCTCGAGGTATGTGGCGGCCGGGTTGACCGCGCGCCAGATCCGGGCGCTGGTCGCCAGGGATCAGCAGGAGGCGCGCAAGCCAGCCGCCCAGCCGGATCTGGCCCCCGACGGCTCCCCGGTCACCAAGGACCCCTCGGGGCGATCCCGCCCACCCCACGCCGCCCCCCGGTGGGCCATCCACCGGATCTGGCCGAACTTCGAGGTGGGCACCCTCATCCACCGGACGATCACCACCACGAAGTCCGATGCCGCCCGGCGGTCGTTCTCCGCGGAGGGGGCGGGAATCGTCTGGGCGGTGCTGGACTCGGGGATCCAGAAGGATCACCTGCACTTCGAGAGGCATCACAACCTGACCCTTCCCGCCAAGCTCGAGCACCGCAGCTTCATCGCCGGTGAGGACCCGTTGGAGGACCTTGCTGGGCATGGCACCCACGTGGCCGGCATCATCGCCGGAGAGCAGCACGCACCCGAGGGCGAGCCACTGATCGCCGCGACCTGGTTCCAGGACGAGAACGCCTCCCGGTCAGGCTCCCGCCTGGAGATGGGCCACATCGCCGGGATGGCCCCGCTGACGACGCTCATGTCGTGCAAGGTCCTGCGATCCGACGGGTCCGGCGACGTGGCGGCGCTGCTCAACGCACTGGAGTACATCTCCGAGCTCAACGCGGATGGCCGAGACCTGGCGGTCCATGGAATCAACCTCTCCGTCGGGTATCCGTTCGATCCATCCTGGTTCGGCACAGGGCTGACCCCCGTGTGCCGCGAGGTCGACCGCCTCGTCCGCAGCGGCGTGCTGGTCGTCGTCGCCGCCGGCAACACCGGCTACGGCTACGCCCTGGACGACGCCGAACGGCAAATGCGCCTGCCCTTCGCGATGACGATCAACGACCCGGGCAACGCCGATCGGGCGATCACGGTCGGCTCCACATCGACCCGCCCCCACACGACCGGCATCTCCTACTTCTCCTCGAAGGGCCCGACCGGAGACGGCCGGCTCAAGCCCGACCTGGTCGCCCCAGGCGAACGCGTCGTCAGCGCCGCTGCCGGCGCGCTGCGGGCCCAGGCACAGACCCGAGAGCCCGACGCCACCTACGTCGAGGACAGCGGAACCTCGATGGCAGCGCCCCACGTCTCGGGGGTCGCCGCAGCGTTCCTCTCGGTCCACCGCGAGTTCGTCGGCCGCCCCGAGGAGGTCAAGCGCATCCTCATGGACACCTCCACGGACCTGGGCAGGCACCGGACGTTCCAAGGCGCTGGCCTGGTGGATGCGATGCGCGCGATCCAGTACGTCTAGCCCAAGGAGAGGTGACGACATGCAGTACCCATACGCCGAGGTCCAGATGCGCTCGGACGGAACTGTGAGCGATCCCGCCGAGCTGTCCGCGGCGATCCAGACCGTCAAGGCGGCCGGAGCCACCGACGTGCTCGTGATGGTCCACGGATGGAACAACGACATGCAGGCCGCGCGGCGCCTCTACGAGAGCCTCGCGGCGAGCATGTCGACCGTCGCGCCGGGCGTGCCGGCCGGGGCTGGTCGCACCATCGCCCTGATCGGCGTCCTGTGGCCCTCCATCAAGTGGGCCGACGACAACTCGATCGCGGGGGGCGGCGCGGGGGTGACCGACCAGGCCGGTGAGCTGATCTCCGAGCTCACCGATCGCATCGAGGACGTCGACGTGCGAACGCAACTGGTGGACCTGATCCCCCAGCTGGACTCCTCGGCCCAGGCGCGGCAGGCCTACCTCGAACTGCTGCGCGGGCTCGTTCCGGAGACTGGCGACGACGATGAGGACCCGCCGCCCGCAAGTCTGAGGAACGGCAGCGCTGACGAGGTGTTCGACGCCGCTCGCAGCTCCGGAGGTCTGAGCGGGGTCGGCGCGGCCGGTGGCGGCGCGGCCGGGTTGAGCCTCAGCGGGTTCCTCCGCTCAGCCCGCAACCTGCTCAACCTCACCACCTACTACACGATGAAGGACAGGGCCGGAAAGGTGGGCAGCAACGGCATCGCCACTACCCTCGAGGCTCTCCAGGCAGAGCTTCCCGACGCCCGCCTGCATCTCGTGGGCCACTCCTTCGGCGGTCGCGCCGTCACCGCAGCCGCCCACACGACCCAAGCCCGAGTACACTCGCTGAGCCTGCTGCAGGCGGCTTTCAGCCACTTCGGGATGGCCACGAACTTCGACGGCAGCGGCCGCAACGGCGCGTTCCGAGGCGTCCCCGATCGGCTGACGGGCCCCATGATCGTCACGCACACCCGCAATGACAAGGCAGTGGGCCTGGCGTACGCCATCGCCTCTCGCCTGGCCAGACAGAACGCCGCAGCGCTGGGCGACAGCGACGATCCCTACGGGGGCATCGGGAGCAACGGTGCGCAGAAGACCCCCGAAGCCGACCCCGACACACCGCTGCTCGACGTGGGCGGGAGCTACCAGTTCACCCCGCGGCGCGTGGCCAACCTGAGGGCGGACGCGTTCATCAGCGACCACAGCGACGTCACCGGCACGCAGGTGGCGCACGCAGTCCTCAGCGCCATGATGAGCTGATTCCGGTCCGGCGGCGCAGGGCAGGCGGAGGGAGGCTCGGACCACCAGGACATCCCGGCCAGCCCCGCAGCATCGACGGCGCCGCCCAGGCGCAACGCGACACCGAAGGCTACCGCCAGCGCATCAGGCGGTAACACGTGCGGCATCCACGGCGGCCGTGCGGCCAGAGATGTCGCTCACCACCGGGTGGCGTACCTGAGTGGCCTACCATGTTCTGGAATCCGGCGGTCCTACCGCTCACCGATAACCTGCGTCGGCGCAAGGGAGGGGCGGTGGTGGCCAGCCAGAGTGCTATTGCCGTCGTTACAGAGGGCCTGCGCCGACGGCTGACTGAGGCAATCTGCACAGACTTCCCAGCCGTGCAAGTCGTGGCTCGGCGACCAGAGGTGAATGACGGCCAGTCGCAGAGCCAGGTATCCATCTACCTCTACCGCGTCTCAGAAGGCCCGCAACTGCGCAACCGGCCACAGAAGGACTCGGATGACGGGCCCGCGGCGACGCTAGACCTTCACTATCTGCTCAGCTTCACCGGCGATGAAGACGACCTCGTCCCACAGCGCATGCTCGATCTGGCGGTCACCTCGCTGCACACCTCACCGGTGCTCCGCAGCGCGGAGGTCGAGGTTGCGGGCGTTGAGCGCTTTCGGGCCGACTCCGGCTTGAAGGACGAAGTCGCGCAGGTGCGTCTCACCATGTCGTCACTCAGTCTGGAGGAGCTCTCCAAGATCTGGTCCGTCCTCGTGCAGGGTCCACTCCAGCTCTCAGTGGGCTACAAGGCCGGCGTCGTGCTGATCGATTCCGAGCCCACCACGCGCGCGTCACCTGTGCAGGCTAGGGACGTTGACGAGCTGCCGATCAGTTCGCCGGTAGTCGAGCAGCGACTAGTTCGGGAGACTTGGCTTGACGACGTCCAACTCCCCGACGACCAGAAGTGCATCCTGGTCCAGATACGCGACCAGGTGCTCCTCCGCGACACCGTCTACGACAACTACGGCTTCCGCCAGCGGCTCCCGGGCTACCTCGGAGTCACCGCCCTGTTCGTGGGCGAGAGCGGCACCGGCAAGACCATGGCCGCCCAGGCCCTTGCCAAACAGCTGCATCTCGATCTGTATCGGATCGACCTCGGCACTTTGGTCAGCACGTACATCGGTGAGACTGAGAAGAATCTGAAGCGCGTGTTCGACGTCGCCGAGGAGAGCAGTGCCGTGCTGCTCTTCGATGAGGCCGACGCGATCTTCGGCAAGCGCAGCGAAGTGCAAGACAGCCACGTCCGGTACGCCAACGTCGAGGTCAGCTACCTGCTCCAGCGCATGGAGGCATATTCGGGCCTCGCGATCCTGACCACCAACAGGAAGAGCGCGGTGGACAGCGCGTTCCTCCGACGACTGCGCTTCATCGTCACTTTCCCGTTCCCTGGCGCGGAGCAGCGTCTGAGCATCTGGAAGGGCATCTTCCCCAGGGCCGGGGCCGATCCGTCTGCCAAGGGCCTGGAAGGGCTCGATTCGCTGGACTTCGAAGCGCTCGCAACGCCCCCATTTACCGGCGGCCAGATCCGCAGCATCGCCGTCAATGGCGCTTTCCTCGCCGCAGCGGGAGATGGAGTCCTCTCCATGGACCTGCTCCATGTCGCCGCCAGGGACGAGCTCCGCAAGATGGGCCGTACCTACACAGCGTCCGACTTCTCCGCCTGGATAACACCGGGGTCCGACGCCTGACCAGTCCCTCCTTCTTGGGGCCGAGGCCGCTGGGATCGCGGTAGCTTCCCTGGTAGCGGATGCGTCCATCAGGGCCGCGGCGCTTCCTCAGCCACGCCATGGGCACCCCTCGAAACGTCCGCAGAATGTCGGCAGGACCGGCCGAACTGGTGCGGACTCGCACGGACCACGACGAACACTCAACCGGCCGCTGACCTGCGACGCTGATGTCATCTCCACACAGCGGAGTGGGCGCAGAATGCGCACCGGCAGGGCTCATAACCCAGAGGTCGCAGGTTCAAATCCTGCCCCCGCTACCAATGTCGTAGCAGGTCAGAGGCCAGTTCCCGGGAGACCGAGGACTGGCCTCTGGCGTTGATGTTGGCAGATTGTTGCCAACATCTGCCAACATCGGACTGGTGCGAACGGCTGCGGACGTTGGTCGACCTCTGGGTTGGTGCCGACATCGAGGGTCCTGGCAGCGCCATCGAGCTTGGGATGGGCAACTTGCGAGACGTTGCCCGCGGCCACGACGAGTGCGGCGTGATGGCGGCTCGGCGGGGGTTCGGACCGCGCAGGCATCAGGGCGATCGAAGTATCCATTCGGCCGAGGGTGCCCGGCCCTAGGTTGCTGCACACCGCCCACTATGACGCGGCTTGACGCGGACCCGGCGAGGCGGTTTGCCTCCGGTCGGCCGGTGATCGCTCCGGGCGGGCGCTTGCGCGACGCTCGAGCGGGAGTGCGCCTGCTGACCTGCGGCGTACTCGTCGAGGGTTCGTCTTGTGGCACGCTGCCCGCCGGGATGGGAACGGCCCTCATTGACCCGAAGGGTTGTCATTCTCGGGCGTTCTATCGCACAGACCGATGCACACAGCGGTCCTTGGCGTGAGCCAACACCGGCTACTGCTGCCGTCACCCGACTGCCACCGTCAGTGGATCCTGGAGCGTCGCGTGCAGGCCAGCGGCCGTTCATGTCCCCGGCGCGGAATGCCGATACGCCACATGGCGCCGGTGTTCGAGAGGGGGGACGAGCTTGGGGTCGGACGAGCATCCGAACGCGGGACGGTGGGCCAGCCACCCGCGCGCCTCCGCGATCCTCCGAACCGTCGCCTGGGTGTCGCCCATCATCATCTCCTCGCTCGTGACGTACCTGATCGCCCGGGCCGTGCCCCGGCCGTACGGCCTCGGCCCGGCGCTGATCTGGTTCGCGGCGCTCACCGTGGTGGCCACGGGCGTCCTCGTCGTGGTCGACAGGTTGGCCAGGCGTCTGCTCCCACTCGCCGCCCTGCTCCAGCTGTCGCTGGTCTTCCCCGACCGGGCGCCTTCACGCTTCCAGTCCGCCATGCGAACGCAGACCGTCGAACAGCTCGAGGAACGGGTGGCGGAGATCAAGCGCACCGGGCTGCCCGATGACCCGGTCCGCGCAGCCGAGGTCCTGATCGAGCTGGTCGCGGCGCTCAGCCAGCACGATCACATCACCCGAGGCCACGCCGACCGGGTGCGCGCCTACTGCAACATGATCGGCGATGAGCTGAACCTCCGACCCGCGGACCTCGAGATGCTGACCTGGGCCGGTCTGCTCCACGACGTGGGCAAGATCTTCGTCCCCAAGGAGATCCTGAACAAGCCCGGTCAGCTCACGGACGACGAGTACGAGGTCATCAAGCGGCACGCCGCCCTGGGCGCAGAGCTTTGCGCACCGTTGCGCGGCTGGCTCGGCGGCTGGGTCGACGGCGTCGGTGAGCACCACGAACGCTGGGACGGCAGGGGGTACCCGGCCGGGCTCGCCGGGGACGAGATCAGCCTGGCCGCGCGGATCGTCTCGGTTGCCGACGTCTTCGACGTCATCACGAGCGCTCGCTCGTACAAGACGGCGAATGGTCCCGTCGAGGCCCGCCAGGAACTCGCCCGATGCGCCGGAACCCATTTCGACCCCACGGTGGTGCGGGCATTCCTCAACATCTCGTTGGGTCGTCTCCGACTGGCCATGGGTCCGCTGTCCTGGTTCGCCAATCTCCCGGTGGTCGGCCGAATCCCGCTCAGTCCAGCAGCTGGCGCAGCGGCCGGTGTCGCGGCGACCGCCGCCGTCCTGCTCGCCACGGGCGTGCTCAGCGAGCCGCTGGGGGGCCACGACTCGCTGCCGCCTGTTGCCGCTGCCGCTGCCGAGATCGTCGCGGTCGTCGAGCCCACGACTCCGGAACCGTCACCAACGATGGCTCCCGCCATGCCCCCCGCTGTGGAGCCGACGGCCGCCCCCCTCCGTAGCCCCACCCCGAACGACGAGGCCGCGGCGAGCCCTGAGGACACACCGAACGACAAGGACGTCGCGACGGTGGAAGTCAGGGCCAGCCCACCCGGGCCAGCGTCGCATGTGGTCACGGTCACCCCGACCCCCGATGCCCCGGTGGCCGTTGATGATGTGGCGGTGGTCGATGAGGACGCCACCGTGTCGGGGATCCTGGTGCTGGGCAACGACTCGGATGCTGACGGTGACCCGTTGACCATCACCGGGGTGTCGGCCACGGATGGGACCGCCAGCACCGACGGCGTGACCGTCGGCTACACCCCGGCACCGGACAGCAACGGCACCCAGACCGTGGACTACATCGTCGCCGACAGCACCGGCCAGGTTGGCTCGGCCACGGTAGTCGTCACGGTCACCCCGACCCCCGACGCGCCGGTGGCCCTCGCCGACAGCACCGGCCAGACCGCGTCGGCCACGGTGGTCGTCACGGTCACCCCCACCCCCGACGCCCCGGTGGCTGATGATGATTCGTACGTCACCGTCGCCGGGGGGACGCTCACGACCGTCCTTCCCGGCGTCCTGGCCAACGACAGCGACGAGGACGGCGACACGCTGACCCCCAGTGTGTCGACACCGCCGACGGCCGGCAGTGTCGCGCTGGGGGTCGACGGTTCGTTCGTGTACACGCCGAACCCGTTGTTCGCCGGGACCGACAGCTTTCGAGTACACGGTCGATGATGGCACCGGCCGCGCCGACACCGCGACCGTGACGATCCTTGTCGGCGCCTCCTGGTCGGAGACCTCGTTGTACTTGGGCACGACTGGCGCGTCGGCCAGCGATTGGGACCTCACGACCACGGCGCCCAGCGCCGCCGATCCCGAACCCGACCACGATGGCGACACCCTCGAAGGCCTGACCATCAAAAAGGGCAACGAGAAACTGTCCAACACAGACCCGGACGAGTTCCAGCATTGGAGCATGACCACGTCCTCGGACTTGGTCCTGAACGGGCCCGTCTCGCTCCGGCTCTGGAGCACCGTCGCACAATTCGAGTCGAGCAAGGCCGTCGACTACTCGATCTGGGTGCTCGACTGCGCCGCCGACGGGACAGGCTGCACAACGATCGCCAGCAGCGTGAACGTCCACGTCGACAAGTGGAACCGCGGCGTAGCCGACTGGGTGACTCGCGACATCGTCGTGGGCTCAGCTGATCACACCATCGTCGCCGGGCGGATGCTGCGCGTCCGGTTGATGTGCGACCACGAGGACCTCTGGGTCGCCCTCAGCGGGACACGACCTTCCCAGCTCCTCGTCACGCAGTAACGTCAGGATCGCCCGACAGGGGAACCGCGACGGGCCAAGCAGAGCGCTCTCTGCCGACGGAAACCCGACCTGGGCAGCCAACCTGAAGGTCACCAACGCCCTCGGCCTGCGCTTCGAACTGCATACCTTCGACAGACCCGGACCTTGCCAGGTCCACCAGCGCCGGCGCATCCTGCACCGACCAGTATCGCCGCGTCCTATCGGCTCCCCTAGTCCGAAAATGAAGGTGACCACGCGTGTCATGCGGCGGGTTCGAGGGTGACTCGGTAGCCGAGGTGTTGGAGTTCGCGGACGTGGTTGCGCATCTTGCGGTTGAGGTTGACGCGGGAGTCGTAGTAGTCGGGGCCGAGGTCGTGGAACTGGGTGTTCTCCTCGTTGAGGAGGTGCCAGATGATGACCAGGATGGAGCGTCCGACGGCGACGATGGCTCGCTTCTTTCCACGTCGTCGGGCAATCCGCCTGTAGCGCTCGCCGAGGAAGGTGTCGGTGCGACCGGCCGAGACGGCAGCCTCGCCCAGGACTCGGCCCAGGTAGCTGTTGCCGTGGCCGGTGGCACCGTTGCCCTTCTTGCGGCCGGCTGACTCCTTGATCCCGGGCGCGAACTTCGCCCATGAGGACAGGTGCGCGGGGGTCGGGAACTGAGCCATGTCGAGTCCGATCTCGGCGATGATCGCCTGCGCAGCGGTCACGCCGATTCCGGGGATCTCATCGAGGCGGGCGACCGCTGCGGCCGAAGGGGCGATCTGGTCGCTGATGCGTTCTTCGACGTCGGCGATGTCGGCGCCGAGCTGGTCGATGCGGGCGAGCATCTTGGTGAGCAGGAACGCGTGATGGTTGTTGAACCGACCGATGAACGCCTCCCGCAGCTGGGTGGTCTTCTTGCGCATCCGACCGCGGGCCATGTCGGCCAGGACGTCGGGGTCGCGTTCGCCGGCGATCAGCGCGGCCATCATCGCCCGTCCGGAGACCCCGAAGATGTCCGAGGCCACGACCGAGACCTTGATCTGGGCGTCCTCCAACAGCTTCTCGACGCGCTGCTTCTCCGCGGTCCGTGCGCCGATCAGGTCGACCCGGTACCGGGTCAGGTCGCGCAGCATCCGGATCGGCTCCGGCGGCACGAAGCTAGCCCGCAGCATCTGTCGTTCGGCCACCTTGCACAGCCATACCGCGTCGAGTCGATCCGTCTTGGGACGACCCGGCAGGTGCTTGACGTCCTTGGCGTTGACCAGCCACGTCTCGAAGGAGCCCTCCAGCAGGTAGAACGGGGGCTTCCAGTAGTCGCCGGTGGCCTCCATGACCACCCTGCTCACGCCCAGGCCGGTCAGCCAGTTCGACATCGCCAGCAGCGAGCGGGTCATCGTGGAGAAGGTGCGCACCTCCTGCAGCCGTCGCCGGCCCGGGCCGGGCAGCCGCACGCAGCACACCAGTTCGGTCTTGCCGATGTCCAACGCTGCGACCCGTTGGATGATCTCTTGATCGTCATGCTCAACTTCCACCACGGCCACCACCTTCGACGGGAACCACACACACAGGCGGCCGCCCGTAGGAGCTGCAGGGAAACGGCGAATCTAGTCCTCGTGCTCGTAGCAACATGGAAGGGCCCACAACACAGCTCCTGGCGCCCGACTCTGTTACGGCCTCAACAGGACCAAGGGGTTACGACGTCGACGGGCGACCGGTAGCCCATTTTCAGCCCGGGACGGGCCGCCCCGCCAGGGGCGAAGGATGACTCTGATGTCAAGAGGCGGGTTTGCAGCGTTCTTGAGGTCGTGGTCTTCCGTGCCGGGGTGGGTGCGGGTAGCGTCTGCTTCGCGGGTCCGGGTTGTGGCTGATCCGAAGTGCCGGTGTGCGGGTGTGAGCCGGCCGCGCTGGATTGAAGTGCCGCCCCGCTGTGCCCTCCCGGACCCGCGTCCATGTCGTGCTGCCGCAGCCGTCTTGGCGTCGTTGACGAGCTGGCGGTAGAGGGCGTCGGAGATGCGTCGCTTGAGGCAGCGCATGGCTTCCATGGGGGTCTTGCCGGCGGCGAGCTTGCGCCGGTAGTAGGCCCGGCCGGGGGTGTCGTGGCGGAGCTGGCTGACCGCGGCGATGTGGATCACGTGGTTGGCCCGCCGGTTGCCGGCCCGGGACAGCCGGTGGCGGATCTGCTCGCCCGGAGGAGGCGTCCAGGGGGCGGTGCCGGTCCAGGAGGCGAACCGGTTGCGGTCAGCGAACCGGGCGACGTCGCCGACGTCGGCCAGGATCCGCGCGGCCACCACGGGCCCGACCCCGGTCAGGTCCATCAGGGTGGAGTCGCGGGCCAGGACCATGGCCTTGAGCTCCTTGGTGGAGGCGGTGATCTTCTTCTCGATCGCGACCAGCTCGGCGAGCTGCTCGACCGCGAGCCGCGGCGGGTCTTGCCCGGCCAGCGTCCCGCGGGCGCACGGTGGCCAGGATCGTCTTGGCCTGACCTGCGGTGATGTTCTTCTTGGCCTTCCCGGGAACCAGCTCGGACAGCAGCCGGTGCAGCCGGTTGACGGTCTGGACCCTGGCCCGGGTCAGCTCGTCGCGGCGGTCGACCAGCATCCGCAGCGCCTCGAGCTCGCTGTCGTAGGACAGCACCCGCAAGCCGCGTGGTGCGCACCGCGACGACCGCGACCGCGTGCGCGTCGTGGGCATCGGTCTTGCGGTTGTGCCCGGTGTCGAACAGCCGGGCCCGGGCCGACAGCTTCGCCGGCACGTCGACCACCGTCTCCCCGTCAGCGAGCAGCCGCTGCGCCAGCGGGCGCCCGGCACCGTTGCTGCCCTCGACCGCCCACATCCGCTCCGGGAACGCTGCGACGTGCCGTCGCATCGCGGCGTACCCGGCCTTGTCCGTGGTGAACCGCCCGGTCGCCAGCACCGTCTCCCGGTCGTCGACCACCTCGATCGTCGCCGACAGCTTGTGGGGATCAACCCCGATGAACACCCTCGCCATGAGCTTCGCCCTTCCCGTCGTTGTCGGTTGAGAACGCCGGGCGGGCACTGCTACTGAGAGCGGGGCAGTCCCCTCTTGAGCCACGCACCGGCACGGTGCCCGACGGGAACGCAGACCGGTAGAGAGCCACACCGATCACGCTGGTGGGCAGCCGCGAAGAGAGCCTCCCGCCGAGCACCTGGACCGAGTCTGGCCAGACACCGGCCCTACCCACAATCGTCAAGTAGCCGCGTTGCGCCCAGGTAGACGCTCACGTCGGAGCCAGTGCCGCCCGGGATACGCAGGGCCAACGACCGTCAACCCGATGGGGCCGTGGACTCTTCCGTGTACGAGTCCTGGGTGATGGCGTGCATCGATCTCATCGGGAACGATGGCCGAATGCGGTAATCGATCACGCAGTTCATGTGGGGATTCCAGCCCCACTTCCGTGCCGGCTGGGAGAGGACAACCCGCAACCTGTCTTGAGCAGATCGGCTTCGGGCTTGGGGCGCGTGCGTTTCTGGTCGGGTTTTCCGACGATGCCGATCGACCGTTCCCTGTGTGCTTCGAGCCCGACCCGGGACTACTCAGCCAGCGCTGAGCGCAGGTTCTCGGGAAGGTCGTCGTTGCCCAGGCCGGCGGCGGACTCGTCCTCCTCGTAGTGCATGGCCAACTCCTCGGCCGCCAGATCCTCCACGTTATGGGAGTCATGGGCGATGGATCGCCGCGCCGCCGGGCCCGGCGGGCCCAGATGACCGCCCGTCGAAGCCCACGGCCTGACCCGCACAAGGGGTGTGTCACCACCCGCGCGCCCCCGTAGTTCGACGGCTCTCGTGCTCAACCCTCCGGGAGCCCACGACTTCACCGCCTGGGCTCAAGTTCACCCGATCAGAGGACGATCAGAACCCATGTCCGACCGCTTGGCCGGACCCAACTCAACCGCCTAGGAAGGCGAAGGTGATCGGCATGTTCTCGCGACTACAGGCAGCACGGAGCAACGAGGGTGGGTTCTCCTTGATCGAGCTCCTCATCGTGATCGTCGTCCTGGGCGTGCTCGGCGGCATTGTTGTGTTCGGTGTCGGAACATTCCGCGCCGACTCCGAAGTGGCAGCCTGCAAGGCGAACCTCAAGACCGTCCAGGTGGCCGCGACTGCCTACCAGGCCAAGACCGGCAACCCCGCCACAAGCATTACCGCGCTCGTGACCGCCAAGTACCTCGAGTCCGCACCCAGCGGCATCAATGTCAGCAACAAGGGCGTCGTCTCCGCAACCTGCAAGGTCGCGTAGCCCTCATGACCACCACGGCCCCGCCAGGCCCGCCCCTGGCTGGGCCGTTGGCTGTTCTGGGGCATTCAGTCGCGGAGCAGGTCATTGGGAAATGCCGAGCGGGCCACAGCCTGATCACGCGAGATGACCCCGTCCCGGATAAGGCTGTTGAACGACTCCTCAAGAGTCACCATGCCCTCGCGATGGCCCACCATGAACTGGTTCCGCAACTGGTTGGTCCTGCCGTCCTTGATCAGGTTGCGCACCGGCGAGCTCGCCATCAAGACCTCGAAGGCAGCCACCTGGCCACCATCGACCCGGGGCACCAAGCGCTGGCAGGCTTCGAGTTGTCCATCGGTGACCAGGGTGTCCACCAGCCCCTCCATCTCGGCCGGGGACAACGGCGAGGTCCCCTCAGCGGCCTGCAGCTCGCCATTGACTCGCAACATGGGGCAGGCGCCGGCCGAGAGGTGCAGATCCGTACCGCCGGCCTCCCACAGCATCGCGATCTGGGATTCGATGCGCGCTGGGCCTTCGACCATGCCCGCCGGTGTAGGCGCGCCGGGAACGCCGGATGGGTGCGCGATCCGGCCCGCAGTTCCCGACGCCAGGAACGCCGCATCCCGCCACACCTAGCGGCGCCCGGCTCGTGGGACGGCACGCCCGCGTGCTTGAGCCCGACGCGCGGTGAGAAGGAGTTCTGATGCGTTTCCGTCGGGACGCTGACCACGTGGACACCCTGCCGTCATCGGGAGCCGCGGCGGTCGCCGATGCCCCCGCCCAGACCCCACTTCGGGCCGGCGCCGTACCCATCGGTGAGGTGCTGCTGCGCCGCGGTGCGATCACTGCCGGCCAGCTGGCCGAGGCCGTGGTCAAGCAGAGCGCATCGGGCAAGCGGATGGGTGAGCTGCTCACCGAGATGGGCCTTGTCGACGAGCGTGAGGTCGTGGCCGCCCTCGCCGAGCAGTTGGAACTACCCATGGCCAACCTGCATGAGGCCACTCCGGACCCCGGCGTCGCTGTCCTGCTCAGCGAGTCCGTCGCTCGCGGCCTGGGCGCCATCCCCGTCTCTCGGGATCCCGACGGAACGATCCTGGTGGCCATCTGCAACCCAGGCCCGAAGGTGGCACCCGAGCTGCAGACCGCACTGCGAGCGAACGTCCGGCTGGCCCTGGCCACCGAGGCCGAGGTGCGGTGGGCGATCGACGCCACCAACCACGCGTTGGCCGACGTCACGGCGCAGGTGGACGCATTCACCGCTGTTCACGGCATGCGCCAGACTGCGACCGCGACGTCGATGGCCATCGAGGCCGCTGCCAGTGACGCCCCTGTGGTCAGGGTCGTCGACATGATCCTGACCCAGGCCTTGCGCGACCGCGCCTCCGACGTCCACATCGAGCCCCAGGGGGACCAGGTCCGGGTTCGCTTCCGGATCGACGGCGCCCTGCACGAGGTGCTCTCGCTGCCGGGCAGCATGTCCTCCGCGCTGGCGAGCCGGGTCAAGATCATGGCCGGGATGAGCATCGTAGAGCGCCGCCGGCCGCAGGACGGGCAGATCGCCATGACCGTCGACGAGCGCTCGATCGACATCCGGGTCTCGACGACCGGTGTGGTCTGGGGCGAGAAGGTTGTGCTTCGCATCCTGGACAAGAGCCGCGCGCTCTACCGGCTGCAGGACCTCGGGATGGTCGGTGACACCCTGGCCGCCTACCGGGAGATGCTCCGCTCGCCCTACGGCATGGTCCTGTGCGCAGGGCCCACGGGAAGCGGGAAGACGACCACCCTCTATGCCTCGCTCAACGAGGTGAACAGCCCAGAGAACAACATCACCACCATAGAGGACCCGGTCGAATACGTGTTCCCCTCGATCAACCAGATCCAGATCAACGAGGCCGCGGGCGTCACCTTCGCCGCAGGACTCCGATCGATCCTGCGCCAGGACCCCGACATGATCCTGGTCGGCGAGATCCGCGACGTCGAGACGGCCAGCATCGCGATCCAGGCCGCCCTCACCGGCCACTTCGTGCTGTCCTCGGTGCACGCCACCGACTCCGTCTCCTCGCTCTACCGGTTCATCGACATGGGGATCGAGTCGTTCCTGATCTCGGCGTCCTTCCTGGGAATCGTCGGCCAGCGCCTGGTGCGCAAGATCTGCCAGGACTGCCGCGTCGAGTACACCCCCTCACCCGAGGAGCTGTCGTACTACGAGCGGGGCGGCGGCCACCCGAAGGCCACGTTTTGGCATGGGAGGGGCTGCAACTACTGCGCCCAGACCGGCTACACCGGTCGGGTCGGGGTCTACGAGCTTCTCACCCTGTCGTCCCAGATGAAGGAGCTGCTCGTGGCACCGGGAACCACCCACGCCGACATCCGGGAGCTCGCGATCGATCAGGGGATGCGCACCCTGGGCGCAGAGGGGATCCGTCTGGTCGAGGAGGACCAGACCACCATCGCCGAGATCATCCGAAGCATCTACACCCTCTAGGTCGTGACATGCCCACCTTCCAGTACACCGCGATCACCCCCGCAGGTGACACCCTCACGGGCAAGCAGCGGTCCCGGACCATGTCGGATGCCCGGTTCCTGCTCAAGGAACAGGACCTCGCAGTCACGTCACTGACAGCCAGGAAGAGCCTGCTTGCCGTGGAGGTGACCCCACCCCGGATCAAGCCGAAGGACCTGATGCACCTGTCCCAGCAGCTGGGAGCGTTCATCCGGGCAGGGATCCCGGTCCTCGACGCGATGACGGAGTTGAGCGAGGGATCCGACAGCCGCGGCGTCCGACGTGTCCTCGACGAGATCATCGCCGACCTGCGCGCCGGCGCGACCCTGACCGAGGCGTTCGACAAGCACCCCGAGGACTTCCCAACCTACTACCGGGGAATCCTGCGGTCCGCCGAGCTGACCGGAGAGCTCGACACCGTCCTGGACCAGCTGGCCGTCTACCTCGAGCGGGACCTCGACGCCCGCCGCAAACTCAAGAGCGCCATGGTCTACCCAGCCATCGTGGCCGTGATGGCCGTGGGAACTGTCGTCGTGCTCACCGGGTTCGTGCTCCCGAAGTTCAAGACGTTCTTCGCCAGCCTTGACGCCGAGCTGCCGGCGCCGACCCGCCTCCTGCTGTCCGTGAGTGACTTCGTCCAGCAGTGGGGGTGGCTGATCGCCCTGGTGACGGCGGCCTGCATCTTGGCCTACGTCATCGGGATCCGGACGCGCCGGGGTCGCCACCTGCGCGACCGAGCTGTCCTGAGGCTGCCGGTGCTCGGCTCGACGATCGTGAACTCGGCCACGGAGCGGTTCACCCGCATCCTGTCGTCGATGGTGACCGCCGGGGTTCCCCTCCCGGAGGCCATGCACGTGGCCACCGCCTCGCTGAACAACCTTGCCTTCGAGTACCCACTGATGCGGGCACGGTCCCAGATGATCGACGGGGCAGGGTTGTCCGGCCCCATCGCCGCGACGCACAGGTTCCCCCGGATGGCCATCCAGATGATCCGGGTCGGGGAGGACACCGGAACCCTCGACCGCCAGCTCGAGGTTGCCGCGGAGTTCTACTCACGGGAGCTCGACTACCAGGTGAAGCGCCTGGCGACCCTCGTGGAGCCGGCCGTCATCCTGATCATGGGCAGCATCGTCGGGTTCGTCGCGATCGCGCTGGTCTCGGCGATGTACGGCATCTTCAGGGCGACGAACCTGACATGACGGCTACTGGGCGCCGCGCTGATCAGGGCGAGACCCTGGTCGAGCTGCTGCTCGCCGTGATGATCATGGGTGTCAGCGCGGTGAGCCTCATGGGCACGGTGATGCTGACGGCCAGCGCATCGGCGCAGAATGAGGGCACGGTCCTGAGCTCGTCCATGGCCCGGACGTGGGCTGAGCGTCTCGCCACTGCTCCCTACCGACCCTGCGCCTCGCCGTCGACGACCGCCACCGCCCCGGCACCCACCGGATGGTCGGGCAGCGCACCCACATGGACGAGCCGCACCGGCGGCGTGGAGTACACCGCATCGGTCCTGGCCGTGGAGCACTGGAACACGGCCGCCGTCGCATTCGGGTCAGCCTGCTCGACAGACTCCGGACTGCAGCGCTACCGACTGCGGGTCAGCACAGCCGGGCTGGGCCTGCAGGGCACGTCGGAGGAGATCTGGGTCGTGAACCGCAACCCGTGCACGGCGATCAGCCAGGGCGGGTGCTCATGACCTCCGACGAGCGCGGCGGGAGCGGGTTCACACTGATCGAACTGACGATCGCCATCTCCATCCTGGGGCTGGTGGCCGCCGGGATCACGTCGGCCATCATCGTGGCGATGCAGACCACCTCCGAGGCCAATACCCGCCTCAACCGTTCGGGCGACTTGCAGCTCACCTCCGCGTTCTTCCTGGCCGACGCCCACGGCGCCAACAGCTTCGCCGCGAACAACCAACCGGGGTTCACTGGCACCAGCGCCCCCGCCTGCGGGCCGGCCGCCAGCAGACTCGTCGTTGAGTTCCAGGGCACCGACTACGCGGGACCCGGGGTCCCCACAGGACTCACCACCGTCAGCTACGTTCTGGGCCTGGACGGCGCCGAGCTGATCCGGCGGGCCTGCACCAGCCCCTCTGCGGTCGCGGTGGACCAGGTCAGTGTGGCCACTGGCCTGGCCACCACCCCCTCGGTCACCTGCCAGGGCGCCGGCGGCTCGGCCGTGAGCTGTGCCGCAAGCGCGGCCATGTCGGTGTCGCTGACCACAACCGGACAGGACGGCTCCACCCACACCATCAGCGCGGGTCGGCGGACCTCATGAACCGGGCACGAGCACGTGACGACCGAGGGGCCTCCCTGATCCTGGTGATGGGCCTGCTGATCTTCATCGGGTTCGTATCGGCGGCCACACTGAGCTACGCCGGTGCCAGCATCACCGCGACCAGCGTTGCGGACAGTCGGGTGGCCAGCGACTTCGCCGTCGACGGGGCGCTGCAGGCGGGGGTCAACCAGCTGCGCAACAGCACCTTCGTGGACAGCGGGGCCGGGTCCTCGCCCGATCCCTGCCCGACCGTGAAGGTCCCCGGCACCGGAGGCGCCGACAGCGTGACCGTCACGTGCGAGCCCGACCCGGGCAGCGGGGCCAACAGCGCTGCGATCACCGCGGCGCCCAGCCGAGCGGTGCTGGCCACCGCGACGGGGGCCAAGTCTGGCGAGGTCGGCATCATCCACCGCGGAACCTCAACCCTGGCCGTCGCTGGAGGACTGTCCAGCAACTCCACGATCTCCGCCTCACCCGGCGCGGTCGTGGTGAACGGCGCGGTCGCGGCCGTCGCCGGGTGCACCGGCTCGATCACGGGCACCTCGAAGGACTGCTCCGCACAGCCGGTGTCGAGCCCCATTGTGACCCAGCCGACCTCGGGGATGACCCGTCGGACGGTGCCGACCTGTCCGGGCAACGGGTCGACGATCACGTTCAAGGCAGGCTTCTACGACGACGCTGCCGCGTTGAACTCCCTGATGAGCTCATGCACCGACAGCACGTTCTGGTTCCCCGGTGACACCGGCGGGGCGGCGTACTACTTCGACTTCCACAACGGCGAGCCCGGCCACCCGAAGGGGAGCCATGTGTGGAGGATCAACTCCCCCGGCGTACGGATCGTGGGAGGCGGGACGACCAAGCCCGGGCGCCCGTCCACCGTGGCGATCCCCGGCAGCTGCACCAGCCCGCTGGTCGCCGCGGCGAACAACGGGGTCCAGTTCGTCTTCGGCGGCGACAGCCGGCTGTCGGTTTCTGCCGGGCAGGTCGAGCTCTGCGGACCCGGGGACGCGGCGGGCGGCGCTCCGCCGGTGGCGATCATGGGCGGGGACAAGGATGTGGAGTCCGCGTCCTCGAGCGGCGCGGGGACGGCGGGGCCGGCGAATGCTCCGAGCAAGAGCAAGGAGAACCCTGCCGGGGTGCTCAAGATGGAATCTGGAACCGCGAGTCTGTCGTCGGACCCGAAGGTCGTCGGCTTCGGCAACAACGCCAGCCAGCGCAACCGAGTCGTCGAGTGGGACAACAAGCCGGCCACGGCGTCCCTGGACGGAACGAACCAGCCGACCGACAAGGGGGAGCGTGGGTACCTGAAGTTCACCGGGTACCTGCCCTCCGAAGCCAGCCCGGCTTCGACCATCCCGGCCGGTGCGGTCCTGACGTACGCCAACGTCTACGTGCGCCACCGGGAGCCGCGGAAGTCGAACTCCTCTCCGAAGGACCCAGTGGCCTTCATCCAGGTGCGTGTGACGCCCCTGCGGGCCGGTGCGCCGCCGGTGGGACCGCCCGCCGCCCCGGATGGGTTCACCCCAGGCCTGGGGACCAACCCTGACAAGCAACGCAAGAAGTACCGCATCGATACGATCGACCTGCTTGCCACAAGCGCCCTTCAGGACGAGGTCACCGCGTACGGCTTCGACGGGGCGAGCATCGAGTACACCGTCGAGACAACGGACCGTGGGGAACTGACTGCCTCACTGGACACTGTCCAGATCGCGATGGGATGGGGCCTGCCCGAGGGATTCCGCAAGCAGACGACCCTGATCGACGGCGCCAACTGCGTGGCCGTCCCGACAACTGCCTACCCCGGCGCGGGCGCGTGCCCCTTGGTCCAGGTGACACCGACCGATGGGCTGGCCAGGTTCCACATCCAGGGGACGGTGCTCGCCCCTCGCGCTGCCATCGACCTGGGCCAGGACCGGGTATCGGCTCCCGTCATCTCCTCAGGGCTGGTGGCCAGGCAGCTGACCAACTCAGTTGGCACCGTCGCCAGCTTCACGGGCCCGGTCATCAACCTCCCGCGCCCGCTGACGGTCCTGCTCCGCGCCTACACCTGTCCCCAGGGGACCTGCACCGGCACTGGCCCTGTCCGCGCCGCACCGTGGAAGCTGGCCGGGACTGCCCTCGTGGAGGTGTCAGACCCCCGCTCGAACGTCGTCGCCGGAGCGCGCGCCGTCAACGTGCGCAGCTGGTCGATCGAGCGCTGAGCCGCCAGGGCCCATTGACCTGCGAGGCGCGGCGGTGAGCCCGGCTCCAGCCCGCATGTGGGGGCTCTGACCGACGCTCCCGCCGTGGGCGCCCGGACCAGTCAGCGGATCCTCGGGGCAGCACCACCGGCTGTGGGCGGCCAGCTCGACCCACCGGGAACCCGGCCGGGACACCGGGGGCAGAGGCTTCGACGGGCCGGGTGCGCCTGGGCGTGCTCGCCGCGCTCAGGCCGCGCGCGAAGGGTCCGACGCCGGCCTGTCGGCCCTCAAGTCACGTTCGAACGCTGCCAGGGCGGCGAGCAGATGGCTGGTGCTGTCGATCTGCTCGTTGAGCGACACCAGGGCGATGTTGCGCTGCTCGAGGTCCTCGATCAGGTCGAGCAGGTGCTTCATGGACCGGCCGAGTCGGTCGGGCCGCCAGATCACGACGGTGTCCCCGGGGCGGGCGTTGTCAAGCAGACGGTCGAGCTCTGGGCGTCGGGTTGCCACCCCTGAGGTGTGGTCGACGGAGATGCGGTCCGCACGGGCCGCCGTCAGGGCATCCAACTGCAGTTGGGGGTCTTGGGCGTGGGTCGAGACGCGGGCATAGCCAAGGCGGTAGTCCATCCTTCCTGCGTATCAGTTTGGGGGAGCAGGTCGCACGGCACCAGGTCGGCCACTACTGGCCCGTGCCCTGACCACCATGTGCACCCAGCCCAGAACTCGTGCCCACCATCAGCCCCGGCCGCAAACCCCGCCCAAGCGGACACGACTTCCCGACGGACGCCCGATAATGGTTGATTCTGAGGGGCCTTCGAACCGACCCAATGTCCTCTGGGCTACGCCACCACAGGACGATGCGATCACCGCGCTCCCAACCAGGCAGGTACCGACGTTGCGGCCGGGCAGCCCGTCGGGTTTCGCTCACCGAGGGTGATCGAGACTGCGCCACGGGCTGTCGACAGCCACGCGGGCCGCCGATGCCGGAATAGACATCCCACGGTTCCAACGTGTCAAGCGGCTCGGGTTCCGGCGTCCTGTTGGACATGCTAGGCGGTAGCTTCGTCGTAGGTGGTGCCGTGGGCGAGACATCCGTGGAGGATGCCGACGAGTCGGTTCGCGAGGGATCTGCCGTCGAGAAGGCGCGACATCGCCGCGTAGCGGGCGTGCGTCGCTACGCCCCCGATGGACGCTGTCGCAGCGTAGGCGGATATGAAGGTGCCCTTGCGAGTCCACTCAAAGACACGCATGAATCGACGGTGAGCGGACAGCAGGAAGCCCCCGCCGCGGGAGGGGGAGGGGGTGCGGCGGGGGCTCCTTCCTGAGGACCTACTTCTTGGTCTTGATGTACAAGTTGCCCTCCGAGCCCTGAGGAGACTGAGGGCCCGCCGGGAGCGTGGACTCGCACGGCGGGCCCTCAGTAGCAGAACCCCCGTCGGGGTCCTCATCAAGTGCGACCTCCACAACTGCCCAAGGGCGAACCGCGGGCCGCACCCGTTGGCTGCAAAGGTTAGGTTCGCCTCAGCTGCGGGGTCAATGCGGCCGGGGGTATGCCCAGTGAGGCGGCTACACATGCCACCAGGATGGTCCTGCAGCAGGAAGAAGGCCCCGCCCACCGAGGGGTCATCCCGTGCCAGGGGCGCGTCATATCGCC